>NZ_JAJCIA010000033.1 GCF_020554845.1 Blautia faecis | reverse complement strand
CTGGAGCGTTGCGCCGGCGAGTGAGCAATCACCATTGTCCGAATGCGTCCGCCTTTAACAACTTTCAACACACTAAATAGTAATAAAATATACAGAAAAGAGGACACCCCATGAGCAAAGTAACCATAATCACCGGCGGTACATCTGGAATCGGAAGAGGGATTGCGGAGAAAATTCTGGAAAATTCTGCGTCGGACGATATTTTATATGTGAGCTATGGACATAACACGGAGCAGGCGGAGGAATTTCTTCATGCACAAACAGAGGAAAATCAGAAAAAAATCCGGTTGCTCCAGGCTGATATGTCATCCTATGATGAAATGATGAAATTTGTATCCCGGATCAAAGAAGAAGCAAGCCGTGTAGACTGGCTGGTAAACAATGTAGGAATCAGCACCTATGCGAAATATGAAGACTACACCTTCAACGAATGGACCAAAATTGTGAATACCAACCTGTCTGTTCCGGTATTTCTGGTGAAAGAACTTCGCCCCATTATGAGCGAAGGCGGCAGCATTCTTTTTACAGGCTCCTACGCAGGACAGCAGGCTTATTCCTCCTCTCTGGTGTATGGTGTCACCAAATCCGCCATTCATTTCCTTACCAAATCTCTGGTAAAAGAACTGGAACCAAAGCAGATCCGGGTCAATGCCATTGCCCCGGGATTTATTGAAACCAGCTGGCATAAGAACCGCACTCCGGAAAGCTATGAACGCATTAACCGTAAGATTGCGCTTCACCGCTTTGGTGAGATCTCAGAAGTGGCAGATATGGCATACGAAGTTCTGAAAAATGGATACATGAATGGAAGCGTTGTAGACATTCATGGCGGATATGACTATTTCTAAAAAGAATCCTCTGATCTGATTCCAAATAAAAAATCTGTATCAGGATTATATTCGCGAAGTGATTAACAAAAACAAAATTCACAAATATAGTTCGGGATTTTTCTAAATATAAAATTTCTGGAATTAATTGATTTTAAGAAGATAGTGTGCTAAAGTATTTATAATGTTGTGCGAAAGCGAGGAGAAAACATTGCACAAAAGTGATGAAAAATACCAGGCTTACGTAAAAATCCTAGAGGAAGAACTGGTTCCTGCAATGGGATGTACCGAACCCATTGCCATTGCCTATGCAGGCGCAGTGGCGAGAAAAACTTTAGGTAATCTGCCGGAACAGCTGGATATTAAAGTAAGTGGAAATATTATCAAAAATGTAAAAAGCGTCATCGTTCCCAATACTGGCGGCATGAGGGGAATTGCAGCTGCTCTGTGCGCGGGTGTGATCGCAGGCGATGCGGAAGCGCTCCTTGAAGTAATTGCAAGAGTAACACCCGGTCAGAAGGAGGAAATCAAGTCCTACATGGATCAGGTGAAACCCAAGATCACTCCGGCATCCACCGGGCATGTATTTGAAATCGATCTGACCGTAACTCAAGGTACTGAAACGGCCCGTGTTCGCATTGTAGATACTCACACCAACATCATCCTTATTGAGAAAAACGGCCAGCCTGTTTTCCAGAAAGATGTCTGTTCAGGTAAGGAAGAGAAAAAGACCGACCATTCCATATTAAACATAGAAGACATTATCGACTTTGCCAACACTGTTGACACAGAAGATGTAAAGGAGGTTCTGGAGCGTCAGATCCGTTACAATACAGCCATTTCTGAGGAGGGACTTCGCGGAAACTATGGAGCGAACATCGGAAAAGTCCTTCTTCACACCTACGGCGACAATATTAAGATCCGTGCCAGAGCCAAGGCAGCAGCCGGTTCCGATGCCCGAATGAATGGCTGCGAGCTTCCTGTGGTGATTAACTCCGGAAGCGGCAACCAGGGTATGACTGCCAGCATTCCGGTCATTGAATTTGCCAGAGAGCTGCAGGTTTCCCATGACAAAATGCTTCGCGCCCTGGTGCTTTCCAATCTTGTAACCATTCATCTGAAGACTGGAATCGGAACTCTTTCTGCCTATTGCGGTGCAGTAAGTGCAGGCTGCGGAAGCGGTGCGGGAATTGCTTATCTCTACGGCGGCGATTATGAAGTAATTGCACATACAATCGTGAATTCCCTGGCAATTGTTTCCGGAATCATCTGTGACGGAGCGAAAGCCTCCTGCGCAGCCAAGATTTCAGCAGCAGTCGATGCCGGAATCATGGGCTATGAAATGTACATACAGGGACAGCAGTTCTACGGAGGTGATGGAATCGTTACCCACGGTGTGGAAAATACCATCCGGAACGTGGGACAGCTGGCGAAGGAAGGTATGTGCGAAACGGATAAAGAGATTATCCGGATTATGGTAGAGCGTGGTTGAAAAAGGCTTTCTGCAAGATGTGCGCCACAATTTGCGGGAGCTTGCGGAAATACTTTTTTAAACAGGTTCTAGGAAAAGGAGATGAAGGGAAAACACTATGAAGTGGAAATACATATTAAAAAGAATACTGATCGCCATTCCCACTTTTTTCGGAATTACCATATTGGCCTATTTTATTCTGAATATGGCGCCTGGTTCACCGCTGGATGCACTTCTGGCAGATCCGGGAATTACTCCGGCAGAGCTGGAACGTAAGAGAGTGGCACTTGGACTGGATCAGCCGGTGATCATTCAGTATTTTACCTGGCTGAAACAATTGCTTACGGGAAATCTGGGATTTTCCTACAGCACCCAGAGACCGGTGGCAGCGATGATACTGGAGCGTCTTCCGGCTACTGCGATTCTGGCAGCAAGCTCCATTGTACTGTCATTGATCGTATCCATTCCTCTTGGAATCTTTGCTGCCTCCAGGCCGAATTCAGGAAGAGATTACTTTTCCGGCGGTCTGTCTATGCTGATGATGGCGACTCCGAACTTCTTTGTAGGACTGGTATTTATTTACCTGTTCGCCATTGTGTTTAACATTCTGCCATCAGGAGGAATGTACAGCTCAAGCGGAGCTCATACATTTGGAGATCTGATGAAGCACATGATCCTGCCTTGTCTGGTTCTTTCCTTCCAGCAGATCGGAGGATGGGTAAGGCACATGCGAAGCAGTATGCTGGAAGTTATGCAGGATGACTACATTCGTACCGCCAAGTCCAAGGGTCTTACCAAATGGAAAGTGATCATGAAGCATGCCTTGAAAAATGCCCTTACACCGGTTGTTACAGTTGTGGGAATGTCCATTCCTTCTATTGTAGGCGGTGCAGTTGTAACTGAGCAGGTTTTTGGATGGCCGGGAATTGGCTCTCTTATGGTAACAGCGATCAATGGACGAGACTACCCGGTTATTATGGGAATCACGGTTATGATCGCGGCAGCGGTTCTTATTGCGAATATTCTCACTGATGTTGCATACGGAATTCTGGATCCGAGAATCAGCTATAAATAAGGGAGGATAGAAGACAAAAATGAAAAAACAGAAAAACGAAAATGTAAGCTATCTTTCCGAGGTACTTGATAAACTGAAAGAGCACAAAATGGCTATGGCAGGCCTGGTAGTCCTGATCGTGGAAATCCTGATGGTGGTTTTTCTTCCCATGATCCTGAAGCTGGATCCTTATACTTCAGATTACACTGCTTTTTCTGCAGCTCCGGGAGGAGCGCACATCCTTGGAACTGATGCTATCGGACGTGATGTTTTTGCCCGTTTGATGTACGGCGGAAGAACCTCTCTGCTGGTTGGTTTTGTTTCCACACTGATCAGCTGCGCAATCGGAGTTCCTCTTGGCCTGGTTGCTGGTTATGCCAGAGGAAAAGCGGAAGCAGTTATTATGCGAATTGCAGATATTTTTATGTCTTTTCCATCAATTGTGCTGATCCTGGTGCTGGTTGCTGTTCTGGGACCGTCTGTCTGGTCTGTAACCTGTGTCATCGGTGTGCTCGGCTGGACACAGTTTGCCAGACTGATCTATGCAAATGTACTTTCCGTATCCGAGAAAGAATATGTAGAATCTGCAAGGGCAATTGGTACCTCCAATTTCAAGATCGTGACAAAGTATGTTCTTCCAAACTCTTTTGCCCCGATCCTGATCGCAATCACATTCCAGATGGCGAGTGCCATCCTTTCCGAATCATCCTTAAGCTTCCTTGGCATGGGTGTACAGCCGCCGGGAGCAAGCTGGGGAAATATGCTCTACGATGCGCAGTCCATTACTGTGCTTTCCCAGAAACTGTGGATCTGGCTTCCGCCGGGACTTGCACTTCTGATCACTGTGTTAAGTATTAATTTTCTGGGCGACGGTATCCGCGATGCGCTGGATCCGAAGATCAAACTGTAATGTCTCAGGATTAGGAGGGTCTTGATGCAAGACCGGACAGTCCGTTGACATAAGATTGGTTCCGGGAGTTTCCCGGACTGATTTGCTTCACAAAACCTGTCAGAGAAAAAATATCCCTGACAAAAGAAAAAAGGAGGAGACCTATGAAATTCAACATGAAAAAGGCTGCAGCGCTCCTGCTTGCAGGAAGCATGGTAGCAGGCTATGCTGTTCCAGCTGCTGCTGAGGCAGAGGAAAAAGTTGTAACAGCTGCTATGGACCAGGCATGGGATACCATGATGCCGCTGAACACCACAAGCAACTACACCCGTTTTATCTGTGACCAGATTTATGACCGCCTGACACAGACAAACGCAGACGGTTCCATTGAGGGACGCCTTGCTGAGTCCTGGACTGTAAATGATGCCAGTGACGCAGTTACCTTTAAGCTTCATGAAGACGCAGTATGGTCTGATGGTGAGCCGGTTACAGCAGAGGACGTTGTATTCAGCTACCAGATGTATTCTGATCCGTCTGTAGAGGCAAAGAGCCGTTATCACCTGGAGTACATTGCCGGTGTGGATGATTCCGGAGCAGAGCTTTCCGAGGATTCTATCGAAGTAACTGCAGACAGCGATTATGAAGTAACCTTCAAATTAAAAGAGGCTATGTATCCTGATACATTCCTGCAGGATATCGACACTGTTTTCATCATCCCGAAACATATATTTGAAGGAAAAACAGCAGAAGAGATCAATGCTCCTGACCTTTGGGCAAATCCGGTAGGTTCCGGCCCATTCATCTATGACAGTGAGATCAATGGTGAGCGTATGGAGTTCACAAAGAACGAAAACTACTATCTTGGAACTCCAAATATTGACCGTCTGATCATCCGTGTAGTACCGTCCGCAAACGTTCTTTCCGGTCTTATGAACGGCGAGCTTGATTTGATCGGATTCGGTTCCGTACTGACTGATGACTGGGAAACAGCCAAGTCCCAGGATAACCTGGTAACAGAGTCTGTTCCTACCACTTCCTATACCACTCTGATCTTCAATACTCAGAAGGAATATCTTACTCAGGAAGTTCGCCAGGCACTGAATATGGCAATCAACCGTGACGTACTGGTAAATGGTCTTCTTATGGGAGAGGGAACTCCGATCATGACCCCGATCGCACCGGTAAGCCCATACTACAATGACAAAGTTCAGGTTCAGTACGATCCTGAAAAGGCAAAAGAGATGCTTGCAGAAGCAGGCTTCCCGGCTGGACAGACACTGAAATTTTTCATCTCCTCTGGAAGCAGCATTACCGAGAGATGTGCAGCCCTGATCGTACAGGATTTTGCAAATGTCGGTGTAAATGTAGAAATTGAGCAGATGGACTTTGCAACTCTGATGAGCCGTATGCTTGACGGCGAGCATGATCTTGGAATCATTGGTTCCGGCGGAACTCTTGACCCAAGTGAGAGCCGTGAAATGATCTATCCGGAAAGCTCCTGCAACTTCTGCCAGCTTCAGGATACAGAGCTTTCTGACCTGATCGACAAAGGAAACGCAGAGCTTACTTTTGAAGCAAGAAAACCATACTTCGATGAGTATCAGGAAAAGGTTGTAGAAAAAGCAGCTATGGGCTACTTATATACAAAGAACCTTCTTACCGCTTACAACAAGAGCATGAAGAACCTGAACGTTGCAGACTTTAATTGTCTGAACTGGTCTTCCTGGGAGTGGGATAAAGAGTAATAAAAATGGGAAACAGGACAAAAGCGGATAAAGCTTTTGATCCTGGAACCCGCCAAATATGAGAGAAAAGACTCTCATTTCTGGCGGATTTCAGGAGCTGTGAAAGAATCACAGTGAGTTAATTAAGAGAAAAAGGAGTACAGCTATGGCATCTTTACTTTCAGTAGAGAATTTACAGGTACAGTTTCAGACAAAAAAAGGCATTAACACAGCCGTTGACGGTGTAAGCTTTTCTGTAGAAAAAGGCAGGATCCTCGGAATTGTAGGCGAGTCTGGATGCGGAAAAAGTGTCACATCCATGTCTATCCTTCAGCTTCTTGGAAGCAACGCCCGGATTTCTGGCGGCAGCATCAAACTGGATGGAAAAGAACTGATAGGGCTTCCGGAGAAAGAGATGTGCAGGATCCGCGGAAATGATATTGCCATGATCTTTCAGGATCCAATGACTGCCCTGAATCCGACTCTGACTATTGGAACCCAGCTGATGGAACCAATCATGCTCCACCAGAACTGCGGCAAAAAGGAAGCCTGGACAAGAGCTGTGGACGTTCTGAAAAGAGTTGGAATCGCAGCGCCGGAGAAGCGGATGAAGGAATATCCGCACCAGCTTTCAGGCGGTATGCGCCAGCGAGTGATGATTGCCATGGCAGTATCCTGCGAGCCAAGACTTCTTATCGCAGATGAGCCTACCACCGCCCTGGATGTAACCATTCAGGCACAGATCCTGGAGCTGATGTGTGAGCTTAGGGAAAAAATGGGAACGGCTATTATGCTGATTACCCATGATATGGGGGTAGTAGCAGAGACCGCAGACGATGTGCTTGTTCTTTATGCAGGAAAAGCAGTAGAATACGGCAGCATTGAGGATATTTTTGAAAGACCGAAGCATCCTTATACACAGGGACTTTTGAACTCTATCCCACGTCTTGATGAGGATGTAGAGCTGTTGAATACCATTGAGGGCACCGTTCCGGCACCGGATGCTATGCCTGCAGGCTGCAGATTTGCTCCCCGATGTCCTTACGGAAAAGACCGCTGCATGAAAGAAAAACCAGGCGTTTACCATGCTGGAAATTCTCTGGTAAGCTGCTTCAGATACGAGGGTGAGAAAGAATGAGTGAGAACACAGGAATCTTGTTGGAAACAAAGGATCTATCCAAATATTTTACGGCAAAAAAAGGGCTTCTGAACCGTAATCCATCTGTAGTAAAAGCAGTAGACCATGTAAGTCTTTCTGTGAGAAAGGGTGAGACACTGGGCCTGGTCGGAGAGTCCGGCTGCGGAAAATCCACTCTGGGAAGAACTATTCTCCGCCTGATCCCGGCAACAGAGGGCCAGGTTATGTACAATGGGGAAGATATCCTTACCTATGATAAGAAAAAAATGTGGGAAATGCGCCGGAAGCTGCAGATCATTTTTCAGGATCCATACAGCTCCCTGAATCCCAGAATGACCGTTTATGATCTGATCAGTGCCCCTCTTGAGGTGTATAAAGTGGGGACTAAGGAAGAACGCAGGGAAATGGTGGAAGAGATCCTTCAGGAGGTTGGACTGGATAAACAGTATCTGAATCGTTTTCCTCACGAGTTTTCAGGCGGTCAGAGGCAGCGAATCGGAATTGCAAGGGCACTGATCCTGAATCCGGAATTTGTTGTCTGTGACGAGGCGGTTTCCGCACTGGACGTATCTGTCCGTGCGCAGGTGCTGAATCTTATGAGAAATATGCAGCAGAAGAAAAATCTGACCTACCTGTTTATCTCCCATGACCTGAGCGTAGTCCGCCATATCAGTGACAGAATCGCAGTTATGTATCTTGGAAGTGTGGTTGAGGTTGCAGAAAAAGCCCAGCTTTATTCCAACCCGATGCACCCCTATACCAAAGCTCTTCTTTCTGCAATCCCGCTTCCGGATGTGAAGAAGAAACGTCAGCGTATCATTCTGGAAGGTGACGTGCCAAGTGCCTACAATCCACCGTCTGGATGTAAATTCCATACCCGCTGTCCCTATGCAACAGACCGCTGCAGGCAGGAAGCTCCTGTACTTCAGGAGGTGGAAAAGGGGCATAAAGCAGCCTGTCACAGGGCTTTGGAGCTTGTCTGAAAATTTATTTCCTGCAATCTGCAGGCTCTGCAAATTGTGACGTACATTTTGCAGAAAGCCTTTTTAAACATGTTCTGGAGTCTGCTGAATAATTACATATCAGGAAGGATACTACCGGTTTTCCAAAGAATTCCATTAAATGGATATCTTTGGGAAACCGGTATTTTTTTAAGTTATTTTTGTTTAATTTGACGTTATTTTCGTTGCTTTATTGAAAAAAATTTCATTTTTTGCTAAATTATATATAAATATGGAGTATTCTGATTTTGTTTAGAAATATTCCAAAATTTCGAAAGGGGATGGAATGGTGGAAAACAGAAATAACAGATTGCTGAATGCGAAATTAAACAAGTATATCGTTCCAGGTATTATGATGTCGCTGGCACTTCAGCTTGGAAACATTGTGGACACCATCTTTGTAAGTAATTTAATTGGTGTAGAAGCAATGTCCGCAGTCACAATGAGTCTTCCGGTTGAAACGATAGTTCAGCTTACTGGTTACTGTCTGGGTGTGGGAGGTTCCATAGCCGCAGGGAATATGCTTGGTAAACGTGACAAAGAAGGGGCCTCGAGATTGTTTTCAGCCACTTTCATTGTCACACTCGTGGTGGGACTGCTGTTTTCTCTTATTGCATTTCCTGCCGCAGGACCTATTGCCAGATTTCTGGTATCCGGAGACGGAGTTTTGACAACTTATACAAGAGACTATATCCGCATCAGCATGTTAGGTGCACCGGTAATCGGAATTGGTCTGATGATGGTAAACTATCTTGGGGTGGAAAACCATCCGGAGCTTGCTTCTGTTTATCTGATCGCAGCCAATGTGATAAATCTTGTGCTGGATTACATATTTCTTAGATTTACACCACTTGGAGTCACAGGTGCATCCTTATCAACGGTACTTGGCTTCCTTTTTGCCATGGTGGTTTTCCTTTTCTACATTCGCTCAGATAAGAGGAATATCAGTTTCGTGCGGCTGAATGCAAAGGATTTCGGAATCGTGAAGGAAGCGGTGGTTACAGGTGTGCCTATGCTTGTTTTCATGGCAACCAATTTTGTAAAAGCCCTTGGCCTGAATACCATCATCATGAATCAGATCGGGGAAGACGGAATGGCAGTATTTACGGTCTGCGACAATGTTTTGCTGATCGTGGAAATGCTTACAGGCGGAATCATTGGTGTAATTCCTAATGTTGCAGGAATTCTTTTTGGAGAAAAAGACTATGTGGGAATCCGTGTCCTGTGCAAAAAAATGCTGAAATACAGCTACATCGTGCTGGCAGTCATATTCGTTCTGATCATGCTGTTTACAGAACAGATCACCATTATGTTCGGAGGCGGCGGAGAGCTGGGACGGGAGATGGTTCATGCGCTGCGTATTTTTGCTCTGTGTGTAGTGCCTTATCTCTGGAATAAATTTACCGTAAGCTATTATGAATCTATTGAAGAGACTGCAATTGCAAGCTTTGTTACCTTCCTTGAAAATGCAGTGGCAGTTCTTCCTGCAACATTTATAGGAATTTCTATCTGGAAACAGATTGATGGAATCGGTACAAATGGAATTGGTGCTGCATTCGTTGCCACAGAGATCATAACTCTGATCGCAGCCTGGGTTTTCCGAAAGATCAAACACAAAAATTCTACTTTTTATATTGTTCCCGATCAAAATCCCGGAACCAATCTTGATTTTTCCATTAAGAGCACCATGGAAGAAGCTGGCGCGGTTAACAGAAAAATCCTGGAGTTCTGCAAGGAAAACGGTGTATCCGGAAACAGAGCCAATCTTGCTGCCGTGTGTGCAGAAGAAATGACTGTGAATATCATTAAATTTGGTGGAAAAACTTCCAACTGGATCGACATCAACCTTTGCCTGGAGGATGACATTTGCCAGTTAAGGATAAGAGACAACGGAGTGAATTTTAATCCGCTGGAATACAGCTATGACCATGAGGAGTTTGATATCCATGGAATTGAGCTGGTGAAAAAGATTTCAAAATCAATGGATTATATCCGCGCAATTGATATGAATAATACAATAATATCATTTTAGGAGGTGCAGGAAATGTCTGACATTAACGAAAAGAGCAATTTTGTTTTTGAATTTCAGCCTGTGACAAAGCTGTTTGAAGAGCAGGTGCGGCTTCATCCTGACAAATGTGCTGTAGCTTCCAGCAAGGAAAGCTTTACCTACGCACAGCTGAATGAAAGAGCAAACAGAATTGCGAATTCTCTTATTGAAAAAGGCGTTGGCTGTGAAAAAATCGTAGGTGTGGTACTGGAGCGCTGTTGTGACTTTTACGCAGTCCGTCAGGGTATTTTGAAGGCTGGTGGTGCATTTGCTGTTGCAGCTCCGGATTATCCCGATGACCGTGTGCAGTTCATTTTTGAAGATGCAGGAGTTCCCTTTATTATCACCACAGAGGAGATCGCGAAGGAGCGCCAGGAGCTGTTTTCCAGGCTTTCCTGTACGGTGCTTCTGCTTGAAGAACTGCTGGAAAATCCAAATGCCGGGAATCCGGATACCAGGATTAAGGAACATGATCTTTGCTACTGTATTTACACCTCCGGTTCCACTGGAAAACCAAAAGGTGTTATGATCGAGCATATCAACCTTGCCAATTTTATAAATCCTAATCCAAAGAATGCAGAAACCTATGGCTATGTAAGCAGGGGAAGCGTTTCTCTTTCCATGGCAGCCATGACATTTGATGTTTCGGTATTGGAGGAATTTCTCCCTCTCACGAATGGAATGACCGCAGTGATCGCAAGCGATGAAGAGATCCTGAATCCCATTATGCTCGGAGATTTAATTGTAAAAAATAAAGTGGATATTATGACCACAACTCCTACCTATCTTTCCAATATGATCGATCTGCCCCAGCTTCAGGAAGCAGCAGCCCAGATCAGGGTATTTGACGTAGGAGCAGAAGCATTCCCGCCTGCACTTTTTGACAAGATTCATGCAGTAAACCCAGATGCTTATATTATGAACGGCTATGGACCAACCGAGACCACCATCAGCTGTACCATGAAGGTGATCACCGACAGCAAAAATATTACCATCGGAGAGCCAAACGGCAATGTTCAGGTGTACGTGGTTGATAAAGAGAACAGGATTCTTCCGGACGGAGAGACAGGAGAGCTTGTAATTGCAGGTCTTGGTGTAGGTCGGGGCTATATCAATCTGCCGGAGAAAACAGCGGAGGTTTTCATCACTCTCAACGGAGAAAGAGCCTATAAAACAGGCGATCTTGCAAAGATCACTCCAGATGGCGAGATCGAATTTTTCGGAAGAATTGACAATCAGATCAAGCTTCGTGGTCTCAGAATCGAGCTTGGTGAGATCGAGGAGGTTGTTAACAGCTTCGAAGGAATTATCACCAGTATTACAGTACCGGTGGATAATAAATATCTTTGCTGCTACTTTATGGCAGACCGCCAGATCGATGTTGAAGCGCTTACCGCTTATGCGTCAGAATCCCTGGCTCATTACATGGTTCCGGATGTTTTCATCCAGCTGGAAAAAATGCCTTTAACACAGAATGGAAAAATTGACAAAAAGGCATTGCCCAAGCCTGTGGCGCAGCCCAGAAATCTGAAAGAGCCGGAAACTCCAATGCAGAAGAAGATTTTTGACATTGTGGCCCAAGTAGTAGAAAACGACTTCTTCGGAATCGACACCAGCTTTTATAAGGCCGGCCTTTCCTCCATCAGTGCAATGAAGCTCTGTGTTCTGATCTCAGAGGAATTTGGTGTTACCGTAAAAACAAGCGATATCCACGAGAACAATACCGTGGAGAAGCTGGAAAAATATGTCATGCTGGCGCCGAAGCTCAGAACCTACGAAAAGAGAGAGGTTTATCCTCTTACCGGTTCCCAGAAGGGTATTTTTGCAGAATGCAGCAAAAATCCTGAGAGTACCGTATACAATATCCCCTTCCTTTTTGAACTGGATCCTGCAGTGGATACCCGGAAATTATCCGATGCAATTGCCAGAATGGTAAGCGCCCATTCCTACCTGCTTACACAGGTATATCTTGACGATAATGGGGAGATGGTACAGCGCCCTGGAAATGAGACATTTGTGCCGGAAGTAATCGAGACCACAAATGAGAAATTTGCCAGCCAGAAGGAAAGCCTTGTACGTCCGTTTAAGCTGGAAAAAGGACGTCTCCTTCGTGTGGCAATTTATGTGACAGAAGATAAGAAATACCTCTTTACTGATTTCCACCATATTATTGCTGACGGCAACTCCTATGATATCATTTTCGAAGATATCAATAAGGCATATATGGGTGAAAAACTGGAAAAAGAGTCCTATACCGGATTTGATGCGGCCCTTGATGAAGAACAGCAGATGAAAGAGGGCAAATACAAAAAAGCCGAGAAATATTATGACAGTATTTTTGAAGGAATTGAGACTGAATCTCTTCCTATGCCGGACCTGAATGGAAAAGCTCCTGAAAAAGGTTATCTGGAGAAGACCATGGGCCTGAAAGAAGAGGCCATTCTTTCCTATTGCGAGAAGCTGGGTGTTACCCCGAATATTTTATTTACAGGTCTGTTCGGCATCCTTATGGCAAAATACTCCAATGCAGAGGACAGTCTGTTTTCTACTATTTATAATGGACGAAACGATTCCAGGCTTGAAAACACAGTCTGCATGCTGGTAAAAACTCTTCCTGTTTATTGCAAATTCGACCCGAAGACCACCGTACAGGCGTATATGGCAGAGCTTTCCGAGCAGATGCTGTCCTCCATGGCAAACGATATTTTCCCATTTTCCGACATTTGTGCAAAATACGGGCTGAATTCGGATCTTACCTTTGCATACCAGGCAGAGCTCAGCGACGATTATCCAATTGGAGACACTATTGCCAGAGGTCACGACCTTTCCCTGGATATGGCAAAAATGCCTCTGCTGATCCAGGTAAGAGAGTACAACCACACTTATGTGCTTACAGCAGAATACCGCAGCGACATGTACAGCCAGGCCTTTATTGACGGAATCCTGGATTCCTATGAAGCTGCCATGAGCTCCATGCTGAAAACAAAATATGTTTCTGAAATCTCTGTGATCTCTCAGAGTGGGGTAAACAAGATCGCAGAATTCAATCATACAGAAAACGAATTTGACAGAAGCAAAACCATTTCTGACATGTTCGCTGAATTGGCAGAGACCATTCCGGACCACACAGCAGTGGTATTTAAAGACCGGAAATATACATACAAAGAACTGGACGAGCTCAGTGACAGACTTGGAAAATATATTGCATCCCAGGGAATCGGCAGGGAGGATGTAGTCTCCATTCTGATCCCCCGCTGCGAATACATGGCCATCGCACCAATGGGCGTGATCAAAGCCGGTGCAGCATACCAGCCTCTTGACCCTACTTACCCGAAAGATCGCCTGATGTACATGCTGGAGGATTCTGCTGCGAAGCTTTTGATCGCAGACAGAGAGCTTCTGCCACTGGTAGACGGCTATCAGGGACCTGTTTTATTTACAGATGAGATCCCACAGCTGGAAGAGCGTGACGTGGAACTTAAGAAGCCAGAGCTTCATGATCTGTTTATTTTACTGTACACCTCCGGCTCCACTGGCGTACCCAAAGGCTGTATGCTGGAATATGGAAATATCACTGCATTCTGCCACTGGTACAAAAAGTATTACCATATAGATCACAGCTCCAAAATAGCAGCTTATGCGTCCTTTGGTTTTGATGCTTCCATGATGGATATTTACGGAGCAATTGCAAACGGTGCAGAGCTTCACATTATTCCGGAAGAAATCCGCCTTGATTTCATTGCACTTCAGCGTTATTTTGAAGAGAATGGCGTTACCCATTCCTTTATGACCACACAGGTGGGAAGACAGTTTGCAATGGAAATGAGCTGCGAGAGCCTGCAATATCTTTCCATAGGCGGAGAGAAGCTTGTTCCTATGGAACCACCCAAGGATTACAGATTCTTTAATGCTTATGGCCCTACAGAGTGTACTATTTTTACAACTGTATTTGAAGTGGATAAATATTATCCAAACATTCCGATCGGAAAAGCGCTTGACAATTTCAAACTTTATATAACCGATAAGTTCGGCCACCTGCTTCCATATGGAGCTTGCGGTGAGCTGATGATCTCCGGATGGCAGGTTTCCAGAGGCTATCTGAATAAACCGGAGAAAACCGCGGAAGTTTATACCAGAAATATTTATGATGACACCGAAGGCTATGAAGTCCTGTATCATTCTGGTGATGTTGCCAGATATCTTCCGGATGGAAATATCCAGATCATTGGAAGAAAAGACTCCCAGGTTAAGGTCAGAGGCTTTCGAATTGAGCTTTCCGAGGTTGAGGAGGTCATAAGAAGATACGAAGGCATAAAGGATGCGACCGTAGTAGCTTTTGATGATCCTAATGGCGGTGGAAAATACATTGCAGCTTATGTAGTATCTGACGGTCAGGTTGACATAAATAAGTTAAATGATTTCATCAAAGAAACCAAGCCTCCATACATGGTTCCGGCAGTTACCATGCAGATCGACAAGATTCCGCTGAACCAGAATCAGAAGGTAAACAAAAAAGCCCTTCCACTGCCAGAGCGAAAAGTGGAAGAGATCGTGAAACCGGAGAATGAGACTCAGCAGAAGCTGTTTGACTGTATTGCTGAGGTTCTTGGCTATACCGAATTCGGCATTACCACAGATATTTACGAGGCAGGACTGACCTCTATCACTGCTATTAAGCTGAATATCCTTATTTCCAAAGCTTTTGACATTGTGATAAAAACATCTGACATCAAGGATCACCCAACCATTCAGATGTTAGAGGGCTTTGTGAAGACTGCCGGAAAAGAAACCAAGAGGGAAATCCAGGAAAATTATCCTCTCACCAATACCCAGGAGGGAATTTTCATCGAGTGTACAGCAAATATGGGATCCACCATCTACAACATCCCATATCTTCTGAAGCTTGACAAAAAGGTTGACCTGGATAAGCTGGCAGAAGCAATTGACAGCACCGTTGCAGCTCATCCTTATCTGAAAACCCGTCTCTTTATGAGCGACGAGGGAGAAGTTCTTCAGAAACGTGATGATGCTTTAACCTATAAGACGCAGATTATAAATGGAATGAACCGGGAAAATCTGGTTCGTCCGTACATGCTGTTTAATGAGCAGCTTTTCCGCTTTGAAATTCACAGAACCTGTGATGGAAATTACCTGTTCCTTGACATTCACCATATTATTGCAGACGGCACCTCCCTGGGCATTATCCTGAACGACATTAACAGGGCTTACAGTGGTGAAAAGCTGGAAGTGGAAGCGTATACTTCCTATGACCTGGCCCTTGATAATAGGGATGCTCTGGCAAGTGATGCTTATAAGAATGCAGAGAACTACTATAAATCCATTTTTGAAAATGCGGGCGGAAGCATCAACTTCTATCCAGACAAGAGCGGAGCAGCTCCAACCGCAGAGATGTATCATCGTGAGACCAGTGAGTTCTCCGTACAGGATGTGAAGGCATTCTGTAAGAAGCATGGAATTACAGAGAATGTATTCTTTATCTCCGCCTTTGGTATTACTCTTGGAAAATACAATTTCAGGAAGGATGCAGTATTTACCACTATTTACCATGGCAGAAACGATTCCAGACTTTCTGATACCGTGGGTATGCTGGTAAAGACACTTCCTGTTTACTGTGATTTCTCAGGAAGCACTAAGGATTGCCTGAATGAAGTCCAGCAGCAGCTGATTAATTCCATGAACAACGATATTTATCCGTTCTCCCAGATCAGCCACGAGTTCAACATCAAGGCAGATGCCATGGTGATCTATCAGGGCGACAATTTCGCCTTTGATAATATCGGTGGGGAATATGCGCAGGAAGAACCTGTTCAGCTGAATGCGGCAAAGGCACATGTTTCCATCAGTATTTCAATTGAGAGAAATAAGTTTGTCTTTGAGATTGAGTACAGAGGCGACATGTACAACGAGGAAACCATCAAATACCTTGCAGATAACCTGGAAACAACGGCAGATGGAATCCTGAGAGAATTCGAGCCGGCAGACATCAGACTGATGTTTGAGGAAGAGACCAAAATGGAAGATGATCCTTCCCATGCCGGAAAGACTTTTGTAGATCTGTTCAGAGAAGCTGTTGCAAAATATCCGGACAGACCGGCGGTAAGAGATGGAATGGGCGAGCTTACCTATAAAGAACTGGATCATATGTCAGATTATGTTGCCCAGAAACTGACCGAAAACGGATTCGGAAGAGAGAAAGTAGCAGGTATTTTGTGCGGAAGAACAAAGGAATATGCGGTGGCCTATATCGGTGTTATGAAAGCTGGCGGCGCATATGTTCCACTGGATCCGGAATATCCGCAGAGCAGGATCGAGTACATGCTGAAGGATTCCGAGGCAGAAAACCTGCTTGTAATAGACCGTTATCGCAGTCTGGTAGGCTTCTACGACCAGAATGTGATCAGTCTGGATGACGTGGCAGCAGAATCCAAAGACTTTGCGCTTTCTGTAGAGCTTACAGCTCCGAAACCAGAGAACCTGGCTTACATGATCTACACCTCCGGTTCCACCGGAAAACCAAAAGGCGTTATGCTCGAACAGCGGAACCTGCTGAACCTGATCGAGTATATCCTCATGACAAGAAAACTGACACCAGATGATATTGTAGCAGAGTTTGCAAGCTTCTGTTTCGATGCATCCGTGATCGACCTGTTCGCTCCGCTTACTGCAGGTGCGGTACTGTACATTTTGCCAGAGAGCATACGAAAAGATGCAGTTGCTGTTGGAAAATTCATAAAAGAAGAAAATATTACCACAGCTACCTTCCCAACCCAGATGGGCGAACTGGTTGCAGAGCTTCTTGACGATGCTCCGAGCCTGAAATTTGTCACCCTGGGCGGTGAGAAGTTCAAATATTACCGGGATAGAACTTACCAGATGATCAATGGCTACGGTCCAACGGAGAATACTGTTTCCTCCACGGAGTTCTGGGTTGACAAACAGTACGACAACATCCCGATCGGTAAGTCACAGCGGAATATCCGCAGCTACATTGTGGACGAAAATATGAAACGGCTTCCGGTAGGCGCTTCTGGTGAGCTTTGCCATGCCGGACGTCAGATTGCAAGAGGATATCACAATCTTCCTGAGAAGACGGCTTCCGTATTTGTGGAAAATCCGTTCTCCGTATGTGACGAGGACAAACGTCTTTACAGAACCGGTGATATGGTCCGCATGAAAGGTGACGGAAATATTGAATATATCGGAAGAATCGATTCCCAGGTAAAGATAAGAGGATATCGTATTGAACTTGGTGAGATCGAAGGAGCTCTTCTGAAGCACGATAAGGTGAAGAATGCTGCTGTTATAGTGATCGAAAAAGGCGGAAACAAATATATCACAGCTTATTATACTGGTGAAATCATTCCGGAAGATGAGCTGAAACTGTTCCTGAACCCGCTGATTCCGGATTACATGATGCCATCCTTCTTTGTCCATCTTGAGAAAATGCCGGTGACTCCTGGCGGAAAGATCGACAAAAAGGCACTTCCGGTACCAGAAGTAACCACCACAGCCAGCACAGCCTATGTGGAGCCTGTTACCGCTGTCCAGATTGCACTTTGCGAGATATTTGAAAAAGCACTTGGCATTGAAAAAGTAGGAATTGAGGACAACTTCTTCGAACTTGGAGGCTCCTCACTTACTGCATCGAAAGTTGCTGTTATGTGCCTTTCTAAGAATATTTCCATTGTATATGCGGACATTTTCAAATATCCGACTATCCGTGAGCTTTCTGCAATCGTGGATAACAGTGAAGCATTTGAAAATCCGCAGAGCGAGAATGAATTCTCCAGATACAATTATAACCGGATCCAGAGCGTGATCAGCGGAAATGTAGAAGAAAACGTAAACCAGGTGACAAAGGAAGAAATTGGTGATATCATGATCACAGGTGCAACCGGCTTCCTGGGAATTCATGTTCTGAAGGCCTATCTGGATAATTATGACGGCAAGGTTTACTGCCTGGTACGTAAAGGGAAATATGAGTCCATGGAGAAACGAATGATGCATATGTTGATGTATTACTTCGATAATCCATGCCAGGAACTGTTTGGAGAGCGTATTATCTGTGTGGATGGCGATATTACCTCGAAAGAACAGGTGGAGAAATTTGCAGATTACAAATTTAACACCATTATTAACTGCGCAGCCTGCGTAAAGCATTTTGCAGCTGGTGATGTACTGGAGAAGATAAATGTACACGGAGTGGAAAATCTGATTGAATTCTGTAAAAATAGTGGACGCAGACTGATTCAGATTTCTACTGTTTCTGTTGCTGGAGAAGGTTCCGATGGTGTTCCGCCAATGTCCAGAGTCTTTAATGAAAACGATCTGTATATTGGACAGAACATCACAAATGAATATATCCGCACAAAATTCCTTGCAGAGAGAGCTGTACTGGAAGCTGTTTCCAGTGGACTTGACGGAAAGGTTATCCGTGTAGGAAATCTGATGAGCAGAAATTCCGATGGCGAATTCCAGATCAACTTTATTACAAACGGATTCCTGCGAAGTCTGAGAGGATATGAGGCAGTTGGTAAATTCCCAATTGGGGCTATGCACGAAGTTACAGAATTTTCACCAATTGATTCTACTGCACTTGCAGTATTGAGACTGGTGCAGACAGATCGGAGATTTACCGTATTCCACGCCTGCAACAGCCACCATATCTATATGGCGGATCTGATCTATGCAATGCGGAGCCATGGATTTGACATTGACATTGTAAGTGATGAAGAGTTTGAGGCTGCAGTAAAAGAATTTGCAAAGAACAGTGATGACTCAGATGTTGTTTCCGGACTGATCGCGTATACGGCTCATAATGAAAATGAGATCTATACCCTGGATTACAGCAACCGGTTTACAGCACAGGTTCTTTACAGACTGGATTACAAATGGCCGGTTACAGATGACAGATATCTGGAAAGCGCTATTGAGGCACTTGACAGACTTGCATTCTTTGATTGATTTACGCAACTTAAAGGAGGAAATTGTAATGGAAATTGTAAGTAAGACAGAGGGCAGCAAGGTAACTATGGAGATCACAGGATGGCTTGACACCCAGACTGCACCGCAGCTGGAAAAGGAGCTGTCAGCACTTGATCCTGGTACAACCAGCCTGGTATTTGACTTTGCAAACCTGGAATATATCTCTTCTGCCGGACTTCGTCTGGTAATCGCCGCTTATAAGAAGATGGCAGGCAAGGAAGGCTTCAGGATTGTAAATGTTTCTGATGAAGTGTACGATGTTTTCAGCCTTACCGGATTTGACCAGAAGATCAATATTGAGAAGAAATAAAGGTTGAATTCGTGCATGGCGAAGTGAACAGCAACCTGTCTGGAGCAGGCCTGGGGAATCTACAGTTGCTACCCGGTGCTTTTTATAGTAAGAAATGATAAAATTATATAGAATCAATATCAATACTCTTGAGGATCCCTTGCAGAATGAAAGTCTTTTGGAACAAGTTGGACCAGAGAGAAGAAAGAAGGTCATCCGGTATCTTCAGCCGGATGACCGAAAAAGGAGTCTGGGCGCAGGAATTATGATCCGGAAGATCCTGAATGGGAACGGACTTTCCGAAAGCAGCCTGAAATATTCCGAAAATGGGAAGCCTGTGGCGGATCATCTCCATTTTAATATCTCCCATGCCGGAGACTATGTGGTGGGAGTGGTGTCGGATGATGAAGTGGGATGCGACATTGAGCGGAATGTCAATGCGCCTCTGGAAATTGCGGAGCATTATTTCCATTCGACAGAGCGGGAATATATAGAAGCTGCTTCTGACCCGGGCAAAGCTTTTTTTACACTTTGGACCTTAAAGGAAAGTTATATGAAAATGACAGGCAGGGGGATGAGCCTTCCGCTTGATTCTTTCGAGATCATTCGAAAAGATCAGGGCTTTGTTCTGGGAAAATCACCGAAAAGACCAGGCTTTTTCAGGACAATGGAATTTGAGAATTATATTTTCTCAGTGTGCATGGAAAGTGATTTTTCTTTGCCGCCCAAGGGCTTTACAGAGCTTCTGTGACACTACTGCCTTTTGCTGCTATCCAGCATGGATTGGAGCTTATTTTTAGTCAAAAAATCCTTAAGAATTATATGCAAAAGACTTGACGGATATGTCCGCTGTGTGGTAAACTGTACAAGCGACATGGAAGTTAGGTCTTTTTTTTATGCCGAAAAACGGTGGCGGATACACCGAAAAGGCTGATTTAAGACCATGCAAATGAAAACACTGGAGGTGGAAGTTGTGCGCGTTAGGATTACATTAGCATGTACAGAGTGCAAGCAGCGTAACTACAATATGACCAAGGAGAAAAAGAACCATCCTGAGAGAATGGAAACCAAGAAATATTGTAAGTTCTGCCAGAGACACACAATGCACAAGGAAACAAAATAGTCACTTTAGATTGTGAGGTTAGGCTATGCAAGAAAAAGAAAAATCTGCAGGCAAGACCGCCAAGGCTAAGGAGCCGAAGAAATCCTGGTTCCAGGGGCTGAAGGCAGAGTTCAACAAAATTGTCTGGACAGACCGCGATACACTGATGAAACAGTCAGTTGTTGTTATTGTCATAACCGTAATTCTCGGTGTGATCATCAGTGTGATGGATGCAGGCATTCTGGAATGCATTAATCTTTTAATCAAATAAGGACAAAGGTGATTGTATGTCAGAAGCAAAATGGTACGTTGTCCATACCTATTCCGGTTATGAGAACAAGGTAAAGGCCAACATTGAGAAGACAATTGAAAACCGACATCTTGAGGATCAGATTCTGGAAGTACGGGTTCCTCTGGAAGACGTTGTGGAGATGCGTAATGGTGTTTCCAAGCAGGTCCAGAGAAAAATGTTCCCAAGCTATGTTCTTATCAACATGGTCATGAACGACGATACCTGGTATGTTGTCCGGAATACCCGTGGAGTGACTGGGTTTGTTGGTCCGGGATCCAAGCCTGTACCGCTCACAGAAGAAGAAATGAAGCCGCTGGGCATCAAAGATGAGACTGTCCGCGTTGATTTCGTCGAGGGCGATACCGTTGTTGTAACAGGCGGAGCCTGGAAAGAGACTACAGGTGTTGTGACTGCCATCAATCCGCAGAAGCAGCTTGTAACGATCAATGTAGAGATGTTTGGACGCGAAACACCGGTTGTAATCAGTTTCGCAGAAGTTCAGAAAATGTAACAGACAAAGGTAACACAATATCGTGGGAGGGACATACCCCCGCCAATACCACATAGGAGGTGCCGAAAATGGCAAAGAAAGTAACAGGATATATCAAATTACAGATTCCCGCTGGTAAAGCAACTCCAGCACCACCTGTAGGTCCGGCTCTTGGACAGCACGGTGTAAATATCGTTCAGTTTACAAAAGAGTTCAATGCGAGAACAGCAGATCAGGATGGTATGATCATTCCTGTAGTAATCACTGTTTATGCAGATAGAAGTTTCAGCTTCATAACCAAAACTCCGCCGGCTGCAGTTCTTCTTAAGAAAGCTGCAAACATCAAATCCGGTTCCGGCGTACCGAACAAAACAAAAGTTGCTAAAGTTACAAAAGCTCAGGTTGAGGAGATCGCTCAGCTTAAGATGAAAGACTTAAATGCAGCATCCATCGAAGCAGCAGCCAGCATGATTGCTGGTACTGCAAGAAGTATGGGAATTGAAGTAGTTGATTAATCACAAATAGTAAGTGGGAGGGCTTTTCCCCGCAAATACCACAGGAGGTTATAGAAATGAAACGAGGAAAGAAATACGTGGAGGCTGCTAAGGCAGTTGACCGCGCAACATTATACGATACTAATGAAGCTATCAGCTTAGTTAAAAAAGCTGCTGTTGCCAAATTTGACGAGACTATCGAAGTTCATATCCGCACAGGCTGCGATGGACGTCATGCAGATCAGCAGATCCGTGGTGCAGTAGTTCTGCCACATGGTACAGGTAAAACTGTTCGCGTTCTTGTATTCGCTAAGGATGCAAAAGCTGAGGAAGCTAAGGCTGCAGGTGCTGATTTCGTTGGCGCTGAGGACCTTATTCCGAAGATCCAGAATGAGGGATGGCTTGACTTCGACGTTGTTGTAGCAACTCCGGATATGATGGGTGTTGTTGGACGTCTTGGTCGTGTACTTGGACCGAAAGGTTTAATGCCTAACCCGAAGGCTGGTACTGTAACTATGGATGTTACAAAGGCTATCAATGATATCAAAGCTGGTAAGATTGAGTATCGTCTTGACAAATCAAACATTATCCATGTGCCGATCGGTAAAGCTTCCTTTACTGAGGAGCAGTTAAGCGACAACTTCCAGACGCTGATTGGAGCTATTGTAAAGGCTAGACCTAGCACACTGAAAGGACAGTATTTAAAGAGCGTTGTTATTGCTCCGACAATGGGTCCTGGAGTGAAGATCAACCCGATCAAGTTAGCTTAATAGATGAAAATGAAGAGCACTCACCGCGAGGTGGGTGCTTTTTTTCATGTCATAATTTTGATATTTTATAGTGAGTTTTGGTATATGTTTTTTATCATATGAGATATCATATGGGAAAATCGGGTCAATATAAAGACCAGGAGGAGTGTGCAGGGATGAAATATGGATATTTTGATGATAAGAAACGAGAATATGTGATTACCAGACCAGATACACCAGCGCCTTGGGTAAACTATCTGGGAGATCCTGAGTATGGTGCCATTGTGTCCAATAATGCAGGCGGATACAGCTTTGTAAAGTCTGGGGCTAACGGAAGAATTTTACGTTATGTTTTTAATCAGTTTGACGAGCCGGGAAGATATATTTATCTGAGGGACAATGAAACGAAAGATTTTTGGTCAGCGTCATGGCAGCCTGTAGGAAAGGATCTTGAAAAATATAAAAGTGAATGTCACCACGGTACTGCTTATACCAGGATGATGGCAGATTACAGCGGTATTCATTCTGAGGTTAGGTATTATGTACCCCTGGGACAGTCTTATGAGGTGTGGAGCCTTTGTGTGGAGAACTGTTCTGATAAGGAAAGAGAAATTAATGTAACCGGATATGCGGAATTTACCAACAACAGCAACTATGAGCAGGATCAGGTAAATCTGCAGTATTCCCAGTATATTACCAAAACTGTTTTCAGAGGAAACCGTGTACGCCAGATGATCCATGCAAATCTGGATCGTCTTGATGAAGGGGAAAAGGTAGATAACAAAGATGTGACAAATCGGTTCCTGGGTCTGGCCGGCGTGCCAGT
This sequence comes from Blautia faecis, assembly GCF_020554845.1. GTDB lineage: Bacteria > Bacillota > Clostridia > Lachnospirales > Lachnospiraceae > Blautia_A > Blautia_A faecis. The sequence goes on along the minus strand of NZ_JAJCIA010000033.1, from coordinate 22,682 downwards.
GGATTCCTGGTGCGGTGAAAAAGAAGCATTTCTGGGGAGATATCACGGTTATGGAAACCCGGTAGGAGTAATTGACGGCAAGCTTAATTGTGAGGGAAATTATAATGAAAACAGCTGTGGTGCATTGACAGCAGTGTTAAAGCTTGCCCCGGGAGAAAAGAAAGAGATGGCTTTTCTTGTAGGTATGAAAAAGAATGACGAGGCAGAAGCGATTGTTGCGCGTTATGACCAAAATTGCCAGCAGGTTTGCGAAAGGGAACTGGAAGAACTGATCAGTTACTGGCATGGACAGCTTTCACATTTTCAGATAAAAACTCCAAGTAATGAATTTAATACCATGATCAACACATGGAACGCTTACAACTGTTTTATGACTTTTATCTGGTCCAGAGCAGCATCCTTTACTTACTGCGGTCTGCGCAATGGATATGGATACCGCGACACTGTGCAGGATATTCAGGGCGTGATCCATCTGGCACCTGAAATGGCAGCGGATAAGATCCGTTTCATGTTGTCTGCCCAGGTAGATAATGGTGGTGGTCTGCCTCTTGTTAAATTCACCCATAATCCAGGACATGAGGATACGCCAGACGATGCTTCCTATGTACAGGAAACAGGGCATCCGGCATATCGCGCTGACGATGCTTTATGGCTTTTTCCAACTGTATATAAGTATGTGTCAGAGACAGGAAATGTAGATTTTATTGATGAGGTAATCCCATTTGCAAATAAAGATGAAGGAACAGTATATGAGCATCTGAAACGTGCGATCCAGTTCTCGATGGAACATCTTGGAAAACATGGAATGCCGGCGGGACTTTATGCAGATTGGAACGACTGCCTGAGGCTTGGAAAAGATGGAGAATCTACTTTTGTAGCTTTGCAGTTTTATTATGCAATGACCATTTTGAAGGAGTTTGCGGCTTACGAAAAAGATGAAGAATATATCTCATATCTGGAAAAAAGCCAGGAAGAGCTTGGGAAACTGATTGAAAAGCTTTGCTGGAATGAAGACCGGTTTATCCGCGGTTTTACAGAAGCAGGAGAAATAATCGGACAGCGTACAGATCCGGAAGCAAATATGTGGCTGAATCCCCAGAGCTGGGCTGTGATCAGTGGGCTTGCAACAAAGGAGCAGTCAGAACTGGCACTTGAGCAGGTTTATAAAAGACTGAATACAGAGTATGGTGCTATTCTCATGGATCCCCCATACCACGCACATGCTTTTGACGGTGCACTGGCTGTAATTTATAATGCAGGAACAAAAGAAAATGCAGGGATTTTTTCTCAGTCACAGGGATGGATCATTCTGGCAGAAGCATTAATGGGACATGGAGAAAGAGCATTTGGCTACTTTATGGAAAATGCTCCGGCTGCACAGAATGATAAGGCGGAGATCCGCAGACTTGAGCCATATTGCTATGGTCAGTTTACAGAGGGGAAAGCAAGTCCGAATTTTGGCCGTTCTCATGTACACTGGCTTACTGGAACTGCGTCTACTGTTATGGTAGGATGTGTGGAAGGTATTCTTGGAATGCGTCCTGATTTCTATGGTCTTCGTATCGCACCGTCCATACCGAAGGAATGGGATGGATTTGAAGTCGAAAAAGATTTCCGCGGCTGTCACCTGCACATTAAAGTGCAAAATCCGGGACATGCAGAGAGTGGATTTAAGAAACTTACTGTAAACGGTGAAGAGTTAAAAGATAATTATATCCCACAGGATAAGCTGACTGCTGAAACTGAGGTTGAATTGTATCTGTCGTAAAAATTTAGTAGGCCTGGTGGGTGGACGCAGGCAGAAAGCGAGAAACATTGATGAAACATATAGAATTTCAGGATAAAAACGGAAGCTTTATTATACATGATCCGGAAAATTATAGCGGTCTGTATCTGCCTATGGCGGGAGAAAAAGGACTGAAATCCAGTATCACCCCTAATCTGGGAGGTGACAGCAAAACGGATCAGAATCATTTCCTTCTTGAGCCTGTAAGTATTGAAAACCTGCATAACAACCGAAATACCAGAAATTTCTGGTGTCAGGTATATAAAAGCACAGAAGCAGGTGATACTGCTCTGTCTGGAGCAGATCCGAAGCTTCTGGGCTGTTGGTCTGTCTGTGGAAATTCTGCAGAACAGGAATTTCAGAAATTTACAGATAAGCAGGACGAAAGCACACTGGAAGCTGGTTTTATGTGGCAGAAGATTTCCCGAAAATCACAAAAATATGGTCTTCAGGCAGAAGTAACATCTTTTGTTACAATTTCTGGGGACATGGAAGTAGAATATGTGGAAATCACAAATATTTCCGAAAAAAAAGTGGAAATTGTGCCAACAGGTGCAATTCCGGTATATGGAAGAAGTGCAGATAATCTTCGAGATCACCGCCATGTTACCTCCCTTCTCCACCGAATTCGGACCACCGATTATGGTGTGGAAGTAACCCCGGTTTTGTCCTTTGACGAGCGGGGACATCAGAAAAATAATACTACATATTTTGTATACGGTTCAGATGAAAACGGAGAGAAGCCGGAGTCATTTTATCCTACGGTGGAGGAGTTTATAGGAGAAGGCGGAACCTTTCTGAATCCAGAGGCAGTAAGAATTAATAAGCCCGGAAAACCCTCTGGAACAGAACTTCAGGGAAAAGAGGCTGTTGGAGGCATCCGATTCAGCCGGAAAACACTGAAACCAAGGGAAACAGCTGGTTATATTTTACTATGTGGGATTGCAGATGCCGGTGAGCAGCAGTTCCCAAGAAAGGAGAATACAGATAAAAAGGCAATAGATCCGGCAAAAGCTTCTAAATGGATAGAGTCGTTGACTTCTGGCTGCAGGACCCGCTCCCAGGTACGGAATATGCTGGAAGAAGTAAAAGAACACTGGATTCGGAAGGTTAATGTAGCGTTTGAAACTGGAAGCGAAGATGCGGATAATTATCTGAAATGGATCTGTTTCCAGCCAATCCTCAGAAGAATTTATGGATGTTCTTTTCTCCCCTATCATGATTATGGAAAAGGGGGACGCGGCTGGCGCGATTTATGGCAGGATTGCCTTGCCTTGTTGATCATGGAGCCATCTGAGGTAAGACAGATGATCATTGATAATTATGGAGGTGTTCGTATTGATGGAACAAATGCCACAATTATAGGAAGTGGTCAGGGAGAATTTATTGCAGACAGGAATAATATTACCCGTGTATGGATGGATCATAGCTTTTGGCCGTTTGTAACTACGAAGCTTTATTTGGATCAGACCGGGGATCTTGATGTTTTATTTGAGAAGATTCCATATTTTAAGGATCTTCAGTCAAAACGCGGAACAGCTCATGATGAAGAATGGAACAGCAGTTATGGTAATTTACAGAAAACAGATGCTAATGAAATATATCATGGAACTGTTCTGGAACATATTCTTCTTCAAAATCTGTGCGCATTTTTTGATGTGGGAGATCATAATGAAATGTGTCTGCATGGAGCAGACTGGAATGATGCCTTAGACATGGCCTGGGAAAAAGGTGAGAGTGTGGCCTTTACCTGTGCTTATGCCGGAAATTTGAAGGATATCGCTTATGTGCTTAGAGAAATAGAGAGTGTTCAGGGAATTAACAGGATTGAGCTTGCAGAAGAAATGGAATGTCTGTTTGCCTGTGGAAAACAGTTATATGAAAACCCTGAGAAAAAACAGAAGGTTTTGAAGCAATATACTGATTTGAGTGCCCATAATCTCAGTGGAAATAAAGTAGTGCTTTCTCTGAAAATGGTATGCAGCAATCTGGAAGAAAAAGCAGACTGGCTCGTGGAAAATATTCGGAAAAATGAATGGATCCAGGATGGGGATAAAGGCTGGTTTAATGGATATTATGATAATCATGGAAGAAAAGTAGAATATAGCGCGGTTTCAGATGAAACCGACAATAAAGCTGGTGCAGAGTGTAACACCCGAATGATGCTTACCGGACAGGTATTTGCTGTCATGAGTGGTACCGCTACAGAGGAACAGATACAGGCAATCTGCAGGAGTGCAGATGCATATCTGTATGACAGGAAAGCCGGCGGCTACCGCCTGAATACAGATTTCAAAGAGGAAAAATTTGACCTGGGAAGAATGTTTGGATTTGCATATGGAGAAAAGGAAAATGGTGCCGTCTTTTCCCATATGGCAGTTATGTATGCCAATGCATTGTACAAAACCGGTCACGCCAAAGAAGGATACAAAGTTCTTCAGACTCTGCTTGATACTGCAATGGATTTTGAACGCAGCAAAATGTACCCGGGAATCCCGGAATATTTCGATAATCAGGGAAGAGGCTTATACGCATATCTGACCGGAGCTGCAAGCTGGTATATGCTGACCATGATAACAGAAGTTTTTGGAGTAAAAGGCCAGCTGGGCGATATGGTGATAGCACCTGCACTTATGCCTGAGCAGTACGATCAGGAAGGAAAAGCTTCCTTGAAAATAGAATTTGCCGGAAGGAAATTTTCCATTCATATTTTTAACAGGGAGAAAAAAGAATGGAATAAAGTGCAGATAAAAGAAGCCTTTTGTGATGGTACTTTGCTGTCGGCAGAAGGCGGCAGGCAGGCTCGCCTGAAGCGCTCTGAAATAGAAAAACTGACTTTGGAAAAAGTACATGAAATTAATATTATTTTGAACTAATCTGGATAAAGAATTAGAAAAATGACCAGATATTCAGGAATAACAATGCATAAATAAAGGTTATTCCTGAATATCCGGTCTTTTTATGTAAGGCGGAGAATTATGCATTGCAAGAGCCTTACGTGCTAGAGCCTGTTTGAAAAATCATTCCCGCAATCTGCACGCCCCACTTTGCGGTATATTTTGCCCGAATTCAGTTGCCGTAGCCCGCTACGGCGCCTTCATCTGGACAAAATCTTCCACAAATTGTGACGCACATCATGCAGAAAGCTTTTTTCAAACACGCTCTAGGTCAGCTTACCACATGGATTTATAATACCTATCCCTGTATTTTTTTGGAGTCAGACCAGTGAAATTTTCGAATACCTGAATAAAGTGACTCTGGGAAGAGAAGGATAGGTAATTGGCGATGTCAACTACTGCTTTGTCCGAGTAGCGAAGAAGATGTGTGGCTTTTTCTATTTTTTTCTCCCTTATGTAGTCACTGATGGAAATTCCAAGATTTTGTTTGAATACCCTGGATAGATAATTCTGGGAAAGACCGGTGTGGCAGGCAAGGTCTTCTATGGTGATACGGTCCTTTATATGAGCATAGATGTAATCAATGCACTGCATAACTGGCTTGGAAAGTACGGATAATTTTTTTTGCAGGATCATTTTTCCGGTAAAATCCTTTGCCATAGTGTGGTGAAGGTCTGCAATCTGTCGCAGGGAAGTGCAGGAATCCATTTTTAAAATGTAAAAGTCACTAAGCCGGTAGGCCTGCTCTGCCTCCATCCCTCCGTCAATGCAATATCTGGTAAGCATCGCAGCTGTAACCACAAAGTGGTATTTCAGATTCGTGACAGGGTTTCTGGAAAGGACTCCGGTTCCCTCCAGATTCGTAAAAGAATCTGCATTACAGTTCTGTATGACAGTTTCCATATCTCCGGTTTTTACTGCCGTATAAAAGGAATATTCAACAGAAGGCGGCCTGTGCTTGGATTCAGTTTCGTTTTCTTCAAATTCTGTGTTGTACCAGTCTTTTGATATTGCCATGTAATCCCCTCCAAAACAAAAATGTGTCATTTTTTATATTATGACATGAATCTGATATTTTGTTAAGAGAAATAATATAATGTCAAAAATAAAAATGGTATATTTATTGCACCAAAGAGATACAGCATTAAGAAAATGCTCAAAAAAGGAGGATCTTTTATATGAAGAAGAGAGCAGTATCTATGTTACTTACAGCTGTTATGGCAGTTACCGGTATGGCTGCAACAGCAACCGTAGCACATGCAGAAGGAGAAGAGGGAAAGGTTATTAACATCTATTCCTGGAACGATGAGTTCCGTACACGTCTGGAGGCTATTTATCCAGAAGTTGAGTCCACTTCCAGCGATGGAACTGTTACAACCTTAAAAGACGGAACTGAGATCCATTGGATCATCAACCCAAACCAGGATGGTGTTTACCAGCAGAAGCTTGATGAGGCGCTTCTGAATCAGGCTGATGCATCTGATGATGATAAAGTAGATATTTTCTTAACTGAGACCGATTATGTTTTCAAATATACAGACAAAGATGCAGATGTAGCAATGCCGCTTACAGATCTTGGAATTGACCCGGATACAGATCTTGCAGATCAGTACGATTTCACAAGAACAACTGCTTCTGACTCTGACGGAGTACAGAGAGGTTCTACATGGCAGTGCTGCCCAGGAACCCTGGTATACCGTCGTGATATTGCAAAAGAAGTTTTTGGAACAGATGATCCGACAGAAGTAGGCGAGAAAGTAAAAGACTGGGATACAATGAAAGAGACTGCTGCTCAACTGAAGGAGAAAGGTTACTACACATTTTCTTCTTATGCAGACACCTTCCGTTTATATGGAAACAGCATCGCACAGTCCTGGGTACAGCCTGGTGAGACAACCATTACAGTTGACCAGAAGATTATGGATTGGGTAAATGATTCAAAAGAGTGGCTGGATGCAGGTTTCCTTAACCCTACTGTAAAAGGACAGTGGAACGATGACTGGAACAAAGCTATGGGCTCCCAGTCAAAAGTATTTGCATTCCTGTTTCCGGCATGGGGAATCGACTTTACATTAAGTCCAAACTGGGATGGCGATGCAGGCTCATGGGCAGTTACAAATCCTCCGCAGGAATACAATTGGGGCGGTTCTTATATTCATGCAGCAACAGGTACTGATAATCCAGAGCATGCAAAAGACATTATCCTTGCTATGACTGCAGACAAAGACAACCTGTTAAAGATTTCTAAGGATTATTCAGACTTCACAAATACAAAGAGTGGTATGGCAGAGGCTGCTACAGATGATGCAAACTTCTCTTCTGAGTTCCTTGGCGGACAGAACCCATTTGCATATTTTGCACCTGTTGCAGAGAACATTAAGATTGCACCGCTTTCTGCATATGATCAGGGATGTGTAGAGCTTATCCAGAACTCCTTCAGTGATTATTTCCAGGGAAATGTTGACTTTGATAAAGCAAAGGCAAACTTTGAGACTGCTATTAAAGAGCGTTATCCTGAGATCTCTGAGGTTAAATGGCCGGAATAATGTAGATAGTTCTGAGGATTTTGTTTGCAAAAACATCTTGCAGAATACTATTAAAAAAATAATGTCCATGTGACGTTTGAAAATTGGTATAAGGAACGTGGAGAGGATCCTGTAACATAGGATTCTCTCCTGTTCTGTAAGATGTGTGTAAAGGAGAACTGTTATGAAGAAAAACAAGAAAAGCATTAATTATGGAAAATGGGGCTACCTGTTTATCCTTCCTTTTTTTATAATCTATTTGATTTTTTCTTTGATTCCATTGGTTGATACGGTCCGTTACAGCTTTTTTGAATATTTCCGTTCTGGAATTAAAGAAATCGGACCCAATTTTATTGGAATGGCAAATTACATCAGTCTGCTGAAATCCGATATGTTTAAATATGGAGCAAACACATTGATTCTGTGGCTGATCGGATTTGTGCCGCAGATTGTGGTTGCGTTAGTTCTGGCAGCCTGGTTTACAGATGCCCGTTTGAAAATAAGAGGAAAACAGTTTTTTAAAGTGGTAATATATCTGCCGAACCTGATTATGGCATCTGCATTTGCACTTTTATTTTTTACTATGTTTTCTACAAACGGACCAATAAATTCTATTCTGATGTCTCTTGGATGGATTAAAGACCCTATTGATTTTATGGGATCTGTAGTTGGAACAAGATCATTAATTGGCTTTATGAACTTCCTTATGTGGTTTGGAAATACAACGATTATGCTGATGGCGGCTGTTATGGGTATCAGTATGGATATTTTTGAGGCTTCTGACCTGGATGGCTGCAATAGTATTCAACGTTTCTATTATATTACATTGCCGCTGATCAGACCGATTCTTGCATATACATTGATCACATCTATAATTGGTGGTCTTCAGATGTTTGATGTACCACAGATCCTGACAAATGGACAGGGTAATCCAGATAGAACGTCTATGACGCTGATCATGTTCCTGAACAGTCATCTGAAGAGTAAGAACTATGGTATGGCTGGTGCATTATCTGTTTACCTGTTTATTATCAGTGGTATTTTATGCTTCATCGTATATCGCATGACCAATGATAATGATCCGGATGGTTCCAAAAAGGCTGCAAAAAAACGTGCTAAGGAAGAAAGGAGAAGATTAAGAAGATGAAGAAGAAAGCAGGAAGCCAATTCAGAACAGTTTTCGCACATATCGTACTGATTCTTCTGTCTTTTATGTGCCTGTTCTTCTTTTACGTATTGATAATTAATGCAACCAGATCTCATGGGGATCTGCAGAAAGGTTTCTCAGCACTTCCAGGAAAATATTTCCTTGAGAATCTGAAAAACGTGGCAAACGACGGAAGCTTTCCAATGTTTCGGGGAATTTTGAACAGTGTGATCGTATCTTCCTGTAGTGCCGCACTTTGTACATATTTTTCATCCCTTACGGCATATGGTCTTTATGCTTATGAGTTTAAGGCAAGAAAGGTTGCTTTTACATTTATCATGGCAATTCTTGTAATGCCAACGCAGGTTACTGCAATGGGATTCCTTCGTCTGGTTACGAAGATGGGATTATATGATTCCCTTCTGCCGCTGATCATTCCCTCCATTGCATCTCCAGCTGTATTTTATTTTATGTACAGTTATCTGCAGTCGTCTCTGCCGCTTTCTCTTGTGGAGGCTGCCAGAATCGATGGTTCCGGAGAATTCCATACCTTTAATCGCATTGTGATTCCAATTATGAAGCCTGCAATTGCAGTTCAGGCGATTTTTACATTTGTTGGTTCCTGGAACAACTACTTTGTACCGGCCCTGATCATCCAGTCCAAGAGTAAAATGACGGTGCCGATTCTGATCGCTACTCTTCGTGGTGCTGATTATATGAATTTTGATATGGGTAAAATTTACATGATGATCACAGTTGCGATCGTGCCGATCATTGTTGTGTACCTGCTTCTTTCCAAGTATATTATTGCAGGTGTTACCCTTGGTGGTGTCAAAGAGTAATGGCGTTTACACAGTTTAAGCACAGTGGGACTTTGAATCCGGAAATATCTGTCTGCGAGAAAAAGCATAGCTCTTTTGCAGAAAAAGCGGCAGAGGAAGGCATTGTTCTATTGAAAAATGAAAATATTCTTCCCATTTCATTATCTGCATCGGTTGCCCTTCTGGGCATCGGTGCGGATAAAACTGTAAAAGGGGGGATTGGTTCCGGAGATGTAAATAACAGGCAGAATATTACCATTTACGAAGGAATGGAAGAATCCGGAATTCGGATCACCAGCAGGGACTGGCTGGATGATTATGAACATCGCTATCAGAAAGCAAGACTTATATGGAAAGAGAAAATTCTTGAAGAAGCAAAGCATGTAAATAATCCTTTTGATGCCTATGCATCCAATCCATTTATCATGCCGGAGGGGCGTCCTGTTTCTGAAATGGATATCCAGGAAGCTGAAATTGTTGTTTATGTAATCAGCCGTATTTCTGGTGAAGGAAAAGATCGTCGTCTTGAAAAAGGTGACTATTATCTTAGTGAACGAGAAGAGAAAGATATTCTTTTTCTAAACAGCAGAAGTGTGCCTATTGTTCTGCTTATAAATGCCGGTGGTCCTGTGGAGCTTACAGATATTCTGGAAAAAGCGCAGTGGATAAAAGGTATCCTCAATATTTCCCAGCTTGGACAGGAGGGGGGACGTGCGGTTGCAAGGATCCTTCTTGGAGAAGCTGTTCCAAGCGGAAAGCTTACAACAACCTGGGCAAAAAAATATGCGGATGTGCCATTTGCAGAGAATTTTAGTTATCTGAATGGAAATCTGGAATTGGAAGAATATAAAGAAGGAATTTATGTGGGCTATCGGTATTTCGACAGTTTTGGTGTAAAGCCACTTTTTCCTTTTGGCTTCGGTCTTTCTTATACAGATTTTAAGATTCAGTTTTGCAGTATTGAAATTGACAAGGATAAGATTGCAGTAAATGTATCTGTAGAGAATATTGGAAATACTTTTGCAGGAAGAGAAGTTGTACAGGTGTATGTATCACTTCCCCGGGGCAGGATAGAGAAAGAATACCATCGCCTGGTTGGATATGCAAAGACAAATGTATTAAAGCCGGGAGAAAAACAGGAGTTAAAGATCCTGTTTGATGGAAAAACTATTGCAAGCTTTTTTGAGGATGCAAATGCCTGGATCGTGGAAACAGGAAAGTATGGTCTCTGGATTGGAAATAATTCAGCCAATCTGAAGCTGGAGGCTTTTATAAATGTGAACCAGGATGTAGTTCTGGAGCAGACGCAGAAACTGGAGGCGTTGGTTGAATTATCTGAAAAAATGGAAGCTTCGAAGAATGTAAAGGCTGCAGAAAAGCAGCTGGAGAAAAGTAGAAATGCTGATTTTCCCACCATACAGTTTGAAGCATTGCAGAGAAAACAAAAGGCTGGAAATGTTGACCGAGAGTCTCTGGCCATGGGAAACTCGCTGGAAATTCTGGCAGAAGAGCTGCCTGTAGAAGAATTGATCCCACTTTTATACGGAAATACTGGTGGTATTAGCAGCAATCTTGGAGCAGCAGGGATTAAAGTGCCTGGTTCAGCTGGCGAAACTTCAGAAGCTCTTTATGAAAAATATGGAGTTCCGGTATTGATCATGGCAGACGGACCAGCTGGTATCAGACTGCAAAGAAGTTATGAGGTAAATCGCGAGAATGATTCTGTTTATGGAATCGGTGTTCTTGGTTCTTTGGAAAATGGATTTCTGGTAACAGAAAAGCCTCACCAAAATGCAGATACGTATTATCAGTACTGTACTGCTTTTCCGGTTGGTACAGCTTTGGCGCAGTCCTGGAATCGGCAGCTGTTGAAAGAGTTTGGAGAAATGATAGCTGAGGAAATGGAGAAATTTGGCGTCAATCTCTGGTTGGCACCGGGAATGAATATTCACAGAAATCCCCTGTGCGGACGAAACTTTGAATACTATTCAGAGGACCCGCTGCTTGCAGGAAGTCTGGCAGCAGCAGTTACCAAAGGGGTTCAGAGTAAAGCAGGATGCGGGGTAACGATTAAGCATTTTGCATGCAATAATCAGGAAGATAATCGTATGGGAGTAGATGTTCATCTTTCTGAAAGGGCTCTTCGTGAGATTTATTGTCGTGGATTTGAGATTGCCATAAAGGAGAGTAAACCTGTGGCAATTATGTCCTCCTATAATCTGGTAAATGGGGTACATGCCGCAAACAGCAAGGATCTGTGTACCAGAATTGTGCGTGATGAGTGGGGATTTGAGGGCGTGATCATGTCGGACTGGAATACTACGGAACCCAAGGATGGAAGTATTCCATGGAAGTGCACAGCTGCCGGAAATGATATTATCATGCCGGGAAGTGAGAATGATCATAAAAGTATTCTGGATGGTTACAGAAGCGGGGAGCTTTCAGAAGAAGAAATTCGTATTTGTGCCAGAAGGGTCTTGAAACTAATTGATAAACTGCGAAGCAGTTATTTGGTTATGAGCGAGTAGTGAAGCGGATTGCGAATATTCGCTTGACTAAAAGGACTGAGCAAGGTATGCGTATGTGTACTTTGCTCTTATTTTTTTCATTTTTATAGAAATTATAAAGAGAGATGTGGTAGTATGGAAAATACCAGCGATACAAAAAGAAAATCTGGGATGGAGCTTGAGGTGAAAGATGGTGCTTTGCTGTGGCAGAGTATAGAAATAGACGAAAGCAAGAAGAGCGTATAAAAGCAGTGGAAAATGGAAGGAGAGTCTAAATGGATGAGCGAAGCAAACGGGCGCAGATGGAGCGGAAGAGGAGAATTCGTAGAAAGAAACAGAGACGTCGGGTTTTGATTAGTGCGCTGGTGGAAGTTTTGATTCTGGCAGTGTTGGCTTTTGCGTTTTGTTGGAACAGAGGACTGGAAACGAAAATTTCAGGCTTTTTCGGACGATTCGACAGACCGCCTGTGAAGGAACTGGATGTGACGGGAGTAAATAGTTCTAATATAGTTCTAATGGATGTGAAGAGTGGAATAGTTATTGGTGACTTGAATGGAAAAGAGCAGATTTATCCGGCGTCCATGACGAAGATCATGACTGCAATTGTGGCGCTGGAAGCATTTTCAGATCTGGATCATGAGATTACTTTAAGTGAGAATATTTTTTATGCTCTGGATGGACAGGATGCCACACAGGCAGGCTTTCAGCCAGGGGAGAGCGTGAGAGTGCGTGATCTGGTCTACGGCGTAATGCTGCCTTCCGGAGCAGAATGTTGTCTGGCTTTGGCAGATGAAGCATCCGGCTCAGAAGAAGCATTTGTGGAAAAGATGAATAAGAAGGCCAAGTCCATTGGGATGAAGGATACCCATTTTATGGATTGTACTGGCTTACATGATCCAGAGCATTATAGTACAGCATATGATATTGCGCTGCTGCTTAAGTATGCGTTACATAATGATACTTTCCGTGAAGTGGCAGAAAGCCATTTCCATTCTACGCCAGCTACCAATGTACATCCGGATGGAATTACCTATTACAGTACCATGTTTAAAAATATGTCGGATACATCGGTAACCGGCGGGGAAATTCTGGGTGGCAAAACCGGGTATACCTCTGAGGCAGGGCATTGTCTGGCAAGCTTTGCACAGATATATGGCAGGGAGTACATTCTGGTAACTGCAGGCGCCGCGGCGGACGCTACGGGAGTGCCGCACATTCTGGACGCGAAAACAATTTATAACCGACTGGGCGAAGCGGTGGCACAGAAATAAGAAATGACAAATCCAGTGAGGAAGTGAATGCTCTTTTTCTATGCTGTGTTTCGAGTCAGGCTGGTGTTATTTCGCCATTTGCAGGATTGCCACAATATCTTCTTTCGTCAACGGCTGGAAGAAGCCAATGTGTCCGTTTCTGCCGAAAACGCATTTCTCAGCCATTTCCTCGATTTGGGCATCGGTTGGATAAATGCCAAGTTCAGTAAGGGTGGTTGGCATGCCTATAGAGTGGCACCAGGTCTCCCAGGCAATGATGGATGCGAGAACAGTATCCGTAATATCAGAATCGCTGGTCTGGGAAGCATCAATTCCGAAAACCTTCTCACCAAACTGTGCAAACCTTCCCGGATTTGTCTTATACACATATCTCGCCCAGCTTCCCCAGACAGCTGCAAGTCCGGCTCCGTGAGCTACATCAAACATACCGCCGAGTTCATGCTCAATCTTGTGTGTGGCAAAATCAGATACCCGTCCGGCACCAGTCAGACCGTTATGGGAAAGGCTTCCGGCCCACATGAGAGTAGCCCGGGCGTCATAGTTCTCAGGGTCTTTTACAGCAACCTGGGCGGCATCACGAACGGAAAGCATCAGTCCCTCTGCAATCCGGTCAGTAAGGCTGGTATCTGTGTCTGTAGGGGTAAAATAACGCTCCATAGTGTGCATCATAATATCAGCTGCGCCGCTGGCTGTCTGATACGCCGGAAGGCTGTAAGTCAGCTCAGGATTCATAATAGCAAATCTGGGGCGTGAGCAGTCGTGCCCATAGGAACGTTTCATCATACCGTCTTCAATGGTGAGAACCATGGAGGAAGACATCTCAGAACCGGCAGCTGCAATTGTAAGGATAACACCGATTGGCAGATTTTTATCTGTTTTTACACGACCGTAAAGCAGATCTTCTATTTCAAAATCATTGGCGATTCCGTAACCGATTCCCTTTGCTGTATCAATTACGCTGCCGCCTCCAATTGGCAGAAGGAAGTCAACACCTTCCGACCGTCCAATGCGGATCCCTTCTTTTACCAGGGAAAGGCGAGGATTGGGAACCACGCCACTAAAGTCTATATAGGAAAGTCCGGCTCCATTCAGGCTCTGATGTACACGTTCCAATAGTCCTGATGATTCAACATGTCCTCCTTTTTTTCCATAAATGATCATAACTTTATGCCCACCAAATGCGGCAACCTGTTTGCCAGCCTCGTTTTCCCGGTCTGCACCGAAAAGAACTCTGGTAGGAGTGTAAAAATCAAAATTTATCATGGGAAATGCCTCCGTAAAATATGAAAATAAATTTGCGATTCTTTGCAAAAAGTGTTCTGTGAGCGGTCTTATGCATCTGACATCATTATATATGCTGGAAATGTAAATGACCAGAGCGGATTTTGTAATTTTATGGGATAATTTTTCGAACGATAAAACTTTACTTTTAAGCTGTGATTTTGTAAGGTATGGTTATAGAGGAAAAACAGAAAAACGGTGCACAGTTATTCTTTACTTCCAATATAGAAAACTATATAATAAAAGGAGAACTGACAGATGAAGTAAGTCCGGAGCTGGTAGAATTGCTTCATTATATTGAACATACCACTCAGGACATGGCAGATGGCTGTAAAAGCGAAAGAATACATAAGATGCAGAAGCGTATATGCAGTATCAAATCCAGTGAGGAAGTGAGTGTGAGATATATGCAGAGATGGGAAGAAATGGAAATGGAAAAAGAGGCGGCACGTGAATTAGGACTCGCAGAGGGCAGAACCCAGGGACTTACTGAGGGCAGAACCCAGGGACTTACTGAGGGCAGAACCCAGGGTCTTGCGGAGGGAAGAGCGGAGGGAAGAGCAGAGGGAAGAAGTTCTATGGCACGATTGATAGATAAATTATTAGAAGAAAATCGCATAGAAGATTGTAAAAGAATAGCAAAAGACCCAGAATTTTGTCAACATCTGATGGAAGAATTTGGAATAGAGTAAAAAATAAAAGTGGAACATTCTTTAAAATTAATAAACAGAATGTTCCACTTTTCCTGTATCGTTATATGTTAGCTAGAGAATATCTGGCTTTTATCGATTTCCCTGGAAAGCAGCTTCTTATAACTGCAATCCATCCCGATTGCTCCAAGTGGTGCAGTGATCAGAATTCCCAGTACAGCCACAGAAAGCACGATCTGCCCGCAGGAAAGTCCCATAGCCATTGGAACAGACCCAATCGCTGCCTGTACGGTTGCTTTCGGAAGGTAGGCAATGGAACAGAACAGTCTTTCCCGCCATGTTAGGTTTGTTCCGGTAACACAAAGAGAAACGCCCAGGGTACGGATCAGAAGTGCTGCAAAGATCATGGCCAGGGCAGCAGGACCGGCTTTTAAGGTATAGCGGATATCTACAGAAGCACCTACAAGTACAAAAAGCAGGACTTCAGCAGCCAGCCATAGTTTCCCGAATTTCTGGGAAAGGCGGGCAGAAACGGAGGCGGTGCATTTTAGCTTCAAAACACAAGCCATGCTTATCACAGCCAGAAGTCCGGAGACGGAAACCACAGGCTTCAGCCATGTCTCAATGGACATAAGCAGGAAAGCCACGCCCATTACTACGATCACTTTCATGCTGTTTCGCACCATATGACTGTGCGCATAAGCAGTTTCGAAAAACAAGGAAAGAAGATAACCAGCCACACTTCCAAGTGCAATACCCAGGATAATGGAAACCGGAATGTTGATAAAATCTTTCAAATGTGCGCTGCCGCCCTGTGCCATAGTAGAAAATGTGGAAAACAGCACGATCACATAAATATCATCACAGGAAGCGCCTGCCAGGATCATCTGGGGAATGCTTTTGGCTGTGCCGTATTTTTCATCCATCAACTGTACCATTCTTGGGACAACTACAGCCGGGGATACCGCACCCATTACAGCGCCCATCACAGCCGCTTCCAGTCTGGTAATTCCCAGAAAATACGGTGCCAGCAAAAAGTAAGCCAGGATTTCGAAAGTTGCAGGAATGCAGGCCATCATGATGGCAGGACGTCCCACTTTCTTCAGATCGGCAAGATTCAGGGAAAGTCCCGCTTTCAGCAGGATAATGATCAACGCGATCTGCCGCAGCTCCGATGAGATGGACAGAATCGACGGATCCAATACGTTCAGCACATAAGGTCCCAGTAAAATACCGGTGATCAGCATACCGATAATACGCGGTAGTTTCAGTATCTGGCAAATAGCAGCCAGGGAAAGTCCCACAAGAAAAATAAAAGCCAGAGATGTTAACATTGTTATAAATTCCTCCTTTTTACGCAGAAAAGCTGATGCTTCCTGCGACAATTGTTATCACAGAAGTCATCAGCTTAATAAGCGGTTCGGGATGATCCCGGGGAGACATTCATTCCCATTTGTTTCTGGTGGTATAATAGCACATTATAAAAGTGGTGGCAAGAAGAAATTATAAATCAAATAACAACTTCTGCTGTGCACGTTACTGCTCACTCTGTGACCAGTAACCGCTCCGCGATGCACAGAAAGACGAACCTTCTTGTGACAAGCACAAGAAGTAGCGTTTGCTGCGCAAACTTAATTCTCGGGTTTTCTGTGAACTTTGTTCACGAAAAACACCTCGCGGAATGTTACCAGTGAACAGTAACCTGTGCACAACAACGTGCTTTGTAACATGTAGAATCTAAGTTTTGTATCATTAGGCGTTGGGTGAAGAGAATTAAAACAACGTCTCTTCATTCTCCTCAAAAAGTTTATCATTAATTTCAAACAACTTAAGCCTATGAAGCAGTCCATAATAAATAATGGCATCTCTTTTTAATTTCGGATAAAGCTGTGCCATTCCACAAAGCTTCAGCAGTTCCTGGGTTTCGTCAACCGTCGCTTCAAGCCCATAACACAGGCACAGCAGACGATTCCGCGATGGATTACGGCGGCCTGCGAAAATCTGATGGAGATATATTTCGCTCATACCGGCCTGTTTGGCAAGCGCTGCCTTAGAGATATGTTTCTTCTCGAACAGACGGTTTAATAATTCTGCCACACTCTTATTTTCAAATTGCTCCTGGTTCTGGGACAGAAACTGGCTCAGATCCGGGGAATCCATAAGCTCCTGCTGTAAACCATCTGTATTTTTCTTTTTCATATTCGCGCCTTTACAATAATTTGTCAATAAGTTAAAATAATTTTAACAATACAATCAAATAAAACTATACTATAAAAAATTCTGAAAAACAATATGCAGTCAGCATAGTGGTTGTTACCCTCTGGCAGTGTTCCATAGCTGTGGGAGTGCCATTGGCGAGGAACAGCTGATTCTCATAGCGTGCAGGTGATATGTCCATTTGGGGAATGATAGTTGGTGATAAGGAGAAATATGGAAATTTATGACAGTCTTTTAGGCGCAGTTTGTGACGAATATGACAGGGTCACATTGATCAAAAAAAGCGAGCGGGGCGAAGTAACCTTGATACGCCACAGGGCAAGCGGAAACCGCTATATTTTCAGACATTTTTCCGGCAGCAGTGAAGTGTACCGGAAGCTTCTTACGGTATCCTGTCCCAATCTGCCCCAGATCATGGAGGTGGGGGAAAAGGAGGGAAAAACAGCTCTTCTGGAAGAATATGTGCAAGGTGATACGCTGGGGGAGATTTTACAGGGCGGACTTTTGACAGCGGCACAGGCAAAGCAGATCACCCGCCAGCTGTGCATGGCTTTGTGGGTGCTTCATTCCCTGGGAGTTGTACATAGAGATGTAAAGCCAGATAATGTGATCATACGTGGAACCGAAGCGGTTCTTATCGATTTTGATGCTTCCAGAATTTATAAAAATGAAAACAGAGAAGATACACAGATTCTTGGAACCACAGGCTTTGCAGCACCGGAACAGTATGGGCTCTCCCAGTCTGATGGGCGTGCGGATATTTATGCACTGGGAGTTCTGCTGAACATTATGCTGACTGGGGAACATCCCTCCAGGAAGCTTGCCAGCGGAAGAATGGGCAGGATCGTCCAGCGTTGTACCATGGTAAATCCGGAGAAAAGATACAAGAATATCCTTCATCTGATGGAGGTTTTGTAAAGCATAAAAAGCTTATGGTCTCTGGAAAAAAGCCTGTAAATTTATAATACAAGATGGATAATTACTTACTAGAGTGTGTTTGAAAAATCATTCCCGCAATCTGCACGCCCCACTTTGCGGGAGATTTCACCCGAATTCGGTTGCCGTAGCCCGCTACGGCGCCCTCATCCGAGCGAAATCTCCCACAAATTGTGACGCACATTTTGCAGAAAGCCTTTTTCAAACACGCTCTAGCTGTAAGGTATGTTAACCATAAATATATCGTAATAGGAGAAAAATATGAGTAAAAAATGTATAAAATGCGGACAGCCTCTTTCGGACAACGCTTCTTTTTGTCCTCACTGTACAGCAGTCCAGAAGGAAAAACAGGAGATAAAAGCACCGAAACGATGGAGAAAGGCGGCTTTTGGAGCAGCTGCTGTGGTAGTGCTTCTGGCAGCTGTTGGAGCAGCTTTTTCCCTGCATCACCGTCCGAAGTCCTATGAGGGAGGGGCGCAGGTGGTTTATAAAGACAAAGGAAAATCTTATAAACTGCTGTTGAATTTTTCCGAAGATGATGGAGTAACAGGACATGCCCAGGGTGAACGTACTGATACATTGGCACAGGGAATGGAGAGTGCCCTTCCATGTCAGCTGTATGTTCTGGATCAGGAGACTGGAGAACTGGCGTGGGAAGAATTTACAGAAAAGGTAGTTTCCTGTAAGGTGGATACAAAACCTGGAGAAAATTCCCGGAAGGTAGATTATGTAGAACCGGTTCATAACGAGAGTTTTCCAAATGCAGCATATGTTTCTGATATTATTTATACCTCAGACAGCGGTACTAACGATATCTTGTGGAATCTGACGATGAAAAACGGAGATACGATTTCTCTTAGCACACGGCTTACCATTGAAAAGCAGGCAGCAGTTACCTATTTTTCAGAGGATACGCCTATGGAGACCACAGAGGAACTGAATGCATTGCTGGCTTCCATTGAGGAAGAGGTGTCATCGGAAATTCCGGTTTACCTTCATCTTCCGGCAGTAACTTATGATGGTGATATTGTTTTTGGAAATCATGTGTGGGGAATTTATGGCAGCTCAGACGGAGATGACGTGACTACTTTCACAGGAACCGTCAGCTTGCGCGGATTGAATGGAAATTACGCGGAAATGTCAGGAATCCAGTTTAAAGGGAATTCTGGAATTGGGGTGAACGCGTATTGTCTTACTTTACTTTCCAAATGCAGTTTTAATGGTTGGGATACGGCTGCAATTGCCAATAATGAAGCCTGGGTAAATGCAATGGACTGTACTTTTACCAATAATAAAATTGCACTGAAGTTTAACAGCAGCATGGCTTATGGTACAGCGCCCAACTATCTGAATAATACATTTACCGGAAATGGAACGGCGGTCTGCATTGAGAATCTACCTGGGAATGAAGTCCTTGATTTCGCGGGAAGTACTTTCTCAGAAAATGATGTGGACATTGATAATAAAGCAGAGCATTCGGTGGATACGGCGAAGGCAAATTTTGAGACTGCTTCGGAGTAATGCTCTGTGAGGGCTTTTTTATATAGCGTTCAAGTAATATTTTAATAAGAGTTTTAGGGTTACAGATTAATCATTTTGCGGTCTGTAACTCTTTTTATATCACGGCACAATGGCAGATGCCGCCGAGACTCCCTGCTGCAGTAGCAGAATCCTGCAAAGTATGATTTCTGTGCATCGCGAAGCGTGTTGCTGTGAAGGTCGTGAACAGTAATAATTTCTTCTTGTACTATGCTTTCAGGTAATTGCTTTCCTTCCTCCTATTATTATATGATAACTTATCAGTCTCAAATAAAATTACAAAAAATGGGGGTCAAAGGATGAAGAAAAGAACATTAGCGCTGGCGTTGGCATTGGGGTGTGTATTTATGTCTCCAACGCTTTCCTATGGGGAAGAGAATGCAGAGGTAGTTTCAGAAATAGAAGAGGATTCCAGTACGGATGAAGGAAACAATAACTCCTGGGGAAAAGTTGCGGTAGTAGATGACTTCGGGGATGCAACGGGGCAATCTGTTATAAGTACGGTTGTTTCCGGAACCTTTAGCAACACGGCAACAACCGGTAGTGATCTGCTTGTCACAGCATATATTAATTTTGATGAATTTGATTATTGTTATGATTTATCTTTTAAACTTTTAGAGTATAAGGATACCCCTGCTACTTATTTTTCTTCTGATTCTAAAGAATTGAAAATAAAAGTTGGAAGTATAAATACTGTATATGAATATGGTTTGCTAGGTGAGGAACCCAATGGCAATGTTTATGTCAGCGGATCTTCAGGAGAAGATATTGTGAAATGTTTATATGAAGGAAATGATATACGTTGTGTACTGAATCTTGGTTCATCTAAATATAGCTTTGCATTGGAAGCAGGCAATATCGCAGAGCTAATTGATGAAGGCGGATATGGTGCGCCGTTAGATGAGGAAGGCAGGAAGGAAAGAAAAAGTAAACATGAAATAGAAGAAGCGCAGGAAAGCAGCAGGAAAAAACAGGAAGCAGAGCTTGCACAGGCGGAGAAGGTTATAAAACCCAAAGATGATTTTATTGCTGCATATGTGAATCATACAGATGCGGATAATGACTATGAAAGTGGATTTTATTACTTCAAAGCTCATGCAGACGAGTTTGAGACTTTAACAGAAGAGGAATTATCCTCCATTTTTCCATGCAGATTCCGGTATTATACTGTTAATTGGGCAATTGGCGGAACCACTGGTGCCGGAGACCTTTATGAATATGACG
The DNA here is from genome assembly GCF_020554845.1 of Blautia faecis. Lineage (GTDB taxonomy): Bacteria > Bacillota > Clostridia > Lachnospirales > Lachnospiraceae > Blautia_A > Blautia_A faecis. The sequence continues at coordinate 1,881 of NZ_JAJCIA010000033.1, read as the reverse complement.
CAGATGGTAATACAAAACAGCTTGGAAGCTTTGGAACAGATGACAGCTATCGCACAAGAGAAGAAATAAATCCCAACTGGCCTGAGATTAATGGAAGCTGGCGAATCGAAGATGGAAAACTGATCCGAACAATTACATCTGGAAATCAGGAAAAACGTTATATTGTGAAATCATTAGACCGTGACGGCTATTATTTATTATGCTTTGAAAGTGCAACCGGCGAGGTGAATGCGGTTATGATGATTGTTTTATATGATGAGAACAATATGCCGTTGTATGAATTTACAGAAAATTAAGTAAAAAATAGAGAGAAAAGCTATGCTGGGAGGGGCTGTGGTCCGCACAAATTAAACGAAAAGGGAGAGACACATTTTGAGAGTTTTTAAGAGTGAAAAATGGGTTAGGGACACCTGATTTACATATTAAAAATGACGGAAGTCTGCCCAAAAAGGGAATCACGAAAGTGATTCCCTTTTATAAAAAGCTTTATTTTATGCGATTCCCCGGTAAAAATTATTCTCCAAAGTATCTCTTAAGAAGACCTGCGAATGCTTTGCCGTGTCTTGCCTCATCTCTTGCCATTTCATGAACTGTATCATGGATTGCGTCAAGGTTAGCTGCTTTAGCACGTTTCGCAAGATCAGTCTTACCAGCTGTTGCACCGTTCTCAGCGGCTACACGCATCTCAAGGTTCTTCTTGGTGCTGTCTGTAACAACTTCACCTAATAACTCAGCGAATTTAGCTGCGTGCTCTGCTTCCTCATAAGCAGCCTTCTCATAATACATACCAACTTCCGGATATCCTTCTCTGTGAGCAACACGTGCCATAGCAAGATACATACCAACCTCAGAGCACTCGCCCTCGAAGTTTGCTCTTAAATCAGCAAGGATGTCTTCGCTGACACCTTTAGCAACGCCTACAACATGCTCAGCTGCCCATGCCATTTCATCATCCTGTTTCGTAAATTTCTCAGCCGGAGCCTTGCAGATTGGACATACTTCCGGAGCTGTGTCACCTTCATGAACATAACCACATACACTACATACCCATTTAGCCATAATTAAATTCTCCTTTTCGTATATAAAATTTATTTTTAATTTTTAATAATAGTAATTATTACTGTTTTATAGTAACATATTGTTTCCCGCTTGTCAAGAGTTATTAAAATTTTTTTCAAACAGGATCGAATGTTCACTTAAAGTTTGGTTCTGTGGCCATTGCTTGTCGAGCGGCTGTAATTCCCTGCAAAATAGATATGACCAGAAAATGAAAACTTTATTCAACTGTTTAGTGAGACTCTTCCTTCAGGCATTCCTTGCAGATTCCGAAAAATCTTGCTTTATAATCGGAAATCTGACCGTCCTTAAAGTCAGCTGCAATACTCTCAAGACTTTTATCAATATGTTCGCTGAATACGTCCATCACTCTGCCGCAGCGGGTGCACATAAAGTGACAATGGGGAGCGGTGCGGGCATCGAATCGGTCTGCTCCGCCAAAGCTGGAAAGCTTCTGTATTTCACCCAGATCAGCGAGAAGAGAGAGGTTTCGGTATACAGTTCCAAGGCTGATGTTTGGATAAATCTGCTTCATATTCTCATAAACAAAATCAGCGGTGGGATGGTCGGTTCTGCCAGTAAGAAACTCCTTAATAGATTCTCTCTGGCGGCTGTATTTCAATGTGGCCATCTGATTCCTCCTTTCTCTCGATAATAGTAATTGTTACTGATATTAATATACAAGATAATTGCAAATTTGTCAATAGTAATTTGTCTAAATTTACACTAAAATTATAAATATTGCATCGCTGTAAAATGATAAATTTGGGTGTCAAGCGTTTTTGAAAATGTCCTAAAATAATTGAAGTATTAGCCCCGGCTTTT
>NZ_JAJCIA010000032.1 GCF_020554845.1 Blautia faecis | reverse complement strand
CACATTGTCCAAATGCGTCCGCATTGAAGAACTTTTAATCAACTAAATAGCAATTGATTTATAGGAGATATTATGAATCCAAAAGCTTTAAAATCACTTGAATACTACAAGATCATCGACCAACTGACAGAGAAGGCTTCTTCCCAGATGGGGAAAGACCTGTGCAGGCACCTCCTGCCCTCTGAAGATGTTTACGAAATCCGTCATATGCAGACCCAGACCAGAGACGCCCTCACACGCCTTTTCCAGAAAGGAAACATCTCCTTTGGAAGCGTAAAAGACGTGCGCGGCTCACTGAAACGTCTGGAAATCGGAAGTTCCCTTGGAATTTCCGAACTCCTTGCCATTGCCGGACTTCTGGAAAATACCAACCGTGTCAAAGCCTACTCCCGAAATGAGCGCGGAGATGCAAGAGAAGACTCTCTGGACGGCATGTTTGAGAGTTTGGAGCCATTGACTCCCCTCTCAGCCGAAATCCGCCGCTGCATCATTTCCCAGGACGAAATCAGTGACGACGCCAGTGCCGGTCTGATGCATGTACGCCGCAGCATGAAAGTTGCCAATGACCGCATCCACACCCAGCTGGCCTCTCTGGTAAACGGCAGCGCCCGTAATTACCTTCAGGACTCCGTTATCACCATGCGAAACGGCCGCTACTGTATCCCGGTAAAAGCCGAATACAAAGGTCAGGTTCCAGGTATGATCCACGACCAGTCTTCCACCGGCTCCACTTTATTCATTGAGCCTCTGGCGATTGTCAAACTAAACAACGACATCCGCGAGCTGGAGCTTCAAGAACAGAAAGAGATTGAGGCAGTTCTCGCTGCCTTAAGTGAACAGACAGCCCAGAATGTGGACGCCATTCGCGCAGACCTTGACATTATGATCCAGCTGGATTTCATTTTTGCCAGAGCAGGACTTGCACTGGATATGAATGCCACAGAACCCATTTTCAATACAGAGAAACGCATTCACCTGAAACAGGCACGCCACCCGCTCATTCCCAGAAAAAAAGCCGTTCCCATTGACATCCGTCTTGGAGAAGACTTCGACCTCCTTGTTGTAACCGGACCAAATACTGGTGGTAAAACCGTTTCCCTTAAGACAGTTGGACTTCTGACCCTGATGGGACAGGCGGGACTTCACATTCCAGCCCTGGACCGCTCCGAGCTTTCTGTTTTCCGTGAGGTTTACGCAGATATCGGGGACGAGCAGAGCATCGAGCAGTCTCTCAGTACCTTTTCCTCACATATGACCAACGTAGTGTCTTTCCTGAAAAAAGCAGATCAGGACTCTCTGGTGCTTTTTGATGAGCTTGGCGCTGGTACCGACCCGACAGAAGGAGCGGCACTTGCCATCTCCATTTTGTCCTTCCTGCATGAACAAGGCATCCGCACTATGGCAACCACCCATTACAGTGAACTGAAAGTTTACGCCCTGTCCACTGACGGCGTTGAAAATGCCTGCTGTGAGTTTAATGTGGAAACCCTGCGTCCTACTTACCGCCTGCTCATCGGTGTTCCTGGAAAGAGTAATGCCTTTGCGATTTCTTCCAAACTTGGACTTCCGGACTTTATCATTGAGCGCGCCAAAGATCAGATCAGCCAGAAGGACGAGTCCTTCGAGGATGTACTTACCTCCCTGGAAAACAGCCGCGTGATCATCGAAAATGAGCGTCAGGAAGCAGAGCGTTACAAAACCCAGATTGCTTCCTTGAAACAGGAGTTAGAGTCCAAGCAGGAGAAGCTGGACGAACGTAAAGAGCGGATCTTGCGCGAAGCCAACGAAGAAGCCCGTAAGATTCTTGCAGATGCTAAGGAATACGCAGATCAGACCATGAAAATGTTCCACAAATTCCAGAAAGATCACGTGGACACTGCTGCCATTGAAAAAGAACGCCAGAATCTTAGAAACCGCATGAACAAAGCCGAAAAGGGCATGTCCATGAACACCACCGTAAAGAAACCGAAAAAAGAGCTGAAGCCTAAGGATCTTTCCCTTGGAGACACCGTTCAGGTACTGAGCATGAATCTGAAAGGAACTGTCAGCAGTCATCCCGATTCCAAAGGCTTTCTTTTTGTACAGATGGGTATCATCCGTTCCAAAGTTCATATTTCTGACCTGGAGCTTGTTGACGAACCAGTTATCAACACTCCTGGACTTTCCAGAACAGGAGCAGGCAAGATCCGCATGTCCAAGTCTACCAGTGTTTCCACTGAAATTAATCTTCTTGGAAAAACTGTAGATGAGGCTGTGGCAGAACTGGATAAATATCTGGATGACGCTTATCTGGCACACTTAAAGAGCGTGCGTATCGTACATGGTAAAGGTACCGGTGCCCTTCGAAAAGGAGTACACAATTATCTCCGCCGCCAGAAGCATGTGGCTGATTTCCACCTGGCTGAATTTGGCGAAGGAGATGCTGGTGTTACCATTGTAGAATTTAAGAAATAACTATATTTTATAAGGAGAAACTATGGTTGCTAAACAGAAAATCCTCATTGTCGATGATGACAACAATATTGCAGAGCTGATTTCTCTGTATCTTACCAAAGAATGTTTCGAAACCAAAATTGTAAACGATGGCGAGCTGGCTTTAAAAGAATTCCAGACTTTTCGCCCGAACCTGATTCTTCTGGATCTGATGCTTCCAGGTATTGACGGCTATCAGGTCTGCCGTGAGATCCGCCACACCTCAGACGTGCCGATCATTATGCTTTCCGCAAAAGGAGAAACCTTTGACAAGGTACTTGGCCTGGAGCTTGGCGCCGACGACTACATTATCAAGCCTTTTGATTCAAAAGAACTGGTTGCCCGTGTCCGTGCAGTTCTACGCCGTTTCCAGCCCAAACAGGCTGCAGTTGTAAGTGATGAGAAATGTGCCACTTATCCGGATCTTATTGTCAACCTTACCAACTATTCCGTTACTTATATGGGAAAACAGGTAGACATGCCGCCTAAGGAGCTGGAGCTTCTCTATTTCCTTGCTTCCTCACCCAATCAGGTATTCACCAGAGAGCAGCTTCTGGACCACATCTGGGGCTACGAATATATTGGCGATACCAGAACTGTAGACGTTCACATTAAACGTCTGCGCGAAAAAATCAAAGATCATCCGAACTGGTCTATTTCTACAGTCTGGGGAATCGGATACAAGTTTGAGGTAAAAAGCGAATGAGAAAAACGGTTCACAGCAAACTGATCTGCAGTTACATTTTCATTGGAATTGTAGGCTTCCTTTTCGCTACAGCAGGTGGCTCTCATTTCGTGGAAACCTATCTGGAAGAAGAAGTTGGCGCAAGGCTGTATGACAGTGCTGTACGATTTGCTTCTGATGCTGTCACTGTACAGCAGGTTGCAGACAATGATAGCAAAGGACTGGAAAAGATTATGGATATTCTGGCTTCCGGAGAGGAAGCCGGGATACTGATCCTGGATAAAAATTTCCATGTGATCGTGCAGTCCTCAAATCTGGAATATAACGTCAGTTCTGCGAAATCCACTGCCGATTCTGAAGTTCAGACTTCAGAAACAGATAAAATCCCAGAGAATGGAACATCCTCTGAAAAATTCTCTGCTGCAAACACAATTTCCATCCCCTATTCTGATCTGGACTTCTGGCTTAATACCCAATATCAGATCAGTAATTTTTATGGCTATTTTTCCAGTCCCCATCTTAATGTGATGATATCGGTGGAAAATTCCGGTGTAACAGAAGGCTATGTTACCTACCATTATGACATGCAGCAGCTTTATCAGAAACGAAGCGGTCTTCTTGGAATTCTTCAGATGGTTTTTTTTGCCGTGTATGCCTTGTGCGGACTGCTCCTTCTCTGCTATCAGAAATGGATCCATACTCCAATGCAACAGATCATCAAGGGGGCTTCCGAATATGCCAACGGAGATCTGAGTTATCGCATTCCAGTGAAATCCGAGGACGAAATGGGCTATCTTGCCAAAACCCTGAACTACATGGCAGACAGGATCAACCAGAACGGAGAATACCAGCGCACCTTTATTGCCAATGTTTCCCACGATTTCCGCTCTCCTCTGACTTCCATCAAAGGATATGTGGAGGCAATTCTGGATGGCACCATCCCCCCGGAATTGCAGGACAAATATTTAAATATCATTTCCCATGAAGCTGACCGTCTGGAAAAACTGACGCGGAGCCTTCTGGTGCTGAATGATCTGGATGAACGGAAACGGATGATGAATATCCGCAAATTTGATATTAATGATGTGATCAAAAATACTGCCAATACGTTTGAGGTAATCTGTTCCAAAAAGAATATTGACCTGGAACTGCTGCTTTCCGGAAGAGAGCTGTTCGTAGAGGCAGATATGGAACAGATCCAGCAGGTACTGTACAATTTATTGGACAATGCAATCAAATTCAGTAATGACAATTCCTCGATCAACATTGAAACATCCGTAAAAAATGATAAGGTTTTCGTTTCTGTGAAGGATCACGGAGTAGGAATCCCCAAGGACAGCCTGTCCAAGGTGTGGGACAGATTTTACAAGACAGATACCTCCCGCGGAAAAGACCGGAAAGGTACAGGACTTGGGCTTTCTATTGTGAAAGAGATCATCAAAGCTCATAATCAGAATATTAATGTGATCAGCACGGAAGGTGTTGGAACAGAATTCATTTTTACTTTAAAGAAAGCAAAATAAATTATTCAGCAATTCTTTTTATAAAAAACGAAGACCTGGAGCGTGTTTGAAAAAAGCTCCAGGTCTTTTACTATTTCCAGTCATACTTGCGCAGATGCCCCTCCAGTTTCAGATGGGCAAAGTCATGCTGACGAAAGGCTTCATAAAGAATAATGGCAACCGAATTACTCAAATTCAGAGATCTTGTTTCTCCCAGCATGGGAATCCTTACGCAGGTCTCCTGATTGTCACGGAGAATCTCCTCCGGGATTCCGGCACTCTCCTTGCCAAACATGATAAAGCAGTCGTCCTCATACTTCACATCCGCATAAGTCTGAGGTGCTTTCGTAGTCGCATAATAAATCTTCGCTCCAGGATTTCTCTCCAGAAAATCTTCATAATCCAGATAAGTAGTTACATCCAGATCTTTCCAGTAGTCCATTCCGGCACGTTTCAGTGCTTTCTCACTTAATGAAAATCCCAACGGCTCGATCAGATGGAGCCTGGTTCCTGTAGCCACGCAGGTACGTCCTATATTTCCTGTGTTCGCCGGAATCTCCGGCTCATGAAGTACAATGTTTAATGTTCCCATAGTTTTTATACTCTCCTGTAATTACAGCAGTTTTATTTCGATTTTAAGGCAATATCTTATATATCTCGTCTTTAGCCGGCCGCTCCAGATACCTGCCATTCCCATTGTAGTAAAGCATTCTGTCATTTCCAGCATTCGTCTGTCCAATCACAGCAGCCATCATGCCCATTCTGCGAAGCTCCTGCACCAATGCTTCTCCTGCCGGAATACCGATCAGAACAGCCCCTTCCGAATTCAGCTTATAAGGATTAATGTCAAAGATTTCACAAATTTCAATTGTCTCCTGGCGTATGGGTACCTTGGAAAAATCCATTTCCAGTCCCACCTGGGAAGCCTCCGCCATCTTCCACAGAGCACTCAGAAAACCACCCTCACCCATTGCATAAAAAGCGGTAGCGCCAGCCTCTTTTACATTTATCTCATCCGCAGTCCCGTAAAGGGTTCTCAGATTCTCTGCCTCCCGTAAAAAACCTTCTGAAAAATGCTCTCTTAAAATCTCATGTTTTTCCCTTGCAATCTGCGCTGTGCCGTAAAGAGCAATGGCTCCAGCCACCACCAGTTCGTTTCCAGGCGTAAGAAGCCCGCTGATTTCAGCCTGCAGTGCTTCCATAGCCGCTTTTCCAAGCCTCATTTTCTCTTTTCCCTACAGAAGAAGAGAGAGGACAGCAGGAACTACCATTGCCAGAACAAGAATAACAGCAATGATCGCAGTTACAAGTTTTCTTTTCTTTGGATCAAACATTCCCATAATTTTTAACCTCTCATAACCATCCGGCACTTTACAGACTACAAATATACGCCATGTCAATACGGCCAGCCGAACAGTTACACCCTTTCTTTATTATATCTGAATTTCCTTCACTGCCGCATTATGAAGCAGTGGATCCCGGTTTTCATAGTCAAACAGCAATATTTTTCCATCCCGGAACACCTCAATATGCGCTGTCTTGGGCACCTTTTCCTGGCGCCTGTACTCCCAGACTGCTTTCTCATAGGGCTTCTGGTCATACTCAAAGGATGGATGGCTTTTCAGGTTTTCGCGAAGATACAGGTCGTAGATCATGCTGTCTGCCACCTTTTCCCAGGTCGCAGTTTCCATTCCTCTGCAATCTTCCGCAGCTTTTCCCGCAGGATTCTCCACCTCAGGATCCTGATTTCCAGATTTTCCTGCGGATTTTTCTTCCAGTTCTTCCTTCACAAACTCCAGCAGGATCTCATATCTGCGCATTCTGGAATGGGAAATCTCTGAATAACCTTTTTTCTCATAAAACTGTCCCAGCTTCTCATACAATGTGAAAGCATCCTCAAACAAAGGCTCCACACAGGCGATGGTATTCTGAAACTGTCCACTATTATAGTACAGTTCCACCATACTTTCCACCATTTTCAGCTTCAAAATGTCTTCATATGGCAGCCATCTGGTTCCCAGTACCTCATATGGCTCCAGTTCTTTATGCACAATGCCATATTCTTCTGTCATCTCTTTCATATGAGAGCCCTTCAGAACCTTCAGAAATCCAAGCTGAAGCTGCTGGGGACGAAGTGCATAAACATCATTGAAGGACCGGTGAAAGCTGTCATAATCCTCATAAGGAAGACCAGCGATCAGATCCAGATGCTGGTGAATATTCTTAAAACTATGGATGCGGTTTACAATCCCTGCCAGCTTCGGAAAATCCATAGTCCTGTGGATAGCACGAATAGTGTCCGGATTTGTGGACTGTACACCGATTTCCAGCTGGATCAGCCCCGGACGCATGGTGCTCATCAGTTCCAGTTCATTTTCCCTCAACAGATCTGCGGAAATCTCAAAGTGGAAATTGGTAATTCCATTATCATGATCTTTTATGTACTGCCAGATGGTCATTGCATGATCGTGCTTACAATTAAAGGTTCTGTCCACAAATTTCACCTGTGGCACTTTATGATCCAGGAAAAACTGAAGTTCTTTCTTTACCAGTTCCAGGTCGCGAAAACGCAGTTTCTTGTCCACAGATGACAGACAATAGCTACATGAAAAAGGACAGCCCCGGCTGCTCTCATAATAAATAATACGATTTTCAAAATCCTTCAGATCTTCATAAGCAAAAGGTACCCTGCTTAAATCCATGATCTGCCGCCATCCGTTATTCTGAATTGTACCGTCCGGTTTACAGTACACAAGTCCGGTGGTTTTCTCCAGAGAAGGACTTCCATTCATATAGTGCTTCACCAGTTCCAGGAAGGTCTCCTCTCCTTCTCCAACCATTACACCATCAAATGCCGGGTTCTTTTTCAGAAATTCCTCTGCATCATACGATACCTCCGGGCCTCCCGCCCAGAAAGGAACATCCGGCAGGATCTTTCTCAGATCCTGCATCAGTTCCCGCACAAAAGTAATATTCCAGATATAGCAGGATATGCAGATCACATCCGGATGACATCTGTAAATATCCTTCAGAATGTCATCCTTCTGCTGATTGATGGTGTATTCCCGAAGTACAACATTGCTGTCATATTCTTTTGCGCAGGCTTTCAGGTTAAAGACAGCCAGATTGGAATGTATATATTTTGCATTACATGCTGCAAGTAATATCTTCATCGTTCTTACTCGTCCAGAAGTTTCTTTAACTCTTCTTTATCCGTAAGACCAACCAGACGGTGTGCTTCTGCTCCGTTCTTGAAAATGATCAGGGTAGGAATGCTCATAACCCGGAACTGCTGTGCAAGCTCCATGTTCTGGTCCACATCAAGCTTTCCTACTGCATAACCTTCCTCTCCCAGTTCCTCCACGATTGGCCCCTGACGCATGCATGGTCCGCACCAGGTTGCCCAGAAATCAAGAAGAAACGGTTTCTCGGATTTTAATACTTCCTCTTCAAAATTCTGTGTTGTGATTACTTTTGCCATAATTGATCCATCCTTTCTATCGGTCTATTCTTCTCTCTGATTTCATGTCGAAATTCTACTTTTTTTGTCTGTTTCTCACATACTGGTTTGCACTGAGTCCCGCCTGGGCACCATCGTAAACTGCCTTTGCCACCTGCAAAAGACCGCCGGTACAGTCACCTGCTGCAAAAAGCCCCGGAATGGTGCTCTCCATCTTTTCATTTACCTTGATGTTGCCTTTCTCAGTAAGTGCCGCGCCCATCTGTCTTGCCATTTCTGCGCTTCCTGCAGTTCCAAGCGCTACAAAAACGCCGTCTGCCGGGACAAATGTCTCCGTGGAATCCCTTACCGGACTCTCCGGGTTATGGAGCTCTGAAGCTTCCATTTCAGCTTCCTTTCCTTCTGGCAAAAGCTGAAAGTTCTTCTCTCCGTCAGTATCTGATTTTGCATCCGTCTCAGACTGAGAGATCAGACGCAGTCCGGACACCTTCTCGTCTCCCTCTACAGACTGAATTTTCATTGTATTCACCGCAAAAGAAGATTTCCTGGAAAACTCCGGTTCTTTCCCATCTGTGTAAATGGTAACAGAACCAGCCATAGGTGCCAGTTCTTCTGCCTCATGAAGAGCAAAGTCGCTGTTTCCAAGCACTGCAACATCCTTTCCCCTGTAGAAAAATGCGTCGCACACAGCACAGTAGCTGACACCTCTTCCCTCAAGTTCCTTAATCCCCGGAATTGCAGGAGCCTTTCGTTTGCTTCCTGTGGCAAGAATCACGCTGATGGTGTCAAAATCACCTGCTGTTGTCTTTACTGTAAAAGTATCAAACCCGCCAATCCCCAGCACCTGTGCCTCCAGGATCCGCACGCCTAATGCTTTCGCCTGTGCAAGTCCTGTCTCAAATAATTCTTTCCCGGAAACAGGATGTTCCATACCATAATAATTCTCTATTTTTTCTGCTTTTTCCAAAGCACCAATGCCGTTATTGATCACCAGTGGATCCATATTTGCCCGGGCAGCATACAAAGCTGCGGAAATTCCTGCCGGTCCGGCACCGATAATGATTATTTTTTCCATATACTTCAGAATCACCTGCCTTTCTTATGATTCCAATCATTTCCACATATTGTTATTTACCATGTAACTGTTCCGTATCTTCACAGTTACCCCATTCCCTGAAGGGTACCTGCTAAATAGTTACCTGACAATATACTTTCTATAAAAGAAATTCAGACTTTTCATTTTTCGTCGGTTCTTTTATCGTCTATAGCCTTCTCTGCATAAGCCAGTCCCCAGAATATCACAGCTGGCATACACGCCATCAACGGAAACGCATAACGCAGAAGACCGTTTACCGGAGAAGCTATACAGATTGCCACATTCAGCGCCGGGGCAGCCAATACCAGGATTCCTTTCCATCGCTTCCTGTAGATCAGATATCCAAGGAGCAGAATCACGATCCATGTGTAGGTTCCCGCATTGCAGATCTGCGCAAGACCTGGAATCTGACTCCACAGATCGGCATAACGTTTCAGCTGATTCCTTGTCTCTGCGGAAAAGATCTGATGATAATCTGACTCTTCAATCAGCGGCTCATTTACTGTATAGAAGCGGTAGGAGCTCTGCGCGGTGCAATTATGAAATGGGTAATAATATCCATAGCTGTTATGAAGTGTGGCTTCTATATACACCCCCGGATGCCTCAGAAACATGCTGAACCAGGCATTAAAGTAGCGTTTCAGCTTCGCCATGGTAATATGTCCGCCGCGATAAGTTGCCTTTACCGGATCAGACAGTTCCGGATTATACAAATCCGCAATCTCATCATACTTCATCACCCCGTCAATTGCTTTAGCTTCTTCCTTTGTCACATCATCCGGATATTCCTTCAGATATCTGGCTGTCTGCTGCATTGGAATTGAGAAAAATACTCTGGATGGGAAATTACCAATGTATAGTCTCGGTGCCACTTCTTTCTGAAGCCCCATGTAGCCCACTGTCACAAGGATCACCATTCCAACTGCATACAGTCTGCGTTTTTTTCCAAGGAAAAAGAATAACAGGATAAATGCAGGAAGCACCATGTAAAGTCCATTATTTCTGGTAATGCACATGCCAAAGCCAACCAGAAACAGCACTGTCAGCTGCTGTCTTAAAGACTGACCGCTTTTTTCCCGAAGGGTGGGAATGCAACATTCCACATAGATTACCATGAAAAGGGAAAACAGAGCGCTGAAACTTCCATCCTTAATGATCGTCTGGGAATAAGCTCCAAATACAGGCACAAGACTGAAAAATGCAATACAGCAGATATTGAACCATCTTGGTGCTCCCCATGATTTCAGTTTATAACAAACAGTGGCATAACATACCGCATAAATCAGTGCCAGCACGCCAACCACCATGAAAATGCCCCAGTTATCACTGATCACATTTCCAATTGTCATCAAGGCTCCCATTATAAGGCTTAATTCCCATGGATGCTTGTTTGTAAATCTCTGATTTCCGGCAAACATATTCAGCTGCCGGAAGCCATCATAGGGAACACTTCCTGGCCAGAAGATCAGGATATAGGGAAGCCATCCTGCCAAAATCAGCAAAAATGCTACCAGAAGGTAGTGTTTTTCCATAAATTCCGGAAATTTCTTTATATTCCTGCTGTGCAGAAAAGGATGCTTCTCTCCATATGCATATAAAAGACTGATCACTATATCAAACAGAAAAAAGAATCCTGCCCATGTAAGCAATGCGATCAGAATCTGATTTCTCCCAGCTGTAAAGAAGGTCCAGTTTCCCTGCACGGAAAAGGACATTCCGATCAGCATAAAAACAGAAAACATGGCGGCGATCAGATGCGTGATCCATTTACAGCTTCTGCAAAAATTCTTCCAGCATTTCATGTACAATGCAATGATTGCAATGAGAACCACCAGTTTGTCGATTCCGATTCCTGTCATCTCTTTCTTGCATAAAGAAAGAAATGTTTCTCCCGGATTATCTGCCGAACCAGCATACAAGCCCGTCATGGAAAGAGCAAACACTGTTAAAATGGCGGCAATAAACGGCAAAGTATATTTTTTTAATTTTTTTTCCACCAATAAATCCTCCCGACTTTTATCACACTGCCATTCTAACATTACTATATATGAAAAGCAAGGCGTGGTTTTTACAAGGTAAATTTTTGGAATTTACAGATTTTTTGAAATTTTTGTTGCGTCAAAGCAGTTTCTATGCTATTATATGCACTGTAAGTTCAGAGAACTTATAAATGCCCAGATAGCTCAGTTGGTAGAGCAGAGGACTGAAAATCCTCGTGTCGCTGGTTCGATTCCGGCTCTGGGCATTTTTTTATTTTTCAGATACGCTCTGGAAAAAGCCGCCCCCGAAGGGGCGGCCTCATTTATTTTGTAAGCATTTTATCTAATGTTTCGTTCAGCATCTCTCTGGATGTCACCTGTATCGCCTGAATTCCTGCCTTCTTCGCTCCTTCCACATTATCCATGCGGTCATCGAAAAACAGACACTCTTCTGCTTTCAGGCTATATTTCTCCAGAAGAATTTCATAAATCTCCCTGTCTGGCTTCAGGGCGTGAACCTGATAGGAAACAACTCCCCCATCAAGTACATTCAGGAATTTCGCTCCCTTGGTGTGCACATGGAGCAGCTCTTCTGAGTAATTGGAAAGCAGGTAAATCTTATAACCCTTTTCCTTCAGCGCTGCAACCTTGTCCCAGACCTCCGGACGCTTTACAGCCATCTGCTCTCCGTTTCGAAGGAACCAGCCCATCACATCCACATCGTCCGGGTACTTCAGTTCATACTGATGAATGGCTTCCTCAAGGCTCAGCCTTCCTCCGTCAAGTCCCTGTACCCAGATCTCATTGTCAAACATTTCCTCGCCAATTCTCTTCGCCTCAGCTTCAGAAAGGCCGTAGTCCCTGGTCAGCATCTCAAACCAGCGATACTCCACCAGTACATCTCCAACATCAAAAATTAAATTCCGAATCATTAGTCTTCATAACCATTCGGGTTATTGCTCTGCCATCTCCAGGAATCCTCGCACATCTCACGGATGCCATTCTCAGCTGTCCAGCCAAGCTCTTTCGCTGCCTTGGAAGCATCGCAGTAGCAGGTAGCAATATCGCCTGCACGACGTGGTTTGATCGCATATGGGATCTTAACGCCTGTTGCAGCTTCGAAGTTCTTCACAATATCAAGAACACTGTAGCCTTTTCCTGTGCCAAGGTTGTAGATTGCAAGTCCAGGATTCTCCTCGATCTTTTTAAGCGCTTTTACATGACCTTTGGCAAGATCTACTACATGGATATAATCTCTCACGCCGGTTCCATCCGGAGTGTCATAGTCATTACCGAATACGCCAAGCTCTTTCAGTTTGCCAACAGCAACCTGTGTGATGTATGGCATAAGGTTGTTCGGGATACCATTTGGGTTCTCGCCGATGGTTCCGCTCTTGTGTGCACCGATCGGATTAAAATAACGAAGCAGCATTACGTTCCACTCCGGATCTGCTTTCTGGATGTCTGTAAGAACCTGCTCCAGCATGGATTTGGTCCAGCCATATGGGTTGGTACACTGTCCTTTCGGGCATTCTTCTGTGATCGGGATCTGTGCCGGATCTCCATATACAGTTGCAGAGGAAGAGAAAATAATATTCTTAACACCATGTTTTCTCATTACATCTACAAGAGTCAGGGTTCCTGCAATATTATTCTCATAATATTCCCAAGGCTTTACAACGGACTCTCCAACAGCCTTCAGTCCGGCAAAATGAATACAGGAGTCAATGTCTTCTTTGTCAAAAATCTGGTCAAGGGCTTCCCTGTCCAGGATATCTGCCTTATAAAATTTAACCGGCTTGCCTGTGATCTTGGAAACTCTGTCAAGGGCCTTCTCGCTGGAATTAGACAGATTATCCAGAACTACTACGTCATAACCGGAATTCTGAAGTTCTACAACTGTATGGCTTCCAATGTATCCTGCACCGCCTGTTACTAAAATTGCCATGATATTTTCCTCCTCGTTTGCTGCAAAGTTCCCACCACTCATCACAATCAATAAACAAATAACCTTCTGCTGTTTTCTCTTTTCACAGCACTACACGGAATGTTATCTGCAAACAGCAACTGTGATGGTTTATGTCCATTCTTTGCAATCTTTATTCGTAACCTGGAAGACATGTTTTATGTTACCGTGAACGGAGTGAACAGTAACTGTTTTATGCCTGCCAGTTTTAGAATACCACTATTTATATTTTTCTACAATAGATTTCATCTCAGATAATTTCTGTTCCATATCCCACACCAGCTTGAACTGGGTTCTTGCACGATCCAGATTCTGATTTTCTCGATGAATGCGGAAGTAATGATCTCCCTCCAGATGGTCTGCCAGGAAACGCATTCCACACTCAAAGGTCATCAGGATTGCACCCATCGGAAGCATTTCCACCTCCAGATCTGTGAGGGCACCGCCGCAGCCTTCCAGAAATCCTTTTACATACACCTCAAACAGATGAAGGTCACAGGACACTTTGGAAATATCCTGCTCATCCTCTGCTGCCGTGCTTGCGCCAAAACGGATGGAATCACCAAAATCATTCAGAGAAAGTCCCGGCATTACCGTGTCCAGATCGATCACACAGATTCCCTTATGTGTAGCATTATCGATCATGATATTATTCAGCTTTGTGTCATTGTGCGTTACACGAAGAGGCAGCTTACCTGCATCCTGTAAATCCACAAGTGTATGGGCCAGCTGCTCTCTTTCCAGGACAAACTGTATCTCCTTCTGAACATCAGCCGCCCGTCCGCATGCATCCTCTTCCACAGCCTTTTTAAAATTGGCAAATCGCTTCACTGTATTATGAAAATCCGGGATTGTCTCATGAAGAGTATCTGCCGGATAATCAGCAAGAAGGCGCTGGAAATTACCAAATGCAAGAGCACTCTGGTAAAAATCCTCGTCATTTTCCACCTGATCAAAGCAGGTTGCATCTTCTATAAACAGATACGCTCTCCAGTATTCTCCCTCTTTATCTACAAAATAAGGAGCTCCAGCACGGTCATTTACGATATTCAGGGTTTCGCGCTCTGCATCCCCGCCATTTTCCAGGATTTTCTTCTTCAGCCAGGAGGTGACACCACTGATATTCTCCATAAGACCAACAGGATCTTTGAAAATCTGCTTGTTCATTTTCTGGAGAATATAGCGCTTCTGTCCGGCTTCTGTGGAAAATACAGCACAGTAAGTCTCATTAATGTGGCCATTTCCGAATATGCCAACCTCTTCAAGTTTACCGCCAAAATCAAAGCTGTTGATTACTTCCATCAGTTCCTGATGGCTTACATCTTTTGTTTTTCCCACTTATTTTTCCTCCCAAAGCTTCTGAGGATAAAGACCGTCATCTTTCAGCTTCTGAATTGCAGCAACTACTACCGGCTTATCTTCTTTATAGGTAACTCCGTACCATTTGTCCATAGATTTCAGAACTTTGACAGTTGCTTTCTTCTCGCCAAGAAGCTCATCTACAACAAATGGAAGGAAATATTCGCATTTCAGAGGATTCTTTTCCACATTTTCTTTCAGGAATAATGGGAATCTGTCCTTCAGTTCTCTCAGAATGCTTGCAGAAAATCCCCACATATTCATAGACACCGTAGCATCCATAGGAAGCTCTGTCCATGTAGCACCATCATCCTCGGTATAAGCAGCACCGCCATCTCTCTTCTCAATATGGGTGCGCTCATTAATATCCTTCAGAAATCCCTCTTCGTCTGTCACACAAACACCACGAGCCACATGTCCATTATCTGTCAATGTGTTCTCAAGCTTGTAGCCTACCATCATGTACTGATAAATGCCGTCTTTATCCTGATTCTCTGTAAGGAAATCATATGCCATCTTAAATGCATGACGTCCATAATAATCATCCGCATTAATAACGGCAAAAGGTCCATCAATCACATCAATACAGCTCATGATCGCATGTCCGGTTCCCCATGGCTTCACACGTCCTTCCGGAACTGTAAAGCCTTCCGGCAGATTATGCAGATCCTGGAATACAAATTCCACCTGGATATGCTTACTCATACGATCTCCGATAGCGGCACGGAAATCAGCCTCATTCTCCTTCTTTATAATAAATACAATTTTTTCAAACCCTGCCTGAATAGCATCATAGATAGAAAAATCAATGATAATGTCCCCGTCCTTATCAATAGGATCGATCTGCTTCAGGCCACCATATCTGCTTCCCATACCTGCTGCCATTACTACCAATACCGGCTTTTTCATGTTATTGCTGCCTCCCATTTTTTATTTGTCAAAGCGGAGATTCCTGATCCGCTTTGTTGCTTATTCATAACGATACCAGGGACAAACAATTGCCCCTGGTTCGATGGTAACAGACAAATCTCTTCTTGTCAATTTCTATCAATTATTTCACAGGAAATACTCCGGTTTTAATATTCCCAGACCGCTCCCCAGCACTTTTCCTGACTTCAGATATTTCTTTGCAGCTCTCTGAAGAGATGTGTTCTCGGAATATACATTCAGGTTCCGCTGTACTTTCCCCCAAATACGCCATTCAGCCTCACGCTCATCCCAATCTGTTTCTACGATCTGAAATTGATTCTGAAACATAATGATATTGCTTTTCTCCGGCAAAATGTCTTTAAGCCCCGGATAGAGCAGCCAGGAATGACACAGATACGGCATCTCTTTCCCCCAGAAAGCCATTCCCTGAATAATGGATTCCCTCACACTCTCCAGTGTGAGCTTTTCGCCCTGTGGAATATGAATACTGATGATTGGATCTCCTTTTTTTACCATTCTTTCTCCTGCTGTAAAATTCCAGCGGGAATCCATGATTTCAAATTGCATTCTTCCAAGCCTGAAAATGGTAAGCTTCATATGGCGGAAAAACCAGTCGTATTCATCAATTCCATACTCTCCATATTCCAGAAAACAGTTTTCACACCAAAAGGTCAGATCGTAAAAAGTGTCCCTGAAAATTTCCCGGCTGATTCCCCGCTTTTCATAAGCATCATAGGTTTCGGCGCCCATGCGGCATAAATAATACAGAAACACAAGCCGATAATCCTTTTCCAAAAGAATTTTTTCATAAAACAAAGCTCTGTCTTTCTCATACAAAAGCTTATTTTCCTGATATTCTTCCTCCCCAATGCGTCCGGATTCCTGAAGCTCATTAAGCAGATGCACAGCCTCCGGCAGCATGTTGATTTCAGCTAAAAATTCATTTATTTTCATTGGCAAATCCTCTGAGATTTACAACCTGTCCCGTTATTCTTGCTTCCTCTGCTGCCAGTGCCATCAGATGACTCTCCACGGAAACAGCAGCGTCTGTTTTACCCTTTCTTCCTTCTCCTACCATACGGACAAAATCATGCATCATACTCATATCACTTCCGTTATGTCCGTTTGCAGGTGTGTGAAGCTCTATTGTCTCCAGATTCCCACTGACAAAATCTCTGATCTCAATAGTACCTGCATCCATATCGCCTTTGATCTCACCTTTTGTTCCCATAAGACGGATCCGTCTAGCACACTGGTCTGTAAAGGCTGTCATAAGGAAGGACGCTGTTACCTGATTTTCAAACTTTATGTCAACGGACTGGTGATCTACTACTGTATTATCACAGTGGAATACACATCTTCCGTAAGGTCCTTTTTTCAAAGCCTCCAATACATGCTCCGGATCTGTCTGATCGGTCACTGCACGTACCAGATAGCCATCTAAATTCTCCAGATAAAAGCGTGGTGCATAGAAAGCACATTCATCTCTATGTGGGCATCCATCCAGACAATAAGCAGGAGCTCCTTCCGGTGCATTTTCCTCTGTAAAATAAGACAGTTCACCAAAGGAACTAAGGCTTTCGCATTTACTGTCTGCCAGCCACAGCATGATATCCATATCATGACAGCATTTCTGCAGGATCATAGGACTGGATTCCTCTGCATTTCTCCAGTTTCCTCTTACAAAGCTATGTGCCTGATGCCAGTAACCTACCTCTTCCATATGCTGGATAGTCATAAGTCTTCCTATTTTGCCTTCTTCCAGAAGTTCTTTTAATTTGGAAAAGAACGGAGAATACCGAAGTACGTGGCACACGGACAGAATACGGTCGTATTTCTTCGCCATCTCTCCCATTTCAATGATTTCTTTCTTGTCGGGAGACATGGGCTTTTCACAAAGTACATGATATCCCTTTTTCAGAGCCATGATCGTAGGCTCATAATGCATCCTGTCCATGGTGCAGATCATGGCACAATCTGCCAGCTTTTCTTTTCCAAGAAGCTCTTCATAGCTTTCGAAGCAAAGCTCTTCCGGAATATTGTGTCTTTTTGCAAAGCTCTCTCTGCGCTCTTTATCCGGCTCTGCAACTGCCACCACCTGAAATTCATCTGGATGGTCCAGTGCAT
Source organism: Blautia faecis (assembly GCF_020554845.1). Classification (GTDB taxonomy): domain Bacteria; phylum Bacillota; class Clostridia; order Lachnospirales; family Lachnospiraceae; genus Blautia_A; species Blautia_A faecis. Next base: position 28,699 of record NZ_JAJCIA010000032.1, on the reverse strand, counting down.
ACTGAGAATAAACATGACCTCCTCTAAGGCCTGCTCCAATTACAATACTCGTTACCTTTTTCATACTCTTTTACTCCTGTCGCAAACGTATTTTTAAAACCGTATCTTTTTCATCTGGCAATGGATAGGTAAATACCGGATCATCTCCGAAGGAAACAAAGGCCACATCCGGATACAGCACCGTATTCCATGCTTCCCCTCTGTTCACCTCACTGCCGTCTGCAAGATATGTAACAGATTCCAGCTTATCCGGGCCGATTCCATACAGCGGAAGTGCTCCAAGCGGTGTCTCATAAACATGAGCATAAATGATGTCACCTTTCTGGGTATATCTTCCCCAATCCGGCTTTTCCAATTTGGAAATTCCGCATCCGTAAATGCTCTCCCCATTTTTTTTCATCCATTTTCCAACTTCTGTGAGAATCTGAACACTCTCCTCCGGAATATTTCCACGGGCATCTGGTCCCACGTTCAGGATCATATTTCCACCCTTGCTGGCACATTCCACCAGCTTTCTTACAAGCATCTGAGGGGTCTTATACTGATGGTCGAAATTGCAATATCCCCAATGATTATTCATAGTGGCACAAAGTTCCCATGGAATGGGTTCTCCCTTGTCATCACATACTCCTTTTGGAGGAATGATCTGCTCCGGACTTGCAAAATCACCGCTGTAAATCAGTGGTTTCTCTGTTGTAATGCTGCCATGGTTATCCCCCGCACCTTCCAGACGGTTGTCAATGATCACATCCGGCTGATACTTTCGAACCATTTTGATCAGCTCTGTGGCTTTCCATTTTTCTCCGGTCATATCGTCATAGGAAAAATCGAACCATAGAAGATCCAGCTTGCCATACCCTGTTACAAGTTCCTTTATCTGGCCATGCATATACGCAAGATATCTGTCAAAATCAATTTTTTCATCTTTATATGCCGGATTGTTTCGCATAGGATGCTGCCTGTCTCCATATTTAGGAAAATCCGGATGATGCCAGTCGATAATGGAAAAATAAAGACCAACCTTTAATCCTTCCTCTCGGCATGCATCTACAAATTCTCTTACCAGGTCTCTGCCTGCTTTTGTGTTTGTTGACTTGTAGTCTGTCAGTTTAGAGTCAAACAGACAAAATCCGTCATGGTGCTTTGCTGTAAGTACCACGTACTTCATGCCTGCTTTTTTTGCCAGACAAACCCATTTCTTCGGATCATAATCCACAGGATCAAACTGATCAAAATACTTACTGTATTCCTCAATTGTCATTTCTTTCTGTGACATCATCCATTCACCGCATGCTGGAATGGAGTATAATCCCCAATGAATAAACATACCGAATCTGTCTTCCATAAACCATTTGGTGCGCTGTCTTATTTCCTCATTCATGTTTCTATTCTCCTGTCTTCTTCATTATATCAGAAAATTTTGTATATTCAGCATTTTTATCAAAAAACTTTCATTTCACCTGTCAACCTTTCACGGCTCCGCCAGACAGTGCCTCAATAAAGAATCTGCTGAAAATACAGTACAGAAGCACAGGCGGAAGAATGATAATCACCATAGCGGAAAAAAGTCCGTTATAATTGGTGTTAAAGGCTGTTGTGAAAGTAGACAAAAGCGCCGGTACTGTCAGCTTTTCCCTTGTGATCAGCACAAGAGAGGCCCAGTAATACTCATTCCAATTATTCAAAAACGCAAGCACAGCTGCTGTCATAATTCCCGGACGTGCAATTGGAAAAATTACTTTCATCCAGGTCTGTACATACCCACATCCGTCAATTCTCGCCGCCTCTTCCAGCTCTCTTGGGATATTGTCGTAATAGTTTTTGATCACAAAAAAACTCACTGCAATTCCACTGCAGGAATAAATCAGGATCAGCGCAGATCTTGTATCATATAAATGCAGGCGGTTTACCAGATTATATACCGGATAAGTAAGGGCTGTGGCTGGGATAAACATGGTGGAATACAAAAGTACATTTACCAGTGCTTTTCCTTTGAATTCCATTCGCGCTACCACATATGCAGACATGGAAATCATCACCACACTGATCACCACGGAAACACCTGCGACAAAAAGACTGTTTCCAAAATATCTCATCACATGTAAATCTTTAAATGTGGAAATATAACCATCCAGACAAATGGATTCCGGAAGCTGAAAGCCAGGTCTCGCCATAGGATCTTTTTTCAGGCTGGATAAAACCAGCCAGCCAATGGGAAGCAACGACACGATCAGCGCCCACGCAAGACAAATGTAAGTCACGATCCTGGTTCCCGCCGGCATACTATTTACACCTTTCAGGGTATTTGTTTTTTTCATATTCATCCTCTTTTCCTTCTTATTCTTTCTCTTTCCTGAAAGAAATGCTGTATACAAAATTAATCACCAGAATGATCACCATCCCAGCCAGGATCTGGATCATTGCCACTGCATTGGCTCGTCCAAACTGGGTTCTCGGACTGGTAATGGCAAGCTCGCGGATAATGTAACTGATACTGTAGGTTCCTGCAGCTCCTTTTGTCAGGAAATAAACCTCGTTATAAAGAAGGAAGCCGGAGGTTGCAGCAAGAACGGATACTGTTTTTAAAGTTCCTTTGATCATAGGGATTGTAATATACCAGTCCTGTCTCAGACCGCTTGCCCCATCCAGCATAGCTGCTTCTCTTACCTCTTCCGGCACTGCCATAATATTCCCCAAAATCATTAAAGTTGTAGTTCCTGTAAAGAAAATATAGGCACAGGTCATGGCCACAAAAGCCGGTCCTTTCAGAAGTAGGATATTATCCCTGAATTCTTTGTTGAAAAGACGAATGATCGGGTTGATAATTCCATAAGAAGGGTTGTACAATTGTAAAAATACAATGCCCATAGCGGCAGTTGAGATCATATTCGGAATAATATAGACATTTCGTACAAATTTAATACCTTTTACCTTTCTGGACAGGGCCAGAGCGATCAAAGCAGCAATGGGAATCTGTACCACTGTTCCAAGAATGGCCCAGGTGGTTGAATTTTTCAGTGCTTCCCAGAAAAATGGATACTTGTTAAAAATATAATCATAATTATCCCACAAATTGCTCCAGCCGAAAAACTCCGGACTAGTAATATTGGTATAATCCCATTTGCAGAAAGAAGTGATAAACACCGTAATAATGGGATACAGATAAAATACGCAAAATGCGATCAGGGTAGGCGCAAGAAACGCTATAATAAATCCTTTTCTCCGCGTACCCAGCTTATTCTTTCTTTTTTTCGCAGCATTCTGATTTTCCAAATTCATACCTCCAAAAAGGGAAGAGATTTCTCCCCTCCCTCTTCTATTTCATTCATAGTTTCTGTTCATCACAGCTGTGTGCTTTAAGCAACCAACGCGATCAGCTCTGTCTGAAGTGCTGCAAATCTTGCATCAATATCTGTTCCTGATACCGCACACTCCATCAATGCATTGATGATAGCTTTGTCCACGTCAGATCCCCAGGTATAGTTCATGTCAATCACTACAGTATCAGCTTCATTTACCTGAGAACAAGCCTGTGCAAGCTTTCTTGTAGCTGCATCATCACTCTCTTCTGCAAGTGCGTTCAAATCAACTGTTGTGTTACATGGATTTGCCTGTACGCCAGTGAAGATTTTTTCTTGAACCTCAGCACTTGTCATATATTTGATAAACTCAAGTGCCAGCTCTGTTTTCTCATCACTCATGTTATTTGCCACAGCAAGTCCGCCGCCTGCAGAAGCGATTGCAATATTTCCAGGGAATAAAGCAGGCTCAATGGCATCTGTTAAAGACGCATCAATTCCACTTGCATTCCATACACCATTGAAAAGAACACCAGCCTTACCATTTGTATTAAATTCTGCCATAAGATTTCCGTTATCATCTGTAGTATGCTCAGAACCATTTGCCTGATCCAGGTTTGCAGCAGTCTTAAATGCAGCTGCAAATTCCTCTGAATTGATGGTGTCCTCTGTCAGCTCAGATTCCAGCATTTTCTTGCCTGCATCTGTGGAAGCCATAACCGTGTTTACAATATAGCTGGAGCCCTGTCCTGCAATGTATCCGTACACATCCTCGTCCAAAGCACGGATTTTTTCCATTGCTTCTCCAAAAGAATCCCAGTCTGCAAACGCCTCCTCTGTAATTCCGGCTTTTTCAAAAATATCGGAATTATACCATAAGCCACGGCTCTCAATCTGATCATGCACTGCATAAATATGACCATCCATATCATGCTGTGTATAGTTAAGACCAACTGCATCCTGCAGACCATTTTCATCGATATACGGTTTCAGATCGTATACCAGATCCTGGGAAAGTGCTGCCTGCGGAACTCCGCCACCGCCTACATCTACCAGATCCGGGAAGGAACCGCCAGCAACCTGTGCACTTACAATGTCATCTCTGTTTTCTACAGCGATTGGTTTGAATGTAACTGATCCATCAGCATGTTCCTTTGCGAACTCATCATAGATATCCCTCATAACCTGAGCTGCAGCCCACTCGCTCTCATCCTGGTAATATCCATGGTAAAATTCCAGAACATCATCATCTGCATAAGCAGTCGTTCCAAATCCAACCAGTGCAGTAGTCCCCATTGCTGCTGCCAGTAAAACACTTACCATTTTTTTCTTCATTACAAAAATCCTCCTTCATAAATTATACGTCTTTGCTTTAACTGTCCTTATTTTACCCTTGTTTTTAGTATTTTTGAATGAATCCCATTTGCAATTTACAGGTATTTATTGACATTTTCACAATAAAAATAAGGAAAATATTTACCTGACGGCAATATTTTCCTTATCTTTATTTTCCCTATTTATCTATTTTCATTTCACCCAGCTGCCGGGTAAAAGCTTCCGGTGAAATTTTACCGGTAAGCTCTCTGAAAATGTTTTCTGTAAAATAGGCTTTCTGTTCATAAGTCCACAGATTATCCGGAACTTCAATTTTATCCTCTGCACTTAGAACCAGAGAAGCAGCCTGAAACAGCCGCGGCATTTCCTTCTCGTAAGAATCCAGAACTACCTGCTTATTCGCCGGAATCTGCTCTGTTTCCTCCAAAATCCGCGTCTGCACCTTCTTGCTTAGCATATATTTCAGGAACCGGATGGAAGCCTCCTCTTTCTGTTCGTTTCCACTTTTTCCAAGCACATAACCAAAACAGGCAGATTCGCAAGACAGATTTTTCCCGGATGTAGTTGGAAGCAGTGCATACTTGGCATTAATGTTTTCGGAAATCAAGGAAGCGCCCCATACGCCATTCACATATATGGCAAGCTTTCCTTCATTGAACAATCTGGTCTCATCCAAATAACTGTATTCTGCATTTTCGGAGGTGGAATATACATAAATTTCCTGCAGCCGTTTCAACACCTCTGAAATTGTACCGATATCGTTTCTGTCCTTTTCTGTACCTTCTTCCAGAAGCATATGGTCCATAAAATAAAGATAGCCCTCCGGAGATGTCTGAAGCGAAGCAATTTCATTATTCTCACGCTCCGACCATTTCCAGATCTTGTAGCACATACCGCGAAAAGCATCCCAGGTCCTGGGAATTTCCCTTACGCCAGCTGCATGCAGAATATCTTCATTATACCAATAACCACCACTTAAGGACAAAACATCTGACACTGTAAACAGCTCCCCTTCTTCTGTGGTCCAATAGTTCAAATTGGTCTGGGAAATATCGGAGGCAAACTCTTCATCTTTTTTCACATAGGGCATAATATCCAGCGCCATATTATTTTCCACAATAAAATCATAGGTTGTATTCTGTCCCATACCACTGAAGGTGATCACATCCGGCATATCTCCCACCATGATCATATCTTCCACCTTACGCAGCATTTCCTTTCTTCCTGGCATGGAGATCAGCCGCACCTCAATGTCCGGATTCTCCTTCTGAAATCCATCGTAAATATCCCTCATAGCTACATGATCTTCACCAGTTCCGCCCCATGCATGAATCATTGTGATAGTTACAGGCTCTTTTTCTTCTTTCCCGCAGCCTCCAAGGATCAGACTCCCGGCTATTCCGATACTAAAGAAAAGACCTCTAATTTTTCTCTTCATGTTGTTCTCTTTTCCTGAATTCTTTTGGTGATACCCCGGTTATCTTTTTAAACATTTTTGAGAAATAACCAGCATCTTCCACTCCTACCGCTTCTGAAATCTCATAAGTCTTCATCTCTGTATTCTGCAGATATTCTTTTGCCTTTTCCACCCTTTTCATTAAAATCTCATCAAACAGATTCACACCTGTTTTATTCTTATAATAACGACTGAGATAGCTGCGGTTCACATGCAGGGTATCTGCAATATCATCCAGCGTGATCTTTTTGCGAAAATTTTCTTCCAGATACTGTTCGATCTGGTCAAGCAATGATTCCGGTTCTTCTGCCTTCGTATGCTCCTGGATTTCAAGCTCTTTTTTCAGTCTGGACAGCTTTCCGATTGCTTTTTCCACTGCCTGGGGAAGTTCGTCTATAATGGAAATCTTAAGCACATACTCACATACACTGTATTTAATGGCACGTTTGGCATACTCAAAATCCGAATATGCGGTAAGGATGATCACCTGGGTTTCCGGGCAGGTTTCGTATATATATTTACATACTTCTAACCCGTCAGCACCAGGCATCTGTATATCTGTGATCACAATGTCCGGCATTTCTTCCCCGATTTCTTCCAACAGCTCCTGTCCATCACTGACTACTTTCTCCAGAGAGCAGTTCATTTTTCCCCAGTTTATCAGCTTCTGCAAAGCCTCTCTGATGTATCCTTCATCATCGGCTGCTATCACTTTCCACATAATTTCCACCTCTTTCAATTGGAACTGCAATTTCTATTTCCGTTCCCTTTCCCGGTTCGCTCCAGACCTGGAACTTGTAATGATCCCCATACAGGATCCGGAGCATTTTCTTTGTATTTTCCCATCCCACATGGGTATGGGGAATGTTTTCTTTATTTTCCTCTGCCTTCATCTGATTCTGACCAACGCCTACTCCATCATCTTTTACCCAGATATAAAGCATTTCCCTTTCATATAAAAGGACCTGCAGATTTCCTTTTTCCCGCTTTGGTTCCAGACCGTGTGAAACTGCATTTTCCACCAAAGGCTCAATAAGAAGACGAGGAATCAGATCTTCGCCGATTTTTTCATCCTCAAGCTTCACCTCATACGACAGTTTGGCCTGATAACGGCTCTTCTGCAGATATAAATAGAACTGAACGATTTCCAGTTCCTCTTTTACCTTTATCTTAATCTCTTTTTCCCGGAATATCTTGCCCTGCATCAGTCTGGAAAAAGCATTCAGCCCATCGTAAACTTCTTCATTTCCTGCCATTTTCGCTTTCAGACTCAGCATGGCCAGAATATTAAACTGGAAATGGGGATTTATCTGGGACTGGAGATATTTTACCTGGGATCTGGCTGCCACAATTTCTTTTTCGTAAACCTGGGTGATCAGATATTCGATTCTGTCTGCCATCTCATTAAACACGATCCCCATGTCATGAAACTCCAGAATAGAAGAATCTTCCATTCTGACATTCAGATCCGGTTTTCCAAAGGCCTGTATGCTTTGGATCATCCTGGTGACCGGTTTTGTAAAGCGGTAGCTGATAGCATATGAAACCAGAAATGCAATTCCCAGTACCACAACAAAACCCACAAGAACAATAAAAAGAGTGGGCTTCAAAATAGAAAAAATATTCCCATATCCCACTGTGATCACCGTGCGTACTCCAAATCCGCAGGGATTTCCATAGCCGATCACTTTCGCACCCTCCAGGTCTTTTGTTCCACTCCATGAATTCTCAGAGGTCTGCAGCTTTTTCACCAGCTCCGGGGCGCCTTCTGAGACAAGCAACTGATCATTTTTGTCCAGGACTGCCCATCCTCCATTATGATACAGCTGTACCGTTTCCAGAACTTTCGCTACTGCACTCTGGCTGATCTGCACGATTCCGGTTCCTTTTTCTGCCATATTCTCATCATAAATACGAAAAAAAATATTCAATTCATCTTCATCGGACAAACAGGCATACTGGTCACTGGTGCCTTTGAACTCCTGCTGTAGTTTTTCGTATTTTCGCTTCTGTTCTCTCCCTGCTGCCAGGGTAGTTGCATAATAGTGCTCATAAATACATTCATTTCCATTATTAAACAAATAAATTCCAGTGACAAAAGGCAGCTGACGTTCTACCATATTCCGCTCTGAAAAAAGTTCCATGCTGTAGGAAAGCTGTGGTTCTATTTCCTCCAGGTCGTATTCTTCCTTCTGAAAAAATTCATCCAGTACCGTATTATGACGTATGGCGATCACGCTATCCTCAATAAACTGCATATGCGCCTCATACTGCTGACTGGTATAGCGAAGTACATATTCAATATCTTCCTGTGTTTTCTGGAAAAAGAAAGAAAAAAAGACATAGAAAACAGCTGCGCATACAGACAGCAAGGTGCATACAGAGGTCACTATCATCAGAAGAGTAAGTTCCCTTTTCAGGGTGTACGTTTTTTTCATTTTATTTATCCCCAGGGTAAATTTCTATGTTATAAATTCATTATAGGAAAAGCTTTCGAAACTTGCAATCAGTTTTCACCAAAAAAAGCAAAAAAAAGCAGAAATATTTATGGCATTTCGCCTAAATATAGGGTATACTGATATTGTCTTAGGAACAAGGGCAGGGTTTTTATATGACAGCATTCTGATAATGCCGTCATTTTTTTGCACCTTGTTAAAGTGATCATACTCACTTATTGACAAAGAAGGAGAGGTAAAATGAAAGTAATTAAAGTTAAGAATTATGAAGAGCTGAGCCGTACTGCAGCTACCATTATCGCCGGTGTTATTTTGTCCAAACCGGATTGTATCCTTGGACTTGCTACCGGTTCTTCCCCGGTAGGTACCTACGATCAGCTGGCTGCTATGTATGAAGAGGGAATACTGGATTTTTCCCATGTAAAATCTGTGAACCTGGACGAATATGTAGGACTGGACGGATCCAATGACCAGAGCTACCGTTACTTCATGAACAAGAACCTGTTCAGCAGAGTCAATATAGATATTAAGAATACCTATGTTCCGGACGGAACCAATCCGGATACAGAGGCCTGCTGCGAAGCTTACAATACGCTGCTTAAGAATATGGGAGCTGCAGACCTTCAGCTTCTTGGAATAGGACCTAATGGCCACATCGGATTTAATGAACCAGACGACCATTTCCAGGCTGGCACACACTGTGTAGATCTTACAGAGGCTACCATCCAGGCGAATAAGCGTTTTTTTGCAAGCGAGGAGGATGTGCCACGCAAGGCTATTTCTATGGGAACCGGCAATATTATGAGCGCAAAGACCATTCTTCTTGTAGCTAACGGCAAGAACAAAGCCAAGGCTCTCGCTGCTGCGATCAAAGGACCTGTTACCCCACAGTGCCCGGCTTCCATCCTTCAGTTCCATCCAAATGCAATTATTGTGGCAGATGAGGATGCACTGAGCGAACTGTAATTTTTTAATTTATGCTTATATAAAAAGGAGCTGCTTCAATATGTTCCAAAAAGGCTTTCTGCAAGCTGTACGTCACAATTTGCAGAAAGCCTTTTTCAACACGCTCTAAAAAAGCAGCTCCATTTTTGTACCTTTTCCAAGATCGCTGTCCACATTGATCTGGGCATGATGTAAGGTTGCCCCATGCTTTACAATGGACAGTCCAAGACCAGTTCCTCCGGTCTGCCGTGAATGACTTTTGTCCACACGGTAAAATCTCTCAAATATTCTTTTCTGTTCAGATTTCGGAATTCCGATTCCATCATCCTCTACCCGGTAAAAAGGACGGTCTCCTTTTCTGCCCACATAAATATGAATATGTCCTCCCGGATTGGTGTAACGGACAGCATTGTCCGCAATATTGTACAGCATTTCATATAAAACATGCCGTACTCCCTGAATGTTGATTGGAATACCACAATAATCCAACGAAATGTTTTTCTTTTCCGCATGATCCCGGAGATTGTTTACCACATCCTTTGCCAGCTCATCAAGCTCCACACTTTCCATGGAGACCACTGCATCCTGCTGTTCATCCAGGCGCGACAGCTGGATAATATCTGCCACCAGATTTCCCAGACGATTGGCCTCCTTATAGATTCGTCCTGAAAAATCAGCAATATTCTCCGGTCTCACCATTCCATTCATCATCAGCTCCGCATAACCGGAAATGGACATCAGAGGTGTCTTTAATTCATGAGAAACATTTGCAGAGAATTCCCTTCTCACAGCCTCTGTCTTCTTCAACTCCTCCAGCTGGCTTGCAATCTGCTTATTCTGCTGATCCACCCGCATCAGCAAAGGACGGAGTTCTTCGTAGCATACATTCGAAAGAGGATGCTCCAGATCCAGGTTGTTCACCGGCTCGATCAGACTCTTTGTCTGCCTTTGCACCAGCACGATTTCTACCAGAATGATCAAAAGCATCAAAAGTCCCAGCCAGATAAAGCTGCTAAGCAACGTATGGAACACACTGTCTGTTGTTTTTGCCAGGCGGAGGATTCTGCCATCATTCAACCTCACCGCATAATAAAAGGTCTGGTGTGACAAGGTTTCCGAATAACGGACAATTTCTCCCTGTCCATCTTCCATGGCCTGGATAAATTCCGGACGGCTGCTGTGGTTTGGAAGCTTTGAAGCCTCTGCCTCATTATCATAGAGCACGTTTCCATCTGAATCGGTGAGCGTAATACGTGTATCTGTGGTTTTTCCCACATTTCCGTTTAAATACTCTTCTCCAACTTCTTCAATCCCCACTTTTACATATTCAGCTTCATCTCGGACGCCCTTTTTCATAGTACTGTTAAACTTATCATACATCACAAAGCTGGCGGCTATAAAGGTGAGGATAACCGTGAGAACGATCATCACACTGGTATGACTGAGGATTTTCTTTTTCATCCCTGACTGCCTCCCTTGTCTGCCATTCTGTAACCTACGCCGCGGACAGTCTCGATTAGTCTGCCGGTATCCCCAAGCTTCTGCCGAAGGGTTCGCACATGTACATCCACAGTTCTGGTCTCCCCGTCAAAATCATAGCCCCATATATGGCACAAAATCTGGTCACGAGTCATAACGATTCCTCTGTTTTCCATAAGATACAGAAGAAGTTCAAATTCCTTGCGGGTAAGCTCCACAGGCTGCTCATCACAATACACCTGATGACGGCCTGGAAAAATACGAAGTTCCTCACAGCTAAGCTCTCTGTCATCTCCGTGGCGGCTGCTGCGCCTGAGCACCGCCTTCACTCTGGCTATAAATTCCATCATTCCAAAGGGCTTGGTAATATAATCGTCTGCCCCAGCTTCCAGAGCACGGACCTTATCAAATTCTGCTTCCTTGGCAGTTACCATAATGATGGGAATATCTCTGGTTCCGGAAGATTTTTTCAGTTTTTCCAGAATGGAATATCCATCCTCTCCCGGAAGCATAATATCAAGAAGAATCAGCTCTGGTTCCTCCTCTGCAAGGGCTTTCCACAATTCCTGGGAGTCTTCTAACCCTCTTGCATGAAATCCGGTCGTCTCCAATGTATATACTAAAAGATCACGGATGTTGTTATCATCTTCAACACAAAAAATCATTTTTTAGTATTCTCCTCCCATGTCTTACCTATTTTTACATTACCTGTAAATCATCATTATTTCTTAGTATACGTACTTTTTTCCCCTTATACAAGTGCACAACTGTAAAGTCACGGTAAAAAGCAGGAAAACAGGTTACCGTTCACGACCTGGCCAGTGACACGCTTCGCGATGCACAGAAATCATGCATTCGCATGTTTTCGCGCCGCAAAAATTATATTACCAGTTGCTGCCTCCGGAAATGATTCTCACAGGAATTTTTCCAGAGCAGCAACTGGCAACATCTACTCTCCCGGTTACGGAAGCATATAGTTCACACGGGCAACCTCCAGTTCGTGATGGAAATGTTCTCCCGGTGCATTTTTTACAGTGTCAAGGTGACTGTGTGTATCATAAAGATCCTCATGCACCTGAGTCACACAGACTCCGATATTGGAACAATGATCTGCGATTCTCTCCAGGCTGGTTGTAATATCAGAAAGCACAAATCCCATCTCTATTGTACACTCTCCGGCACGAAGACGATTTACATGACGTCTTTTCAGCTCACGGCTGAGCTCATCGATCACCTCTTCCAGAGGTTCAATTTCTTCGGCTGCTCTCATGTCCTGATTTGCAAAAACGCTATACGCTTTTTCCACAATATCCGACACGGCTTTTTCCATAATGTGAAGTTCCTGCACTGCCTTGTCTGAAAAGCGGGCATTTTTTTCTGAAATTTCCTTTGCAGATTTCATAATGCTAAGTGCGTGGTCGGAAATACGCTCAAAATCTCCGATACAGTGAAGCATAATGGACAAGCTGTGGCTGTCTTCCAGAGAAAGATCTTTCTGATTCAACTTGATCAGATAGGTTCCCAGTTCGTCCTCATAGCGGTCAACCTTTGCTTCAATCTTTTCCACACGGAAAGCTGTCTCCTCCTGGAAATCATCCAGCAAACCAAAAGAAAGGTTCAAAGCGGTTTTGGACTGCTCTGCCATTTTCCTGGCAGCTGTTTTACTCTGCTCAATAGCAATACCAGGATTACTAAGAAAACGGGATTCCAGGATCATAAACTCCTGATCTTCTGCGGAAATAACTTTCTCCTCTTTTGTATCACGGACAGTTGCACATGCCATTTTTACAAGCATATCTCCAAATGGAAGAAGTACAAGTGTTGCAATGATGTTAAAGGCACTGTGGATCACTGCGATGCCGGCAGGACCTGCCACTTCTTCAATGAAAGAGAAATGTAAAAATCCATTCAGCACATAGAATACAACCATAAATGTAACAGTTCCTACAATATTGAAGTACAGATGAACGATTGCTGCACGTTTTGCATTCTTAGTAGCACCGATTGAAGAAAGCATTGCTGTAATACAGGTTCCAATATTCTGTCCCATGATAATCGGAAGCGCTGCTCCGTAACGGACTGCACCAGTTACACAAAGCGCCTGGAGAATACCAACAGAAGCTGATGAAGACTGAATAACAGCAGTCAGAAGTGCACCGGCCAGCACACCTAAAACAGGGTTGGAGAACTTCAGAAGGATGTTTGTAAATTCCGGTACCTCTGCCAGAGGTTTTACGGCACCGCTCATGGTATTCATACCGAACATCAGCACTGCGAAACCAACCAGAATGTTTCCAATATCTTTCTTCTTTTCATCATGAAGGAAGACAATAAAAACAACTCCGATCAATGCCAGAATCGGTGAAAATGAGTTTGGGTTCAAAAGTCTTACAAAGAAATTGGAGCTTTCAATTCCTGCCAGGCTGAGAATCCATGCGGTAACAGTAGTACCGATATTTGCGCCCATAATAAAGCCAACAGCCTGGGACAGATGCATGATTCCCGAGTTTACGAAGCCGACTACCATAACTGTGGTTGCCGATGAAGACTGAATGATTGCAGTAACTGCTGCACCAACCAAAACTGCTTTCACACGGTTAGATGAAAGGTTTTCCAGAATCTTTTCCAGTTTACCGCCGGAAAGCTTTTCCAGACCGTCTCCCATTACCTGCATTCCATAAAGGAACATCGCCAGTCCGCCGACCAATGTCAGAATGCTAAAAAAATCCATTACGTTTCCTCTCCTTTTTTTATCCTTTTAAAAGTTTATTGGGTTCTTAATTTCTTTTGTTTACAAAACCAATATAAGTGGGCTGTGTAAAGTTTCGGGTGAGAAGAATGTTAAATATATGTAAAATACTTTACAATCTTGGATTTTCTTATACAGGAAAAATGTAAAGCCAGGCTGTTGAAAATGTAAAATATTTGTTTGATAGTTGATTTTACTGTATTTTCCAAATTTTACATTCAAAAAAATCCCCCAGGAAACATGAAGAATAATTTTACAATTATCGCTGCATATCTCATGAGGGATTTTTATATAATACATGTAATGATTCAGTATCTTCACTGTTACACACTTCGCGGAATAACATCATCAGACTCGTTCTAGAGCCTGTTTGAAAAAGACTCTGATACCTTTAAAATCCTCGGATTTCCTCTTCCTCTGAATGGGTTTTATCGATGGAGCGGATTTCCAGAAAGTAACTGTAACTATCATTTACCTTTACTTCCACTCTGTCGCCAATCTTATGACCTTTCAGTGCCATGCCAATCGGAGAGTCAATACTGATTCTGTTCTCCATGGAATTTCCCCGGATGGAAGTAACAAGCTTATATTTCTCAACCTCGTCATCTTCCTCAAAATAAACTTCTACAATGTCATCCATTCCAACCTCGTCACTACAGGATTTATCAGAAACGATGGTTGCTGTTTTTAACATATTCTCCAGATAGCGGATGCGACTCTCGTTCTGGTTCTTATGACGCTTGGCAGCGTAGTATTCAAAATTCTCACTTAAATCGCCCTGGGCACGTGCTTCCTTTACTGCCTCAATTGCCTCTTTGCGGACAACCAGCTTACGGTGCTCAATCTCCTGTTCAATTTTCTCTACGTCTTTTTTGGTGAGCTTCTCTCTCATTTTTATACATCTCCTTTATAGCTGCAACACCACTTTGCACACCACCTTAACAGATGGCAAAGAGTTTGTCAAATTACCAATGGAAAACATTAATTCCAATAATGCTATTGTTCACTCCATAAACAGAAACCCTATAATTTCTTTTTCCCCAGTCGGACTTCTTCCATCAGCTTCGCAGTCTCAGCATCTGCATGATCAAAAAGATAGGTATGACTGGACTGGCGGTGCTGATGCCATTCCTGGCGGAGCTGCTTTCTGGTCTCTTCGATTTCTTCTTTCAGACCTCTTGCGGAAATACGACTGGCGCCCTGCCCCATAATGATAATCTGTTCCAGTCCGTCTGAAGTAGCAACCGTTACCTGATGCTGTCTGCCGATTTTGTGGACTGTTTTTTCAATATATTGATCGGCAGTCTCCGCTTCTTTTGTGTAAACCACATGAATATTGTGATAAGTAAGCACTTCCTCCTGGTGTCCCTCCACCTTGTAAGCATCAAATACAAGAATCAAAGTACATTTCTTATATCCCTGATAATTACTTAAAATATCCATCAGCTTCGTCTGTGCTGCACGGACATCCGCATCTGCCAGTTCTTTCAGCTCCGGCCAGGCAAAAATAATGTTATAACCATCCACAAGAAGGTATTCTTCCTGGTCTTTTTTTGCAGAAGAACTGCTGCCAGAATAAGATAGGGCACTTACCACTTTTTTATAAGAAGACACGCGGTCTCTTTTCACCGGACCAAAGGTACGCTCAAAAATGGCCTGAAGTTCTTTGTCATCCTCATAGCTTCCACGGTAGGCAGATTCCGGCGGCTGGTAACCACTTCCCGCACGACTTCTACTTCCAGATGTATTTCTGGCAGTTCCTGTACTGCCAGCTCCACTGCATGCTGAATTTCTGGCACTTTGAGCAGTACCGTCTCCACTTGCAGGATTTCCAGAGCCTGACGCAGCATCCTCCCAGTCTTCCTCGCTGAGATCGTCCTCAAACTCTGCCATAATCCCAGTATCCAGGTGCATATACTCTTCCACTTCATACCATGGCACCACAAATCCGGCTCCATGGGCACAAAATACAGACCCGGTAGGATTATCCAGATCCCGCTCAGAATCGTAGCCGATCTGTTCCACGATCTCATCTTGATTTTTACAAGGCTCATATCCTTTTAAACTGCAGAACAGCCTTCCCATTCCCCTTGTATAAGAAACTACTTCTTTCTGGTAATCGCGCATAGTCGAAACAGGCGCTTTTCCCTTCAAAATAGCGGTATTTTCCTCTGTCTCCATAGGAAGAAGAGTTCCCTGCATTTTCTGGATATCATTCATTGCACGGCCAACAACCTCCACCGGCACTTCCAGCCGAAATTCATAGTAAGGCTCCAGCAGAACATTCTGTGCTTTCTTAAGCCCTTGGCGGATAGCCCGATAAGTAGCCTGACGGAAATCTCCGCCTTCTGTGTGTTTCTGGTGGGCCCGTCCGGTAAGCAGGGTAATCTGCATATCTGTGATCGGTGCACCAGTCAACACTCCTCTGTGTTCCTTTTCTTCCAGATGGGTGAGGATCAGTCTCTGCCAGTTCCGGTCCAGCACATCCTCACTGCAGGCGGTAAAAAACTGCATTCCGCTTCCTTGCTCCCCTGGTTCCAGAAGAAGGTGAACCTCCGCATAATGGCGCAAAGGCTCAAAATGTCCCACACCTTCCACAGGTGCCGCAATGGTCTCTTTATATACAATATTTCCCGTTCCAAAATCCACAGCCACATGGAACCGCTCCCAGATCAGCCTTTTCAGGATTTCGATCTGCACGTCTCCCATGAGCATGGCGTGGATTTCTCCCAGCTGCTCGTCCCATACAATATGAAGCTGAGGATCTTCCTCTTCCAGTTCTCTCAGCTTCTTCAGCATCTGGTGCACATCGCAGCCTTCTGGCAAAATAATCTGATAGTTCAGTACCGGCTCCAGTACTGGCATATTGGAGTTCTCTGTCACGCCAAGTCCCTGTCCAGGAAAAGTATGAGAAAGGCCTGTCACTGCGCACACGGTTCCCGCGGGCACTTCTTTCACCAATTCAAATCTGGCGCCAGAGTAAATCCGGATCTGGTCAGCCTTTTCCTCCCACACGTCCTCTCCTGCTGCCACATTTCCCTTGCTGGTAGTAAGAAGTTCTTTTACTTTCAGTGCCCCGCCTGTAATCTTCATATAGGAAAGACGGTTTCCCTGATCGTCTCTGGCAATCTTATAGACCTTCGCACCAAAAGCCTCAGGATATACCGGACATCTGGTGTACCTGTCCATTCCGCGGATCAGCTTCTCTACTCCTTCCATTTTCAATGCAGAGCCAAAATAGCATGGAAAAACCTTTCGATCTGCAATCAGACCGGTGATCTCTCTCCTGGATACTTCTCCTGTTTCCAGATATTTTTCCAGCAGTTTCTCGTCACACATAGCAAGGCTCTCCAGAAATTCTTCTGAAAATTTATTTTCCATCAAATTCTGCTGTTCTTTTTCACCAGCCGGTAATTCCGGTTCCAAATCCCCATCAGCATTTTCATTTTCTGAAAAATCCATGCAGTTCTCATTCAGCCTTTTTTTCAATTCGGTCAAAAGAGCATCGTGATCCGTTCCATCCTGGTCCATTTTGTTCACAAAAATAAATGTGGGGATCTGGTACCGCTCAAGCAATTTCCATAAAGTCACCGTATGTCCCTGCACACCATCTGCACCGTTAATCAAAAGCACTGCATAGTCCAGAACCTGCAAGGTACGTTCCATCTCTGCAGAAAAATCCACATGCCCAGGCGTATCCAGAATGGTAACTCTTGTTTCCGGGAATTCCAGCACTGCCTGCTTGGAAAAAATCGTGATTCCCCGCTCGCGCTCAAGGGGAGAGGTATCCAGATATGCATCCTTGTGATCCACTCTTCCAAGCTTTCGTATCTTGCCGCTTAAATATAAAAGTGCTTCTGACAATGTAGTTTTTCCTGCATCTACATGGGCCAACAGCCCCATACAAATATTTTTCTTTATTTTCTCTGACTGTTCACCCACGAAAACGCCTCCTGCTGTAAAAATCTCTTGTTTCAGTATATCACAACAGAAGGCGCCAGTCGAGACACAGGTGTTTATTTCATTATTTTCAATAAATCACCAGAGCGTGTTATGCTATGAACGCCAAAATTTGTTTTATAATAAAATTGTTTTATCTTTACAATATTTGATAACATGGTATAATTCATACGTGATAAAAAAAGTACAATAATAAAGTAATTATTCCACAAAGCATGTAGCTGTGAAGGTACTGAACAATTACACAATAGAACCGATTGATACAACGTTATATTTTAGAGCGTGTATCAACAGAAAGTGAGAACTTCCATATGAATCCCTTAAAAAAAATATACTGTCGGATTTTTCAGAATGTATTCAAATTTGCCCTTCCATTCCTGCCATACCGAAATCCTGAGATCATCAGCAGTCTGAAAGCCGTTCCCGATGTGCTGAAAAAGAAAAAATGTAAAAATGTGCTGATTATTACAGATGCAGGAATCCATAAGCTTGGTCTTACAGACCGCCTTGAAAAAGTGTTGACAGACAGCAGCATTCCCTATATCCTTTATGACAAAACAGTAGCAAATCCTACCACTGTGAATGTGGCTGAGGCACTTGAACTTTATCATGAAAATAACTGTCAGGCCATTATAGGCTTCGGCGGAGGCTCCAGTATGGACTGCGCCAAGGCAGTAGGTGCCAGAGTCGCCAAACCTCATCAGTCTCTTGCAAAGATGAAAGGAATCCTGAAAGTGCACAAAAAGCTTCCACTTCTTATCGCCGTTCCAACCACTGCAGGAACCGGAAGCGAAACTACACTGGCAGCGGTAATTGTGGACGCCGAAACCCGGCATAAATATGCCATCAATGACTTCCCGCTGATTCCCCGATACGCTGTGCTTGACCCCAAGGTCACATTAAGCCTTCCACCATTCATCACCGCTACTACAGGTATGGACGCACTCACCCACGCAGTGGAAGCTTATATTGGTAATTCCACTACACCAGGCACTCGTAAAAATGCCCGGGATGCAGTGCAGCTGATTTTCGAAAATCTGGACACTGCTTACACCGACGGAAGCAATAAAGAAGCGCGCCGGAATATGCTCCGCGCCTCTTATTTCGCTGGCTGCGCTTTTACAAAATCCTATGTAGGCTATGTACATGCAGTTGCCCATTCTCTGGGAGGACAATACAATGTTCCACATGGACTTGCCAACGCTGTACTTCTCCCTTATGTTCTGGAAGCTTACGGAAAAACGATTTATAAGAAGCTGGCAGCCCTTGCTGTTGCCGCCGGTGTTGCCTCCAAAGAAACACCGGAAGAAGAAGCCGCATTAAACTTTATCCAGGCGGTCAAAGACATGAAGGCCCGCTTCGGAATCGGCGATACCATCCCGGAAATCCAAGAAGAAGACATTCCGAAGCTATCCCATTATGCGGACAAAGAGGCGAATCCGCTGTATCCGGTACCGGTACTGATGGATGCACAGGAGCTGGAGAAATTTTATTATATGCTGATACCGGCTAAAGAAAACACAGTGCAATAAAAAGCTGGTAAAATGCCATATTGTCACCTTTATAACATTACATGAATTAATCTCAATTTAAATGAGTGTCAAAAGGTCTTTTGACACTCATTTGATACCCGGATTGCTACGCAGCTACGCTGCTCCCGCAATCCTCCAAATATTCGAAATCCGCTGATTTACTGCGTAAATCGCTACTTTCTCATATTTGGCGTGTCCCAAGCTCAAAAGCCTTATCGTGCAAGCACGAACAGCTTTTTGACCTTTTGACACTGGTATCATCAAATAAATTATAAATACTCAGAAAGGACTTTCCCATGACCCAGGAAGCAATCCAGGAAATCATCCGCAAGCAGCGGAACTATTTTTATACAGGTGCTACCTTAAATATTGACTTTCGCATCACTGCCCTGAAAAAGCTGCAAACCTCCATCCAGTCCCACCAGGAGCAGATCAATGCTGCCCTGAAGTCAGACCTTGGAAAAAGCAGCTTCGAGAGCTATATGTGCGAATCCGGTCTCGTTCTCAGTGAGATTACCTATATGCTGAAGCACATCCGCTCTCTTTCCAAAGAAAAAACAGTGCACACACCACTTGCCCAGTTTCATTCCAGAAGTTACATGAAGCCGTCCCCATACGGTGTCACCCTGATCATGAGTCCATGGAACTATCCCTTCCTTCTCACCTTTGATCCACTGGTAGACGCCATCGCCGCCGGAAACACTGCAGTATTAAAACCCAGCGCCTATTCTCCTGCCACCAGCAATATCATCTGCGAAATCGTCCGCGAATGTTTTCCGGAAGAATATGTAGCCGTTGTTATGGGTGGACGCCAGGAAAACTCCTGCCTTCTCCAGGAGCACTTTGACTACATCTTTTTCACCGGCAGCCAGGCTGTGGGAAAAGAGGTTATGCGCCATGCCAGCGAGCACCTCACTCCTGTTACCCTGGAGCTTGGGGGAAAAAGCCCCTGCATTGTAGATAAATCTGCAAATATCAAGCTTGCCGCCAAACGTATTGTATTTGGAAAATATCTGAATTGTGGACAAACCTGCGTAGCCCCTGACTACATTTACTGCCACAGAGAAGTGAAGGATGAGCTTCTGAAGCAGATTCAGAAACAGCTTCGTAAGCAATTTGGTAAGTCGCCTCTGGATAACAAAAATTACGGAAAGATCATCAACGAAAAGCATTTCAACCGCATTTTGAACCTGATCGATCCTGCCAAGGTTGTCTGTGGCGGCAATGCCTGTCCGGAGACTTTACAGATCGAGCCTACAGTCATGGACCAGGTAACCTTCGAAGATGCCGTAATGCAGGAAGAAATTTTCGGTCCGGTAATGCCTGTCCTTACCTTTAATTCCATAGATGAAGTAATCCGAAATGTAAATTCCATGGCACATCCTCTGGCTTTTTACATTTTTGCCCAGGACAAAGCCATCTGCGAAAAAGTCACCTCTGAATGTGGCTTCGGCGGTGGCTGTATCAATGATGTGATCATTCACCTCGCCACCAGCGAAATGCCATTCGGCGGTTTCGGGGAAAGCGGTATGGGAGGCTATCACGGTCAGAAAGGCTTCGAAACCTTTTCCCATTACAAGAGCATTGTAGACAAAAAGACATGGATCGACCTGCCGATGAGATATCAGCCTTACAGACGGATTTACGACAAACTGATACACCTGTTTCTGAAATAATATAACAAAAGGACCGCAGCCTTACATCATTGATATAAACGCGGTCCTTTTGAATTTCATCCACCTCTTCAATTTTGGATTCCCAGGAAAAGTCTTTTGCATTGCTGCTTTTTTCTAATAATGCCAGGATTTCCTGCTCTGTATCTCTGTCATACTCTTTTTGATATTTTATGCTGGTTTTTAGCGTAATTCCTTCCGTATTAACAAGACTCTCAAACGCCCGCAAGGGCTGACAAACGACGACGAAAGTTTAAATTCCTTCCGTATTAACAAGACTCTCAAACAGCGCCAGTCTACTGATCCTCTATTGGACTGTTTAAATTCCTTCCGTATTAACAAGACTCTCAAACTGGACGGACTGTTAAACAGCATGCAGGGGCGTTTAAATTCCTTCCGTATTAACAAGACTCTCAAACCAACTTCTTCTCAGCTTCTTGACGGGTGAGGTTTAAATTCCTTCCGTATTAACAAGACTCTCAAACCTTGTCAGTTGATCCGAAACCACCGTTACGGTTTAAATTCCTTCCGTATTAACAAGACTCTCAAACATACCCACAGGATACCATTATTATTCTGTTGTTTAAATTCCTTCCGTATTAACAAGACTCTCAAACTGCTGCACGATAACCCTTGACGTTGGAATCGTTTAAATTCCTTCCGTATTAACAAGACTCTCAAACCTCAAATCCGATTCTCACCGAGTCATTACTATCTTTCGACAGATAGCTGTTAATACGACAGGTCCAGTACACAAAGATCCTTATCCACGATTATATATCTGTCACCTTCGATTGGGTTGGTTTTTATTCCTTCCAAATTGACCAGACAAGTTTTCGTGTAAAAACAATGTTTATAAATTTCTCTCAGATCCTCTATACCGAAATATTGCTTTAGATTCAGCACAAACACAATGTCTGTATTGCAGATTGTTTTCATAGCTCTCAGATAATCTATAAATTTTTCTGCAAGACTATGATAACAGGAATCCACATGTACATTACAATATTTTATCAGCCCTGCTGCCGGAAAATCAATATCAAATGTGAGATTATATGCAGAAGTATTCACAATCTTATCCATAAAGCATAAAATCTGTTGATTCACGCTTGCAAATTCTTCTGCGTAATCTTCTGAGATTGTCTCTGACAGATTCTTATAAAGTTTGGATAAAATTTTTTCTCATTACAATTAACCATCAGAGGATTGCTGACCATGATTGCTTTTCTCTCCAGAGAGAGTTCCTTTTCAATATCTGAAAGAATAAAGTCTCCTTCTTCCCCTTCTACCTGTTTACTAACATTGTATACAACTTCTGCAAATCGTTCCGGTGTCTCGATGGTCAGATTCAGAACCTGATTTTCATATAGTTCTATTTCCATCCCTAATCTGGTATTCACAAGTCTCAAAGGATTACCACCCTTTCATCTGTATCCAGGATCTCACTCTTTTTCGTACCGATGATAAATTCCATCTTTCCAAATTGCTTTTCTGTTATCTTCAACACCTGCACCAGTCCATCTGCCGGCTTATTTTTTCTTATATTTTCCACAATCGCATCCGCCATCGTGGAATTTTGCGCAAGTTTACAATATACAGACTCCTGCATCATCAAAAATCCGGTTTTTAGCAAATATTTATGAAATTCCCTGTAATCTTTCCTGTTTGCACTGGTAATCACCGGCAGGTCAAAAAATACCATTACTCTCATATATCTATAACTCATTTGTTTTATAAAATTTTATCTGTGATATATCATTATCGTTTAATGCGTCAAAAACACTCTTGGTGTAGATTCTGATTGCGTTTGTCAAGTATTCGTTTCGGTTAGCTATAGTCACTTCTTCCTTCAGCAATGAGATCATCTCATGTTTCTCTTCTTTTTCAAAGAATGGAAATGCCATCCTTTTTACTTTCAGATCTACAAATGGACGAAATGGCTCCATCAGATCACATGCCAGATTAAACTGGTTAAATACATTATCGTGAAACAAACCAAGCTGTGTGATATAACCATTTGCCACCACACAACGATTAAACGCAGACAATAATAACGAATATCCGTAATTCAAAGCTACATTGGTAACATTCTCCGCACTTCTGGTAAAATCCATTCCGAACAGGGCATTGAAGTACACTTTTGCTGCATGTCCCTCCCGGTTCGTGGCATCCCCAAATTCGATTTCACTGATATAGCCGTAAAGCTGATCCGCTTCCTTCCGTTCCCATATTTTCAGATGCTGTGCCTGCTTTCGTATCTTCTCCGTTACGATTTCTGTCCATACGTGTTTCTTGATATCCTCCGACCAGGCAATCTGATTTCTGACCTTCAGCGACGTATCGTGAGCGCCGTAATAACCAATCAATTCAGAAGATGGATTTCTTTTTTCATCACAAAAGACTACTTTTATCTTTTTCTTTGTCAGTTCACACAAAAGAGCGGCGGTCAGTGAAACTGCTGTTGATTCAACCATTAAGTTCTCAATTTCTGAAAGATGAATCTTAGTCACATCATCTTTACGAATCACCAAATAATCCATCTGATAATCCAGCTTTGCCGTACTGGATATTACCACTGTCCGCCAGCTCATAAACATTCCCCCCATTCTTACATATGCAGTAAATCCTCTTCTTTTTTATACATTCCGGTAATCGAATAATGGATCAGTTTCAATTCTGTTGCATCTGTCATATTTCCGGAGATTCGTATTCTTCCTACTTCTTTTTGGCCGCCGATTGCCTGCAGCGAAAATGTTCCTTTTTGAAAAGAGGTATACTCAACAATATCACATAAAAGCATCACTTGTTGTTCTATGCCAAGAAGTTTAAAAGAGCTTTCTCCATTTTCCAGACATGTTCCTATACATTTTGGATGATCCGCATAGATTGCATGCAAATGTTTCGTTGTCAATTCCTGATATAATTCCAGATTTTTCTCCCCTGTTACTTTTTCATCCCAGCGCAGACTCATTTTTTGCTTTTCTGACAACAACATCGCTGCACGTAGTCTTTCCAGCTTACAAATATATTGTACATAAGGATATTTCAGGCACATCGCCGTCGCATTGGAAAATTCCACATTCTTTCTTGCATCCATTCCTACAATATATAAAAAATATCCATTATATTTTATAAGCGCATTCTTTTTGATTTTCTCTGCAATCACCCGTGGATTTTTATATCCCTTTTCTTCCAGAAACTTTGTCAGATCTGCTTTATTTTTTATCTGTGAAGCATAATAACTGTGTACTACTTCAAAACATTTCTTTCTCTTCTTTTCCGATCCATGTTCGAAGAAAACAAAGTAAGACGGTTTCAAAGAAGTATATCCACCATATTTTGTTACATCCTGGAGTTTTTCATCCTTTGCTTTCAACGGTACATAATTTTCTGCTTTTGCAGAATATTTTCCTACTGGCTGAAGATTAAACAGTTCCCCTTTTTGTTCAAATGTCTGCCTTGTAATCATCGGAGTGTTTTTCTCCATCACTTCTTTTACCAGACGAATCGCTCCCGGTTCTTGATTTTTAGATGCAATCCACGCAATTTCTCCGTTTCTTACTACATCCTTACCGTACATTTTGTAAAGATTATAATTGTAATTTTTGCCGTCACGCCGTGCTTCCTTCTTCACATAGTTCAGAGGATTTCTGGTGAACTTCGTAAAATAAACATTTCCCACCACAATATTCAGATAGGCATCCTGTGCATGATGGTAATCATTTATCAGTCTGCTTTTCAGCATCTTGTATTCTTTCCGAAAATCCGATACATTTCTCGCTTTTACATACACTATTTCCGTTCCCGGCATTAAAGATTTCAGAAGGTCTGCGATTCCCTTTGCCCCCTGCGCTGTCTCCACCAGCTGTCTCTCAATAAATCCTGCCAACTGATCATCTGTCAGTTTTTCATTCGACGTCAGACGATTATATTTTTCATCGTTCATAAATCCCATTTTATGAAGAACTGCCCACAGTTCCCGGACCTTTGGATTCTCTCTTACCTTTTTCGGCACTGGATAAACATTCTGTTTATCATCCTGATTGATCTTTTTCGACACCAGCACCAGATTATTTTCCATATTGTTATCGTTGGTTAAACTTCTTGGATAAATATGGTCAATATCATATCTGTTATCTTTAAACAAATCCTCGATATCAATATCATTGCCCGTATAAGCATCTTTTCCCATCTGTAGATAATACAGGTACAGTTTTTTACTGTTGAGTTTGCCGGATGCACTGGCATTTTTTATTTCTGTTTCCCAATTTCTTCCGTCCTTGATATTCTCATACAGCTTTAACAGTCTTTTTTCTCTGGAATTCTTTCTTCCCTGTTCCCCTTTTTCTTCATCTGTTCTGGTCATCTCTATAAAAATTCGTTTCGGATAATGCCCCATAATCTGTGTGATCTCTTTTAATGCCTGAACCGTCTGCCAGATCATCCGCTTCACCGGTACACTGTAGTAATATTCGTCCAAATCCTCAAACTGGAAGTCACTCAGTGTTTTTTGTATCGTCTGCTTTCTTTTTTCTAATTCTTCTTTAAAAGTAAATTCTTCGCTGTGGAGCAGTTCCATAAAATTCAGATTATACTCCCACATTGCCCGAATCAGAGAAAGGATTTCCCCGGTCCTATTATCACGCCCAGAAAGGCACAGCATACTTTTGGAAATTCTTGCCCAGTCTTTAAATTTGTAACCCGAGATTCTCTTTACCTGACTTTCCGTAAGAATTCCACTGGAGATATACTGATCTAATTTTTTCCGGAACATCAGTTTCGAGTCTCCATAGATAGTTCCATAATAAATGATTTCTTCTACTGCCTTTTGTATTGCTTCTTCTCTCATCCGCTCGCCAAAGACTGCATACATTTTTCCATAAGATGACAGATAGGCATTCGCTTCTTTATCAATACCGGAAAGTTCCGACTCATCTTTCAAAATTCCCCGGTTCATCAGATAGGAACAAAGTGTTTTTCTGGTTACTTTCTTTCCCAGTCTGACACCCTGAAATAATTCTTTATAGATATCCTGCTTTACTTCCGGAACGATACGTTTTCCATTGATCCGCAGATTATTGATTTCATTCAGTACACAGTATGCCTCATATAACAAGGATTGCTTCGGCAGTACTTTTTCTCCGGAAAGATAGGTACACTCACGGATCAGATTGGTAATAAAACGTTCGGATGTCGCATTCATATCAATCTTTTGTTCCATATTCCAGGGAAGTACCTGCCCCTGTTCCCTGCGCACAGCCCAGCCGGTCTTTGATCCGTTTCCTACCGGTCCTACATAATAAGGAATATTTCTGGAAAAAAGCATCAGGATTCTTTCGGAAACCGTATAACCGCTGTCATCTGTTTCTTTCAGGAAATCCAGATGTTTTTCTGCATTCTCAAGAATCTTTTTCATCTCTTTTTGATGTACCTGATTGGGGATTACTCCATTGGCTCCGGTCATCTGTTTGGGCAGAAACTGTTCCAGTTCAATTTCTTTTAAAATAACTGTTGTTTCTTCATTAGCAAGGTTTTTCAGATCTTTCTTGATTCGGTCATGCAGATCTCCCTTTCCACGTTCTTTCACGTTTTTCATGTTTCTTCTATATTTTTGTTCTGCCGCCAGCGAATCTGTAGAATTCAGAGAATTGCAGTACGCAGAATAGCTTCCTTTTTCACTGGAACGGAACATACGGTCATATGCTTCCTGACCAAGATCTCTTTTATACACTTTTTTCAGAAGTCTCAGATCTTCCTTATGCTTGTTATACATCGCTACTCTGGCATCTGAAAGATAATCGAATCCTTTTAACACAGCCTGCAGCTGACTGTAATCATACAGTTGTTTCATACTTTCTATGATAAAAAAATACTCTTCCCCAACAGCCGCCTCGATTTCCTCTTTTTCTTCTTCAAAAGACGCCTGTTGAAATGCTACTTTTATCTTTTCATCTGCTTCCAGCTGAAACATTACTCTGGCATCCGCATCCATACCGCATAAACACTTGACCAACTCCATCTGCTTTTTGTCCGATCTTTTTATTCCCAGCAGAGAAGCTATCTTATCTTTTTTGGTACTTCTGGAAATTTCTTTATCTGCCAGTTTCTCTATGATCTGCTTATAAGAAACATCACCGTTCGCTTCTTCTGTAGACTCGCAGATATAATTCATCACCGTTTCTCCGGCATCCTTTACCATATCCGCATTCAAATCGCCGGAATCTGTATTCAGAAGGAAATGTCCCCGATGTTCAAACAGATGAATCAACGCCAGATACAAAAGTCTGGAATATCGTTCCTCACTTGCTACTTCATCTTTTAAAAGCGCCTGCTGCAAATGAAAAATCGTAGGATATTCTTTATAATACTCTTTGTCTCCATAACCGGGATCTGCGAACAGACTGTCTTTTGTCCTCAGTCTGGAATCTTTGTCTTCCCGGTAATATTTGCTGTTATCCTGGCGGATATAAAAGAGTGGATCGTGTCTCAGCACATCCTCTGCAAAATAAGACCGGAGCAATCTGATTCTTACCTGATGACGCTGTAATTTTCTTCTGGAGATTCTGTGTGTTCTCCGTTTCAGCTGTGGCTGTGCCGACTCATATTCTCTGACAAACCAGAAATCTTTTCCTTTCACTTTCATTAAATGATATTGCGAATCGATAACCGCGCCACCCAGGGAGCCGGTACCCATATCCAGTCCCACGTAATAATCTGCTTTTTTATCTGTATGCATAGGAAATCCTCCCAAAATCTAGTTGACAATCCCGATATCTGATGCTACAGTAATACTGTATTAACAAGACGAGTTCAAATAAGGGGAAACCCGAAACCGTCATCTGACGCCGCAGGGTGCGGCAGAAAAAGTCGTGTTCCACGGCTTTTTTATTTTCTATTATTCTATCATGTCTTAGGCATTTCAACCATTGCTTTTATGTATTTTCATTTATTTTTATCACATTTGTATAAGCTTTACATTTCATGCTGATTGCACTTTTCAGATCAAAAACAGCCCTATAGCTCAGAATCCCCTTCCCAAAAAGACTTTTAGACTCTTTTATTCTTTCCGGGTGATTCCACAGCTTACTGACAGTCTCATCCGGTATCATTATACCCCCTCCTCCGCAACTGGTTTTCTTCATCCGA
Organism: Blautia faecis; assembly: GCF_020554845.1. Taxonomy (GTDB): domain Bacteria; phylum Bacillota; class Clostridia; order Lachnospirales; family Lachnospiraceae; genus Blautia_A; species Blautia_A faecis. Next base: position 669 of record NZ_JAJCIA010000032.1, on the reverse strand, counting down.
AAGCGCAGTAAGCATAATAATAGGGACTTGTGACCTTTTGCGAATGACCTCACATACACCATAGCCGTCGATTTTAGGGAGCATGATGTCTAACAGCACAAGGTCGATTGTATCATCAAACATTGCAATCCCCGCCACGCCGTCAGAAGCAACAGCAACTTCATAGCCTGCATCAATCAGATGGTTTTTCAATATATCCTGAATGTCAATATCATCTTCGACAATTAAAATCTTCTGCATCATTCCACCTCCAATTTATAAAATAACATAGTTTTTTGAATTTATGATGAAGTGCATTATTTCCCTTATGTTTAAGAAACGTTCATCCAGCAACAAGAGTTTTTTTGTAGTTTGGTAAATTAGTCAAATACCAGTCCACTTCTCAGCATCACTGATACAACCACAAATACAATGGTGTCTTATTCTAAGCGGTAACGCAGAGTATATTATAATTTTTTTACTCGATCAATATAACTTTGTCCTCGTTCATCTCCTCACAAAATCAGCATAATCATACTGCTTTGCAGGTACAATAAGGTTATTCCTTTGTGCAAATCGGAACGATAAAATATATTTGAGGTGAATGATTATGCCGATTGATGATTTAACTGCTTTAGAGCGTGTTTGAAAAAGGCTTTCTGCAAGATGTGTGTCACAATTTGTGGGAGA
>NZ_JAJCIA010000031.1 GCF_020554845.1 Blautia faecis | reverse complement strand
GTATCCCGCCAGATTTCAGATACTCTGGTAACTTAGTTGCCGAGTAGTTCACGAGTATTCTGCAATGTATTTTTTAATTCTGAAATAGAAGTATATTTTCGAATCTCGCAGGATTCTCCCATGGATGCTAAAATATCGATGATCATTTCAGATATCTGTGTTAAAAAAATCGGTTCATCATCACAGATGACAATATGGTACATAGTGAAAGCCTCCTATTATTCGTTATTTTCGTCAAGACAAAGCGTTGTTGTTACAGCAAAAAAGCCACCACGTACCTGTACGTTCAGTATACCATTGTATTTTTCGGCGATTCCATTGATGATCTTAAGACCGTAACCGTGTCTGTCACTGTTCTTTTTACTGGATTTATATTTTCCATTCGTGATTCTCAAGTTATCCTCATTGCAGGAGTTTTCACATTTAATAAACAGAAAATTTCCCTTTGAATGGAGATTCAGCCGGATGATCCGCTGTCCTTCAGAAACCTTCTGACACCCTTCTACTGCATTTTCCAATATATTTGTCAACATCCGGCACAAATCAATGTCTTCCATGTTGAGTTTTCTGCCAATGATAATACTGTACTCCACTATGGCTTTATAACGGCTGGCACGTTCTGCAAATTCTAAAAGGATGGAATTGACCAGAGCATTGGCTGTGTAGGTGACAAAAGGAAGCTGTTCGGCTTCTTCAGTAAATTTCTGCGTATATTGTCTGGCACCTGCATAGTCCTCCTGTTTAAGATAGGCGGACAGGGCATTCATATGATGCCGGATCTCATGGTGCATTTCCAGAATATGTTCATTGTTTTCTGCCTGATTCCGGTAGCTTTCCAGTATCCGCTCGGAAATTCTCTGTTCTTCCTGTTTGCTGCGGATGTATTCCATGACACTAAAGAATACGGCATATACTATGAAAGCAAATACTGCAAACAATACAAACATAGCATGGACAACCATATTGGTGGAAAGATTTATTATGCTTGAGAATTGTGCAATGCTGGCAATTAGAATAAACAAAGCAGGGAGGGAGCAGAGAATCTTCCAGATACGTGATTCCAGATCAGCGTTGATCATAGTACGGATTCGCTCCATCAGCATGAGAAATGGTTTCGCAAGAAGCAGATTTATGATAAGTGTGAGAATCAGTGCAAGGGGCGGATACATAAAATGATCGGACGGAAACCGGAAAGTACGGTGCAAAAAAGTAACAGTACTTGTGACAAAGAATCCGTAGCTCATTACAACAAAAAATACAAACAGTTTTTCTACTGTTTTTGCCTGGATGATAAAGCAGTACAACATTCCGAACAGTAACAAGGCAATATAAAAAATAGCATTCGAGATCAGCTCTTTGTAATCACCGCCGATGTTGAACTGTGCGATAAGAGAAAACGGAATGACCATTACAATAAAAATGGACAGTGCCATGCGCATTGCCTTTTTTGTGCTTAGGCGGAAACAATCCCGGAATGTATACAAACAGAAAAATGCATAAGGAAAAATCTGAAGAGAAAATCCGCAGAAATAACGCAATGCTATCATAAAAACCTCCTGTCATAAAAATAGATAATGGTCAGGTTACCTATTAAAAACAAGTATACCATTGGCAGAAGGCAAAATCAAATCATATGAAGGTCTTTTCACACCATATTTTGACTATTCACGCAAAAATATAGACAGGAAAGTCAAATTCAAATAACATAAATAATACAGATACAGAAAACTGTCAAAATGAGGAGAGCTTTTGATACGGTATAATGCCCGAAAGCTCGCTCTTACTGGCATCGTAAAGGAAAAAATATAAGAAAAGGAGACTAAAAAATGAAGAAAAGAATGATTATTGTGACGGCAATGATTATGGGAACTCTGGGAGCAGAATGTGTGAGTGTTCAGGCATCGGATACGTTACCTGAACTGACAAAAGACAATGCACTGGAACAGATGATGAAAGCAGGAGAAACAGACAGTCTTGTAAGCAATCATAAAAGCTATGAAGCTACCTGTGAATATATACTGCAGAATACAAAGGTATATGACTATGAAGATTCTGAAGTGATGTATGTAGATATGTATGGTACTACCCAGATGCTCTATAAAGATGGCGAATTAAAATACGGAAAAGAAGGAGATGAGTATCTCTCCTGTCTGTATATTGATGAAGCAGATGGAAATGCAGATGATCTTATAAGCTTTTACACAGATGAAACCATAGAGGAAGAAGTGACGGATCTGAAGGAAGATGGTGATACGATCATTATACAGACAAAGGTACCTGAAGAACTTACGCAGAGCACATTGAATTCTCAGGGAGATGGAGAATCCTACACAGAGGGAGACTGGATTTCTATGGAATATGTGGTTGCTTCGGATGATTACAGACCACTGAAACATACTCAGATTCTGAATCATAAGGACGGCACTTCGGAAGAAGCTTCGAAGATGGAATTCTCCTACGGCGTGGACAGGCCTGAGGATGTAGCAGATCTCTGTGAAAAGTACGAAGAAGCAGAAAAAGCAGAAGGTGATGTACGTAATGTGACAGTTACTGCAGCTCCTGGTACAGAGCAGGAAAAGGATTATACAATCACGGTTCCAGCAGATAATCATGTATGGATCATGCTTCATGACGATAATTCTTATTACATTATGTATACAGATAAGGAGTGTAAAGAACTGTACGAGCCAGAGGAAGATGTGAAAGAAGACACACATCTCTATGCAGAGATTGAGTCTTATGAAGAGGCGGAGGATGAAGTATGAGGAGTTTGAGCGTATTTATCAGGAATATTATCTGAAAATTTTGACATTTATACATAAAAGAGTTCCTGATCTGTATGAAGCGGAAGAACTGACTGGAGATGTATTTCTGTCTTTTTACAGAAATATGGACAGTTATGATGAAGAAAAAGGTAGTATAGCTACCTGGTTGTATGCAATCACAGCAAACCGCCTGAAAAACTATTATAGGGATAAAAAGACTCATTATTCTCTGGAAATCCTGAAGCAGCAGACAATTCCCCGGGAAAAAATGCCGGAAGAGATTGTGGCAAAGATTATGAGAGAAGAGACATTAAGAAAAAGTCTGGAGCAGCTTTCTGACAGAGAACGGGAAATTCTTCTGGGAAGATTTTATTATCAGAAAAGTTCCACAGAGCTTGGCAGGCAGATGAATTTATCACCGGGAAATGTAAGGATGATACAGAAACGTGCTCTGGAGAAGTTGCGAATGATTATGGAAAAACAGGGGGAATAGGCGTTCAGGCTACAGAGACTCTGCCTGAACTGACTGGGGATAATGCATTGTAATAGATTATGAAAGCCGGATGACATATTTCAGATATGAGATATTTGCATATGGGTAGTTTGAAGAGGAGGGAATTGTATATGTGGACAAGGAGAGAATTGAAAGAGTGTGCCAAACAGCTTTTAAAGATAAATTATTGGAAAGCAGTTCTGGCAGGAATTATATTATCCCTGATTGGAGGTTCAGGAGTGGTCTCGGTAGTAGAAAGGTCTTCTTCCGGAAGTTTTGATGAAGTGATAGGCGCAGTAGAAACTGATGATTTTGGCCTTGTTTTAGGAATTGCACTTGGAATTGTGGCAGTTGCGTTGCTTGTTAACTTTATTATGACGATTTTGATTTGGAATCCTCTGGAGGTGGGATGTAAAAAGCTGTTTATTCAATGTGAATACGGAACAGCGGAGACGAGATGTATCTGGTCGGTGATCAACAGGAGAGATGGAAAGAATGTTGGCTGGATTATGTTTTTGCGGACATTGTTTGTAAGCTTATGGAGTCTTTTGTTTATAATTCCGGGAATTATAAAACAGTATGAGTATATGATGATTCCGTTTTTGTTGGCAGAGAATCCACAGATGAATCGAAAAGAAGCTTTTGAAAAGAGCCGTCAGATGATGAAGGGAAATAAGTGGGCTGCATTTGTATTAGATCTGTCTTTTATAGGATGGAGCCTTCTGGGAATTATAACATTCGGGTTGGTTAATATATTCTTTGCCGGACCATATCAGTATTTAACACAGTCACAGCTTTATTTTCGCCTGAAAGAACAGCAGAAAGAGGAAAGCTATGGATATTGAGTATTTATTGTACCTGCAACAATTTCGCGAAACGGTTGGCAGTATTCTGACACCGCTTATGAATGCAGTAACAAAGCTGTCCGCAGGATTTTTACCTATTGCAATGATGTGTATGATTTACTGGGCATTTGACCGGAAGGCGGGACGAAAAATCCTGGCAGGACTTGGGGGCGGTCTGTTTATCAACGGATTTTTAAAGCTTACTTTCTGTGTCTATCGCCCATGGATACGGGATACACGGATTTTACCCTATGGTGATTCTAAAACAGCAGCTACCGGATATTCATTTCCAAGTGGGCATACAACGCGGGCAACGGCTATGTTCGGTGGAAGTGGACTTTGGTTCATGGAAAAAAAGCACAGTGTCGTTGCAGGTCTGTTGTTTGTGCTGGTATTTCTGACTATGTTTTCACGAAATTATCTGGGAGTGCATACTCCGCAGGATGTTCTGGTGGGATTTATATCAACAGCAGTTATGATGTATCTGACCGGGTGGTTGGAATTGTGGAGTGAAAAAGACAAAAAAAGAGACCTCATGATTCTTGTGGCAGGGCTTTTGATCTGTATTGCTGCTGTGCTGTACTATGAATACAAACCATATCCACTTGATTATCTGCCGGATGGATCACTTCTGGTTGATCCTGCTAAAATGCGGGGAGATGCATATGAAGGAGTCGGATTTATTGCATCCTTTGTCATCTGCAGGATACTGGAAAAAAGACAATTAGATTTTGACAGAATTTCGCAAAAGCTAAGGTTGTTTATCAGTATTTTTGCATTAATTCCTTTGTACTGGTGGATAAATACAGGGTGCCCATATATAATAGAAGAAATAAGCCGAAGCCTTGGCAAGTTCCTCAGATTTGGGCTTGGAATCATATATATCATGGTGCTGGTGCCAGGAACGGTGGTACTGGCAGGAACTCTGACTAATCGTGGAAGTGATAAGGTGACCAGAGAAAAACAGGGGCAGCCCTAAGGCTGCCCGGAAGGATTGATATAGTTATTTACGAATAGGACTTCAACGCTTTTTGAATTTCCTCCATATTCATGCCTCGTTTTAACATATTGTTTATCCTCATCTGCTCCCTATATCTGGGATCATCCATAGTAGGACGGCCAAAACCACCGGCAACATTTTCTAATTCTTCTTCAGATAATTCGTTTGTAATGTTCTGTTTGATTTCGCTCATAATAGTTCTCCTTTCCTGTAAGAATTCGAATGCTTCCTATCTGTTTATAAACATCAGAAGAGGATTTGTCACATTATATGAAGAAAAAATTATTTTTATCTAGAGATCTTTGATGCAAAGCGTCAGAGACCAGATACAATAAACAAATGATAAAAATACAGCATCAGTCAGATGATATGATAAACAAATTGCATACTGGAGGATGGAAAAGTGGATAAACAGAGTATATTTAGAAGGGAAAGTCTTGATCGTGTTGAAAACAGAACACAATTTCGAAAGGAGAACAGTTATGTTGAAAAGTAGAGGCGGACGAGAAGAAAATGAGAAACTTCTTCTTTCAGTAAAAGAAACTTGCGGACTTACCGGATTGTCTGAAAGGACAGTGCGAACTTTAATGGCAGAAAATGATTTTACCGTTCGGATTGGGCGAAGAACCCTTGTTCATAAGAAAAAATTTGAGAAATGGCTGGAAAAACAGGAGACTTGAATATTTTTCTGGAACGTGTTAATATTCTGATGTACTTGTGATCTGGTCGGGAAAGGATGAAAACCAGATATTATGAGGTGTTTTATATTATTTTAAACACTGGGATGCGTATTGGAGAACTGGCAGCTCTTATGTGGGAAGACATTGATTTTCATGCACACCGAATCCGCATTTACAAAACACTTAATAAAACTACGATATTTTATGATGATAGTAAGAGAAGAATAAGATGAATACAAATGAAACAAAAAATGAAAATACCGTGCAGAAACCGTGCAGTAACACTTCCAAAAGCGGCGCAAATGTAGATAAATCAAGGGGTTCTGGCAAAAGAATGAACATGTCGCCCATGATGCAGGAATACTGCAAAACAAAAGAAGAATACAAAGACTGCATCTTATTTTATCGTCTCGGGGATTTCTACGAGATGTTTTTTGATGATGCACTTCTGGTATCCAAGGAGCTGGAACTGACGCTCACCGGTAAAGACTGCGGTCTGGAAGAACGTGCTCCTATGTGTGGAATTCCCTTTCATGCAGCTGATACCTATATTAACCGTCTTATTGAACGGGGACATAAAGTTGCAATCTGCGAACAGGTAGAGGATCCGAAAAAAGCAAAAGGACTTGTAAAGCGTGCTGTTATCCGTGTGGTTACTCCCGGAACTACTTTAGATGCAACTTCTTTGGATGAGTCAAAGAACAATTATCTGATGTCAATTGTCTCCATAGCAGACCGCTTTGGTTGTGCAATAGCGGATATTACCACAGGTGACTGTTTCCTTACAGAAGTACCAAATAGCCAGAAACTGGTTGATGAGATCAACAAATTCAGTCCGGCTGAAATCATATGTAATGATTCCTTTTTTATGAGTGGGGTTGACACAGACGATTTGAAAGAACGTCTTGGAATTTGTATTTTTTCCCTGGATGCCTGGTATTTCGATGATGATACCTGCAGAAAAGAATTAAGGGAACATTTTCACGTAACCAATCTGGAAGGCCTTGGAATCAGCGATTATGACAGTGGAATCATAGCTGCCGGAGCGCTGTTTTTGTATCTTAAGGAAACGCAGAAGACTGCACTTTCTCAGATGACTACCATCCGTCCTTATACGGCAGAGCGTTATATGCTGATTGACAGCTCCAGCCGACGAAATCTGGAGTTGGTGGAGACCCTCCGTGAAAAGCAGAAAAGAGGTTCTCTTCTCTGGGTACTGGATAAGACTAAAACAGCCATGGGTGCCCGTACTCTTCGCTCCTTTGTGGAACAGCCACTGATCGATGCAGAAGAGATCAATCGCAGACTGGAAGCTCTTGAAGAGCTGAATGAGAAACCGATGCTCCGCGATGAGATCCGGGAATATCTCAATCCAGTGTATGACCTGGAGCGTCTGGTCAGCCGCATCAGCTTTAAGTCTGCAAATCCAAGAGATATGGTAGCATTTGCGTCCTCTCTGGAAATGATTCCTTATATTAAACAGGTTCTCAAGGACTTTCAGGCACCGATTCTGAAAGAAATCTACGAGGACATGGACAGTCTTGAAGATATTACAGATCTGATCAAGCACGCCATTGTAGATGAACCGCCCCTTGCCCAGAAGGATGGAGGCATTATTCGTGAAGGCTTTAACGAAGATGTGGATAAATTCCGCAGTGCCCGCACAGATGGAAAAAAATGGCTTACAGAGCTGGAAACAAAGGAACGTGAGCGTACCGGAATCAAATCCCTGAAGATCAAATATAACCGTGTATTCGGCTATGCCCTTGAGGTAACCAATACGTTTAAAGAACTGGTGCCGGAGAACTACATCCGTAAACAGACTCTTGCAAATGCAGAACGTTATATTACCGAGGAGTTGAAAAACCTTGAAAATATGATCCTTGGCGCTGAAGATAAACTTTATGCCCTGGAATACGAGCTGTTTTCCAATGTCCGTGATAAAGTTGGCCAGGAAGTGATAAGAATCCAGCGTACAGCCAAGGCAATTGCAGGTCTGGATGTGTTTGCATCCCTGGCGCTTGTTGCTGAGCGCAATCATTATGTACGTCCGAAGGTAAATGAAGGCGGAATTATAGATATCAAAGGTGGTCGTCATCCGGTTGTAGAGCAGATGATCGATAATGATATGTTCATTGCCAACGATACATACCTTGACAATACTAAAAAAAGAGTTTCCATTATTACAGGTCCAAATATGGCAGGTAAATCCACATACATGCGCCAGACTGCGTTGATCGTACTTATGGCACAGATTGGAAGCTTTGTTCCGGCAGATAAGGCTGTAATTGGAATTGTGGACAGAATCTTTACTCGTGTAGGTGCATCAGATGACCTTGCCAGCGGACAGAGTACTTTCATGGTGGAAATGACTGAGGTTGCCAATATCCTTCGAAATGCCACTGCCAAGAGCCTTCTGATCCTGGATGAGATTGGCCGTGGAACCAGTACCTTTGATGGTCTTGCCATTGCCTGGGCAGTGATTGAACATATCAGCAATACAAAGCTCTGTGGAGCCAAGACACTATTTGCCACACATTATCATGAACTGACAGAACTGGAAGGGAAGCTTTCCGGCGTTACCAACTACTGCATTGCAGTTAAGGAAAAAGGTGATGATATTGTTTTTCTCCGTAAGATCGTGAAAGGCGGCGCAGACAAGAGCTATGGAATTCAGGTCGCCAAGCTGGCAGGTGTTCCGGATTCTGTTATTAACCGTGCAAAAGAGCTGGTCGAGGAATTAAGCGATGCAGACATTACTGCTGCTGTAAAAGATCTGGCTTCACCGAAGAAGAAGCCGAAGGTAGAAATGGATATGGCGCAGATGTCATTATTTGACACTGTACAAGACAATGACATTATTGAAGAATTAAAAGGCATTGACATTGGAAATCTGACTCCCATGGAAGCCTTAAATACGTTATACAATCTTCAGAATAAGATAAAGAACAGATGGTAACTGACAGCTGACTTTCATATATGGTGCTGTCACCGGCAGGCGACATGTCCGTATTGTGAACCGAAGCGGTCAACCTGCTTTTATATGGAGAGAAAAACTTGAGAAAAATAGCAGTTTTAGATAAACATACCATTGATAAAATTGCAGCAGGTGAGGTGGTAGAGCGCCCTTCTTCTGTTGTAAAGGAGCTTGTAGAAAATTCCATTGATGCTGGTGCTACTGCTGTAACAGTAGAGATTACAGATGGAGGAAAGAAGCTGATCCGTATTACAGACAACGGAGGGGGAATCGAGGCTGCTCAGGTACCTACGGCATTCTTAAGTCATGCTACCAGCAAAATTGAAAAAGTAGAAGATCTGGAAAACATAGCCTCACTGGGATTTCGTGGTGAGGCTTTATCCAGTATTGCCGCAGTTTCCCAGGTGGAGCTGATCACAAAAACTCCTTCTGCTATCAGCGGCGTGCGTTACGTGATCGAAGGCGGCGTAGAACAAAGCCTTGAGGAAATGGGAGCTCCAGATGGAACTACTTTCCTGGTTCGGAATCTCTTTTACAACACACCGGCCCGGAGCAAGTTCCTGAAATCTGATTCTTCAGAAGCAAATTATATTGGAACTATGATGGAACAGCTTGCTCTTTCCCATCCGGAGATTTCTTTTAAATATATTCAGAACAAACAGGTGAAACTGCATACTTCCGGCAATTATAATGTGAAGGATGTTATTTATAATGTATATGGCCGGGATATGGCGAAAGCACTTCTGGAAGTCTCCTACGAAAATGATTTTATGAAAATTGAGGGATACGCCGGCAAACCGGAGGTTTCCAGAGGAAACCGAAGCTTTGAGAACTACTATGTAAATGGCAGATTTGTGAAAAACAATATTATTACGAAGGCCATTGAGGATGCATATAAGGGCTTTGTCATGCAGCATAAATTTCCTTTTGTGTCATTGCAGATCCAGATGACAGGAAATGATCTGGATGTAAATGTTCATCCCCGGAAACTGGAGGTTCGTTTTGCAAGAGGGGCGGAGGTGTATGATGCCATTTACGAGGCTGTTCACAATGCGCTTCTTCACAGAGAACTGATACCGGTTGTTCCAGTGGGAAAAGAGGAGCGGGAATCAAAGGTGGCAGCAGTAAGCCGCGGAGCAGTTCCGGAGCCATTTGAGAAAAGTCGCAGGACGGAACTTCATTGTGAAGGTGCTGCTGAAAAAGCTGGTCGAAGCAGCGCAGGGAATAATGAAAGCTGCTATTCACAGGCTGCTGAAAAAACAGTTCTAACTGGAAAAACAGCTCTAACTGAAAAAACAGCTCCAACTGGAAAAATAAATTCATCTGGAAGCCTTGTAAACAGCTCTGGCTGTCAGGCCAGCAGTGTGCTTCGTGAGCAGGCAATTTATCAGGCGAAGCCATTTAGCAAGGAAGAGGAAGCTCTTTTTGCAGGAACTTTAAAAGAGGCTGCGGAGGCAGATAAAAGAGCGGATGAAAAAGCAGAAGAAAAAGCAGAAGAAAAAGCGGATAAAAGTGCAGATGAAAAAGCGGCAGAAGATAACATATCGGTTGAGAGAATGAATGAAGCCGATAATCAGGCAGAGACTGCTGTATCCGTAAACTATGAGATACCAGATAAATCTGAGCCTGGACAGAGTGATCCAGGTACAGAATATCCATCCGTTGGGGGAAAGCAGCTTGAGCTTTTTCAGGAGAAACTTCTGGCACCAGAATCCCGAAACCGCCATAAGCTGATTGGCCAGTTGTTTGACACCTACTGGCTGGTGGAATTTGAAAACCAGTTTTACATTATCGACCAGCATGCAGCTCACGAAAAGGTAAATTATGAGCGCTTTGTAAAACGTTTTAAAGAACAGTCCATTGAATCGCAATATCTGAATCCTCCGCTTGTGGTGACCTTGAACATGGATGAACAGGCGAAATTAAAAGCCAACGAAGAATATTTCAGGAAATACGGTTTTGAGATTGAACCCTTTGGTGGAAGGGAATACTGTATCAGTGCAGTTCCGACAAATTTGTACGGATTCCATGAAGAAGAACTCTTTCTGGAAATGCTTGACAATCTGGGAGGAGAAGGTGCAAAGGATGCTTTTGACCTTTTCACAGCAAGACTTGCCACAATGGCATGCAAATCTGCTGTCAAAGGAAATCGTCAGATGTCTGCTCTGGAGGCAGATAAGCTGATCGACGAGCTTCTTACTCTGGACAATCCATATAATTGTCCTCATGGCCGTCCCACTATCATTGCGATGACAAAGACAGAAATTGAAAAGAAATTTAAGCGAATTGTATAAACAGGAGAGATTATGAAAAAACCTCTTATTGTCCTTACCGGTCCCACTGCAGTTGGAAAAACCAGGCTGTCTATTTCTCTGGCAAAAGCCATTGGCGGCGAGATCATATCTGCAGATTCCATGCAGGTTTATAAATATATGGATATTGGCTCTGCGAAGATCATGCCAGAAGAAATGCAGGGAGTTCCCCATTACCTGGTGGATGAGCTGATGCCAGAGGAAGAATTTCACATTGTACGTTTCCAACAGATGGCAAAGGATGCCATGGAAAAGATTTATACCAGGGGACATATTCCCATTCTGGTGGGGGGAACCGGCTTTTATATTCAGGCGGTGACCAGAGACATTGATTTTACCCAGGCCGAGCAGGATGATGGATATCGGGCCGGTCTGGAGGCGCTTGTCCAGGAAAAAGGTGCTGCATATCTTCATCAGATGCTGGCAGAGGTGGATCCCAAAAGCGCCGAAGTGATCCACGAAAACAACACGAAGCGTGTAATCCGCGCACTGGAATTTTATCATCAGAACCATAGCCCTATTTCCGCACACAATGAGGAGCAGCAGGAACGGACCAGCCCCTATAATCTGGCATACTTTGTGCTGAATGCACCACGGGAGCTTTTATATAAACGCATTGATAAGCGGGTGGATGAAATGATGACCAGCGGTCTTGTGGCAGAAGTCCAGAAGCTGAAGGACATGGGCTGTCATAGAGGTATGGTTTCCATGCAAGGCCTTGGATACAAAGAAATCCTGGCCTATCTGGATGGAGAAATGTCGCTGGAAGAGGCTGTGCGGATCTTGAAGCGCGACACCCGGCACTTTGCCAAACGCCAGCTCACCTGGTTCCGCAGAGAGCCGGAAACAGTGTGGGTGAATAAAGATGAGTTCGGGTATAACGAGGATAAAATGCTGGAGTATATGCTGAATGTTTGCCATGAAAAAGGAATAACTGGAGAGTAGTTATTTCAATAATCAGATTTTCCCCAGGGGAATCGCCCGCCTTTGAAAATAACAAAAAATGGAGGAATACCGTCAGACAGACGGAAAGAATTATTATGAAAGAATTATACGAGCAGCTGGGAATTTCTTCCCAGGTTTACGATTTTTGCCATGAAATAGAGGAATCCTTAAAGGAGCGTTTTGAAAAGTTTGACAAAACAGCAGAATATAACCAGATGAAGGTGCTTCTGGCTATGCAGAAAAACCGTGTCAGCGAGGAGTGTTTCGGTTCTTCTTCCGGTTACGGCTACAACGATTACGGTCGTGATACTCTGGAAAAAGTTTATGCGGATACATTCCACACAGAAGCATGTCTGGTGCGTCCGCAGATTGCGTGTGGAACGCATGCCCTGGCCATTGCTCTTTTTGGAAACCTGCGTCCAGGCGACGAAATGCTGGCACCAGCCGGAAAGCCATATGATACTCTTGAAGAGGTGATCGGTATCCGTCCATCCAAGGGCTCCCTGGCAGAATACGGAGTAACTTATCGTCAAGTGGATCTTCTTGAGGATGGAACTTTCGATTATGAAAATATCCGCAAAGCAATCAATGAGAAAACAAAACTGGTTGAGATTCAGCGTTCCAAAGGCTATATGACACGCCCCTCTTTCTCAGTAAAGCAGATTGGCGAGCTGATCGCATTTGTAAAGAGCATTAAGCCTGATGTGATCTGTATGGTAGACAATTGCTACGGCGAATTTGTTGACACGATTGAGCCCAGTGATGTTGGTGCAGATATGGTGGTTGGTTCTTTGATCAAAAACCCGGGCGGCGGACTTGCTCCAATTGGCGGTTACATTGCGGGAACCAAAGAGTGCGTGGAAAATGCTTCTTACCGTATGACCTGTCCGGGACTTGGTGCTGAGGTGGGAGCTTCACTTGGCGTAAACCGCTCCTTCTATCAGGGATTTTTCCTTGCACCGATGGTGACCAAGGGTGCGTTAAAGGGCGCTGTTTTTGCAGCCAATATTTATGAAAAGCTTGGATTTGACGTGGTTCCAAATTCCACAGAGCCAAGGCAGGATATTATTCAGGCAGTGACTTTAAAAAGTCCGGAGCGTCTGATCGCGTTCTGTAAGGGGATTCAGGCTGCTGCCCCGGTTGACAGTTATGTTGATCCGGAGCCATGGGATATGCCAGGTTATGACAGCCAGGTCATTATGGCGGCTGGCGCATTTGTACAGGGCTCTTCTATTGAGCTTTCCGCAGATGGACCTGTGAAAGAGCCATATGCCGTATATTTCCAGGGAGGACTCACCTGGGAGCATGCAAAACTTGGTGTTATGATGTCCTTGCAGAAACTTGTGGAGCAGGATTTGGTAAAATTACCGTGAAATCATGAAAAACATGAATTTTCGTGCAACGCCAGGCGTATAACTGTGAAGCGCTGAACCGTTACCATAAGTTCTTTCAAACAGATGTAAAAAACGGGAGTTTATATGGAGAAAAAACGTGTTATCGTTACAGGCGGCGGGGCGTCCGGGTTGATGGCTGCCATTGCAGCTGCAGAAAACGGGGCCGCTGTAACCATATTGGAACAAAATGAAAAACCAGGCAAAAAGATCTGCGCTACAGGAAACGGCAAATGTAATTTTACCAATATCCAGGTGCCGTCTGATGCATATCGAAGCGAAAATCCAGGCTTTGAACAGGCAGTTCTGAACCAGTTTCCGGTAGAAGACACGGTGAAATTTTTTACCCGGCTTGGAATTTATCCTGTAAATAAAAACGGCGGCTATCTCTATCCTCACAGCGGACAGGCAGCAAGCGTTGCCGAGGTATTGTGTATGGAAGCACGGAATCTTGGGGTAAAGATCAAGACCAACCAAAAAGTACAACGTGTTTTTAAGGAACAGGATATCTGGAAGGTTCAGGTAGAAGGCTGGATATACGAGGGTGAGGCTGTTATTCTTGCCAATGGTTCCAAAGCTTCTGCAATTTCCGGTTCAGATGGCAGCGGTTATGAGCTTGCCGCAGCACTGGGGCACAGGCTTATAGAGCCTCTCCCAGCTTTAACTGCCCTGAAATGCAGGAATACAGGCTTTTCCGGCTGGGCAGGTGTTCGAACAGAAGGCAGAATTACGCTGCTTGTGGATGGGGAAAAAGTCACAGAGGAAACAGGAGAACTACAGCTTACTGATTATGGCGTATCTGGAATTCCGGTGTTTCAGGTCAGCCGATACGGAATCCGTGCACTGAAACAGGGAAAAAATGTGACTCTGATTTTAAATTTTCTGCCAGAATTTTCCCGGGAACAGTTAAAAGCTTTTCTGAAAATACGAAAGGAAAACTGCCCCTATAAAGGAAAAAAAGACTTTTTGACCGGACTTTTCCCGGATAAGCTTGCAAAAGTGCTTTTGTCAGCAAATGATCTGGAAGAAGCAATCAGCAGCTATCCGCTTAAAGTGACTGGTTATCAGTCTTTTGAACAGGCACAGGTGTGCTCAGGCGGCGTTGATACTACGCAGGTTAACGCCCGGACCTTGGAATCCACACGAAATTCAGGCCTATATTTCGCAGGAGAACTATTGGACATTGATGGGAAATGTGGCGGTTACAATCTGCAGTGGGCCTGGTCCAGCGGTTATGTTGCAGGAGTGAATGCCAGCAAAATGTCAGAGCGTGTTTGAAAAAGGAGAATAACATGATTCGAATTACCCAGCTGAAACTTTCAATCAATCATACCCCGGAAGAGTTAAGCCAAAAGATCCGTAAGGAGCTTCGTCTGAAAAATGAAGGCTTCACTTACGAAATAGTGAAGCAGTCACTGGATTGCCGGCATAAAGAGGATAAGAAATTTGTTTATACAGTAGACGTGTCTTTGCAGGATATAAATCAGGAAAACAAGATCTTACGAAAGGTTCATGATAATAACATTATGTCAACCAAGAAAAAGGAATACATATTTCCATCTCCTGGTGAAGAGGAACTGAAATATCCGCCAGTCATTGTAGGAAGCGGACCTGCCGGAATTTTTTGTGCCTGGTATCTGGCAAGGGCAGGTTATCGGCCTCTTGTTCTGGAACGGGGAGAGGAAGCGCATATCCGTCAGAAGACTGTCGAGAATTTCTGGAAAAATGGCATACTGGATCCGGATTCCAATGTGCAGTTTGGTGAAGGTGGGGCTGGTACTTTTTCCGACGGAAAACTAAATACTCTGGTAAAGGACCCTTCAGGAAGAAATCATGAAGTACTGAAGCGTTTCGTGCAGGCGGGTGCACCGTCAGAAATTATCTATCAGCAGAAACCACATCTTGGTACAGACGTGCTGGTTGGTGTGGTGGAGACTCTTCGCCATGAAATTGAGGAAATGGGCGGGGAATTCCAGTTCCGTTCCAAAGTGACAGATCTTTTTTTTGAAAACAGTCAGTTAAAAGAAATTGAGATAAATGGGGAAAAAAGGATTCCTGCCCAGGTATGTGTGCTGGCAGTTGGACACAGCGCAAGAGATTCTTTTTCCATGTTTGAGAAAAAAGGAATCTATATGGAACCAAAATCTTTTGCAGTAGGTGTACGTATGGAACATCCACAGTCCATGATCAATCTGGCTCTTTATGGGGAAGAGGAAAACGAGAAACTTGGAGCAGCTGCTTATAAAGTCACTCACACATGTGAAAATGGCCGTGGTGTTTATTCCTTTTGCATGTGTCCGGGAGGTTATGTGGTGAACGCTTCTTCGGAACCGGAGATGCTTGCTGTAAATGGTATGAGCTATCAGGCCAGGGACAGCCGCAATGCAAACAGTGCGCTGATCGTATCGGTGACTCCGGCTGATTTTCCAGAAGAGGGTCCACTGGGCGGTGTAGCATTCCAGCGCAGTCTGGAACGCGCAGCGTGGAAAGCTGGAAATGGTAAGGTTCCGGCACAGTTGTTTGAAGATTATCAGAATCATAAGCCAAGTACAAGACTTAAAGATGTAGAACCTTGTATTAAGGGTGACTGTGTTCCAGGTGATGTGCGCAGTATTTTTCCAAAAGAGATCGGTGATTCCATAGAAGAGGGTGTTCTTGCCTTTGGAAAAAAAATCAAAGGCTTTGACCGTCCTGATGCAGTGTTGTCCGGCGTGGAAAGCAGAACATCATCTCCGGTGCGTATTGTCCGTGATAAGGATTCCCTGGAAGCAAACTATGAGGGGATTTACCCATGTGGGGAAGGCGCTGGATATGCAGGCGGGATTACTTCTGCTGCTATGGATGGCATAAAAGTAGCGGAAGCTGTTTCTAAAAAGTTTAGAAATTTTTAGGAGAGAGTGTACATCTCTCCTTTTTTATGCTAAAATGAGTCTGCATTGTGAAACACAATGCGGGGAAAACTGTCTTTGTGTCTCGGGGAATAAGAAGAATCTGCTTATTATGGCATGAAGAACAGTCCCATTACTGTTCATTGGCAAAGCTGCGCGAAGTATGCTTTGGGTATGGTGTGAGCAGTATCCTGTCAGTCCTGGAGAACTGCAGGTGAAAGATATGAATGAAATGAAACAGACCATCAGAGAACTGCCGGAGTCGTCACGTCCTTATGAGAAATGTCTGCAGTGGGGACCATCCGTGCTCAGCGACAGCGAGCTTCTGGCAGTGATCCTGAGAAGCGGTGTACAAGGCTGCAATTCTCTTGTACTCGCCAATCAAATCTTAAGTCTTACGAAAGATACCTCCTATCCGGGACTTCTGGGACTTTTACATATGTCCATTCCGGATCTGATGAAGGTGAACGGAATCGGGAAAGTCAAGGCCGTCCAGCTGAAATGTATCGGGGAGCTTTCCAAGCGGATGGCGTCTGCTGTTGCCAGACCAAGACTTTCTTTTAACGAACCCATCACGATAGCAAAATACTATATGGAACGTCTCCGGCACGAAGAGCAGGAAGTATTGATCGTTATGTTGCTGGATGGAAAAAACCATTTTCTTGGTGAGCAGATGCTTTCCCGGGGAACCGTGAATTCAACTCTGATCACTCCAAGGGAGGTTTTTATGGAAGCATTGAAGTTTCACGCTGTAAGTGTGATCCTGGTTCATAACCATCCAAGCGGAGATCCTACGCCCAGTGAATGTGATAAGAAAATTACAGAGCGTATTTACCGGTCTGGGGAGATTCTTGGGGTGAAGCTTCTGGATCACGTTGTGATCGGTGACCAGAGATACATTAGCTTTAAAGAACAGGGAATGATGCCGGAGGAATGATCCGCCGGAAGTGCTGACGCCGTCTGTAAACCAGTGGCGGGTATTTGTTTTTGCAGGGCATAGTAAGGATGAAGGGACAGATATATGCTGTTTGAAAAAACATATGGAATAGACCTTGGAAGCAGTTCCGTCAAGGTCTATTCCATGATTCGAAATAAAAGCTACATTGAGAAGAACATGATTGCGGCCAAGGGCCGCAAAATCATAGCCGTGGGCAACGAAGCGTATGAAATGTTTGAGAAAGCACCCTCTGATATTTCCGTAAGTTCGCCGATGGCTTTTGGTATGATAGCCAATCTGGAACTGCAGGAAATTGTACTTTACAGTATGATGAAAAAAATTGATAAAATTCTGGGAATAGGCTCTGTCATGTACTTTGCAGTTCCTCTGGACATGACTGCTATTGAAAAAAGAGCTTATTATCAGGTGGCGAATGGACATTGGCTGCGGAAGAACAGGGTTTACATGGTAGAGGCTCCTATTGCAGATGCCATAGCTATGGGTGTGGATCTGGAGAACAATGCAGGAAGCATGATCGTAAATATTGGTGCCCAGAGTACGAATTTTTCCATTATTACGGGAGGCCGTATTATCATAAACAAGAAGATTCCAATTGGCGGACGTCAGATGAATGAGGCCGTGTGCAGCGAAGTACGCAAGCGTTATAATCTTCAGATCGGTACCCGTACCGGGAAGCGGCTGAAGCTGGTAATGGGACGGCTTGCAGACCAGCATAAGCAGGCACGTAAGGTTGTAGGAATTGACAGTGTTTCCGGTCTTCCAAGGGAAGAGGTTATTTCTGCCTATGTAGTCAATGCGGGAATCATGAACTGTGTCAATGAGATCGGTGCCCAGATGAAGGTTTTTCTGGAACGTATCCCGCCGCAGATATCCTACCACATTGCGAAAGAAGGCATTTTCCTTACCGGAGGGAGCACCAGAATCCCTCATATAGATACATATCTGGCAAGTTACACAGGCTATTCTTTTAACCTGTCAGATCTTTACGAAACTTCAGCTGTAAAAGGTCTGGAGAAGATCATCCACGACAGAGAACTTCGTAAATGGGCTCAGCCCATCACACAAAGAAAATTATAGTAACTGTGAAGGTACTGAACAGTTATAAATCATAAATTTTTAGGGGTGCCATTTTATGAAAAACCTTAAGAAAAAATTTCGATTTCGCATAAATCTGAAAAGTAAACATTTGCTGGCGATTATGACACTTTTCTGTCTGAGCTGTATTGTGGCTACATTTGCTTCAGGTATTTCCACAGCTCCTTTGCAGGAAACAGCGGGAATTGTCATAGTCCCTTTTGAAAAAAGCATTGAAAAGATCGGCAGTATGGTCCGTTCTATTAGGGACAGTTTCAAGGACAAACAGGATCTGCTTTTTGAAAATGAAGAGCTGAAGGCAGAACTGGACAGTCTGACTACACAGAATAACAAACTGATCCAGGATCAGGGGGAATATCAGAGACTGAAAGAACTTTACAATCTGGATCAGACCTATGAGGACTATCCGAAGGTGGCTGCGACTATCATTTCCAAAGATCCTGGAAACTGGTACGATACCTTTATGATCAACAAAGGTTCTGATGATGGGATAAGGGTCGATAATAATGTGATCGCAGGCAAGGGGCTTGTTGGAATTGTCACAGAAGTTGGTTCCTCCTGGGCTACTGTCCGCTCCATTATTGATGACAGCAGCAGCGTAAGTGCAATGACTGTAAGCACTTCTGATAACTGTATTGTAAACGGAGACCTGGAACTGATTGATGAAGGAAAGCTTCGCTTTGAGCAGCTTTATGATCAGGAGAACAAGGTGACTGTCGGGGAACGTATTGTTACTTCCAATATCAGTGAGAAATTTGTAGAAGGATTGTTTATCGGATATGTAAGCGAAGTGCAGGTAGACAGCAATAATCTGACTAAGACAGGAACCATTGTAACACCTGTGGATTTCCTTCATTTGAAAGATGTATTTGTTATTACTGTGAATAAGCAGGATCTGGTAGACGGAACTGCGCAGGTGGAAGGCAATTCTGACAGCGGCAGTTCTGACAGTACTTCTGGCGACAGCAGTCAGGAGAGTAGCGGCAGTACTGACAGCAGTGCGGCAGACGGACAGGAGGGCGCAGATGAAGGGTAAGATTGTCTATTTTCTTACGATCGTAATATGTTTTCTTCTGCAGTGTACGGTTATGGATCTGATTTCTATTGGCTCTGTAACTCCTAATCTGATGCTGGTTTTCTGTGTATCCATGGGGCTTATGCGCGGGCGCAAAAGCGGCCTTTGGGCAGGATTTTTTTCAGGGCTTTTTGTGGATCTGTTCTTTGGATCAGTATTTGGATTTTATGCTTTGATCTATATGTATATTGGTTATTTAAGTGGATATGCGCACAGGATTTATTACGATGATGATGTGAAGGTTCCTATGTTTCTGACTGCAGTTGCAGATCTTTTATATAATCTGTCTGTTTATGGGCTGCAGTTCCTTTTAAGAGGCAGACTGGGACTTGGGACTTATCTGTACAGGATCATTATCCCGGAAATGTTTTACACGGTATTTATTACCTTGATTGTATACCGGATTTTCCGTTACATAAACTATCACTACATGAACATAACCAGGAAAGAAAGTGAGTCAATTTGGGTACTAAAATAAAACGAATTTTCAAGAAAATCAGTTTAAAACGAACAACAGTCCTGATCTTGGTATTTGTGATAATGTCAGTTGTTCTGGTGCGTAGATTATTTGATCTGCAGATTATTCAGGGAGAGGATTACATCAGCAAATTCCAGGCCAGGACAACCAAAGAGCGTGTGCTCAAGAGCACCCGCGGAAATATTCTGGACAGAAACGGAGATATTCTTGCATCTAATGTGCTATCCTATTCTCTGACGCTGGAAGATAATGGAACTTACACTTCTACAAGGGAGAAGAATCTTACATTAAATGGTGTAGCCTATCAGGTACTTCAGATCCTTCACAGCAACGGAGATGATATTACCCATTCCTTCCATATTGTGGTAGATAAGAATGGAGAGTATGCTTTTGATGTTGTTGAGGGCTTTACCCTGAATCGCTTCCGTGCCGATATTTATGGACAGGCATTGATCGATGATCTGAAAGATGAACAGAAGACGGCGACTGCGGATCAGATGATGGAGTTTCTCACTGGTTCCGAGAAATTTTCTATTGTTCTTAGCGGTGATCGTGCTTATACAGAGGACGAGCTGATCTCCCATGGTCTGCCTCTTACTTTGACCAAGCAGGAAATGCTTGATATTGCAACTATCCGCTACGAACTGAATACCAACAGTTTTAAGAAATACATGCAGGTTACCATTGCTACCAATGTCAGTGAAAAGTCGGTAGCTGCGATCATGGAGAATAAGACCGGACTGCAGGGAATTGATGTGGTTGAGGATTCCATCCGCCTGTATATTGATGATGAAAGCATGGCACCAATCCTTGGCTATACTGGTAAGGCTTCCTCCGAGGAGCTGACAGAGCTTCGGAAACAGAATCCGGATTATTCCAATGATGCGATCGTAGGTAAAGCAGGAATTGAGCAGTATATGGAACTTACCCTTCAGGGAACAGACGGTAAGGAGACGGTTTCTGTTGATAACCTTGGAAAGGTTCTAAAAATTGACGAGGACACCAAAGTAGAGCCGGTTGCAGGAGATGATGTGCAGCTTACTATTGAAACTGACTGGCAATCGGCAATCTATCAGATCCTCAAACAGCGTGTGGCTGGTGTTCTTCTGACGAAAATTGATGCGGCAAAGACTTTTGATTACACGTATGTCACAGATGCCAGTCAGATCCGTATTCCTATTTATGATGTATACAATGCCCTGATTTCCAACAGTGTGATTGATATCACCAAATTCAGCAATGAGGATGCCTCTGACATAGAAAAAAATTTATATGCCAAATTTCAACAAAAGCAGCAGAGAGTTTTTGATACAATAAGCACGAAGCTGAATGGCTCAAACCCGCCAGCCTATAAGGATGAAGATGAAGAAACACAGGAATATCTGTCTTACATCTGTAATGACCTTCTTAGAGACACGCTTGGAATTATTTCCAAAGATGCCATCGATACATCAGATGCTACTTACAAAGCATGGACAACAGATGAAACCATCAGCCTGAAGGATTACCTGACTTATGCCACAAGCCAGGGCTGGATCGACATCAGCAGCTTTTCACCGGAAGGAGAGTATCTGGATTCTGAGGAAATTTATCAGGCACTGACAGAATATATTATTGACTATCTCAGTACGGATACTGGATTTTCCAAGCTCCTTTACAAATATATGCTGCAGGAAGATACAATTTCCGGACAGGAAATCTGCCTGGTGCTTTATGAGCAGGGAGTCCTTGACAAAAATGATGATGATTATGAGAATCTGGCTTCCGGAGCAATGGGAGCTTATGATTTTATGATCAATAAGATATACACTCTGGAGATAGAGCCTGCACAGCTGGCATTAATGCCATGCTCAGCGTCCGCTGTAGTTGTAGATGTAAAGACTGGAGATGTGGTTGCACTTGTTTCCTATCCCGGATATGACAATAATCGTCTGACCAATGATATGGATACAGATTATTACGCAAAGCTGGCACTTGACCAGTCCAGTCCGTTCTTCAATAAAGCGACCCAGCAAACCACTGCACCAGGTTCCACACTGAAGCTTCTTTCAACAATTGCAGGAATGGAAGAAGGAATTATTGACGAAGGTACATATATTGAATGTACCGGAACTTTTGACTATGTAGATCCGCCTATTAATTGCTGGTATAAGAATGGTCATGGAAGTCTGGATATCCGTACTGCAATCGAGCAGTCCTGTAACTATTTCTTTAACATGATCGGTTTTCAGCTAGGAAAAGTTGGGGATAATGAGTTCTCCGAGGTGCAGAGTCTGAATAAGCTTCAGGAATATGCCTCTTTGATCGGTCTGGACCGGAAGACTGGAATCGAGCTTTCAGAGGCAACTCCGAAGGTTTCCGATGCCAAAGCAGTTCCATCTTATATGGGACAGGGAAATAACCTGTTTACCACATCAGAACTGGCTCGTTATGCTACTGTTATGGCTACTTCCGGAAATGTATTTAAACTGACCCTTCTGGACAAAGTAATGAACCCGAAGGGAGAAGTGATCCAGGAGTATGAGCCGGAAATTGAGGATGTGGTAAATATATCTTCAAATATCTGGGATGTGATCCATGATGGTATGCGTCGTGTGATCCAGACTCATTCCCAGTTTGATGGTCTTGGAGTAGAAGTGGCAGGTAAAACCGGTACAGCAGAGCTGGATCTTCGTCATCCAAACCATGGTCTGTTTATCGGTTATGCGCCGGCCTCTGATCCGGAGTATGCAGTGGCAATCCGTATTGCCAATGGTTACAGCTCCGGTAATGCATGTCTGATTGCTAATGATATTTTTAAATATATGTACAATCTTGCAGATAAAGATTCTATTCTCACAGGTATTGCTTCTACAGATACCAGTGATACATCGAATGACTAAAAACGATTTTGCTGCTGTTCATAGTCTGATCAGCAGTACTGGATATGCCTGCCGGGAGTGTTCCGGCAGGCATATCCATAAGAGAAATACCAGGATTTTGGAACATTTTGTTTAGGAGGAATCAGAAGAAATGGGTGAAGTCATTGTCATTACATCCGGAAAAGGCGGTGTAGGAAAAACCACTACAGTTGCCAATATAGGAACTGGTCTGGCTATGATGGGAAAGAAAACCGTGGTTGTGGATACGGATATTGGTCTTCGTAATCTGGATGTTGTGCTTGGGTTGGAGAACCGGATCGTGTATAATCTGGTAGATGTGGTGAATGGAAGCTGCCGTCTGAAACAGGCTCTGA
Organism: Blautia faecis; assembly: GCF_020554845.1. Taxonomy (GTDB): domain Bacteria; phylum Bacillota; class Clostridia; order Lachnospirales; family Lachnospiraceae; genus Blautia_A; species Blautia_A faecis. Next base: position 25,470 of record NZ_JAJCIA010000031.1, on the reverse strand, counting down.
TCAAAGACAAGCGCCATCCGGAGCTCTATCTGCTGCCATCTGCGCAAACCAAGGATAAAACTGCCGTATCACCGGAACAGATGATCAAACTGACGGATGATCTGCGAGAAGAGTTTGATTATATATTGCTGGATTGTCCGGCTGGAATTGAGCAGGGATTTAAGAATGCCATTGCAGGTGCAGATAAAGCTCTTGTAGTGACGACACCGGAGGTATCTGCAATTCGCGATGCGGATCGTATCATTGGGCTTTTGGAAGCAAATGATCTGCGGGATATCCATCTGATCATCAACCGTCTTCGTCCTGACATGATCGCCAGGGGAGATATGATGTCTGTGGATGATGTGACAGAGATTCTGGCTGTAGATCTGATTGGAACTCTTTTAGATGACGAACAGATTGTGATAGCAACCAATCAGGGTGAGCCTCTTTCTGGTAAAAATTCTCAGGCGGAGGAGGAATACCAAAATATTTGCAAACGGCTTATGGGAGAGGAAGTTCCCTTTGCAGAACTCAGACAGAAGAAAGGTATGTTTTCAAGACTGTTTAAAAGACATTGATATTCAGGTAATAATTAGTTACGCAAAATAGCATGTTGGTTGTTTGTAATAATGTTATGTCAACTAATGCTCTGGAATGGAGGGATTTTGCATGAAGACCTTTTTAAATGAAAGAAGGCGTTCAGCAGGATATGCTCGCGACAGGATGAAACTTCTTCTTATCTCAGAACGCATAGAATGCTCTCCACAGATGATGAAAATGTTAAAAAGTGACCTGGTACATACAGTAAAGAAGTATGTGACCATAGAGGAAACTAAAGTGAAAATACAGATATCACAGGAACCGCCTGTTTTAATGGCGTATATTCCTGTGTTGACGAAAAAGGACAGATAAATTTATGATTAAACAGTATAAGCTACGTTTTTACAATTTTAAACTAGTGATCCTTCTGACTGCGATCAGTCTGTTTGGAGTGCAGCTGGTAGCAAGTGCGTCTCCAGATCTTCGAAACAAACAGCTTTTGGGCGTTGTGATGGGGCTTGTGTTGCTGGTGATCTTATCGTTAATGGATTATTCCTGGATATTGAATTTCCAGTGGATCATGTATGGTTTTAATCTGCTTATGCTTATTGGTGTACGATTGTTCGGAAGTGAGGCAGGAGGTGCGTCCAGATGGCTGGATATCGGTGGTTTCCGTTTTCAGCCTACCGAGCTTTCCAAGGTTATTATTATTCTGTTTTTTGCCAAGTTTTTTATGGATCATGAAGATGATATCAATACTTTCAGGGTGTTGGCAGAATCAGTGCTCCTTCTGGCTGTTCCATTGGCTCTTATTTATGCACAGCCGGATATGAAAAATACCATTACGGTAACCATTATTTTCTGTATTCTGCTGTATATAGCAGGACTGAGTTACAAGATCATCGGAGGTGCGATTCTGATCGCGGTTCCCCTTTTGATCATATTTTTGTCCATTGTTGTACAGCCGGATCAGACCCTGATCAAGGATTATCAGAGAACGCGTATTATGTCTTTCCTTTACCCGGAAAACGAGGAATACCAGGAGGATATTGAACAGCAGAATAACTCGAAGACGGCGATTGCCTCCGGAGAACTGGTTGGAAAAAAACTTACCGGGGATGACCAGGTTTCTTCTGTAAATGCTGGAAACTTTGTTGCAGAGAACCAGACTGACTTTATCTTCGCGGTTGCCGGAGAGGAGTATGGATTTATAGGATGTACAACTTTGGTCGTATTATTGCTGTTGATTTCAGTTGAATGTATCAGGATGAGCCTTAGGGCAAAGGATCTGGCCGGGAAGATTATCTGCTGCGGAATTGGAAGTGTCGTAGCTATACAGAGTTTTTTAAATATCTGCGTTGCTACTGGACTGGCACCTAATACTGGTACGCCTCTTCCTTTTGTAAGTTATGGTCTGACTTCCCTGGTCAGCTTGTTTATTGGTATGGGGCTTGTGATGAATGTAGGTCTGCAGAGCAGTACTTATAATAAAGAACTTAAGAGAAAAGAAATTGATAAGAAAGAGGAATATTTATGACAGCCGCAAAAAAGAAGAACTCAAGACGTAAACAGGCAAGATTTCGAAGTTCCAGAAGAAAGAGGATCAGAAATACTGTTCTTTTGCTGTTGCTTTTGGTTGTACTTGGCGGTACTGGGATCGGTGCAATTTATGTTCTCCGAAATGGAACTGTTTTTGATAAGCTGGAGGAGGCATATGTAGCTTCCAGAGAGTTTTCTGGTGGAATTACAGACTTAGACAGCCTGAGAGCTGATGGTTTTGCCAAGAATCTGTGTGTGGTCGTATCAGATGTTCCGATGGATGGTGTTTCCCTTGGGGAAAACCAGAAAGGACTTCTTCTGGATCTGGATGACAGAAAGGTGCTTTATTCCAAGCAGGCACTTCAAAAGGTATATCCAGCAAGTATCACCAAGATCATGACAGCTATGCTGGCACTGAAATATGGAAATATGGATGATGTAGTAACCATTACACAGGAGAATCTGAATCTGGAGGAGGGTTCACAGGTTTGCGGCTTTTGGGCAGGTGACCAGGTGACTCTTGATCAGCTTCTTCATTGTCTGTTGGTTTATTCGGGTAATGATGCAGCAGCGGCTATTGCAGAGCATGTGGGTGGTTCTACAGAGGGGTTTGTGGAGATGATGAACAGTTATGCCAGGGAACTTGGCTGTACCGGAACTCATTTTACCAATCCTCATGGTCTGCAGGACGAAAACCATTATACCACTCCCTATGATATCTATCTGATGCTAAAGGAAGCTTTGAATTATCCGGAGTTTACTCAGATCACACAGTCCGGATCTTATACCGTAGAATATACTCATGCGGACGGAAGCAGTGCAAGTACCACATTACTTGCCACAGACCATTATCTCACAGGAGAAGCTACCCCTCCTAAGAATGTGACTATTCTAGGTGGAAAGACAGGTACTACGGACAATGCAGGCAACTGTCTGGCGTTGCTGAGCCAGAATGCTTATGGAAAGCCGTACATTTCCATTGTAATGGGTGCCTCCACAAAAGACGAGCTTTATGAGCAGATGTCGTCCCTTTTGCAGAATATAAACTAGTCAGTCTGTTTATGAATCGTAGCCACAATTGAGAAAAATAGACAGAAATATTAAAAAAACTCTTGAAAATTTAGAAAAATTATACTATAATATGAAACATATTAAACAAGGTTTTGGTAAAAATTTAATATCATATTGTCTAAGGAGGAAAACATCATGGTTGAACTGATCGTAGGAAAGAAAGGCAAAGGCAAAACAAAAGTGCTCTTAGACAGAGTAAACGGTGCGGTGAAAGAAGCCAACGGAAGCATTGTTTACCTTGACAAGAGTACCAAACATATGTATGAGCTTAACAATAAGGTACGTCTTATCGACGTCTCCTCTTATCCATTGAAGAATGCAGATGAATTCGTAGGTTTCATCTGTGGTATTATTTCTCAGGATCATGATCTTGAGCAGATTTATCTGGACAGTTTCCTCAAGGTTTCCAAGTTGGAAGACGCTGATGTTACAGATACACTTGATCAGCTGGACAAGATCGGTGAGAAATATGGAATTTCAATAGTTGTAAGTATTTCGCTTGACAAAGAAGAGATTCCGGAAGCATTACAGGATAAGATTGCAGTAGCATTATAATCTCGGATAATATGATATTGCAGCTATAAATTCAGTAAAACCAAATTAGAGGTACATAAGGACATGACTCGACTGTGGGTCATGTCCTTTTTTGAGCTGCGCCTTAGAGCGTGTTTGAAAAATCATTCCTACAATCTGCACGCTCCACTTTGAGGGAGATTTTGCAGAAAGTTTTGAATTGATTTACAATAATAATATTATGTGAATTAAATGCGGTGATTACAACAATTGTACGTGTGAAGCAGATGTTAATCTTCACGCAGCTTTACAGCAGTGGCTGCCTGACGCCGTCTGGAATCGTCTAAGGCTGCATAATGCTTCTTGGTAGTATTCACGTCCTTATGGCCTAAAACGTCCGCTACAAGGTAAATATCGCCTGTTTCCTGGTAGAGGGCGGTGCCGTAGGTACTGCGGAGTTTATGAGGGGTGATTTTCTTGGTGGTGGTAACCTGGCGGGCATATTTTTTGACCAGGTTTTCAACGGCCTGGACACCAATTCGTTTGCGCTGGGTAGAGTAGAAGAGAGCGTGTTCGTGGCCTTCTACAGGAATAATGTTCTTGCGTACTTCCAGGTAGTTTTTCAGAGCTTTTTCTACTTCAGGACCGAAATATACAACCATTTCATTTCCACCTTTTCGAGTAACCTTGATTCCATTGTTTTTGAAATCTACGTCTTCTATGTCAAGACCTACACATTCAGAAACACGAACACCTGTTCCGAGCAGAAGAGTAACGAGAGCGAGGTCACGGTCTTTGTTTTTTTCATAATATACCTTTTTCTGACCGGTAAGGTCGTCCCCGCCGTGCTCAATATAATCCAGCAGCAAGGCAACTTCATCAGCTTCCAGGCGAATGATACTTTTCTGATGAATCTTTGGAACGTCCACAAGGACGGTAGGATTTGTGTGAATCATTTCACGTTTAAAATAATATGCATAAAAACTTCGCAATGAGGACATTTTTCGCTTCAGACCACGTTCGCCATTGGTTTCCGTTTTATCCCCGGCCTGGTAAACTTTCAGATATTCTTCATATTCTTCAAGATCAACAGCTGTGATCTGATCCAGGACATCCACTGTAAAGGCATCTATAGACCAGTCCCTGAAGGCTGGATTTTGTTCCAGAAGAAACTGGAAGAAAATGCGGATGTCATATGCATAGGAAATTCTGGTTTTAGTTGTGGTACGAGGTTCAATGGCACGAAAGAAATCCCTGCAAAATGGCGGCAAGGTTTTCAGAACATCACGAAGCCGCAAGGTATTTTCAACATCAGTCTGTTCGTGGTAGGTGACTTTTTTATCCATGAAAAATTCTCCTTTAGCAAGTAATAATGATACCAATCTATATGAAAAACTCGGGTTTGTCGTATAGATCTAGATGAGGGGTATAACGCCGAATCAGCCGCTTCTTCTGGCTGTTTTCGGCGTTTTTCAGAATTACATTAAATGTTAAAATATAATTGATGGTTCGACTGCATTCATTATGCAGTTACAGACGATTCTGAACATCTGGAGCACCGGTTTCAATAAAGCTTGGCCGTTTTCGTTACAATTGCTGTTAATTTTACATGATCGATTCGTCCAGCATCACTGTAAACGGTCCATCGTTCTCCAGTGAAATTTTCATATCAGCGCCAAAAATACCATGCTGAACAACTGGAACAACTTTTGCAGCTTCCTTTAGCATGTATTCATAAAGTTCATTTGCCTGTTCTGGCGCACCGGCTTCAATAAAGCTTGGCCGGTTTCCTTTTTTGCAGTTGGCATATAACGTGAATTGCGAAACCATCAAAAGCTCCCCATTTACATCTGCCAGGGAAAGGTTTGTTTTGCCATTTTCATCTTCAAAAATTCGAAGTCCTAGCATTTTTTTCATATATTTGTCTGCAATTTCCCTGGTATCATTCTGACCTATGCCGACCAGTACAAGAAAGCCTTTCCCAATATTTCCGATAACTTCACCATCTACTTTTACGCTTGCATGATTTACACGTTGTATTAAAAGCCGCATGTTAATTTCCGTCCTTTTTACTGTTTTGATTCTGTCTGTACTCTTCCATCAATTGTCTGACTTTTTGATAAATTATCACAGAATATTTTTTTATAAGGGTCCAGATTGTAGTCAGAATTTTCTGGATCGTTTTTAACAAAGTAAGGGTAAATTTCAACATTGCAGTGCGTCTGGGCGTCTCCCTTTTCTTCGGCTCTTCTTCCGGGAAAAGAACGGGTTCATGTGTTTCCGGATCCAGACAGTCAATGTTGGTGTATTTTTGCTCCTCATTTGGAACCTGCTTATAAATCAGGCTGATATGGACTAGTCTGCCAAGTGCTGCGTAAAGTACTGCAAAAACAGGAACGCCAATAATCATACCTGGGATTCCAAAGATTCCACCGCCAATAAGGATGGCGACAATGACCAGAAAACTGGAAAGTCCTGTGGAATCACCAAGAATCTTCGGTCCAAGAATATTGCCGTCAAATTGCTGGAGAACAAGAATAAAAATTGCAAAATAAATAGCCTGCAGCGGATCCACCAACAAGATGAGAAAAATACTTGGGATTGCTCCGAGGTAAGGTCCAAAAAATGGAATTACGTTGGTTACACCAATGATAACACTGATCAAAAGTATATATGGCATATTCAAAAAGTTCATACCAATATAGCACAATACGCCAATGATGGCGGAATCCAAAATCTTACCACTGAAAAATCCGATAAAGGTTTTATTGGTAAAACGCATGGAATGGATGATAAAATTCGCATGCTGGGTATTAAAAATTGCGTAGGTGAGCATTTTTGCCTTGGCAATGAAGCCCTCTTTATCTGCCATCAGGTACAGGGAAACGATAGCTCCGATGAGGAAATTCTTCAGAAAATTAATTAATTCAAACACACCCGCGGAAATATTTTTTAGCATTTCCTGCATCTGCGGAAGGATATTCGTGGTCAGGTAGTCCTGAGCTGTGGTGATGGACTGATTCAAAGTGTCCAGTGCATCACTGTTCAGATTCCATTTCTCAATGAAAGATTGCAACCATTTCTGAATAACCTTCACATAGGCTGGAAAACTGTAGATCAGACCCATAATACTTCGGATCAGTTCCGGCAGAATCATCATAATAAGGGCATAAATAAGAGCAAGGAAGAGAAACATACATAAAATTACGCATGCCCACCGAATTGCCTTGCGTCCCTTCTTTCCTACTGATACTTCTTTCCTGGCAAGAAGCGGATAAATAATTTTTTTCTCCAGAAAATTTAATACAGGGGTCAGTAAAAAGGCGATCACGACCCCATAAACAATAGGTGTGAGAATCCCCAGAAATGTCTGAATTCCTGTAATCAGTGTCTTCATATGGAAAACACCATAATAAAAGAGCATACTGGCTGCGATTACAAGGAAAGAAGTTACTCCCCAGCGAACATGTTGATTGTCCCAGCGTAATTTCATATTCTAATATCGTCCTCCTGAAACATGAATGCAAAATATGTGTTACTGTCTGCTGTTTGCACAGTAACCAATAAGTGTCTGTACTGTTATTTATTTAACAGCGATTGCTATCTATTATAACACAGTTTTGTCTCAATGTCTCATTAAAAAAATATAAAGTGGCGATGGCGTTTGAAAACAGGAACCGAAAACAGGAATTGAGATGCAACAAATTACAAAAGGAGCTCTCTTTCGAGAACTCCTTATTTTCACATGATTCTGTATATTATTTCTTAAGGTCATCAAAAATATGTATGGTATTGATAATCGCCTGGGCAGCACCTTCGATACCAAGCACACTGCTGTCAACGCTTAAGCTGTAGCCCGCTGCTGCACCCCATTTCTTATTGGTGTAGTAATTATAGTAACTTGCACGGCTCTTATCTGTTTTGGTGATCATATCTTTGGCTTCTTTAGGTGTCTTATTGTATTTGCCTGCAATACGCTTGATCCTCCAGTCCAGATCAGCATGAACAAAAACACTGAAACAGTCTTTATTATCTGCAAGAGCATAATCTGCACAGCGCCCTACCATAACACAGGGGCCTTCTGCAGCTAATTTCTTGATGGCTTCGAACTGTGCCAGGAAAACCTTGTGGTTCATAGGCATGTCTGTAAATCCAGCAGAAGAATATCCAAAAGAATAAGTATCCATTACAAGAGAATACAGAAAGCTGTTAGTTGGCCTCTCATCATGATTCTCAAATAATTCCTTGCAAATACCGCTGTCGTTTGCAGCATGCTCCAGAAGTTCTTTGTCGTAACACTTGATTCCAAAATATCTGGCTACTTCCTGACCAATCTGCCTGCCGGCGCTTCCATATTCACGTCCGATGGTAATAATTGAACTTGTTGTATTGTTCATATCTGCCACTCCCTTCTGCAATTCCTTTGTTACTGTTCACTTCGTGACTGGTAATTCATAGGAATTTTGTAAGATTATTATACACTACATCAGGGTAAACTGACAACTATTTTCTTAATTTTTCTAACAAATTGAGAAAATATTCTGGCAAAGGTGCGGAAAATTCCATATACTCTCCTGTTCTTGGGTGAACAAAGCCCAAAACCATGGCATGAAGAGTCTGTCCCTGGAGATGATAAGGATTTTTGCCTGAGCCATAGATCTCATCGCCAAGAAGAGGATGTCCAAGGCTGGTCATATGTACACGGATCTGATGGGTACGACCGGTTTCAAGGCGGCACTCGATATAAGTCGCATTCCCGAAACGTTCCAGGACTTTATAATGGGTGACAGCGTCTTTTCCATTTTTGTAGTTGATCGCCATTTTTTTCCGGTCAATTGGGTGACGGCCGATCGGGCCTTCTACAGTACCTTCATCTTCCTTAAGATTACCTGCCACAATAGCCCGGTAACGCCGCTTGATGGTATGCGCTTTCAGTTGCTGGGCCAGATCACGGTGAGCCGTGTCATTCTTACATACAAGAAGAGCTCCTGTAGTGTCCTTATCAATACGGTGGACGATTCCAGGACGCATAACCCCGTTAATACCGGACAGATTGCCCTGACAGTGGTACATAATAGCATTTACCAAAGTTCCGCTGGTGTGGCCATTTGCAGGATGGACTACCATTCCTTTGGGCTTATTTATCACCAGTACATCATCATCTTCGTATAAAATGTCCAAAGGGATATTTTCCGGAAGAATATCCGGTTCAGTCAGATCAGGCAGGGTTGTCTGAACCAGATCCCCTGCCTGTATTTTGTAGTTTGCTTTTACTGCTTTCCCATTGACGGTAACACCTTGTTCTTTCAGAAGCTTCTGAAGATAAGAACGGGAAAGTTCCTCATATTTATCGGAAAGACAGCGGTCTATGCGCACTCCTGCTTCATTTTCGGTTGCTGTAAATTCCAATTGCTCCATGTATCAGTAAAACTCCTCTCTCAATTACGCGGTATATGAAAAATCAGACAAATCAATTTACCTGGCAGATCTGTTCCCCGGTTTCAGAAAGTCAAAATCATTTTCTTCTTTATAACGGAAAAACATAAGAAATACCATCACTGTGATCCCACAGGTCACGTAAATATCTGCCACATTAAACGTGGGAAAATCAATCAGGGAAAAATAAATAAAATCTACCACATATCCACGGAAAACACGGTCTATAAAATTCCCCATTGCTCCAGCGAACACAATTGCCGCTGTATAAAGCAGTGGTCTATAATAAACAGTTGCAGGTGCTTTTATAAAAAGATATATAATAGCCACAAAAAACACAATACAGGTAAGCACCAGAAAAAGAATCTTATTCTGGAGAAGGCCAAATGCCATGCCTCTGTTTTCAAGGTAACGAAGGTTTAACACATTATCAATAAGAGAAATCCCGGAGGTTCCTTTCAGATACCTGATTGCAAGATACTTTGTTCCCTGATCCAGAAGAACCAGAAAAAGGATAAGCAGAATTCCTTTTAATTTAGGTGCTTTTAGTGGAAGATCATTGTAGTCTGAAGCTGTTTTATTTTCCATGATTGATTACCTGCAGATGGCGTGAATTCCCACAAGAAGCTCCTGATCCGAAACTGTCTTGTCTATAAAACTCTTTCCAAGACCATCTATAAGAATAAATTTAATCTGTCCCTGTTCCATTTTTTTGTCCTTTTTGGTAGCTGCAAGAATGTCCATGGGAGAAAGTCCTTCCACATACAAAGGCAGGTCGTAAAGCTTAAGGCTATGGCAGATCTGTTCATATTCAGCATTTGTGAGGAGACCTCTTTCCCTGGAAATGGCAGCTGCGGCAACCAGTCCGATTCCCACACACTGACCATGGAGAAGGTTAAAGTTCATCAGCTTTTCGACTGCATGTCCTATGGTGTGGCCAAGATTAAGAAGAGCACGCTCTCCCTGTTCCTTGGGATCTCGCTCTACAACCCCGGCTTTGATGGCACAGCATTTTCGGATCATAACGGCAAGCATTTCTGGATCCATAGTGCGGATAATCTTGTAATTTGCGCATACAAAGTCGAAAAAGTCTTTATCGCAAATTAGTCCGGTCTTTAGAATTTCACCCATTCCACAGCCAAATTCGCGCTTAGGGAGGGATTGCAAGGTGGCCATGTTCATATAAACCAGGCGGGGCTGATGAAAAGCGCCTACCATATTTTTAAACTGTCTGAAATCAACGCCAGTCTTACCGCCTACGCTGCTGTCCACCTGCGCCAGAAGCGTGGTAGGAATCTGGATAAAATCAATTCCACGAAGATAGGCTGCGGCACCGAAGCCGGATAAGTCTCCTGTTACTCCGCCTCCAAGAGCAACCACCAGACTTTTGCGGTCAAGCCCATTCTCAATAAGGCACTGGAAAAGATCCTGTACGGTATCAAGATTCTTGTATGCTTCTCCGGCGGGGAAAGTGAACTGGCATACATGATCGGTTACTTTCAAAAGCTCTGCTTTCACCTGGTCTGCATAGAGAGGTGCTACTGTGGAATCTGAAACAATACACATGCTTTTCCCTGCAAGACCTTCGTCTGTCAAGGCCTGTGAAAGAAAAGAAAAGTCATTTTCAAAATAAATGGGATAACAGAACTCCCCGTCACGTTTTACAAGTAATTTTTCTTCTGCCATAGTTAAATCCTCTCCAAATGTATTATTGTTTATACGTATTTTCGAATGCGGACACCAAGGCGTCCTTTCTTTGTCTGTCTGGATACACCATCATAGATAAAGCGTCCTTTGCCGCGAACGGAAATAATATCGCCTTCTTTTGGCTCATATCCATTGGAGGTGATCAGTTTGCCGTTTACAAACACAAGACCGCTTTCAATAAAAGAAACCATGCTGCTTCTGGACGTCTGAAAAGCCAGCCCGATGAGAGCATCCAGCCTTACAGAAGCGCAGGTACCATTTATCATTTCAAATTCAGGTTCCGGAATCTCTTCTGCCTGTTCTACTCTGGAAACCAGAACGGTAGTATGTTTTACCCGAATAAGATTTTCAATAAAAAAGTCAGACATTTTATGAAGGCAGAAAAACCAGGCTTCTTTATCCTTGATGAGGATATCACCGACTACACTGCGGTCAACTCCAAGATTCAGGAGCGCTCCAAGATAATCTCTATGTCCAAGCTCCTCAGAAAAACGAAGAGCCTTGGGCTCTATTTTCAGGCAGTCAATAGGATAATCCCAGGAAAAACCAAGGCCTCCGGGGAAAAAGCTGCCATCTGCCGTTCTGCATGCTCATAGCCACCGAAAAGCTTTACCTCTACGCCTATCTGATGAAGCTTAAGGGAAACAAGCATATTTTGTTCGTTTAAGTTAAGAAAATCCGTAAAGGTGACAATATCTCTCTGGTAAGAGAGATTTGCCAGCTCCCGGATTCTCTTAAGTAAAAATTCATCCTTATCCATAAAAATCAATAACCAGCTCTTACAGAAGGTGTAGCGCCGCCAAGAATATTCTGAAGATCACCAGTGATATCTACAGAAGAGGGACCAAGTACGAAGATGTAGCTGGAAATCTTCTGAAGGGAACCATTCAGGGAATAACATGCGCCAGATGCAAAATCAATAATACGCTGTGCAAGTTCTACATCAATACCCTCCAGATTCAGAATTACAGTTGCATTGTCAAGAAGTGTGTCTGCAATTTCCCGGGTGTCCTCCATGGAAGCAGGTTTGATCACACAAACCTCCATAGAAGAAGCCTGATTCGCACGACGGCTGCTTCTCATCGGAGTGATTTTGGAAGAAGCTACAGGGCGCTGCTTCTCAGCTGGCTGTTTCGCAGGAGCCTTGGCAGCAGTCTTTTGTGTTGCTGTATGTACAGGTTCTTCGTCAAAGGAAGTATCTGCGTCAGCCAAATCATCCTCTTTCTTACGACCGAATTTCTCGAAGAATTTCTTCTTAGGCTTGTCATCCATGGGATCGTCATCAAAGAAATCCCCCTCTTCGTCATCCATCAGATCCTCATCTAAATAATTATCTTCATCATAATCGTCATCATTCAGTTTAATAGAATCTAATAATTTATCAAAAACGCTCATTTTCAATCTCCAATCTTAATCTTCTTGCCGTGTGGCATAATTTCGTTCACCAAAAATACCGGTTCCCACACGTACCATGGTTGAGCCTTCCTGGACAGCAACCTGATAATCTCCGGTCATACCCATACTCAGAACACTCATGTTAACATTATTAATGTTTTTTGCATTAATGTCAACACTTAATTTCTTCAATGTGCGAAAAACTTCACGATTTTCTTCTGGATTTTTCACAAATGGGGCAATGGTCATAAGTCCCATCACTTTTATATGGGAAAATATGCTGATTTTCTCAAGAAGAGGAAGCACCTCATTCGTCGCTAATCCGAATTTGCTTTCTTCCTCTGCTACATTAACTTCCAGCAGAATCGGCATAACAAGATCTTTCTTTGCAGCTTCCTGCTCAATGGTCTGGGCAAGGCGAAGGGAATCTACCGAGTGAATCATGGCAACCTTGTCAATAATATATTTTACTTTATTGCGCTGCAGATGACCGATCATGTGCCACTGGATATCTGATGGCAGCTGGTCATATTTATCCATGATCTCCTGCACTTTATTTTCTCCAAAAACACACGCACCGGCATCATACGCCTCCTGAAGCATGGAGACCGGTTTGGTCTTACTTACTGCCACCAATGTGACTTCACCTGGGTCACGGGAAACAGCAGCACAGGCTTTTTCAATATTTGCATTTACCTGCTGTAAATTTTCAGCTAACATTTATAAGCCTCCTTAAAAATAGTATATGTTAAACTTAGTAGAGAATATCCTGCTCTTTTACCTGGGAGGAGTCTCTGGCAATGCGGTCATAGCGGGAAAGTCCGTAGGATGTATTACTGGAAATAATGGCATATTCTTCATTCTGATCCAGTATATCTACCTGACGGAATACCGCATACCCTTGATTGATGCAGTAAACGCCTTCCAGAGAATCTGTTTCGCCTACAATAAAGCGCTGGTTGGAGTCATCTTTTACAATAGCATCTCCTTCCTTAAAAGCGCTTCTATCCACGTAATAATTGTAAGCTTCATCGGCAGAATCATCATCTGACTCAATTTTAACTTTACCGTAGATTGTAGCATTGATAAAGGTTCTTACGTTATTTCCGCTGGAATCTTTGGAAATCTTGTTAAAGCCTACACTTCCGCTGTCAGGATCAGTCGTGGCATATTCTGCCGGAATTACGTAAAAATCCTTGGATTCAATAGCGGAAAGGGGAATCTTAAGACCGGTTACTGTATTGGTAACCAGCTCAATATCCAGAAAACGGTCAGATGCATAGCGGATCAGACCGCGGCTGAAGTCAATTTTTCCATATTTGTTACCATCGATTTTTATGATGGAAAAATCGCCGCTCTGTGTCATATCATCCTTGAGAAATTTCACACGAATGGTGGAACGTCCCTCCAGCTTGGCGGCCTGTTTGTCGCTTAATGGAATGATCAGGCTCCATAATTCGCTGGTAATATTTGTATAAATGTTATCTCCGGCCTGCACCTTTTCGGATGTCTTCAGATCCGTTTCATGGTAAGAAGTCTGGTCAAAATCTGCTGCTGTAATGTTCTCCACAGTCTTATTCTCATAACCGTCCATAGAATAGAGGATAATGCCGTCTTCCTGGGCTTTACAGATATTCTGTCCACCGATGGTCACTACTTGTGAATCTGCATTCCCGTCAGTGGAAATTCCCTCATACTGAAGGATGCTTCCCTCCAGCTGGTTCTTAAAACTGTAGGTGTTGTTAAATTTACTTCCGGAAAATCCCTTGGAAAAGCTGAGCATAGAACTGCGGATTTTCTCCAGTTCGTCCGCAGTCAATGCAGACTTGGTTTCTGCAATTTTTCCGGAACTTAATCCGTAAACAGCACCGTTGGCATTGATCTTACTTCCCTCCCGGGCATAATAATTCACATAACCGGAGGATTCTGCCTTAAAAACACTCTCTTCCCGAAGAGAAATACCAGTGTAGGTCTCGTTTCGTGATAAAGGACCTGTGGTAACCTGGTAAGATTCGATGTGTGTGGAGGTTACAAGTAAAAATGCAGTAAAAATCATATATAATAACAATACACCAAAAGCAACGGTGGCAATATTCAGTCCGAATATGTTCTTTAACTGGACAAAAAGTCCTGCCATTTTGCCAGGCTTGTTAGATTTCTTCTCGGACAAGCGGATTCCCCCTTTGTTTTTGAGTCGGGCTCTGAATTTTCATACCAAACAATTGTACCATTTTTTGCCGGTGAACACAAGGAAAAGAAAACGAAAAGTGTGTGAACAAAGCTGGAAGCTGTGAACAGCCTGCATATCAAAAAACGAACATATTTTCAGAATATCTGTTTGCTTAATTAAGAAAAATATGGTATGATAAGAAAAAGTTGAATGAATTTCGGAGGAAAACTCTTATGACATATGGTAAAATCAGCAAAAAACAGCAGGAAATTTTAGAATATATTAAAAGTGAGATTCTGAACCGCGGATTCCCGCCAGCAGTTCGTGAGATTTGTGAAGCTGTAAATCTGAAGTCTACATCATCTGTTCATGCCCATCTGGAAGCTCTTGAGAAGAACGGATACATCCGCCGCGATGCCACGAAGCCAAGAGCCATAGAGATCATTGATGACAATTTCAATCTTGTCCGCCGTGAAGTGGTCAATGTTCCGCTTGTAGGTACCGTAGCCGCCGGACAGCCTATTCTGGCTGTAGAGAATGTAGATGGCTACTTCCCCATCCCGGCAGAATTTATGCCCAATGAACAGAGCTTCATACTGAAGGTAAAAGGCGACAGTATGATCAATGCAGGAATCTTCGATGGTGATCAGGTTCTGGTAAAGCAGCAGCCAACTGCAGATAACGGCGACATTGTAGTTGCCCTGGTAGAGGATTCTGCCACAGTGAAGACCTTCTATAAGGAGAAGGGCTACTACCGCCTTCAGCCAGAGAATGACACTATGGATCCCATTATCATTACAGGAGAAATCCAGATTCTGGGTAAAGTATTTGGTGTCATGCGTTTTTACCAATAGTCATAAAAAATTTCCCCTTTAGCAAACAATTGCTGTTTCCAGACAATTTGTTTACCAAAGGGGACTTTTTTATTTCTCTAAAAACGCGTCCATCTCCAGAACCTTTCCATCTCTCCAGATTCTCTCCAGATCATAGAAAAGTCTGTTTTCCTCATCAAACACATGCACGATCACATCGCCGTAATCCATGAGAATCCAGCTGGAATTGCGGTTTCCCTCAATCTGCTTCGCCTCAAAGCCAGCACGTCCAAGCTGCTCCTCCACATTATCGACGATCGCCTGAACCTGATTGGAGTTTGTACCGCTTGCGATTACGAAATAATCTGCAATTACAGAAACATTATGAATATCAATTACCTTAATATCCTGTCCCTTTTTATCATCAATTGCCTTGCAGGCAATCTGTGCCATCATTTTCTCTGTACTTACTGTACTCATTCTGATCTGCTCCTTTCTTAATAATGCTTATACTGACCTAATATTATTTTAAATTCCTGCGAGAACAAAAGGCTTTAAAAGTGAAATAATATCCTCTGTCAGGTGGTACCTGGCCTTCGCTCGTGCGAAATATCTCGCATCTCGTAGAATGTTAATTGTAAATAGTAAAAATATTCGCCAGTATATGCGGAGTATTAATTATCAGATACGTTATTACGCTTATTATGCAATTCTTTATAATAAATATAAGCCTCCTTGGAAGTTGGCTCAATATCATCGGCAGAATCTTCTTCCAGATACTCCAGGGTATCTTTTAGGATCTCATACATACACTCATCCAGGTCTTCAAACGCAAGTTTGCGAATTTCCGGTAAACGGCTTGCTTTATAACGCATGGGCTCAATATAATCTGCAATATAAATAATCTTTTCAAGAAGACTCATTTCACGTCTGCCAGTTGTGTGATAATTGATGGCAGAAAGAATCTCCTGATCGTCAATCCCATATTTCTCGTGAGCAATATAAGCTCCAAGACGGGAGTGGAGAAGAAACGGGTGACTTCTCTCAAAATCGGAAACCGGAATATTGTGTTCGCTGCACATCTTCAGTTTTTTCTTATTGGGAATGCATTTGGCGCAATCGTGAAGAAGACCGGACACCTGTGCATCTTTGATATCATATCCATGGACCATAGCCAGACATGCGCTGGTGTACATAACGCCCATGGTATGCTGAAAACGATCCTCATCCAGGTATTTGGAAAGTTTTTTTTCAATTTTTGCAAAATCGTAATCTGCCATGGTCAGACTTCCTTCTTTCTGTAAATTCCATTCTCTTTCATGTAAGAAATCACCTTATCCGGGACGTAATATTTCAGACTTTTTTCTTTTGAAATCCACTGACGGATCTGATGACTGGACACATCAATATTCATAGTATCCAAAAGGGCAAAATTTCCGTTGTACCTTGCAGAAAGACGCTGGATTTCCCGATTCAGTTCAGCGTAGGACGCATGATCCCGGACAGCCACCACAAGAGTACAGGCCCGACAGATCCGCTCTGGTTCCATCCATTCGTCAAAAGCAAAAAGAGAATCTGCACCAATGATAAAATAATAGTCTGTGTCCGGATTGTATTCTTTTAGCTCTTCCAGAGTGCGATAGGTATAGGTATACCCGGTCTCGTGCATTTCTGCAAGAGACAACTCAAAATGGGGATTATCTTCAATTGCAAGCCGGACCATATCCACACGCTGGTTATCAGAGGCTCTGCCAGCACGGTCCCGTTTATGAGGCGGGTTGCCGGAAGGCATAAACAGAACCTTATCCAGCTGGAATTGCTCATAGCTCTGCTCACCCAGGATCAGATGTCCCATATGGATGGGATCAAAGGTACCGCCCATGATCCCGATTTTTTTTCGATTATTTTGGCAGTTCAATTTTCTTTTTCTCTTTTTTACCTTCGCGGTATAATACGATCTTCTTACCGATCACCTGTACAACCTGGGAATGGGTGCGCTCTGCAAGAACCTGTGCCATTTCCTTAGGATCCTCCAGACAGTTCTGAAGCACACTGATTTTAATCAGCTCTCTCGCTGCAAGTGCTTCGTCAACAGCCTTGGTGTTTTCCGGTGTAAGACCGCCCTTGCCAAGCTGGATAATGGCATCCATTTTCATTGCCAGACTTTTTAAATATGCTCTTTGCTTACTTGTCATAATTTATCTCCTGAATACCTGCTGAATAGCTGCTATTTATTTATAATAATCAAATTCAAATCCATACATACGGACCGTATCACCCTCCTGAATACCGGCGTTTTCCAGTTCATCCAGAATGCCGCCCTCTTTCAGGAAACGCTGGAAAAAGGCGAAGCCTTTCTCAGAATCCAGATTGGTATAACCAAGCATTTTCTCGATACGTGGTCCTTCTACGATAAATACAGAGGGATCTTCCTCATCAACCTGTACGGTAAATGGAAGGCTCTCATTGATCAGCATATCTTCTGGGAAGAATTCCTGCTCGAATACGATTGCTTTCTTCGGACAACTGTCCAGAAGTTCCTTGATATGGAAAAGAAGCTCGCGTACACCCTGTCCGGTAACTGCAGAAATGGGATATACTTTGATACCTTTTGGTTCAAATTCTTTGCGAAGTCTGTCTACAGGATTCTCCTGACCGTCGTCAAAAATACAGTCCACTTTATTGGCTGCAATTACCTGAGGACGCTTTGCAATTTCCGGATTGTATTTCTCCAGTTCTTTGGTAATCTTATAAATATCATCAATAGGATCTCGTCCCTCTGTGGAAGCTGCATCCACAATGTGCACCAGAACTCTGGTACGCTCAATATGGCGAAGGAACTCATGACCAAGACCGACTCCTTCAGAAGCACCTTCGATCAGTCCAGGGATATCTGCGATGATAAAACCGCCATTCTCAGTATCTACAACACCAAGGTTCGGGCTTAAGGTTGTGAAATGATAGTTGGCAATTTTCGGTTTCGCATTTGTAACACGTGAGAGAAATGTAGATTTACCAACATTAGGAAAACCTACCAGTCCTACATCTGCGATCACCTTTAGCTCCAGAAGCACTTCAAGCTCCTGAAAAGGCTGTCCAGGCTGGGCATATTTGGGAACCTGCATGGTAGGGGTTGCATAATGCTGATTTCCCTTACCGCCGCGTCCACCGCGCAGAACGATCTGACGACGATTGTCACCGGACATGTCTGCAATTACCTTACGGGATTCAGCCTCCATGATAACAGTACCTTCCGGTACCTTTAATATAATGTCGGCACCGTCGGCACCGTGGCAGCGCTTTTTGCCGCCCTCCTGACCGTCTTCTGCCTTATATTTTCTTTTATGACGGTAATCACCGAGGGTATTCTGTCCCTCGTCAACTTCAAAAATGACGTCTCCGCCCTTGCCGCCGTCGCCGCCATCCGGACCGCCGTCAGGTACATATTTTTCCCTGCGGAAGCTTACATGGCCGTCGCCGCCCTTACCGGAACGGATATATATGGTAGCTCTGTCTGCGAACATTAAATCTCCTTTATAAGAAAAGGCTCCAAACCTTTATAGATTTGAAGCCTCCTGCTCTACGAATTACTCTGCCTCTACTGGTACGATAGAAACCTGTTTCTTATCGCGGCCTTTTCTGGTGAATCTTACAACACCATCGGTCAGTGCAAATAATGTATAGTCTTTTCCGCATCCTACGTTCTCGCCTGCATGGATCTTAGTTCCGCGCTGTCTGTAAAGGATGTTGCCGGCTTTAACAAACTGTCCGTCTGCTCTCTTCGCACCTAATCTCTTGGACTCGGAATCACGACCGTTCTTTGTGGAACCAACTCCTTTTTTATGTGCGAATAACTGAAGGTTCATCTTCATCATTGTTGTTACACCTCCTTGACTCTTACTGTCAAATATCGATTGTTATAACTATGCTCAATTTCTGTTAATCCAAGAATCAGGGAATCCATAAGCAGTTTCCCGCGCTCAGTATTCGGATTTGTTTTAAAATGGATGGATACATATCCCTCATCCGCTTCCGCTTCAATCTGCTCTTCCGTAAATTTCTCAAGAGAATTCACAGTAGTAATGATCAAGGCTGATACGGCAGCACATACAATATCCTGTCCCTCTTCGGCATAGCCTGCATGTCCTTTGGACAGAAAATCCAGATAAGAGCCTTTTCTCTTCTTAACTGTAATATTGATCATAACAGCACCTGATTAAGCGTTGATCTTTTCGATTTTAACTTTGGTGTACTGCTGTCTGTGACCGTTTTTCTTGTGATATCCAGTTTTTCTCTTGTACTTGTAAACGATGACTTTTTTAGCCTTTCCGTTCTCAACTACAGAAGCGGTAACACTGGCATCCTTAACGTCTTCTCCAACCTTTAATCCGTCATTGCTAACTGCAATTACAGAATCAAAAGTAACGGTTTCACCAGCTTCAACTCCGAGCTTCTCAACTCTGATTACGTCGCCTTCAGCAACTTTGTACTGTTTACCACCTGTTGCAATAATTGCGTACATTTGTGGCACCTCCTATAGACTTTACTCGCCAAATATGGTGGTCTCTCGACTCTTAAACCTCTTTGTGCGGCATACTCGATTATAATAACAGGGAGATTTGGTTTCGTCAAGAGGTTTTGTAAAAAAAATTGTAAAAAAATTTGTAAAAAAATAAAAACGAAAACCCATGTTTCTGGTTTGCTGCTTGTAATAATTTCGAAAATACGAAAAAGGAATTTCTTATAGTTTTATTTAGAGCGTGTTCGAAAAATCTCCTGACTTTATCTGCCTGATCTCCTCTATTACCGGTTTTCTGACTTTCTTTCGTGTCATCTCCAGAATGTGAAGCGGTGTAATATCTATGGCTTTACATTTCACCGGATCCTTCCTCAGATATTTCTGCAATACATGAAAAAGCTCGTTGTTATGATCTGGGTTTGTCATATTGATAAAATCAATAAGAATAATTCCGGACAGGTTGCGAAGCCGCAGTTGTCGTGAAATTTCCTTAGCTGCTTCCAGATTGATTTTGCGATAGGTTTCTTCGGCTTTTTTCTTTCCGGTAAATTTCCCGCTGTTTACATCGATGGAGACAAAGGCTTCTGTCTGCTGGATCACAATAAACCCGCCGCTGTTCAGCCAGATTTTTTCCTTTTGAACCTCATCCAGCGCGTTTTCCATGCGGGAAAGCTTGTATAACGGAAGAAGCTTGTCCTGATAAAAACGGGCTTTGCTTTCTTCCTCCGGACTTGTTTCTTTCAAATAAGAAGTGATCTGCTGAAAAATTTCAGGATCATCTGTTACAATGTCTGTGAGATTTTCGCTGTAAATATCACGGAGAGTGGTAAGGTAAACCGGTTCTGTTTCGTAGAGAAGGCTGAAACAGGTGCGGCTTTTGCCGTTGACAGCAACTTTTTCATACAGTGATTTCAGATAAGAAAGCTCCTGAAGGATTTCAGCCTTTTCAGCCTGAGCTGCGTTGGTGCGGACAATCAAGCCATATTCCTTATTCGGACGTGCAGCCTCTGCTTCCAGCCAGCTGGATAAAGTGTGGCGCTCTGTACCAGAGAGCTTGCCAGATAGTCCGAACTTTTTTTCTCCTGTGGTGAGCACCAGGTATTTACCTGTAAAATTTAAGTTTGCAGTCAGTGCGGGAAGTTTTCCCTTCATGGCATCACGGCTTACCTGTACCAGAATCTGATCACCTGGACGTAAGGGACTGCCAGGTGCTTTCCCGGAGGCATAGATAACCTGCTCTGCTTCCTGAAGAGGAAAATAGCCGCGTACGCCAGGTGCAATAAGAACAAATGCAGCCTGGATATTAGAAGCAATATTTTCCACCTGTCCTACATAAATATTTCCGAGAATGGACTGTCGGGCGGCTGCCTCCAGGCGAAGCTCCATAATCTGACCTTCTTCCTCGATTGCACAGGCATGACATTTGTTACCGCAAAGTTCCATGGTTGTTAGAATTAATTTCGTCACTTGATTCACCTGTTTTAAGTTTATTGAACTTCCACGCCAAGGGATTCCAACGATACAAATTTATGTTTTTTCTCATTTCCAAGATCTGCATATACTTCCAGACGATGAATCATGCAGGCAAATTCCGGAAGCTCCTGTCCAAGCCAGCTGGTAAATGCATCCATTACAGCATCTGGTTTGGTATAGTTGGCACTTGCAGAAGCAAGACTTAAGAAAATGCGGTTGTCATTCTGTAAATTCATTTTGTAAATAAAAGGTCGGATATCTACCTGTTTTTCGCCTTTTTTGGTTTCTTTTGTAACAAGGATCTCAGGCTGCTTTAAAAATTCCGTAATTCTTGTCTGCCATCCATCTGCCGGTGCTTTTCCAGGACGAAATTCCACCAGATAATCAGCTGCTGCCACCAGGGACATTGCCTTGCTCGCTTTTCCGTCTTCCACCTGGCGGGCACTTAAAACACGAATGCCATTTGCCATCTGGCTGTTAAGGCGCTGACAGATTTCATCAGTAGGAATCGCAGAGGTAAGCTCCATATCGAAATATTCCCCTGTGCTGGTAACGCCCACTCCAAGAGGGGCAGCAAAGGACATGATCATATGAGGGCTGTAACCTCCTGAAAAAGCAATTGGAAGCTCTGCGCGGCGGATGGCTTTCTGGAAGTAGCGCATGGTGTCAAGATGTCCTACAAATTTCATAGGCCCTTCTTTCGTAAATTTAATTCTTACCTTCATAACATACGCCTCCTTCATAACGTCTTGCTCCGCAGCCTGCACATTTCTGACGGCAGTTTGGTGTAACCACTTCGCCTTTTGCCTGTTTCCACTCACGGATCAGAAACTCCTTGGTAACACCTGCATCTATGAAATCCCATGGGAGGATTTCATCTGTGCTTCTCTCTCGGAGTGTGTAGAATTCAATGTCAATTCCTGTTTCTGCAAAAGCCTCTTTCCAGATGTCGTAGCGGAAGCTTTCTGACCAGGCATCGTAAAGGGCACCTTTTTCATAGGCTTTTAAGATAACTTCAGAAGCACGGCGGTCACCTCTTGCAAGGAAGCCTTCCAGTGTGGTTACATCCGGTTCATGCCAGTTGTATTTAATACTCTTCTGGTTCAGCTGTGCACGGATTTCTTCTTTTACTACTTTTGCCTTGTCAATAAAATCCTGTTCTGTATACATTGGAGCCCACTGGAATGGGGTAAATGGCTTTGGCACAAAGAAGGATGTGCTGACTACGATCTGAACCTTTCCATGGCGTTTTTCCTTTGGAACGGTATCGTAATATTCTTCTGCAATACGCTCTGCAAGATGAGCAATTCCCTTCATGTCTTTTTCTGTTTCAGTAGGAAGCCCAAGCATGAAATAAAGCTTCACACGGTTCCATCCTCCAACAAATGCCTCATGCGCACCGTGAAGGATCACTTCTTCGGTAAGTCCTTTGTTAATTACATCACGAAGTCTCTGGGAACCAGCTTCCGGGGCAAAAGTAAGGCTGCTTTTCTTAATATCCTGAACCTTGCTCATAACATCCAGGGCAAAAGCATCAATACGAAGTGACGGCAGGGAAATATTAACACCTGCAGATTTAAATTCGTCGATCAGGAAGTTTACCAGCTCTTCCAGATGGGTGTAATCACTGGAACTTAAGGAACTGAGGGAAATTTCCTCATGACCGGAATTCTTCAGCATAGCTCTTGCAGATTCCTTCAGTTCTTCTACATCACGTTCACGGAGAGGTCTGTAGATCATACCAGCCTGGCAGAAACGACAGCCACGGATACATCCACGCTGGATTTCCAAAGTGACACGATCCTGTGTAGCTTTAATAAAAGGAACAACCGGTTTTTCAATCGGGCAATATCCTTTATCCATATCTACGATCAGCTGCTTTTGGACTTTCTCGGGAACTCCCGGACGATTTGGTGCAAAGGATGCAATTGTACCGTTTTCTTTGTATGTGACATCATAAAATGCCGGAACATAAATTCCCGGAATCTGAGCTGCCTTCAGAAGGAACTCCTCCCTGCTGCCTCCGGCTTCCTTATTGGCCTTGTATGCATCAAAAAGCGCATCATACACAGTTTCTCCTTCGCCAATATAAAACAGGTCAAAAAAGGCTGCTAATGGCTCTGGATTATATGCACACGCACCGCCTCCGATTACAATAGGACATGATTCGTCACGGTCAGCTGCTTTCAGTGGAATCTGGGAAAGATCCAGTGTCTGGAGTACGTTAGTATAACACATTTCATATCCAAGTGTGATGCACAGAAAATCAAAATCCCTGACAGGATCCTGGGACTCCAGGGCAAATAACGGGATATTCTGTTCTCTCATAAGCTTATCAAGATCAAGCCATGGGGAATAAACTCGCTCACACCAGACATCAGGGCGTTTATTGAACATATTATAAAGAAGCATCATACCAAGGTTGGACATGCCGATCTCGTAGACATCCGGAAAACAAAACGCCACACGGACATCTATCCCGTCTAAATTTTTCATCACAGAGTTGACCTCCCCGCCGATATAGCGGGCTGCTTTGTCAACACTGAGCAATATTTCATCACTAAGTGCTAATTTTCTCATTCTTTTCCTTTCACAATTTGTCACTATTCACCAAATACAAAACTTATTCTGTTTAGATTTGGATAGTGCCTTTTTTTCTGAATAAGTGGGAAAAATAATGCTCATTTTTGAACCTATTTTTACCCCGAAAACGGCATTTGGTCACTGCGGTATCGGCTGTGGTATATGCCGTTAATTATCCTATTATAATACAGGTCATTTCAGAAATTCAAGAGAAATCGTGTGCTTTTGTGGAAATGGTGAAAATTGTCTGCTGTCACTCCTTTTTTACAAGATTCTTTTTTTCAATACTAATATGTCATATTTTTTGTTTCTGTCAAAAAATGTCGGGGTACTTGTTTCTTTGTGGTTATCTGCTTTCCTGGAAAACCCTTTCTTAAATAACCATTCTTAAAAATATTACATACTAAATGTGTAAGTATTTTATAAATATATTTCTTTGTATGGACATCCACCTTACAGGATTAATATGTCATTTTTTTAGAATTTTGTCAAAAATTTTCATAAAAGATCGGATTCTGAGCGAAAATCGGACAATATATAACTGAAATATAGTTAAATGCTTAGCCAATGATGGCAGAAAGGAAAAAAGAATGAGAAAAGAATCAAAAGAAATGGCTGTTACAGCCGCAACAATGAAAAAAGAGATTGTCAACACTGAGCAATATTTCGTCACTAAGTGCTAATTTTCTCATTCTTTTCCTTTCACAATTTATCACTATTTACCAAATACAGAACTTTTTCTGTTTAGATTTGGATAGTGCCTTTTTTTCTGAATAAGTGGGAAAAATAATGCTCATTTTTGAACCTATTTTTACCCCGAAAACGGCATTTGGTCACTGCGGTATCGGCTGTGGTATATGCCGTTAATTATCCTATTATAATACAGGTCATTTCAGAAATTCAAGAGAAATCGTGTGCTTTTGTGGAAACCCAAACAATTACATATTATACAATATGTTGTAAATATCATATTTCAATTTCACAATATATAGGATTTCAAAGTTTTCGTTTTACAATATGTGTTGTATGGTGTTGACTGTTATGTTTAATTCTTCATGCTTACCAGGGCAGATAAGTGCCTGCATCATTATCATAATAATACCATCCATTTCCTTTTCCAACTGGTTCACCAGCTCCTTCCGCCTGTTGGTAAGGGATATAAGACCCGGTCTCCACAGTTTTGCAGTAACATATGTTCGCTTATTGCTTGAAAGCCTTTTGTTTCCTTGCTTTCAGGCTTTTTTATTTTTAAAAATTAGTCATGTTTTACTAGCGTTTTATATCGTTTTGCGTTATAATAAATATTATACGAAACGGAATGCTTGCCATGTACCTCAAAAAAACACCTAACCTGAATGGTCGAATTCGTCTTTCCATTGTTGACACCTATTACGATAAAGCTAAGAAATGCTCCCGTCAGAAAACAATAGAATCTATTGGCTGGCTGGATGAATTGGAAAAAAAGTATAATGACCCTATTGCCCACTTTCAAAAAAGAGTAGAGCAGCTAAAAGCTGAAAAAGCAGCCAGACAGGCTCCCATCCACTTTACTTTTTATGATTCTGACCGGCTTTGCATAGGTGACGATCTGAGAAAAAAACTTCGGCTATGCCGCCCTGAGCCAGATCTATCATGAGCTTGACCTCCATACTTTCCTAACGAACCGGCAGCGCCACTCAAAAGAACAGTATGATGCCAATACCATCATGAAGATGCTGGTCTATTCCAGA
>NZ_JAJCIA010000030.1 GCF_020554845.1 Blautia faecis | reverse complement strand
GGGACATTTTCCTTTGTGGTATATTAGGACATTATCATAAATGGTTCATAATTTTTCAAATTTTTTTGAAAATTAGTGTTGACATTTGACTGAATGTGTTGTATTATAATCAAGCAGTCGCGAGAGAGCGATTGAAACATAAGAAATGCAGGAGTGGCGGAATTGGCAGACGCGCAGGCTTCAGGTGCCTGTGGTCGCAAGATCGTGTGGGTTCAAGTCCCATCTCCTGCATTATTTTTTTTCTTTTGTTACGAATGCCAGAGTTGCGTATAAGGTTGGCTGTGAGGCACAGGATGTCTCTTTTATTCAGACTCGGATCCAGTAGCTTTTTTCTGTTGTGCAATTTTTTTCAGCACAACAGAATTTTTTTTTGCTCATATTTTGTTGAAAAAAGCATTTTGCTATGATACAATTTTGAAGATTTAGGATAAAATAAGAAAGAAAATGACATAAGAAAGGGAGATTGTATGAAAGCATTTCTGATATTAGAAGATGGCCATGTATTTACAGGAACCAGCATTGGTTCTGCAAGGGAAGTCATCAGTGAGATTGTTTTTAATACTTCCATGACCGGTTATCTGGAAGTAATGACAGACCCGTCTTACGCAGGACAGGCGGTATGCATGACCTATCCATTAATAGGAAATTACGGAATCTGTTATGATGACCAGGAATCCACCAGACCGTGGATCGACGCATTTATCGTACGTGAATTATCCCGTGTTCCAAGCAATTTCAGAAGCGTTGATACCATTCAGCATTTCTTGACTAAGCATGATATTCCTGGAATCGCAGGAATCGACACCAGAGCTCTTACCAAGATCCTCCGTGAGAAAGGTACCATGAACGGTATGATCACAGTGGATGAAAATTATGACTTAAACGCAATTCTCCCCAAGTTAAAAGCATATACAACTGGTAAAGTAGTGGAAAAAGTAACCTGCCGTGAGAAAGAAATCCTTCCTGGAAATGGCCCGAAGGTAGCCCTCATGGATTTTGGTGCGAAACGTAATATTGCCCGTTCCCTGAACAAGCGCGGATGCCAGGTAACCATTTATCCGGCTCTTACACCGGCAGAGGAGATCCTTGGAGATCATCCAGACGGAATCATGCTCAGCAATGGCCCTGGAGACCCGAAAGAATGCACTTCTATTATTAAAGAAGTAAAGAAACTTTACGATTCCGATGTTCCGATTTTTGCAATCTGTCTTGGACATCAGCTGATGGCACTTGCAACAGGCGGAGATACCTATAAGATGAAATATGGTCACCGCGGTGGCAACCATCCGGTAAAAGACCTTACAACAGGCAGAGTTTACATCTCTTCCCAGAATCATGGCTACGTAGTAGATGCCAAGGACCTTGAGGAGAAAAATATTGCTCATCCTGCATTTGTGAACGTAAACGACGGAACAAACGAAGGAATGGCATACGTTGGAAAGAATATTTTCACTGTACAGTTCCATCCGGAGGCATGCCCGGGACCGCAGGATTCCAGTTACCTGTTTGACAGATTTATGGATATGATGGGAGGAAATAAATAATGCCAAGAAATAAAGACATTAAAAAAGTACTTGTTATTGGTTCAGGTCCGATCATCATCGGCCAGGCAGCAGAGTTTGACTACGCAGGAACACAGGCCTGCCGTTCCCTGAAGGAAGAAGGTCTGGAGGTTGTTCTTCTGAACTCCAATCCGGCTACAATCATGACAGATAAAGACATTGCAGACCGCGTTTACATCGAGCCTCTTACCGTAGAAGTGGTAGAGCAGCTGATCCTGAAAGAGAAGCCAGACAGCGTTCTTCCTACTCTGGGCGGCCAGGCAGGTCTGAACCTTGCCATGGAGCTGGATGAGAAAGGCTTCCTGAAAGAGCATAATGTAAGACTGATCGGTACCACAGCCCAGACCATTAAGAAAGCTGAGGATCGTCAGGAATTCAAGGATACCATGGAGAAAATCGGTGAGCCGGTTGCAGCTTCCAAGGTTGTTACTACGGTGGAGGATGGTCTTGCATTTACCAATACCATTGGCTATCCGGTTGTTCTTCGTCCTGCTTACACCCTTGGCGGAAGCGGCGGTGGAATTGCCCACAATGAATACGAGCTTCGTGAGATCCTGGAGAATGGTCTTCGTCTTTCCCGTGTTGGAGAGGTTCTGGTAGAGCGCTGCATCGCCGGCTGGAAAGAAATCGAGTATGAGGTAATGCGTGACAGTGCAGGAAACTGCATCACTGTCTGCAACATGGAGAACATTGACCCGGTTGGTGTCCACACAGGAGACTCCATCGTAGTTGCTCCGTCCCAGACTCTTGGGGACAAAGAGTACCAGATGCTCCGTACCTCTGCCCTGAACATTATCACAGAGCTTGGAATCACAGGTGGATGTAACGTTCAGTACGCACTGAAACCAGACAGCTTCGAATACTGTGTTATCGAGGTTAACCCTCGTGTAAGCCGTTCCTCTGCACTTGCAAGTAAGGCAACTGGTTACCCGATCGCGAAGGTTGCAGCGAAGATCGCACTTGGATATACACTGGATGAGATCCCGAATGCCATCACTGGAAAAACATACGCAAGTTTCGAGCCGATGCTTGACTACTGTGTCGTTAAGATTCCGAGACTTCCATTTGATAAATTTATCACAGCTAAGAGAACCCTTACCACTCAGATGAAAGCTACTGGTGAGGTTATGAGTATCTGCCATAACTTTGAGGGTGCTCTTATGAAAGCAATCCGTTCCCTGGAGCAGCATGTAGACAGCCTGATGTCCTACGATTTTACACAGCTTACAGATGAGGAACTGCTGGATGAGCTGGCAATCGTGGACGACCGCAGAATCTGGAAGATTGCAGAAGCAATCCGCCGTGGTATGCCGCAGTCCATGCTTCATGACATTACCCAGATCGACATCTGGTTCATTGACAAGTTGGCAATCCTTGTTGGAATGGAAAATGCCCTGAAGACCAGAAAACTTACCAAAGAGCTTCTTCTGGAAGCAAAACGTATGGAGTTCCCGGACTACATTATCGCCCGCCTTACAGGCAAAACAGAAGAGGAAATCAAAGCTTTCCGCGCAGAGGCTGGTATCAAAGCCGCTTACAAGATGGTTGATACCTGTGCCGCAGAATTTGCTGCTGCCACTCCGTATTACTATTCTGTATACGGTGATGAAGGAACAGAGAATGAAGCAATTGCCACACCAGATAAGAAAAAAATCCTGGTACTTGGCTCCGGCCCGATCCGTATTGGACAGGGTATTGAGTTTGACTTCTGCTCTGTACATTGTACCTGGGCTTTTGCAAAAGAAGGATATGAAACTATCATTATCAACAACAACCCGGAGACAGTAAGTACTGACTTTGATATTGCAGACAAGCTGTATTTCGAACCTCTTACACCGGAAGATGTTGAAAATATTGTAAATATTGAGAAACCGGACGGAGCAGTTGTTCAGTTCGGCGGACAGACAGCCATCAAGCTGACAGAAGCCCTTACCAAGATGGGCGTGAAGATCCTTGGAACATCTGCTGAGAATGTAGATGCTGCAGAGGACCGTGAGCTGTTCGATGAAATCCTGGAGAAATGTCAAATTCCGAGACCGAAGGGACACACTGTATTTACCGCAGAAGAAGCGAAGAAAGCAGCAAATGAGCTGGGCTATCCGGTTCTGGTTCGTCCTTCCTACGTACTTGGCGGACAGGGCATGAGAATTGCTGTAAGCGATGAGGATGTGGAAGAGTACATTGGTGTGATCAACCAGATTGCACAGGAGCATCCGATTCTTGTTGACAAGTACCTGATGGGAAAAGAAATCGAGGTTGATGCCGTTTGCGATGGCGAGGACATCCTGATTCCTGGTATTATGGAGCATATTGAGCGTGCCGGAATCCACTCCGGTGACAGTATTTCCGTATATCCGGCAAGAACCATCAGCGAGAAAGCCAAAGAGACTATTGCAGAGTACACCAGACGTCTTGCAAGAGCACTTCATGTAGTGGGTATGATCAATATCCAGTTCATCGTTCTTGGGGATGATGTATATGTAATCGAGGTTAATCCACGTTCCAGCCGTACCGTACCTTACATCAGCAAGGTTACCGGAATCCCGATCGTACCGCTGGCAACCAAGGTAATCCTTGGATACAAACTGAAAGATATGGGCTATGAGCCTGGTCTTCAGCCAGAGGCAAAACACATTGCCATCAAGATGCCGGTATTCTCCTTCGAGAAGATCCGCGGCGCTGATATCAGCCTTGGACCGGAGATGAAATCTACCGGTGAGTGCCTTGGTATTGCAGAGACCTTCAATGAGGCTCTTTACAAAGCATTCCTTGGAGCTGGAATTCGTCTGCCGAAGTATAAGAACATGATCATGACTGTAAGACCGGAAGAGCAGGAGGACGCTGTACCGATCGCTAAGAGATTTGAGGCACTTGGATACCGCATCTATGCCACAAGAGGAACAGCCAATACTCTGAAAGAGCATGGTGTTAAGGTGATCCGTACCAACAAGCTGGAGCAGCCTGCACCGAACCTTATGGACTTGATTCTTGGTCATAAGATTGATGTGGTTATTGATATCCCATCCCAGGGTGTTGAGCATCAGAAGGATGGTTTCGTGATCAGACGTAATGCTATTGAGACAGGTGTAAATGTTCTTACCAGCCTCGATACTGCAGAGGCTCTGGTAACAAGTCTGGAAAACACAGATGCTAACAAGCTGAGCCTGATTGATATTGCGACTATCGCAAGAAGGTAATAAACACGCTCTAAGATATTAAACAAAGGTTACTGTTCACTCCGTTCACAGTAACGCGCTTCGCGATGCACAGAAATCATGCATTCGCATGATTTCGCGCCGCAATTCTCGGGTTTTCTGTGAACTTTGTTCACAAAAAACGCCTCGCGGAACGTTACCAGTGAACAGTAACAAACAAAGGCTAAATTTTGCGAAAAATGCAAAATACAAGTTTACGAAAGCAAAGTTGTGTAATATACTAAAGAGGACGGAGAAGTTCAGGTCTCCGTCCTCATTTTGTTGAAGTTAGAAAGGGGTAGAAATGGATATTATCGAACTTTTAAAGGTAATTTTCCTGGGTATTGTTGAGGGAATTACTGAGTGGCTCCCTATCAGCAGCACCGGGCATATGATCCTGGTTGATGAATTTATTCATCTGAATGTTTCACAGGATTTTATGGACGTATTTCTGGTTGTGATCCAGCTTGGAGCCATCCTTGCAGTTGTTGTTTTGTATTGGAATAAGCTGTGGCCTTTTTACATAAAGAAGCTTCCAAGAAGAACCCAGATGGCTATTGCGAAGAAGCCCAAATGGGCACAGGTGATCCTGAATTTTGTGGAGCGCTTCTGCGATAAAGAGAAATGGGTGCTGTGGTTTAAGATTGTGGTAGCATGTCTGCCGACCATTGTGATCGCACTTCCGTTTGATGATTTCATTGAAGAACATTTTAATAACTATGTGGTTGTTGCCATTGCACTGATCGTCTACGGTGTTCTGTTTATTATTGTGGAAAACTATAATAAAGGCAGAGAGCCGCAGTGCACAAGTCTGGAAGATTTATCTTTCAAGACGGCGTTTCTCATCGGCTGTTTTCAGGTGCTTTCCGTTATTCCAGGAACATCCAGATCTGGTTCTACCATCATTGGAGGAATCCTGGTTGGTACTTCCCGTACCGTTGCAGCTGAGTTTACCTTTTTCCTTGGAATCCCGGTTATGTTCGGAGCCAGCTTTTTGAAGATTGTGAAATTTGGTTTTGGATTTACCGGTACAGAGGTGCTGATCCTGGTGATCGGTATGGTGGTAGCGTTTGTAGTTTCTATCCTGGCAATCAAGTTCCTAATGGGCTATATCAAGAAACATGATTTCAAGGCATTTGGATGGTACAGAATCGTACTTGGTGTGCTGGTTCTGGTTTACTTTATTGGCAAGATTTTACTGGCATAAATTACATATAAGAAATTTCGGCGCCAGCCTGCAGGGGAAAATCTGCAGGCTGGCGTTTTTGCTATTTAATGTGTTGAAAAGTTCTTCAGGAGGGACGCATTTGGACAATGTGTATTACTCACTCGCCGGCGCAACGCTCCAGCGAACTAATCGCTAACTGCGACTAATGCGTTCGGGAGAGCCCTCACGCATAAGTCTCCGTAAGCGCTGGATTTCGCTTACGCTAAGAGCGCGCCTGAAATGGCTCGCTGGAGTAATACACATTGCCCAAATGCTGTGTGTCGGCTGGAACTGAGGTTATTTAGGAACTTTTAACGAGGGGGAGGGGAAGTGATTGGTTTCCCAATACTTTCTTGACAATGATAGATTAGGTAAAACCAATAAAGTTGCGAAGTATCAACCAGCTAAATGGGGTATCGAAGACACATAAAATAATATGTCAAGTTTTTGTTTGCAAAACAACCCTTAAAATGTGCAAATACTTCATAGAAATTGTAAAAGCCGCTTATTTCCGGCAAGTTTCCCATAAATTTTCGTTTCCGATACAGTATAGGGAAACCAGTCACTCACCCTCTCCACCTGTCGAAAGTTCCTACGCACAAATAAGTCCCAGCCAGTACACTGCATTCGGGCAATGGTGATTGCTCTAGCGAGCCATTTCAGGCGCGGTTTTAGCGTAGGCGAAATCCACTGCTTACGGAGACTTAATCGTGAAGGCTCTCCTGAACGATTTAGTCGCAGTTAGCAGTTAGTTCGCTGGAGCGTTGCGCCGGCGAGTGAGCAATCACCATTGCCCGAATGCGTCCGCCTTTAACAACTTTCAACACATTAAATAACAAGTTAAGGTATTTTCTTGTATGTGAAAATAGGCTATAATATAAATAATTCAAGCAAAGTAAACGAGGTGTACTATGGGAAAATATATAATGGCATTGGACCAGGGAACTACCAGTTCCAGATGTATTTTATTTGATAAAAAGGGAAATATGTGCAGCGTAGCACAGAAAGAGTACAAACAGTATTACCCGAAGCCAGGCTGGGTGGAACATGATCCGAAGGAAATCTGGTCCTCCCAGATTTCAGTGGCTACAGAAGCCATGAGTAAGATCAGTGTAGATGCAGAGGATATTCACGCTATCGGAATCACGAATCAGCGAGAGACTACGATTGTGTGGGATAAGAAGACAGGAGAGCCGGTTTATCCGGCAATTGTATGGCAGTGCCGCAGAACAGCTGATATGATTGAGAAGATGGAAAAAGACGGCATGTCAGAGTTGGTTCGAAAGAAAACCGGTCTGATTCCGGACGCCTATTTTTCCGGAACGAAACTGAAATGGATCCTGGATCATGTAGAAGATGCCAGAGAGCGTGCGAAGAATGGGGAACTTCTCTTTGGAACAGTAGATACCTGGCTGATCTGGAAATTGACAAAAGGGAAAGTTCATGTGACGGATTACACCAACGCTTCCAGAACCATGCTTTTTGACATCCATGAGAGAAAATGGGATAAAGAGATTCTGGAATACCTGGATATCCCAGAGTGCATGCTGCCGGAAGTGAAGCCAAGCAGTTGTATTTATGGTTATACCAATGAGAACCTGATTGGGGGCAGAATCCCAATTGCCGGGGCGGCAGGAGACCAGCAGGCAGCTCTTTTCGGACAGTGTTGCTTTGAGTCAGGTGATGTAAAGAATACATATGGTACCGGCTGCTTTATGCTTATGCATACAGGAGATAAGGCAGTAGAGTCAAAGAACGGACTTCTTACCACCATTGCAGTGAAAGCAGACGGAACACCGGGATATGCCCTGGAGGGAAGTGTTTTCGTGGCAGGTGCTGCTATTCAGTGGCTGAGAGACGAAGTGGGAATTCTGGAGAGTTCCCCGGATTCTGAGAAATATTGTCTGTCAGTGCCGGACACAAACGGCGTATACGTGGTTCCTGCGTTCACAGGTCTCGGTGCACCATACTGGGATCAGTATGCAAGAGGCGCTATCCTTGGTCTTACCAGAGGCGCAGGAAAATCTCATCTGGTGCGTGCCACGGTAGAGTCCCTGGCCTATCAGGTACACGACGTTCTGGAAGCCATGGAGAAGGATTCTGGCATTGATCTCAGCGCCCTCCGCGTAGACGGTGGCGCCAGCGCCAATAACTTCCTCATGCAGTTCCAGGCTGACCTTCTCGACACTCAGGTAGTCCGCCCTAGCTGCATCGAAACCACCGCCCTTGGCGCCTCTTATCTTGCAGGGCTCGCCACCGGTTTCTGGAAAGACGCCTCCGAAGTAAAAAGCAACTGGCAGATCGGCCGTCAGTTCACCCCACAGATGACAGAAGAGGAGCGTAAGAAGAAGCTGAAAGGGTGGAAGAAGGCTGTGAAGTGTACGTTTGAGTGGGCGAAGGATGAAGAAGAATATAAGTAAAAAATGCCACATAATCAGGAATTTATTTTTACACTTTACAATAAACGTGTGATTTAAAATCCACTTTAACATGTATAATAAAGAAAATAGATCTGACCATAGAGCAATTTCAGGTTTCCCAGAATCTCCTTTCTGCTCTATGGACAGTCTTTCAAGAAAGTAGCATTTACTTTGATCAAGACAGTTACTTTGAATAGGAATCAGCAGCTGACAGAAGAACAGAGTCGGCAAATTGAAAAAGCCACTAAAAGAGAAATTGTTAAGTTAAAAATGATTGTTTAAGAGGGGGAATTTTATTCTGCTTTCTTATACTTAATATAATTCACCACCATCATCGCTAACTTAAACGTTAACGCATCCTCAAAGGTTCGGATATCCAGCCCGAATTTTTTCTGCAGCTTTTCGAAGCGGTACACCAGTGTATTTCGGTGTACGTAAAGCTGTCTGGAGGTTTCGGAAAGATTCAGGTTGTTTTCGAAGAAGGTGCGGATGGTAGCGAGTGTTTCGTCATCAATAGAATCCAGAGTTTCTTCTTTGAAAAACTCATCGATAAACATCTCGCAGATCTCCACCGGCAGCTGATAGATCAGGCGACCGATTCCAAGACGGTTATATCCAAACACATTCTTGCCAGTATAGAAAATCTTGCCCACTTCTAAGGCAGTACGTGCTTCCTTGTAAGCATCCGGGAGCTGCTTCAGGTCATCTGCAATATTGCTGTAGGAAACCCAGGCGGAAGTCATGGCCTCTGTATTCAGCATGTCCACCAGCATATGGGCAATATCATCCAGATCGGAATAATCCTCAGAAGGCTGGAGTTCACGGAGAATAATAATTCCGGAATCGTCTATAGCAGTAATAAAATCTCTTGTCTTAGCTGCAAAAATATTACGGATGGTAGCCAGGGCATTTTCGTCCTTGCTCTGTTTGGTCTCCACCAGGAAAACAGCACGCCGTACAGTGGTTGTGATATGAAGCTTTTTCGCACGGTTAAAAGCGTCTACCTCAGAGTAGGAGCCAAGGAGAAGATTCTGCATAAATACGTTTTTGTCGCTCTTTTCCATGTAAGCGGTAAGCAGGCTCTCAATCTGGCAGACTGCCAGTTCCCCGATAGTGGAAGCGGCCTCCGCATTTCCCCATACGATCAGGACATATTGAAGCTGGTGACTCTCTGTCACTTTATACAGCCGGCAGTTCATATTGGAAATACACAGCACCTCATCTTCCTTAAATTCTTCCAGTTTCTCTTCGGAAGGAAGGGCTCTATCGCAGGTGCTGATATAAATGGTGTTATCTAAATTTACAAGGCAGAAATCCAGATGACTGATATTCTTCCAGTCTTCCAGACATTTCTGGAGAATCTGAAGTAATTTCATAGGTGTGCTCCTTTAGTAGAAAAGTAATAAAGTTTGCTCAAGGTGTGCGTACACACGAAGCGCGTCCGGCGTCTGTGGCTTGGACTTGCTAAGTGTCCGGGTGTGCATTCGCACTAAATTCGCACTGCACCTGTGGGCTTACGCTCATTAAGTGCTCATAGTATACCACAAAAAAGCCCCAGGGGAAAACCCCTGAGGCCTAACTAAATTCATTCTTCTAAATATTAGTTGCAGATAGTAAGCTCTGTCTCTTTATCAAAGAAGTGAGATTTCTCCATATCGAATGCGAATTTGATTGTATCGCCTGTCTTGGAGTTTGTACGAGGATCAACTCGTGCTGTAACCTGAGTTCCGTTTACATCGAAGTACAGGAATACTTCAGCACCAAGAAGCTCATAAACTTTAACTGTAGATGTCATTGGAACGCTTGGAGAAGCTTCGATGAACATCTGAGAATCATGAATATCCTCTGGACGGATACCAAGAACAACTGTCTTGCCAACATAACCGCCGTCTTTCAGAACTTTCGCTTTTGCTGCTGGGATAACAATGTCATACTCACCAACTTTAGCAATAAGGTCGCCGCCTTTTTCAGCAATCTGAGCGTCAAGGAAGTTCATCTGCGGGGATCCCATGAATCCTGCAACGAACAGGTTGCCTGGCTGCTCATAAAGGTGCTGTGGTGTATCAACCTGCTGAACAACACCATCTTTCATAACAACGATTCTGGTACCAAGGGTCATAGCCTCTGTCTGGTCATGTGTTACATAGATGATTGTTGCGCCCAGTCTCTGATGGATCTTGGAAATCTCGATACGCATCTGAACACGAAGTTTAGCATCCAGGTTGGAAAGAGGCTCATCCATAAGGAATACCTTAGGATTACGAACGATAGCACGTCCCATAGCAACACGCTGTCTCTGTCCACCGGAAAGAGCCTTAGGTTTACGATCAAGAAGTTTCTCAAGGTCAAGGATTCTGGCTGCTTCTCTAACAGCTTTGTCAATCTGATCTTTCGGAACTTTACGAAGTTTCAGACCAAATGCCATGTTATCATATACTGTCATATGAGGATACAGAGCGTAGTTCTGGAAAACCATTG
Organism: Blautia faecis; assembly: GCF_020554845.1. GTDB lineage: Bacteria > Bacillota > Clostridia > Lachnospirales > Lachnospiraceae > Blautia_A > Blautia_A faecis. Next base: position 39,512 of record NZ_JAJCIA010000030.1, on the reverse strand, counting down.
CGATATCACGGTCTTTCGGCTCTACATCGTTCATAACCTTGTCACCGATTTTTAATGTACCACCGCTGATCTCCTCAAGACCTGCGATCATACGAAGTGTTGTAGATTTTCCACATCCAGATGGTCCAACGAAGATGATGAACTCTTTGTCTTCGATTTCAAGGTTGAAATCTTTAACTGCCTGGAAACCATTCGGGTAAGTTTTGTTAATGTGCTGTAATGATAAGCTTGCCATGATTTTTCCTCCAAATTTCTAAATTAATTATTATAATCAAAATTGTTTCGATGCTTTTTTCATCTGATGTTAGTATAGCGAAAACCATCCAAAAGGGCTAGGGCAGAATCGTACAAACTTTTAAACAGTTTCTTGTCAATCTGACGAAAAAGCAGTAGCCTTTGGCGCTCGCTTCTCATTTATGAACATTCCTTGTAGTAATTTTGCATGAAAAAGCTGTTGAAACCAGTCACATTTGCATAAAAACAGGTAGTAGATGTTCAGTCCGCAGCCATGCATAGTCTCGTAATTTCCCTGACCTTTGGCAATGATCACGTCAGCATTATATAGAAGTTCTCTGGCGTGGGTACTGATCCCGTGAAGCCAGGTACCGCCTACGTCGTTTCCGTTTCCAAGTACAGGCACAACATCAGTAAGACCGCAAAATTCAGCGTCCTCCATGGTTGCGTCATTTCCAGCGGGCAGTCCGCGTACTAATGCTGTGATCCGTATATTTGGAAATATCTTTTTCAGAATCTGGATGGCAATTTTGTCCAGAACGATCTCACCGCAGTTATCGGTAATATATACAACATTCTCTGCCTTTTTCATATCCTGGCAGAATTGACGATATTCCTGTTCGTCAAGATCATCCTTGTTTTCACTTTTAATAAGAGAAAGTGCAGTTTCCTTGCTGACTTCCGGAAGCGCCGCAAAGTCGATATAGTTGCCGGTGCGGGCATAAATAAGTGCGGCTTTTAAGGGATCTTCTGAATAACGGATAGTGGAACGAAGCTCAGCTTCCAAATCCAGCATAAGCTGGTCATATTCTTTGTTGATCCGGGTGAAATCTTCCATAGGAACGCCCCAGAAGGAACAGTAGAATTTCTTCAGTTCTGTGGAGATGCTTGGAACGCAGTCGTCATCCTTTGGATGTTCAAAACGCTGGCGGATTGCTTCCATATATTGTTTTTTTCTGTCTTCGTCGTTAAAATGACGAATTTTTGCTTCCTGTTTGCGTATCTGACAGGCCATACATTTTGAATTTAATTTCATTCGTACCTCCTGAAAATAAGTTGCTGGCTAATTTTTCAATAACATTATTGAAAAATTAGCCAGGGCAAAAGATATTTTGACATTCACATCATTGAAAGAAACTATAATTAATGAAATGAGTGTCAAAAGGTCTTTTGGCACTCATTTGATACCCGGATTGCTACGCAGCTGCGCTGCTCCCGCAATCCTTCAAATATTCGAAATCCGCTGATTTACTGCGTAAATCGCTGCTTTCTCATCCAAGTTCAAAAGCCTTATTGTGCAAGCACGAACAGCTTTTTGACCTGTTGACACTGGTATCATAATTACTTACATTATAGCAGAAATTGTCTGACAGAACCAGAGAATGTTTGAAAAATAAAGTCACTGTTCACTGGTAACGTTCCGCGAGGCGTTTTTTGTGAACAAAGTTCACAGAAAACCCGAGAATTAAGTTTGCGCAGCAAACGCTACTTCTTGTGCTTGTCACAAGAAGGTTCGTCTTTCTGTGCTTCGCAAAGCGCGTTACTGCGAACGGAGCGAACAGTAACAAAATAAACTTGTACGTTATTTGAAAGGTTGTATGTCATAAAATGTATTATAGAGAGAAAATAATATAGAAAAACGTTTAATTAGACGAAAAATATAGTGATAATCCATAAAAATTAAGTATATAATCTATAAAAAAAGCTGAAAAAAATAAATAGTATTTACAAAATCCATTTGACGTGCTACTATCAGTTTAAAGATAAGTAAAACGATTAACGAGAAACCAGTAAACTAAAAGAAAAACATGGAATTAATCCGGTTTTTTATTTTTTACAAAGAAGATTAAACGATTAATTAAAATCGGCAAAGGCAGGTGCAAATATGAAAAAACACTTGAAACAGTTGGATCTGAAGAGAATCCGGATCACAGACAGTCTGTTTGGGGAATATGTGAATAAAGTAAGCGAGAAGATCATTCCCCATCAGTGGAAAATTCTCAATGACCAGCTGGAAGATTCAGAGCCTACCTATTGTATCCATAATTTCCGTATTGCCGCAGGTGAAGAAAAGGGAGAGAGAAAAGGAGTTGTTTTCCAGGACACAGATCTTTACAAATGGCTGGAAGCGGTTGCCTACACCATAGCAGGTGGCCGTGGGGAGCATCTGGAAGAGCTGGCAGATCAGGTTATTGATCTGATAGGGAAAGCACAGGAACCAGATGGATATCTGAATACTTATTTTTCCGTAAATGCCCCTGCGAAGAAGTGGACCAATCTGGTGGAGGGCCACGAATTGTACACAGCCGGACATATGATCGAAGCTGCTGTTGCTTATTACCAGGCTACAGGTAAGGAGAAAATCCTTAATATTGCAAAGAAAAATGCAGATCTCATATGCAGGGTGTTTGGTACAGGAAAAGGCCAGAAACGAGGTTATCCGGGACATCAGGAAATTGAACTGGCCCTGGTGAAGCTTTACCGGGAGACCGGAAAGAAGATTTATCTTCAGCAGGCCAGGTATTTTATCCAGGAGAGGGGCAGGAATCCTAATTATTTGCAGGCAGAAATTGCGGGAAGAGGACATCCGGAATTTTTTCCGGAGTTCGAGAGGTACGATCTGGAATATTCCCAGGCTCACAAGCCTCCTGTAGAGCAGGATGAGGCAGTTGGACATGCAGTAAGGGAAATGTATATGTGCTCCGCAATGGCTGATCTGGCCGGAGAAGATGCCGATTCAGGGCTTATGGAAGCTTGCAGCAGAATTTGGGAGAACATGACGACACGGCGGATGTACATTACAGGAGGAATCGGAAGCAGCGGCTTCCGCGAGCGGTTTACTACAGATTACGATCTTCCAAACAGTACCAACTATTCTGAAACCTGCGCATCTATCGGTGTGATGATGTTCGGGCAGAGAATGGCAGCCATCACAGGAGATGCTTCTTATTATGACTATGTAGAGAAAGCGTTGTATAACACTGTGATTGCAGGAATCAATATTGCAGGAGACCGGTACTTTTATGTAAACCCACTTGAGGTGGTTCCGGAATTTTGCACAGAGCACACTTACATGGAGCATGTGAAACCGGTAAGGCAGAAATGGTTTGGAGTTGCCTGTTGCCCGCCAAATGTGGGAAGAACCCTTGCTTCTTTGGGACAGTACATATACGCAGAAGATGAGGAAGGGGTTTATATTAACCAGTTTATCTCCTCTACAGCAGATACAGAAATCAAAGAGAGCCGTATGAAGATAAAAATGGATTCCACGCTTTTGCAGGATGGAAAGGTTCAGCTCCAGGTGCAGTCGTCCGGACCAGGAATCCTGAACATCCGCATTCCCTGGTACAGTGAGAAATGGGAATGTGTGCAGAATGGAATTTCCATAAAAACGCAGCCTGACAAAGGCTATCAGAGGCTTTGCATTTCACCGGGAGACACACGGATCAGTATTGATTTCCATGTGGTTCCCAGATGGATGGGAGCCAATGACCAGGTGAGGGCAGATGCAGGAAAAACAGCCCTGATGAAAGGTCCGCTGGTGTATTGCCTGGAGGAAAAAGAAAACGGCAGATTCCTTTCAGAGATTTTTGTAGAAGAGAACACTTCGATAGAAGAAAACGCTCCCGCAGAAGAACTGGTAGGAAATGTTCCAACTCTTTCCTATAAAGGAATACGTGTAAGAAACAAAGGTGCAGACGGCGAAAATCAGTTGTACGGAAGTGTAGAGCTGGAAAAAGAAGAAGTTTCTCTGCGGGCCGTTCCGTATTGTATGTGGAACAACCGGGGACAGGGGGAAATGCTTGTATGGCACAAGCTGCGGATATGACAGTATTACAGATTAACTTTAAAACAGTAAATGTTTACAGCGGCCAGGCAAAGCCGTTATAATAAGATTAAGAAAAGGAGAAGTAGTATGAAGAAAAAACAGTTATTGGGGATTTTACTTGCAGGTACAATGATGGTTGGAGCAGCAGTTCCGGTTTTTGCAGCAGATGGTGACAGAGTAAAGATCACATATGCACAGTGGGGAAATGAAACTGAGACAGCAGCTACACAGGCAGTTGCTGATAAGTTCAACAGCGAACAGGACAAGATCGAAGTAGAAGTAGTGAAGATCGATCACGATACCTACGTTACCAAGCTGAATGCCATGGCTACAGCTGGTGAGCTTCCGGATACCGGTATTATGAGTGAGGCCGGCGTGCTGAAATTTGCAGAGAACGGACTTCTTGCAGACATCAGCTCTATGTATGGTGAAGGCGATGCCAAACCTCTGGATTGTCTGACATTCCGTTACGACGGCACACCAGTTGCATATTCTGCAGCAAACGAAGTTCTGAACCTTTGGTACAACAACGATCTTCTGAAAGAGGTTTGTGAGAAGCAGGGAATCGATCCTTCAGAGGTGACTCCTCCGGCAGATGCTGAGGATGCATGGGATTGGGATACTTTTGTCCAGACAGCACAGAAGCTGACTCTGGATATCAATGGAAAGAATGCTTTGGATCCTGATTTTGATCCGGACAATGTAGATATTTACGGATGTACCATTAACACACTGCCATGGCAGCTGGAAGTATGGGCAAAATCCAATGGCGGCGGATATTACAGCGAAGATGGCTCTGAATGCACCATTGACTCTCCGGAAACGGTAGAAGCACTTCAGAGAATCGCAGATCTGTCAGACGTTTACCACTGCGCACCTCCTGTAACAAGTGCTGCTAATGCTCTGGAATCCTCCCTTGGAAGCAAAAAGGTGGTTATGGCAACAGACGGTGCATGGAACGTCGGCACCTTCCTTGGACCAAGCGCTGATTTTGATTACGGTGTAGGTGTTCTGCCTTACATGAAAGAAAAAGTTACTATCTGTACTGGTGGACCAAACGTGGTATTCTCCACAACAGAGCACCCGGAAGAAGCTATGGAATGGCTGAAATGGTATTATCAGGAAGAGAATTCCTGGTCCCTGATCGAGGCTGGAACATGGATGCCGATCCTGGATTCCTGGTACACAGATCCTGAGAAAACAGATAAATGGATCAACAACCCGAACTATCCGGATAAAGACATGTACAAGAGCGCAGTTGTGGATTATGCTATGAACAACGCACAATCTACCTCCTGGTATTATGTAAACGGAACTGAAGAGTTCAACGCCACACTTGATTCTGTATTCTCCAGCGTATGGGCTGGTGAGGAGACCATGGAAGAAGCGATTAACGAGAACCTGGAAGAGCTTCAGGATATCTTTGCTGAGAACAATGGCTGATCGGAGCTGTTCATACAGGCTCTAGAGCTGGTTATTTTATAGCAAAATAGTGAACGAAACAGTTACTGATAATAGGTAACATGAAGCAGCAGTGAAAATCTGCTGAAAAATAGGAAAAGCAACTGGACTGACCGGTTACTGTCCAAGGATATTATTTCATATTACTGACAGATACCGGTCAGCTCCCTTTTAAGAGGTGCGGGCATGAAAGCAAATAAGAAAAACAAAATAAAAGTGACATCAAGGGCCGGTAGAAAAGAAGAAAGGACCGCTTATCTCTGTCTGATACCGGCATTCCTTGGAGTAAGTCTGATCAGTTATCTGCCGACACTGGCAGTATTTGTTTTAAGCGTATTTAAGTGGAATGGTCTTTCCTCACCGGAGTTTGTAGGTCTGGAGAACTTCCAGCGTATTTTTACAAAAGATATTTATTTCGCAGATTCTATAAAAGCGACAATTTTGTACGCTCTTCTGGCTGTGGTAGGCGCTATTATCTATTCTCTTCTGGTAGCCCTGCTTTTGAATATGAAAATATGGGGACGGACATTATTCCGTTCTGTTTTCTTCATTCCATACCTTTTGCCTGCAATCGGTGTTTACAAAGGATGGCAATGGTTATATGAAGGTAACTTCGGACTTTTTAACTTTGTCCTTCGAATGGTGGGACTGAAACCTCAGAGATTCCTGGACAGTCCGAGTCAGGTAGTACCTTCCCTGGTAGTAATTGCAATCTGGACAAGCGGCAACCTGATCGTGGTTTTCCTTGCAGGACTTCAGAATGTACCGCGGGTTTACATGGAAGCAGCGGAAATTGATGGTGCAAATGCATGGCAGCGCTTCTGGAACGTTACCATTCCAAGCATTTCCCCGATTATTTTTTACAACGTGCTGACTGCCCTGATCACACACCTGCAGGTTATTAACCCGGCGCTGGCTCTTACAGATGGCGGCCCAGGAAAAAAGTCCATGTTTATGTCCTATGTTATTTATCTTTATGCATTTAAGAAAAACAAACTGGGATATGCAGCTGCTTATTCTGTGATCTTCTTTATCCTGGTTGGAATTTTTACGGCAGTACTCTTTAAGACGCAGAAAGAACAGATTTTCGGAGAGGGGGAATGAGAAATGGCTGGAAAAATGGCAAGCAGAAAGAAAAAAGAAAAAGCCTTTAATGTTCTGGCGTTTTTCATTGTACTGATTCTGGCTGCATTGGTACTTCTTCCCATCTGGTGGATTTTCCGTTCTTCCCTGATGAGCACGGCAGCATTGAATGAATATCCGCCTTCCTTTATTCCTCATGAGTGGCTCTGGTCAAACTATTCCAAAGCGCTGGAGACTTTTGAGTACTGGACTTATTTTAAGAACACATTCACCATTATCATTCCGGCAGTTACCTTTGGTACCATCACTGCGATTTTTTGCGGATATGCCTTTGCAAGACTTCGTTTCCGCGGGAAAAAGCTGATCTTCAACATCTGTGTTGGCACGATTCTTCTTCCGGGAATGGTAACCTTGATTCCTCTGTATATTTTCTGGACAAAGGGAATGGGACTGGGTGATACATATTGGCCGTTGATCTTGCCGTTCTTAACAGGTGGTGGCTTTTTCAACATTTTCCTGATCCGGCAGTTTCTGATGACGATTCCAAAGGAACTTGATGAGGCGGCTTCCATTGACGGGGCTGGAAGAATGAGAATCCTATGGACAATTCTTGTTCCTTCAATTAAACCGGCGGTAGTTGTAGTTGGAATGATGCTGTTCATCCAGATATGGAACGACCTGCTTCAGCAGATCATTTACATTAACAGCATGAGCAAATTTACCTTTGCCATTGCGCTGACCAACTTTACCGGCTCATTCGGAACTAACTGGCCGGTGGCACTGGCAGCCACGTTTATGACAATCCTTCCTGGTATTGTGATTTATATCTTCGGGCAGAAGAGCTTTGTGGAAGGAATTGTGCTGACTGGTATGAAAAATTAAATTATAACAATATTAACATTTTCAGGCAGGGCGGTGGTCCTGCCTGTACGAAATTTAAAATGAGGATGTAAAAAGCCTCTTTTTCAAACACGCTCTAAGACAATGCTTTGTGGGGTGTATGAAGAGGCTGTAATCAGGCAGTAATTTTGAGGAAAAGCATATGAGACTGACAAAAAGATTCATGGACTGGTATCAGGGAAATAATGATAAGGAGAAAGAGACGCCAAAGGGCGGTGTGAAGAGAGTTGGTTATGTACTCTGGAATTACGCCGGCAGACTGGTTGGGGCAAATGTGCTGTTCCTTTTGTGCTGTATTCCAATCGTGACGATTCCGGCAGCTCTGTCAGCACTGAACCGTTATCTTTCGGCGATTTACCGGGTAGGATATGGTTTTTCCCTGGAGGATTACTGGAAAGAATTTAAGTCTGATATTCTGAAAAATCTTCCGGCGGGAGTGCTCACCGGCGCTCTGGGATTCTATTCCTGTTATCTGCTCAGTCTTGCTGGAAATTTCGGCAAGGGAACTACCCATGATGTGCTGATTGGGTGTGGGATTGGTGTAATGATCTTTGCCATACTTATTGGTGGATATTATTTTGTAATGTCCGCTATGTTAGACCTTGGCGTGGGGGTATTGCTGAAAAATACATTTCTCATTATGGTATTGGAATGGAAGCTGAGTATGGTGATCGTAATCACTGTGGTAATTGCCGGCGGAATTTTGCTGGCACTGGCACCATATTCTCTGTTTCTGCTGCTTACGATCGGCGTTTCTTTTCCGCAGATGGTGATATATGCCTGTGTGGACAGGGCCGTGGAGCGAAGGGTGCTGCAGCCCTTTGAAAAATTACAAAGTAGAAGAGCAGGGGAGTAGAGATGGCGATTGTGGCTGTGAATAAAATATGATAAGATTGTGATAGAAAGAATTAATAAAAAAACCGGAGGGAGAAGTTCCATGCCGACCATAAAAGAAATTGCAAAAGCCTGTAACGTATCAGTTGCGACTGTTTCCAATATTATAAATCATAAAGGCAGCGTTGGTGATGCCACCAGGGAGCGTGTAGAGAAGGTGATTCGCGAGATGAATTATACGCCTAATTATGTTGCCAAAAATCTGAAAACCAAAAACACCAGAAGTATCGGTGTTATTGCAGAAGATATGACAGTTTTTGCTCTTCCTGATATTATCGACGGCATTACGGAATACTGTGAGGAAGCTGATTACCAGATTCTTCTTGTAAATCTCCGTCTTTATAAGAAATTCCAGGATAATTATTACCGTGATAACCGTCACAAAGAAATTGTACGTCAGGAGTTCCAGAAGCTTCTGGCAAAGCAGGTCGAAGGAATTATTTATGTGGCTGCCCATGAGCGCCTGATCGATATTATCCCAGAGGATCTGCCCATTCCAACGGTAGTTGCTTATGGCTTTACTGGCAGTGGGAAAATCCCATCTGTAGTGGTGAAGGATATCAAAGGTGCCCATGATCTGGTCAGTTATATTGTTTCCAGAGGACACAGGAAAATTGGTGTTATCGCAGGTAAGAAGGAGAGTATTCATACCCAGTCCCGTCTGGAGGGCTACCAGAAGGCTTTGTTCGAAGGAGGGATTCTCTATGATCCGGATATGGTTACTTATGGGGACTGGGATCGGCAGAGTGGCTATGAGAACACGGATATTCTTTTGGAAAAGGGTGCAACAGCTATTTTCTGTATGAATGATTTCATGGCTGGTGGAACCTATGACCGTTTGGAAGAGCTTGGGCTTCATGCTGGGAAAGATGTGGCTGTGGCTGGCTATGATAACCGTGAAATGGCATGCTATGAAAAGCCGCCGCTTACTACCATGGCTCTTCCTCTTCATGATATTGGCTATAAAGCCTGTCAGATCATTATTGGGATTCTGACAAAAGAAGAAGTGGAGTTGGATAATGGAAATTGCTTTGTGGAGTGTATTCCTTGTATTCGGGAGTCGGTGAATGCGGTGGAGGCATAGAGAACGGTATTTGCTATTTAATGTGTTGAAAAATTCTTCAGGAGGGACGCATTGTCCAAATGCGTCCGGAATAACGACCAGCACATTAAATAGCAACTTTTTTAAGAAATCGCAGCTTCAGCGAATGCAGTTGTAACCAGGTTTTCACAATCTGCCCTGTCAGATAATTCTCCTGCACTCTCCAGAATATCCTGCAAAAGTTCAAAACTATCTTTTTCGAATATCAGATTCTCTTTCCAGGTATCCTGCTCATAATAACGCTTGACAATTGTGGTAAGGGTATCCATATCTGTTTCCGGGAATTGAGGGGAAATCACCTGCGCAATTTCCTCAGGGGAATGGCTTTGTACATAGTCCATGCCTTTTTGAAGGGCGTTTGTGAAGCTCTGGATAATCTGTGGGTTTTCGTTAAGAAAGCTGGTCTTTGCACTGTAAGAGGTATAGGGGACATAGCCGGAATCCACGCCCAGAGAAGCCACTACATAGCCTTTTCCTTCTTTTTCCAGGGCGGTTGCAGAAGGCTCAAATTCAACAGTAAAATCTGCCGACATGTCACCGGTAAATGCAGCTGCAGTGGAACCAAAATCAATACTCTGGTCGATTTCCAGATCCGACGCCGGATCAATATTATGATTCTTTAAAATATACTCAAATACCATTTCCGGCATGCCACCTGTCGTCTGTAACACAATGTAAATATCCGTTCGATAGCTGTTTTGCAGTCATTTCTGCAGATAAATTAAACGTTTCTGGCAGATAGTCACTGGCAAGCAATGTGATTTCTTTTTTTGCTTTTACGATTCTGTATGGTTTCAGCGAGTTTTCGGTAGGCTCCAGAATGCCAAGGCTTTTCGCCAGTTCAATATATGGCAGAATACTCTGCTTTGTCTTTTTGAATCCCAGGTCTGTGATATGTTCGGACAGATATTTGGCGGATGTGTAGCCACGCGTATCTTCGGCAATCAACATCAGCACAATGGCAATGATCGTATTTTCCCTGCGGTTCATTTCATTGGCAGGGCTGTAGCTGATCAGATTAGATAATCCATATTTTAAAGTTATTTCCGGCATTCCATCTTCGTCTACCACAATTTTTTCTATGAGTAGTTCAATATCCCTGCGGTCAAGTGTTCCCCCGTCAATAATCTTATCTACGACATCAAGAGCATTCCGTAATGTATCTTTTACATCCGGTGTTTCGATTGCAGTTTCGGCTAGCTCTTTTAACTGCATTTCAAGACCATGAATCTGAGCCAGTAAATCTTTTTGCATGGAATCATAAGTCTCATGAATCAAATCCTCATTTCCGGAAGAGGTAGCCAGGTCTTTTACTTTTTGTGTGAGTAAAACTTTTAACTGATTTTTTCGGTCAGATATTTCTCCATGCAGTTCCTTTCGTTTTTCCTCTACTGTTTTCTTTTCAGCTTCAAAATCTTTTAAATCGTAGGTAGCAATGACTTCACAGAGTGCATTTCTGCACATTTTGATATAAGTCAGAACATCCTCCATCAAATTATCTTCTTCAATCAGATGAGCCTTGGAGCAATAACGTCTGCCTTTGGTATTATATGTCGTACAGATATAATATTTCCGTTCCCTGCTGGATGTCTGGCGCTTAATTGGTGTAAGACGACTTCCGCAGTCCTTACAATACAGACAGCTTCCGAAGGGATGGGGAATCTCTGAACCAAGCCATTGTCCCCGGCTTCCACGATAATTCGTGCAGTTACGCTTTTCTTTTAATTCCTGCATCAGTGAAAAGGTTGCTTTATCAATAATCGCCGGATGATGATTTTCAAAAATACATTGTTCTTCCTTTGGGACACGTTTGTCCTTTCCATGAACGGTATTCCTTGCACGCTTTTTCAGCCGGAACGTTCCAATATAAAAATCATTGTCCAGGATTTCTTTTATCATGGCATCCGACCATTTGGAAGCGACCAGCCTTTTGGATAATCTTCCCTCTTCGATTTCGCGTTCCCGCTGGATCATAGAAGGTGTAGGTGCACCATGTTCTGTCAGATACGTGGCGATTTTTCGATAGCCGGAACCGGAAAGATATAAGTCGTAAATTTGCTTAATATATTCTGCTTCTTTTGGTACGATTTCCAGAATCGTCTTATCTTTTTCATTGCGCCGGTATCCAAAAGGCGGTCTGGTGATCAAAGTTCCTTCTTTTTGCCTTGCTCCGATGGCTCGTTTGATCTTTTTACTGGTATCTTTCACATACCTTTCATTAAACCAGGTTTTGATACCAATGGTGTCATCACTGGAATCCATAGAATCATAATTATCATCAATGACGATCAGGTGTTTGCCACGTTCCTGAAACTCATCCAGAAGCAGAAGCACCTTTGCGTTATGTCTGCCAAGACGGGAGAAGTCTTTGACGTATACGGTATCAATCTCTTTATCCAGATCTGCCATCATTTGACGAAATCCCGGTCTGTCAAAGATATAACCGGAAATTCCATCATCTTCATACCAGCGGTCAATTTTTACACCATGATCATCGGCATATTGACTGATGATCAGCTTCTGATTTTCTATGGAAACGTAATTTTTCTTTTCATCATCTCTGGAGAGACGGACATATCCTGCATTCATAATTGTTCCTTTCTAAATGTAAATACAAATGTTATGCACTATGTAATTTTATTATATATATAATGGGTAAGAAAAAGTATATAGTCAAATTGAAGGAATTTAAACATATGAAATATTTGATATTGATGATAGATTGCGAAAACATGTGAGATTTGATATGATTTTAAGAAAATATTTAATAGATTTTGGAAATTTGACGGAGGTAGTTATGGCTTTTGATTTTAAGAAAGAATATAAAGAATTTTATATGCCGAAGAAAAAACCAGAGATTGTAAATGTCCCGAAGGCTAATTACATTGCAGTCAGAGGTAAAGGCAATCCAAACGAAGAAGGCGGTGCATATCAACAAGCGATTAGTGTTTTATATGCTGTTGCATACACATTAAAAATGAGTTACAAGACAGATTATAAAATTGAAGGTTTTTTTGAATATGTTGTCCCGCCATTGGAAGGCTTTTGGTGGCAGGACGATGTCGAGGGTGTAGATTATACAAATAAATCTGCTTTTAACTGGATTTCTGTCATTCGTCTGCCTGATTTCATTTCTAAAGCTGATTTTGACTGGGCGGTAGAAACAGCAACAAAAAAGAAGAAACTCGATTGTTCATCCGCAGAGTATCTTACGATTGATGAAGGATTATGCGTCCAAATTATGCACATAGGTTCTTTTGATGATGAGCCAGCAACCGTTGCGCTTATGGATACTTATTTAGAACAAAATGGGTATGTGAATGATATTAACAAAGATAGATTGCACCACGAGATTTATATGTCTGATGCAAGAAAGGTTGCCCCGGAAAAATGGAAAACTGTAATTAGACATCCAATTAAGAAAGCGTGAAATCGAAATTTAGAGGAGTAAAATATTATGAATCCTGAAATAGATATAAGTAATGTTATCCTAAAAACAGAGCGTTTGTTGATTCGCCCGTGGCGGCAATCCGACCTTGATGACTTTTATTCCTACGCTTCAGTAGATGGAGTCGGGCAAATGGCGGGTTGGAAGCCTCATGAAAGCAAGGAAGAATCTAAGATTATTCTTGATATGTTCATTAGCCATAAGAAAACATTTGCACTCGAATATCAGGGCAAAGTAATAGGTTCTGTTGGGATCGAAAAATACAATGAAACTCACTTCCCGGAATTTAAAAATAAGAAATGCCGTGAGATAGGCTATGTTCTGAGCAAAGAATATTGGGGACAAGGTTTGATGCCGGAAGCGTTGAAAGAAGTAATTCGTTTTCTCTTTGAGAACGCTAATCTTGATGTAATCTTCTGTGGTCACTTCTTGTGGAATGAGCAATCTCATAGAGTTCAGGAAAAAAGTGGTTTCAAGCACTATGCATTTGATACCTATGAGACAGCATTCGGTACAACGGAAGAAAATGAGGTAAACATTCTAAAAAGAGAAGATTGGGTATTGCAGCAAATTCCAGCTTGTTGAAATCATGATATATCATCCCAGTGATTTCTAACCATTGCTTTGATACCATTGTGAATATCGGCATCCGAGTTCCCATCCAGAAATGTGACAACCCGGAAACCACTATCCGTATATTTCTTACATTCAGCTTCAAATTTTTCCTGCGAGGAGAAGTCGCTGCGCCAGAGATAATACGTTGGTTTACGCAAGGCTATCACATCCTTTTTGTTAAATTTTCTATCATTATCATATAAAAAGTGGACAGTTTTTGTGTCTGTCCACTTTAAAATAATTTTATCGTTCACGACCTGAATGGCTTAACTGACCTCTTTTTACCTGACTTGTAAATATTTTTGAGGCGCTATCAGCAATAAAATTGTTGTATAATACATATACATTACAGCAAAAATTAAGGAGGGAGCGAATGAATTTAGATATATATCAGAAATTATGTTCAGAGTCAAAAATACTCTGGACACAGCATTGTCTGCAACGGATGCAGGAAAGAGATATCAGTCGTGCTGATGTAAAAAATGGAATTGCAACCGGAGAAATTATAGAAGATTATCCTGATGACTATCCAAATCCCAGTTGTCTGATTTTTGGATATAATGTAAATGGCCGGATTTTGCATATTGTCGCCGGATGTGATAATATAAATATATATATCATAACCGCATATTACCCAGACACAAAGAAATTTGAAAATGATTTGAAAACTCGAAGAAAGAGGTGATGGATATGTGTATGTATTGTAAGAATAGTACAACTGTCAATAGCACAACAACGCACGTCGTAAATTATAAAAATTGTATTATCGTAATCAAAAATGTTCCATGCCTTGAATGTGATCAGTGTGGCGAAAAATACTATACAGACGAAGTTGCTGAACGCCTTGAATTAATTGTTGATATGGCGAAAAAATTAATGCAGGAAATCGCAGTTATTGACTATCCACAGGTAGCTTAATAATTTTCTATATTTTTATTGCGTTTTAGTAGAATATAGTATTCATCAGTGATCAGATTGCAGAAACTTGTGAAGCCTGCAATCGGGAGAGGGTGCTTAAGGCCCCTCCCCTTTTTCTTTTATACATTCTTCGCACTATTCATCCCATCCACCCAGTTGCACAAAACCACAATCGTCTCATAATTTACATGGATATATGTACGCCACCCTTACGACCGCCAAGAACTCTCGTATCTCTCAGATCATCCCATGAGAAATCCGGCATTTCTTCCCTTGCCACAAGGAAGTTTCCAGCCCTCTGGGTGAGCTGTGCGAAATTCACAACCGGATCAGTGGCACCTTCCTGATAGGCATAGATAGATGCCTCGGCCCCCATAAATCCAATATCAGCTTCTCCGGAAATGACAGCAGTCATAGTCTTATCCGCACCAAATCCTGTGACAAGTGTCAGATCCAGCCCTTCCTCTGCGAAATACCCTTCTTCAATCGCCACATATTGCGGTGCATAGAAAATTGAATGTGCCACTTCGTTTAAGGTAACCTTTGTAAGCTCCTCTTTTGATTCTCCATCCTTTGCAGCAAAGACTGTGGCTGGCAGTGCAGTTACTGCAAGAATCACAGCTGCTGCCAGTGAGATCCATTTTTTATTCTTCATACAGAGACTCCTTTTTGACTTCTGCTGTTAGGATATGCAAAATATGGGAAAGATGTTCGTAATAAGTATATTGCAAAGCTTAAAAAGAGGGTCGAGAAAAGTTATTTACCTGCCTTTTCTGATAAAATTTGTAATTGAATTTTTAACTTTCCTAACAGTTAAAAAATATGAAATGTATTTAACAACAATTCAATTGTGCTCATCTGTCAATTCTGCTATGCTTTAATCACAAAAGCTTTTGGAATTTTAACCGAATAAGCTGCGAAGCAGCATTCGGTTATGAGCAAGTAGCGAAGCGGACCTGGAATATCCGCTTGACTCAGGAGAAAAATATGATGAATATTGGAAATGTGATTAAAAAATATAGAAAAGAATTAGGTTACACGCAGGAAGAAATGGCAAACCGTCTGGGAGTAACCACTCCGGCGGTGAATAAGTGGGAAAATGGAGTTTCCCATAGTTAAAGATACCACACCAAATATGATGAACCCACGCTTATACACTACCAGCTATAATAAACCGCAAGGACAGCAATTTGATGATACTGCTGTCCTTTCTTTTATAAAATTGCAGTACACATAAAAAAGCTGTAAAATGATAAATATATTTGTCCTTGTAACAATTCTCGGACATTTGCCTGTTATACTATCTGCAAAAAGCAAAGGAAGTGAGAATATGGAGCAGATTTTAATTGTCGAGGACGACAGTTTTTTGAATAAGATGTTAGACTATAACCTGACCGCAGACGGCTACGGCGTGACTTCTGCCCTAAATGCCAGAACCGCAGCCGAAGCCATCCGCCAGCGGGAATTTGATTTAGTGCTGCTGGACATCAACCTGCCGGACGGGAACGGTTTTGAACTGTGCAAGCTGATAAAGCCCCAGCACCCGGACACCATCGTAATATTCCTGACCGCCAACGATCAGGAGAGCGACCAGATACGGGGCTATGAGGTGGGCGCGGTGGACTACATCACAAAGCCCTTTGTAATCGGGGCCTTGCAGCGGAAGATCAAAGCCATGTTCGCCATGCTGGAACACCACAAACCGGCTAAGGACATTTACGATGACGGACGGCTGTTTCTGGACTTCTCGGAGCAGACGGCTTCCCTAAACGGCAAGCCCCTGACCCTATCCCCGATGGAGTACAAAATGCTGAACCTGTTTCGTAAAAATCCCCGGCAAGTGCTGACCCGTGGGCAGCTTTTGGAAAAGCTGTGGGATATAGACGAGAGGTTTGTAGACGAACACACCCTGACAACCTCCATCAGCCGGATTCGCAGCAAGATCGAATCCGACGGCGGCGCACCCTACATCAAGACTGTTTACGGCATGGGCTATCAATGGACGGGAGGCGAGGCAAAATGAAGGTTCAAAACCTCTCGGTAAAGCGGCTGTTTGGCCGGGTGGCAATAGGGCTTGTCCTCTCCATGTCCGGGATCACCATAGTCCTGTTTTTTGTGACAAAACAGACGGCGGTGCTGCTGACAGGCGGGGCGCTGCTGCTGTGTGCCCTTGTGGGGATTTTCGTACTGACGCAGGCGTTTGGAAAGCGGCTGTCGCAGTTTACCGCTGACCTGTGCCAGACCTTAGACCACATGATCGCCGGGAATGAAGCGCCCCAGCGCCCAGAGGACAGCGAAACCCAGCTTGCCAGAATTGGGCACCGTCTGGCAAGGCTCTACCAGATCATGCAGGAGAACCGCCGCCGGGTGGACGAGGAACGGCAGGAGTTACAGACCCTTGTATCGGATATTTCCCATCAGGTGAAAACGCCGGTAAGCAATCTGAAAATGGCGACGGACACCCTGCTGGAAAAGCCTATGGCCGAGGCAGAGCGCACCGACTTTATCCGGGGAATCCGCAGCCAGACGGATAAGCTGGACTTTCTCTTTCAGGCCCTTGTGAAAACCTCCCGTCTGGAAACAGGCGTGATCCAGTTGGACAAGAAACCGGGCCGCCTCTTTGATACCGTGGCACAGGCCATGAGTGGGATCGTGTATGCAGCGGAGAAAAAGGAAATCGCCGTGTCCGTGGACTGCCCGGAGGATTTGACCGTTTCCCATGACAGCAAGTGGACATCGGAAGCCCTCTTTAACCTGCTGGACAATGCGGTGAAGTACACCCCGGCAGGCGGGAAAATCGCTGTGTCTGTGGTGCTGTGGGAAATGTATGTGGAAATCAAAGTAGCCGACACCGGCAAGGGCATTTCCGAAAGCAATCAGGCCGCCATCTTCCGGCGCTTCTATCGTGAGGAAGAAGTACACGAACAGCAGGGCGTGGGCATTGGCCTGTATCTGGCCCGCGAGATCGTAACACGGCAGGGCGGCTATATCAAAGTGGTTTCGGAGCCGGGCAAGGGTTCGGAATTTTCCATTATGTTGCCGACTAAATAAAGCACACTTATAACAGGAGAAAACACCATGAAAAAAATCAATTTTTGCAAAGCAACAACAATCATCTTAATAATCAATGTTATTTTATCTATTGTTTTATTTTTCGTTGTTCCTGATAAAATAGCAATTCAATGGGTAGGTACATCCCCCAGCAATGCAGTAGATTCTTACTATGTATTTTTGGTGCCGGTATTGTCAGTGCTTTTTGCTTTTACGGGAAAACCTATTTTTACAATGTTCCTGTTTAGATTGTGGAATAGAACTAACGAGCATTTAGTGACATACTTAAATTTGTGTCTGCAAGTTGTATTTCTTACTTGTGAAATCTATATCGGATTATATAACCTATGTAATTTTAATGTTGCCATTAGTATAATTCTCATTGTGGAACTTATGATAGATGTGGTGATTGGATTGAAATTATTTCACAATCAATCTATCTAAAAGATTGTGTAGTATGATTCGGCGGACGACCATTTCCGGCTGTCCGCCGTGAATTTTTTGAAATGTCCGAGCGTTGTAACATTTCACCCCGATTTTCAATGAAATTTTTTGGCCGCTGTAACATTTCGCGGACATTTGGGTTTTACAATACCCTTATCAACAAAAGTGAGGAGGCGACGCAATGGAACTGACCCCGACATTGATTTTGAATCTGGCGCTGCTGATCGTCCCGCCCGTTGCCCTTGTGCTGGTGTTCCGGCAATGGCTGGCCCGGCACATCCGCTGGACGGTTGCCTTGACTGCTCTCTGTGATGTTCTCCTATTTTGGGATGAACTGTTCTACTATGAGAGCTTCGGCCTGTTCGCTGTGCTGATTCTGGTGCAGTTGGCGGCCACCGGCGCAGCAGCGTTCCGCATTTACAACAAACAAAAAAAGGATTGAATTTTATGAGCATTTTACAGACTATCGACCTGAAAAAGTATTACGGCACAGAGCCGAACATCACCCGCGCCCTTGACGGTGTGAACTTCTCCGTGGAGGACGGCGAATTTGTGGCCGTTGTGGGAACCTCCGGCAGCGGCAAGTCTACCCTGCTTCACATGATGGGCGGGCTGGACACCCCTACTTCTGGCAATGTGATTGTCCGGGACAAAGAACTGTCGAAGATGAACGACGAACAGCTTACCATCTTTCGCCGCCGCAACATCGGCTTTATCTTCCAGAACTATAACCTTATTCCGATCCTGAATGTGTATGAGAACATCGTCCTGCCGGTGGAGCTGGACGGGGACACGGTGGATCAGAAGTTTTTGGACGAGATCGTTCACCTGCTGGGGCTGGAAGATAAACTGAAAAACATGCCGAACAATCTTTCCGGCGGACAGCAGCAGCGTGTGGCGATTGCCCGCGCCCTGATTACCAAACCGGCCATTGTGCTGGCCGACGAGCCGACCGGCAACCTTGACAGTAAGACCAGCGCCGAGGTGCTGGGGCTTATCAAGCGCACCAGCGCAGAGTTTCGGCAAACCGTAGTGATGATTACCCACAACAACGACATTGCCCGCCTTGCAGATCGGATTGTCCGCATTGAGGACGGCAAGATCGTGGAATAAGGAGGTGGCAAGATATGACATGGCCTTTTGAAAATGATACCAGCGCCATTACAAAGAAACTGGCAAAGAAAAGTTTGCAAAGCGAGAAGCGCCGGAATCTGATGGTGGTGATTGCCGTTGCGCTGGCGGCGTTTCTAATCTGCTTTACGGGAATTGTGTCCACTTCCCTGACACAAATGCAGCGCAATCAGGTTGTCGATACTTATGAGGCGGTTTGGATGGGCGTAGAGGAAAACGACATTGAAACCCTGAAAGGAGTGCCAGAGTTTGAGCGCGTAGGCGGCTACTATATGCTGGGTGAGGAACTTTCGGAACAGGGCTATCATGCGTCCTATGTGTATTGTGACGCGCAAATGATGGAGATTACCAAGGTGCAGATGGAGTTGTTAGAGGGCCGGGTTCCTGAAAAAGCAAATGAAGTTGTCGTAAGCGAATACTTTCTTTCCACCTATGGAAACAATGCCAAGATCGGGGACACTGTGACCTTAGACACCGAGAGCTTTCATGGTGATTATGTCGTTACCGGCATTATGGACAGCGTAAATGAGAAAGAAGCAAATACCTGCGCGATCATTCTTTCCAACGCTGCCCTGACAGAATGGGATGGGTTTGACCCGGCTGGGTATCGTGCCTATGCCCATTTCAAAAACAGCGACCAGTTGGGCGAAGAACTGATGACCTCTTATTGCAGGGAGATTGCGGAGGAATATCAGCTTCCTATGCCCAAAATGAACAGCAAGTATTTTGCCTATGCTTCTAAATCCTTTGATTTTGCACTGATGGCTGGCGTGATTGCCATTGTTCTGATCGGCGGCTATATTGTGATCCAGAGTATCTTCCGTATCTCCATCAATGACAAAATCAGGAGCTACGGACAGCTTCGGACGATTGGTGCAACGCCAAAGCAAATCAAGCGGATTGTAAAGCGAGAGGGACGCAAACTCGGCAGTATCGGAATTTTGATCGGTACAGTGCTGGGCGTATGCGCTGGTTTTCTCCTGTTTTCCAAGGGATTTAACGCTGTTTCCTATGTGGCAACGGTTATTTTGACACTCATAAGCAGTTGGATCATGGTATCTGTTTCCATCCGTAAGCCGGTGAAAATAGCGGCAGGAATTTCCCCCATTGAAGCCGTCCGTTTTACCCCGGCGCAAAAGGACATCCGCAGCCGGAAAAAGAATATCAAGCTCAATCCTGTTTCAATGGGAATTGCGAATTTTAAGCGTGACCGCAAAAAGACCGTTGCTATTGTAGCCTCATTGAGTTTGGGTGGAATTATCCTGCTTGTGGTATCCTCCATTGTTTTGCTGCGCTCCCCAGAGGCGCTTGCAAGACAAGAGTTCCCGGATGGTGACTATAAGGTTTATCTGGATTCAAAGTTGTCAGAACAAGAAGTCATGGCAGCAGGAAATCCACTGAATGAGGAACTCAAACAGGAAATTTTGTCTATTGACGGTGTAACCGATGTGATTGCAAAAAGGCAAAGCCTTCATATAAATTATAACGTCAACGGAATTGAATATGGTGGTATGTGTGATATACTGACTGATCAAAATTATTCTAAGGTTGAAGCTTCATTGATAGAGGGCACTATGCCGACGGATACACACAGCATCCTAATTGATTCGGCAACAAGTAACCGTGAACATATAGGTGTCGGAGAAACAGCTGAACTTATCTCCGGGAAATCAACCATTCCGGTTACTATATCCGGGGTGTTTAACAATAATCTGGATAATGGACATGGAACACATCACTTTGACGGTGTATTGGAATTTGCACCGGAAGCATTGTTCCATGAACTGCACCCGGAAATCACCTCTTTCGATTATTCATGGAGCATTGTAAGTGATCCCCAAAAAGCGGATCATGTGAGGGATGAATTAAAAAATATTATATCCGCTCATACGGATATTGCATTAGATGATATTAACACTGTAATTGAGTATGAAAAAAATATAAATTCTTTTGTATTTGGCAGTATGGAGGTACTTTCATGGCTGGTATTCCTCTTTGGCGTTATCAACCTAATTAACACGACCCTCTCTAATCAAATGTCCAGAAAACAGGAAAACAGTGTTTTGCGTTCCATCGGACTGACCCAAAAGCAGCTATGTAAAATGAATATCTGCGAGGGGCTGTGCTATGCATTCTTTGCAACATTGGCGACGCTGATCGTTGGGCTTCCGGCTTCCATCTTTGCTTGCAGCAAATTTAGTGTAGGAGCTTTTGCCGGAAAAGTAGTGCCTTACAAATTCCCGGTTTTGGAAATGGGTCTGTTCATTCTGGTATTGTTCGGAATGGAGCTGATTTTGTCTGTATGGACAGTCCGCAGACAGAAAAAACAATCCCTGATCGAACAAATGCGGGCGATGGAATAACCGTATGGGATCGGCGGGGCGGCGTGTGCTGCCCCGCTTTTTTCGCCATTTCTCAAAAAATTTTTGAAATGTCCGAGCTTTGTAACAATTCAGCCTGTTTTTTTGTCGAAATCAAAGGCACCTCGGACATTTATAGTTCTTCCAAAAGTTTGATGATAATATTACCATTCATGGAAGAAGCAATCTGTTATTGCAATAATGCGAAATTGACGATAGAAAGTTTTTCATATCTCGGTCAGCTCAACAATTACATTACTCTGCTGATACAGCCAGTCCGTAAATTCTTTCGGGCTGGCCGTTCCTGTTTTTACAGCCTTTTTTCTCTGTAAGGCTTCTTTCTTAAAGTCGGAAAAGGAAGCCTGTATTTTTTCCAGACGGTCAGCCGGAAAGCCTGCGGTATTTTTTACCCGGTTTATTTTGTTGCGCCAGTTCTGGCATTCATTTTTATAAAGCAGGTCATAGTTATTTTCTCTTGACCTCTCGTCAAATTCCCGCTTGTTTTGAAGCGCCTGTGCTTTTCGGCACTTGTCGCTGCACAGCTCATACCGCTGGCTCTTTGCCAGAAAATATTTTCCACAGACCTTGCACCGCCGGAAGCAAAGCCCCCAGTCATTCAGCCTGTTCAGATAATAGGTAATCAACGGGTAGAGGGACGCATAGGCAGACACACATTCTTCTGTGCGCCGGTTGTCCGGGAACCAGAGGTCAAGCCGGGTATCTTCTGACGGTGCGCCTTTGAAATAAAGGCTGCCAGCTTGAAATTGTTTCGGTTTTCCTGTCTCCCTGTCAAAGCTCATGGTTTCGTTTTGGAATACCCCGGTCAGTCTGCTCATTTTATCCATGAAGCGGTCACAGGCAGCGTTACGGTCACGGGGTTCTCTGGCAAGCAGATAGCTGTTCCAGATACGGAACGCCACATACATTTTCAGAGGGTCGTTGCTAAGATATTTCTCCCAAAGAAATTCGCTTGCCGCCTGCTCCAGCTCCGGCTGTTTCCATCGGTTGGAGTGGAGAGCTTGCCGCAGCGGAGAAAGCCCGTATAAGTTCCAGTCTCTGTCCGTGTCACGCTCAAAGTTTATCAAAAAAGTTCCCAGTGGGCGTGTCATATCACAAAGCACCTCTGCGTTTTGGCTCCCGTTCAGACGGAAGCGGATCTGCTGTTCTTCCCCAATCAAAATCCGCTCTTTCATTTTCTTCCTGTCCAGCGTCAGGACAAACAAAATCCTCTCAAAACATGGCTCATGCCGTATAAACTGATTCTCCATCCCTATCCCCTGCCTTTGTTTATGGTAATTATATAATTCAGTTATATTCGTTACACTCATGGTATCGCAGAATCATTGCTTTGTCAAGGATAGTACGCTATGATGATTGCGGTTGGTAATTTCGTACCGCACAGTACCTTGACAAGTGAATGACCGTCCAAAAGGGATATGACCGGCAGGAGAAGTGACGCATTCGGCGCACCAATGCAGGGAAACACCGCAGGAATGGGGCAGGAAAACGGCTTTTGGGGAGAACGGCAACAGGAAGCATTTTAACCTATTTGATTTATGGGAGGAACAGAATGAACGATAAAAAGAGATTGAACAGCTACGAGGATTTACCGCTGGTTCTGGATGTGGCGGACATTCAGCGGATTATGGGAATTTCAAGAGCGAGCGCCTATGAGCTGGTACACACACCCGGCTTTCCAGCGTTCCGCAGGGGCAGACTTATCAAGGTCAGCAAAATTGCTTTCTTTGAATGGATGGCAAAAGGCTCCGAAACCGTACCGGGAAGCGACAAATAAGCGTGAGGTATCATTCCCTGACTTGCAATACTGCCGCACTTTCCAAAGGGGCATACAGAGGGAAAAAAACTTAAAAATGATACCGAGACGCTACATCAAAACAGCCTATCTGCGTACATCAGATAGAAACGGAGAAAGGAGCCGGTTATGGCAAGAATGAGTAACAAGCGGCGGTTGGAATGGTCTTTCTTCTTAAATGACCGCAGCCGTATCACTTACAACGAACTGTGCCGGAAATGCCAGCACGAATGTAAACAGAGCTTCCGGGCGGTTGTGGTTGACTGCCCGAAGTATCTTTCCAAGCGTTCCAAGAAAAAGGACAAGACTGCCGGAAACGGCAAAATCCCTTAGGAACTAAGGGCGCACTTCTATACATAGTCTAAAGACCATGTATCGTGCGTCCTGCGGAGCTTACCTCTGCCGCTGATAAAATCAGCAATCCGAGGTCTGCGTTCGCTTCGCTCCGACAAGGTGGCTACACCCCCTTGCGCCGCTAAAGCGGCTATCCCCTGTGTACCCGCCGCAAAGAGAAATCCGCTCTGCGGTTTTCCCTTTTCATCGGGTTTTATAGAAGCACTGACACACGGACTGTCTGCGGATGGTCTTTCTTTATCTTATCAGCAAAGGATGTGAGAACATGGAAAAATCTTTGGAACAGTTGAAGCAGGAATATGAAAAAACCACTGTCCTGCTGGAACAGGAAAAACGGAAAATGCAGCGTTTGAAAAACCGGCAGGCGTATCTGGAAAGCGGTTCCCGGAAACAGAGGACGCACCGGCTGATTACCCGTGGGGCAGCTATTGAGAGCATTGCACCACAGACAAAGGAGCTATCCGAAGCGGAATTTTATTCCCTCATGGAAAGCATTTTGAATCTGCCGCAGGCGGAGCATTTCATCCGGTCTGCCACAGAGAACCACGCCCGTATTTCCGGGCAGGAGAAAGGCGGTGACTAAGGATAGCACTTTATCATTTTTCAATCGCACAGATCAAGCGCAGCGCCGGTCAGAGCGCCATTGCCAGCGCAGCCTATCGAGCCGGGGAGCGTCTTTACAGCAGCTACTATGGAGAAGTCAGCGACTACACCAAAAAGGGCGGCGTGATCGCTTCGGAAATCATGCTGCCGCCCCATGCGCCGGAAATATATCTTGACCGGGCGACCCTCTGGAATGCTGTGGAGAACTGCGAGAAACATCCAAAAGCACAGCTTGCCTATTCCTTTGATATTGCCATGCAGAATGAATTGACGCTGGAAGAAAACATGGAGCTGGCGAGGAAGTTCGTACAGGAGCAGTTTGTGACAAAAGGCATGATTGCCGACCTTGCTTTTCACAGCCCGGAGAAAGAGGACGGCGGCATCCCTAACCCGCATTTTCATGTGATGACAACCATGCGGCCTTTGAACCCGGATGGCACATGGGGACAAAAACAGCGTCGGGAATATCTTCTTGATGAAGATGGAAACCGAATCCGGGATAAAAACGGCGATTATATGTTTAACGCTGTCCATACAACAGACTGGCATGAGCCGGAAACGCTGGAACACTGGCGGGAGCAGTGGGCGGCTGCCGTTAATACAAAATTTGAGGAAAAAGGGCTGGATGTGCGTATCGACCACCGTTCCTATGTGCGGCAGGGGCTTGACCTGATACCTACTGTCCACGAGGGAGCTAATGTCCGGCAGATGGAAGCAAAGGGCATCCGCACCGAGAAAGGGGAACTGAACCGCTGGATTAAAGCCACCAACCGGCTCATGCAGGATGTGAGGAAGAAGATCAAAGCCCTGTTTGTCTGGATGGCAGAGGTAAAAGAAGAACTTTCCAAACCGCAGACACCGAGCCTTGCCGACCTGTTGATCGCTTATTACAACCAGCGCAACGCAGGGGCATGGAGCAATAAAGCCAGAACCGGAAACTTAAAGCAGTTTGCCGAAGCCGTCAATTATCTGACGGAAAACAAGCTGCTCACATTAGAGGATTTGCAGGAGCGTCTTTCCTCTGTCAACGAAGAATTTGAAGCGTTAAGCGACTCCATGAAAAAGAAATCTGCCCGGATAAAGGAATTGCAGGAATTGATACGGGAGGGCGAGAATTACCAGCGGCTAAAACCTGTTCATACGGAATTGAACAATATCAAGTTTAAGAAACAGAGGGAGAAATTTGAAACATCCCACGATGCGGAGTTACGGCTGTTTTATGCCGCCCGCCGTATTTTGAAAGAAAAACTGGACGGAAAACCCATTGCCCTGAAAGCATGGAAACAGGAATACGCACAGTTAAAAACAGAGTATGCCGAACTGTCTCCGCAGCACAAGCCACTCCGGGAGGAAGTCATACGGCTACGGCAGGTGCAGAACGCCGTAGATACCGCACTGCGCCGGAGGGAGCAGCCACAGGCAGTACAGAGAAAGAAACATGAGATGGAGCTATGATATAACCGGCAGCTTTACCGCTACCAGTATTTTTATGGAGGGAGCATTTGAATGTATTTGAAGCGGTGAAACAGTCTGTTACCACCCGGCAGGCTGCTTCATTCTATGGAATCCGGGTGGGGAGAAACGGCATGGTCTGCTGTCCATTCCACAATGACCGCACGCCCAGCATGAAAGTGGACAGCCGCTTTTACTGCTTCGGCTGCGGGGCTTCCGGGGATGTGATCGACTTTGCCGCTTTGCTGCATGGATTGGGGAAACGGGAAGCTGCGGTCAGGCTTGCGGAGGACTTCGGCGTTTCCTATGAGAAATCCGGCAATGCGCCGCCAGATAGGAAGCGTCACAACAGGTCACAGCCCCGACAAAAATCAGCGGAGCAGAGATTTCAGGAAACGGAACGGTATTGTTTCCGGGTGCTATGCGATTATCTGCGCCTGCTGGAGCATTGGAAAACAGCACACGCCCCACAGCCGCAGGATGCCATCTGGCATCCTCTTTTTGTGGAAGCGTTGCAGAGGATAAGCTACACAGAATACCTTTTGGATATTTTGTTATACGGAGAAATAGAAGAAAAAGCGGCATTGATCGCCGCACAGGGAAAGGAGGTGTTGCGGCTTGAACAGCGAATTTCAGAGCTTGCCGCCGGAAACGCAGGAAGCGGTCAAAAGGACGATGGACACAATGGAACCGGCGCAGACACCGGCAGAAATCCGGGAAACATTAGAGGGGACGCAGAAAGGCGGCGTGAAGAACAGCATCCGAAACTGCCTGACGGTGTTCCAGCGTGACCCTCTGTTTCGCGGGGCGCTGCGCCTGAACCTTTTGACGGAGCAGATTGACATTGTGAAGCCGCTGGGCTGGGAGCGCACCAGTACCACGCTGACCGACATGGACATGAACTACCTGCTTTTGTATCTGGAAGAAAATTACGGGCTTACCAGCGAGAAAAAGGTGCAGAGCGCCATCAAGATTGTTGCCAATGAAAACCGCTACCATCCAGTCAGGGATTACCTGAACAGCCTGCAATGGGACGGCACAGAGCGCATCCGTTACGCCCTGCATCACTTTCTGGGAGCCGATACGGACGAATACACCTATGAAGCCTTGAAACTGTTCCTGATGGGAGCCATCCGGCGGGTATTCAGACCGGGGAGCAAGTTTGAGGTCATGCTCTGTCTGGTTGGTGGTCAGGGAGCCGGGAAATCTACCTTTTTCCGGCTGCTGGCAGGCAGGGACGAATGGTTTTCAGACGATTTGAAAAAGCTGGACGATGAAAATGTGTACCGCAAGCTGCAAGGGCATTGGATTATCGAGATGTCGGAGATGATTGCCACAGCCAACGCCAAGAGTATTGAGGAAATCAAGTCATTCTTAAGCCGCCAGAAAGAAACCTACAAAGTGCCGTATGAGACACATCCGGCAGACCGGCTGCGGCAATGTGTATTTGGAGGGACGACCAACCGGCAGGACTTTTTGCCCCGTGACCGCACCGGCAACCGGCGCTTTCTCCCCGTGACGGTGTACCCGGAACGGGCGGAGGTTCACATACTGGACGATGAAGCGGCGGCGAGGGCGTATATCGAACAGATGTGGGCGGAAGCCATGACGGTTTATCGCAGTGGGAAGTATAAGCTGTCATTCAGCATGGAAATGAACCGATACCTGAACGCCCACCAGCAGGACTTTATGCAGGAAGACACACAGGCCGGCATGATCTACGCCTATTTGGAGGACTACACCGGCGACAGGGTATGTTCCAAGCAGCTTTATGAGGAAGCGCTGGGGAACTTAAATTCCCCGGCAGACTGGGAGACACGGGCAATCTGCGAGATTATGAATACCGGCATTGCGGGCGGCATCATACAGGGCTGGGTAGCCTACAAAAGCCCGAAGCGGTATAAGAAATACGGTTCTCAAAAAGGCTGGGAGCGTGTCAACCAAGCTCCGCCGGAGGGGGACGGTTTTCAGGAAATCACGGAAGAAGAAGCCCGGCAAATGGAACTTCCATTCTGAAAAGCCACCGGTTGACAGTTTGGTTGACGCTTTGGTTGACAGCCGGTTGACGGGGAAAAGCCTGATATTTGGGGCATTTCTCTCCTTTGTCAACCATGTCAACCAAGAAATCAAAGAAAAAGTAAAAAGTAATAATAGAGCGCCTATGGATTGTTTTCAAAGTCTTTTCTGCCGGTTGACACGGTTTGGTTGACACGGAGACAGTCTGCGGCTGTACACCTGTCTGACATTCCCTTGTCGGGCATATTTCATTTATGGAGGTAACTGCCTATGGCAAAAAGCAAAAACGAGAGCAATAACAAAAACAGCGGCACCCTGCTTACCGAAAAAGACGGCACCCAGTATTTTGTCATGGGGAAAGTCCGTATCAAGGTATCGGAGCATTTCGCACAGGATGGGAAGCCGCTTGACAGCCTGCTGGAAGATGTGATCCAGCACGCTGCCGCCGCTTCCTGAAAAAATACGGAATAACGACTGTCAATCAGCCCACGCTTATGATATACTTGTACCAGCGAGTATTGTATAAGCGTGGGTTGTTTCTTTTAGAAGGAGGATTTTTAACCGTGAAACAACCATACAATACAACGATTTATAACACTGCACTATATTTGAGATTGAGCCGTGACGATGAATTACAGGGGGAAAGCGGCAGTATCCAGACCCAGCGCATGATGCTTAGACAGTATGCCGCAGAGCATGGGCTGACCGTTGTAGACGAGTACATTGACGACGGATGGAGTGGGACAAATTTCGAGCGTCCAAGTTTCCAAAGGATGATTGATGACATCGAAGACGGGAAAATCAACTGCGTTGTCACAAAGGACTTATCCCGTCTGGGAAGAAACTATATCCTGACCGGTCAGTACACGGAAATCTATTTCCCCAGCAAGGGAGTACGCTACATTGCCATCAATGACAATGTGGACACCATCAACGGAGAAAGCGAGCTTGCACCGTTCTTAAACATCCTGAATGAAATGCACGCCCGACAGACCAGCAAAAAGGTCAAGGCTGCCATGCACACAAGATTTGCCAATGGCGCACACTATGGAGCCTATGCACCGCTGGGCTATGTAAAAGACCCGGACAAAAAAGGTCATCTTCTGATCGACCCGGAAACACGCTGGATTGTAGAGAAGATTTTTGACCTTGCTGTACACGGGCGTGGAGCCGCCAGCATTACACGGATTCTGGTGGAGGAAAAAGTACCTACCCCCGGCTGGCTGAACTATGAAAGATACGGGACTTTCGCCAATATCTACGCCGGTGCGCCCGCAGAAAAAGCCTATGCGTGGACGATAGCACAGGTCAAGAGCATTTTGAAAGAGGAAACCTACATCGGTCACAGCATTCACAACAAGCAGAGCAACATTTCATTCAAGAACAAGAAAAAGGTGCGGAAGCCGCAGGAAGAATGGTATCGTGTGGAAAATACCCACGAAGCCATCATTTCTGAAGAAGTGTTCCAAAAAGTTCAGGAGCTGATTGCAAGCAGACGCAGGAAACGCAGAAACGGTACGACACAGATTTTCGCAGGATTGATAAAATGTGCAGACTGCGGATGGTCTTTAGCCTATGGGGAAAACAAGCAGAATAAGAACCCATACGGGTACTACCATTGCAGCAAGAACGGGCAGGGATTACGCCAGTGTTCCATGCACTATATCCGCTATGATGTACTGTATGCCTATGTGCTTGCAAGACTGCAATACTGGTCTATGCTGGCACAGAAAGACGAGGACAAGCTGCTGAAACGCCTGCTCAATGCCAGCGACAGGGAAAGAAACTCTGCGAAGAAAAAGCAGGCTGCGGAGCTGAAAAAGGCAGAGAAGCGTAAAGCCGAGGTTGACGGGCTGTTTGCTAAAATGTATGAGGACTGGTCTGCCGGACGCATAACCGAGTATAACTTCAATATGCTGTCCGAGAAGTACCAGAACGAGCAAAAGGAGCTTGAAACAAAAATAAGACAGCTTCACGAAACGATGGAAGCCGCCGTACAGACCGCAGCGGATGCTGAAAAGTGGATTGCCCTGATGAAACAGTATGTCAACCCTGTGGAGCTGACCGCCGAACTTCTGAACACTCTAATTGAAAAAATAACCGTCCACGAAGCTGTCAAGGGCGAGGACGGAAGCCGTGAGCAGGAAGTAGAAATCTACTACCGCTTCATCGGCAAAATCGACTGACCTTTCTTTTTTACCCAACAATATCTTTAATTAAGGGAGACGGGGAACTCCAATCCTGATATTGAATTGTTAGCTCCTATTGCAAGATTACTGCATATTTCCCTTGATACCTTGCTGTCTTTTCGCGAAAATCTGACTGACTTTGAAATCGAAGAGCTGATCCACAAAATGGACAAAATGTTTTCTGAGGAAGGCTTTGAGAAGACTTATCAGTGGGCTGTAAATACCATAAAAGAATATCCAAACTGCAATTTGCTGATCTGGCAAATTGCGGTAATGCTTGATTCGCGCCGGATCATTGGCATGTGCGAGAATCCGGATAGGTACGATGAGCAGATCAATTCCTGGTACGAAATGGCGCTGAGTGATAAAGATGAAAAAATTCAGCACTATGCAGCTGATTCCCTGTTTGGCTTTTATTTGCGAAAAAAGAATTATGAAATGGCAGAAAAATATTTAAACTATTTTTCCGATTATGATCCCATGAAAAAGGTGAAGCAGGGACAATTATATATGAAGCAGGGGAAAAAAGAAGAGGCATTTGAGATGCTGGAAAAGGCTGTTTTTTCAGAGTATACCACCTTGAATTTGGCTTTTGGAATCATGATTACTAAGGCTCTTGAGGAAAAAGATCATGGATACGCAAGGTTTCTGGCAGAGAAAATGTGTACATTAGCTTCAGGATTTGATATGGGAAAATACAATGAATGTGCAGCAATGTTGAATGTTGTGACCGCAGAGAACAATGTGGAGGGTACTTTCCAGGTTGCAAAGCAATTGCTGAACAATGTGGATACCATATGTGATTTTCAGGAATCCCAATTATACAAACATATGAAATTCCAGGAAGTTGAAAATCCATATACGGAAGAAATGAAAAAAGAATTGCTGGAAGGCTTCAGAAACGCAGAAGAGTTTGCTTATATGAAAGAATACGAACCCTGGAAAAAATTGTTATCAGGGAATTAAAATTATGATATTCAAAAGCCTTATCGTGCAAGCACGATAAGGCTTTTTGACCTTTTGACACTGGTATCAAAATTATTACTTTCCTCAAAATGGTTGTATATAAATAAAGAACGATGTATAGTATTTGCAAGGTTTTTCTTTTATTCCAAATCATGAATATGCTCATGTGGTAAACAGAGTATAGAAAGAACACACTTCAGAAAGGGAGTTTTATTATGGAAAAAACAATTCGTGAATTAACCAGGGATTTATTAGCAGCACCATCCGCTTGTAAAGAGATCAAAGACGCAGCACAAAATTATCTGGATGCTGTTGGAACGGAAAAAGAAGCAGATGCAGCCAAAGCATACGTTGCAGAGATGGAAGCGGATATTATGCCTATCGAGGGATTGATTTCCTTTGCTGAGTCTGATATGGGAGCTAAGGTTTTTGGTACAGATGGTGTGAAAAATGTTTTGCTTCACGCAAAAGAGCGCAAAGCTGCAGGTGAAAAATACTGTGATTGTCCGGCATGTGCAGCATGCGAGGCACTGCTTGCGAAGAAAGAGGAGATTTTAACCGAATAAACTGCGGCGCAGTTATTCGGTGTAGAGATACGTAGCGAAGCGGACCTGGAATATCCGCTTGACAATAAAGAAAAATCGGGAGCAGGACTTTACAACATGTTCGTGAGTGAGGGTAATTGGAGAAAAATCCGGAAATCAAGTTCAGATACAGACATACGAGGAGTGACAACAATGGAAACAATCACAAGAGACGATGCTTTTTCATTATTAAAAAAATACAACAAGGATCCATTTCATATCCAGCATGCACTGACTGTGGAAGCGGTCATGAAATGGTATGCAAACGAACTGGGATATGGAGAGGATGCTGAATACTGGGGAATCGTAGGGCTTCTTCACGACATTGATTTCGAGCTTTATCCGGAAGAGCATTGCCTGAAAGCACCGGAAATGCTTCGCGAGGCAGGGGTAGGCGAAGATGTGATACACAGTGTGGTATCTCACGGATATGGAATAACCGTAGGCTGCGGTGTAACGATTGATGTAGCACCGGAACAGGAGATGGAAAAAGTGCTCTTTGCAGCAGACGAACTTACCGGATTGATCTGGGCAGCAGCTTTAATGCGTCCGTCTAAGAGCACTAAAGATATGGAACTGAAATCCCTGAAGAAAAAGTACAAGAGCAAAGGTTTCGCAGCAGGCTGCTCCCGGGAAGTAATTGAGCGCGGTGCGCAGCAGCTTGGATGGGAACTGGAAAAATTGCTGACCATGACACTGCAGGCAATGGCAGCCAGTGAAGATACGATTAATGCGGAGCTAGAAAATGCCTGAATGTTGTTTTACAATCGAATGAATTACTATGCAGTATATCAGTCAACTATGGTATACTGCATCATTTCATAATGTAATCTGCATCCTTCTGTAATGTCAAATGGCAGAAGCGCTCTTGCTACCAGCTTCAGTTCTTCCTCGGGAAGATCTGTCCTGCGCAGGTGAGCGTAGTCGCCGTCAATAGATTCTACAATATAATCACAAATTAACATAGAAATTATCCCTCCGGTTTGTATTATTTATATGCTTATAGAATACCACAGAGAAAAACGTTTTTCAAATACCAATTCAGGTGCTATAATAGAATTCATAGATGAAAAAATTATCAGTGAATAACATCAGAAAATGAGGTATCAAAAATGTCAGCATTAACAATCAGTCCGGAAGATGAAAAAAGAGTAAAAGGAATGGGCTTTCTGAATAACAGAGGAACCGACCTGTTTTCAGCAAGAGTTCTTACAACAAATGGAAAAGTAACTGCAGCACAGCATCGCTGTATGGCAGACGCTGCAGAAAAATTTGGAAACGGTGAGCTTTTGTATACCACCAGACTTTCCGTGGAAATCCCGGGAATTCCCTACGATAAGATTGAAGAATTTCAGAAATTTATAGCGAAGGAAGGCCTGGTAACAGGTGGAACAGGGGCTAAGGTACGTCCTGTAGTGTCCTGCAAAGGAACTACATGCCAGTATGGACTTCTGGATTCCTATGCAGTATCAGAAGAAATTTACAGACGTTTTTATGAAGGCTACAGGGAGGTTGCACTTCCGCATAAATTTAAGATTGCAGTGGGTGGCTGTCCGAATAACTGTGTGAAACCAGACCTGAATGATGTAGGAATTATTGGACAGAGAATTCCAAACGTCAATGCAGATGTATGTAAAGGCTGCAAGAAATGTGCCATTGAGGCTGCCTGTCCAAACAAAGTGGCAAAGGTGGTTGATGGGAAGATTCAGATTGACAAAAACATATGTAAAAACTGCGGCCGCTGTGTTGGAAAATGTCCGTTCCATACCATTGAGGACGGCGCTTACGGCTATAAGATATACATAGGTGGACGCTGGGGTAAAAAAGTATCTCAGGGAAAAGCCCTTGGCCGGATTTTTACATCCAAAGAAGAAGCTCTGGATGTGATTGAAAAGGCCATTCTTTTCTTCCGTGACAATGGAATAAAGGGAGAACGTTTTGCGGAGACTATTGAGAGAATTGGCTTTGAAAATGTGGAGAAGCAGCTGTTGGAGCAGCTGTGAAAAGACGTTACCCGGGAGAGTCATTACAATTGGTGGAAATGCTCTGCACAGATAAAATAGAATTTGGAGGAAATATAACATCTATGAATACAAGAGAACAGATCCATGCATTATCTGAGGAAATGCTTGAAAATCTTGGAAAGCTGGTTGCCGTTGATTCCCAGCTTGGCACCCCGTCAGAGGGGAAACCTTTCGGAGAAGGACCGGCAGAGGCACTTGAGATCGGGCTTGAAATTGCCAGAGAGCTTGGTTTTAAAACCGTAAATCTTGATAATTACTGTGGTTACGCCGAAATGGGAGAAGGCGAGGAAATCGTAGGTATTGCAGGTCATCTTGATATTGTACCTGTAGGTGGTGACTGGACCTACGATCCATTTAAGCTGACACGAGATGGCGACCATGTATACGGACGTGGAACTACAGATGACAAAGGACCTGTAATTGAAGCTCTCTATGCGATGAAACTTCTAAAGGATTCCGGTGTGAAACTGAACAAAAGAGTCCGTCTGATCATGGGATGCAATGAGGAGACCGGTTCCAAATGTATGGCACATTATAATGAGGTAGAGGAAGAGTTATCCTGCGGCTTTACACCTGATGCAAATTTCCCATGTATTCATGGTGAAAAAGGCTATATGTCCATGATGGCATATTCCAAAAATACCAGAATTATCTCCATGAATGGTGGCTTTGTTTCTAATGCAGTATGCGATAACTGTACCACTGTGATTCCGGCGGAAGCTGGTCTTAAGGAGAAACTGGAGCAGATGCTTTCCGAAACAAAACTGCAGGAATATAAAGTTACGGAAACCGAAAACCAGATCACCATTTATGCAAAAGGCGTACCGGCTCATGCCAGCACCCCGACACTTGGTATCAACGCAGCAGGTGTTACCATGGAATGTCTTGCAAAGGCAGGCTTTGAAGACGATTTTGTTAAATTTTATAATCAGCACATTGGAACTGCCTGTGATGGCTCCGGTGTTGGCCTTAAAATTGCCGATGAATTTGGTGAGCTGACCTTCTGCAATGGAATCGTAAAAACAGAGAATGGTGTGATTTCCTGCACCATCGACATCCGTGTACCTGTAACCTTCAAAAAGGATGATATTCTGAATCGTATAGAGGGTAATCTGGAAGATGAAAATGGCCGTATTGAGGTGGGGGAAATCGGTAATCCGTTGTTCTTCCCAAGAGAATCTCCGCTGGTAAATGCCCTGTACAAGGCTTATGTGGATGTGACTGGCGACACGGAGAACAAACCAATGGTAATTGGCGGTGGTACCTATGCCAAATCTCTGAAAAATATTATTGCATTTGGTCCGGAGAAACTGGGGGTGGATTATCGTATTCACGGAGCAGATGAATTCATTCTGGTTTCTGAGATGGAAGAGGCTGTGGAAGTGTATATGGAAGCAATTAAGAATTTGTTAGCAATTTAACCGAATCAAGTAAGTTCCCTGGGGCGATTGCGAAAAGCAATACGCAGTGGGAGACTTTCTTGTATCAGGAGGAGTGTAAGCTCCTTCTGATAAACTGCGAAGCAGTTATTCGGTTATGAGCAAGTAGCAAAGCGGACCTGGAAGATCTGCTTGCCTCCAATTAAACAAGTTTTGAATACAAAAATAAAAGAAGAAGTCCTCGAATGTTACTGGCATTCGAGGGCTTCTTTGTGTGATCAGGAAATTACTTTGCAATACTTCTTTTACACAAAAAAAGCTCTGAGAATATTGAGATTATATTGCAATTGGAAAATGTCAATATCTGTATCAGAAATGACAATGTTAGAATCGTCTTTTTTTAACAAGCAGGTATATAATAGGCGTGCATTGAAAAGAAAGTGTCAACACAGGTTAAACTGAGTTAGCACTAATCCTGGCTTTTCAGAGAATTGTATTCACCGGGATTGCAGCCGAAATACTTGCGGAATCCGATGGCAAAACGGCTTGCATTGCTGAAGCCTGTCAGGGCAGCAATCTGAGTCATGGAATACTGCCCGCTTTGTACCAGGGAGAAGCTCTTTTTCGCCCGGTATTCTTCCAGATAGGCAGTGATGGTTTTGCCCGTCATTTTTTTGAAAAGACGGCAGCAGACCTCTCTGGACAGATGCACATGATCTGCAAGCTGCTGTAGGGATATTACAGAATCAAAATGCGTATTCAGATAATTCAGCATTTGTTCCAGACGTTCAAGCTCCAGCTGATTGGAAGGCGTGTAATGGGAGGAATAGTTCTGACTCTCAAAGAGAATATCACTGAAAATCTGGCATAGAAGTCCTTTGATTTTCAATTCGTAACAGTAAGGTTTGTGATCAAAAAGCTGTTCGATCAGATTAAGCTTTTCCAGGATCTGTTGGTGCGAAGGTGTATCAGGCGTCAAAAGAACACATGGAATTGCTGCGTTTTGAAGAAAAGGTCTGAAACAGTTTTTCTCCACATCACTTCCAAAGTCTCCGTACATAAAGTCCGGGCGGACCAGAATGGTGCTGTATCTGGCTGGTTGATTGCCCGGTGAATGGCAGCTGTGAGGCACATTTCGATTTATGAGAAGACCTTCTCCTGGATTCAGATGATAGCTTTTTTGATAAATCTGATAGATAGATTCTCCTTTTCTGGGAAGGCTGATCTCCAGATCATTATGCCAGTGAATGGGAACACTTTTTCCTTCAAAATCCCAGAGATCATCATGACTCACTGTCATTGGAAAGCTTTCGGTTCCATGAGGGCAAAGTTCTCTGTTGGTATCGTCTACCAGAATTTTTCGCATTGACATATACAATTCTCCAAGTGGTTTATATTTTTATTATAGCGCCAGCACATGTGCAGCGCAAGAGGGAGGTACAGATGTCTCGTTCAAAAGAAATGGATCTGACCACAGGAAATCCGTTCTGGTCTTTGCTGAAATTTGCCATTCCTGTAATTTTAGGAAACCTGTTTCAGCTTTTTTATACTCTGGCAGATTCTGTGATCGTGGGAAAAACGCTGGGAGCAGAGTCCCTTGCAGCAGTTGGTTCCACCAGCATTATTATCTACTTTGTGTTCTGTTTTATCAATGGATTTACCGGTGGATTTGGTATCTGCCTGGGGCAGCGTTGTGGTGCAAAGGATGAAAAAGGAATGCGAAAAAGCATTGCTGTTTCCACTCTTTTAAGTATTGCCTTTACGGTGGTTCTTACACTTGTCTGTTGTCTGCTTGCGCATCAGATACTTAGCTGGATGCAGATTCCTGAGGATATTTCCGGAG
The DNA here is from genome assembly GCF_020554845.1 of Blautia faecis. Classification (GTDB taxonomy): domain Bacteria; phylum Bacillota; class Clostridia; order Lachnospirales; family Lachnospiraceae; genus Blautia_A; species Blautia_A faecis. Next base: position 2,819 of record NZ_JAJCIA010000030.1, on the reverse strand, counting down.
AAGCCTATGACTATATGTTTGTGGTGCTTCTGGGCACCGGTGCAACCGTTTTTTACAACATGATCTCTAATATGCTGAGGGCTCTTGGAGACAGTAAAACACCACTGTATTTCCTGGTATTTTCTTCTGTTTTGAATATTTTTCTGGATATTTTATTTATTGTTCCCATGCATATGGGAGTGGCAGGAGCAGCCTGGGCTACCATACTTTCCCAGTTCCTTTCCGCTGTACTTTCCTTGCTTGTAGGAATGAAAAAATTTCAGATTCTTCATCTTCACAGAGAAGATTTTTATGACCTGAAAGACGCAGCAGTCCTTCATTTGAAAACCGGTTTTCCAATGGGGTTTCAGATGTCGGTTATGTGTATTGGACAGCTGGCTATGCAGGCTGTGGTAAATTCTCTTGGAACGGCAGCAGTAGCCGGTTACACTGCCGCTTCCAAAGCAGACCAGCTTTCCGTCCTTGTAAATAATGCTATGATGACTGCAATTTCCAATTATGTGGCACAGAATTTTGGTGCTGGAAAGAAGGACAGAATCCGTCAGGGAGTACGCGCCTGCCTGATTCAGACAGAAGCTTTTAACCTGTTTATGTGTGTTGGAATTCTCATCCTTCGCCATCCGATCGTGCGGATGTTTCTGTCTGATCCAACACAGGAAATATATCATTATTCCGATATGTATCTCACAATTGTGGCACCATTTTATTTCATTCTTGGTCTGCTTGCCGTATACCGCACTTCCATTCAGAGCATGCAAAACGGCCGGGCTCCTTTCACAGCCTGCATGATCGAGCTGGTGATGCGGATCATTGCTACTGTTGGAATGGCAGGAATCCTTGGCTATACGGCTGTCTGTATTGCCAGTCCACTGGCCTGGTTCGGTGCGTGTGCACTTCTGATCCCTTGCTATTACAGGATGATGAAAGACAGCGCACAGACCGCTTAAATTGTGGTATTTTTATGAAATTAGTAGATATTGGCATGGCGAGATGGTATAATCAAGGTGTTTTGGGTGGAATGACGGGAGAATTATATGATTCGTTCCAATCGGGAAAGTGGTTTTGGACGCTATGATATTATGCTGATTCCGCGTCCTCAAAGGGAAGGCAGTCTGCCGGCTATGGTTCTGGAATTCAAGTTTTATAATGAAAAGATTCATCATTACGGATTTGCATTTAAAGGAAAAGAAGTACTCATAGGAGAATAACTGCCTGGAGTAGCAGAAAATTCTATTAGATAATAAGATCCGACAGATGTTGTGAAAATATCATCTGCCGGATCCTTTTATTATCTGTTTGTAGTTCTTAACAAACTATGTTCGCAAATATACTGGAACACAAAATAAAAAATAATTCCCTTTGAAACGGTGGAAAGTGTCAGTGCCCACCAGATTCCATTCAGTCCCAGTGCAGTGTTTGACAGGACTAGTGCAAGAGGAATTCGTATAACAGTCAGGCCAACGCTGATCAGACTGCAAAGCTGTGTACGTCCAAGACCAGACAGGGCGCCCACAGTCATCATTTCCACGCTGAGAAAAATTTCGGAAAATCCGATGATCCGCAGGTAATCAACGGAAAGCCGGATAACCTCCTCTTCGTGGAAAAAGAGCACAGAAATCTGCCGTGGAAAAAATACAAAGGCAATAGTGATCAGTGCAGCCCAGCATATCAGAAGCCGAATGGAAATATGGTATCCTGATTTGATTCGGTCTTTTTTTCCTGCTCCGTAGTTCTGTCCCATGAAAGCATTCAGGGCAGAGCCAAAACCGTCAGCCGTGTTCCAGGAAAGGGACTCAATCTGTCCGCCTACACGCTGTACGGCAATCGCTCCGTCCCCAAATCCGGAAACCATTCGGGTGAGTATCATGGAGATGATACAGTAAAGGCTTCCCTGAAGTGCAGTGGGGGTTCCAATGCGAAAGACACCTTTTAAACAGGCAATATCCGGTCGTGAAAGCAGACGGATTTTGTGTAGTACATTGGCTTCACCGTGGTCACGGAGAATTTCTGCAACAAGGATCAGCAGAACTATAATCTGTGCGGTAACAGTTGCAACTGCTGCTCCTACAACTTCTAATCTGGGAAATGGTCCTACACCAAGAACAAGAAGCGGATCAAGGATCATATTCAGTATCAGGCCAAAGAAGTTTGCTTTCAGCGGTGTTTTGGAATCGCCCTGGGCTGTGAAAAGACCTGTCAGCACCTGGGAAAGGAAGGAAAACAGGATCAGTCCGCAGGTAATCCGCATATAAATTCTGGCACTGTTGTAAGTCGCTGCATCATTTAATGCAAAAAAATGCAGCAGCGGATTAGTAAATAACATACTGATCAAGGTAACAAAAAGAGAGAAGAGTATGGTAAGCTGCAGAGCCGCCTGTGCAAAGCCTGCGGCAGTCTTCTGGTCACCTCTTCCAAGGGAATGCGCCATGTTTACCTGTCCTCCCATTCTTGCCAGGGAAGAAAGTCCCTGGGAGAGCCAGACGTACATACCTCCCACGCCCACACCCGCCACTGCTTTAGAGCCCAGCATTCCTATCCATGCCATATCTGTAATGTTGTAGGCGGTAGACAGGAAGGAAGAAGCCATGATTGGCAGTGCCAGCTCAGACAAAGTCCGTAAAATAGGACCGGAGGTGAGATTTAATTGTTTCTTTTTCATTTTAGATCTCCTGAAAATAGTAAAGTATCATTATTATACCATAGAAAACGCATTTTAAGAAGATGAAATATGACTTGAAAATACTCTAAAGCCTGTTTGAAAAAGTCTAGAGCGTGTTTGAAAAAGGCTTTCTGCAAGATGTGCGTCACAATTTGTGGGA
>NZ_JAJCIA010000003.1 GCF_020554845.1 Blautia faecis | reverse complement strand
AGGAAATCAATCATGGCAACCTTATCACGCTGGCAGACTTCTATGGGGTTTCCGTTGATTATCTACTGTGCCGGACAGAGAACAGGGAGCAGATCAACACGTCATTGACGGAGCTGCATTTGAATGATGAGATGGTTGCTCTCCTGAAAAGCGGTCGGATTAACAACCGTCTGCTCTGTGAGCTTGCCACACATAAAGATTTTATCAAGTTTCTTGCAGACATTGAGATTTATGTGGACGGGATTGCCACCATGCAGATTCAAAATCTCAATGCACTTGTCGATACCGTCCGGCATGAAATCATTGAACGGTATCGCCCCGGCGAAGATGACCCGCATTTGAAAGTGCTGCAAGCCGCCCATATCAGCGATGATGAATATTTCAGCCACATGGTTCTGGATGACCTCAATCTCATTATCCGGGATATTCGGGAAACTCACAAAAAGGACAGTGAGAGTGCGCCCCAGACCACCGTTGCCGATGAACTGAAAGAAAATCTGGAAGCGGTCGAAAATTTCAAGGGCAGTCGGGATGAAAAGCTGGTCATCCTTTATTGCAAGCAACTCGGTATCAACTATAAAAATCTGTCGGAAGAAGAATTCCGCTGGCTCATTCGGATTCTCAAAAAATCAAAGAAAATGGGAACGCCTATCAGCCAAAGGAAAAAACGGTAAAGAAAAACCGCTGTTGCATGGTTTGTTAGCTTCCATGTAGCAGCGGTTTTTACTGTGGTTATTCAGTTGAAAATCAGAACGATAAACTGGAAGTTATCGATTTCTTTGTGCGCTGTATCTAACGGACAGCACAATGCTTACTGATGCGGTAATGACCTTTGCAAATACGGCGCTCCACCAAATCGTGATTTGACCGCCAAACACCGGCGGCAGCATCAGCATCAACACCAGCATGATGATGGGTTCGATAAAGGTCAGAACATAGGACAGCACACTTTTTTCGGTTGCGTAGAAAGCCGCCGCGGAAACTCGTGTGATGGCGTCAAACGGAACCGACACAAGGAAGATCGGCATGACCTTTATGACCCCTGCGTTTACCTCGGCAGATGAACCGAACAGTAGTCCAATCTTTCCACGGAGCAGGTAAATCAGAATCGCACTGATTACCGCCAAAACCATGGAAAATTCATACGCCAGCGTTTTGGTTTGTTTGAGCGATTTTTCTTCGCCTGCTCCGTAGAACTGACTCATGAGCGGCTGGCTACCATCACCGACACCCTGCAAAAGAAGATAAACAATGCAGATGATATAGGAGATACAGGCATAGGTGGCGATAGCCTCCTGTCCGCCATAATAAACCGAAAATCGGTTGATGATCACAAGAGAGATATTTGGGGCAAGGGTCAAGCCAAATGGAGCAAGTCCGATTTTTAATATCTGAAATGCCGTTTTCGGGGTATCAACAGGTGCGATTTTCAGAGTGAGGTTCTTTTTGATGGCGCAATACACGAGTGCAACCGCCATGGTAACTCCCTGCCCAATAATGGTCGCCAATGCCGCACCGTACATGCCCCGTCCAAGAACCCACACAAAAGTATAGTCAAGAGCAACATTGGTAGCAAAGCCGCAGATCATAGCGATCATTGCCCACAAAGAACCGCCGTAATTACGCATAAACGGAACCAGTCCGGTGCCGAACACCTGTAAAATCGCTCCAAGGGCAATTACCTTGATATACTCATTTCCCAGAGTAAGCAACTCGCCCGATGCACCAAGGGCAGAAAGGATTTTCTCTGAAGTGAAGAAAACGGTGACAGTCAGGACAGCGCTGAAAAGAAGCATCAGCCATGTTGCACCGGCAACGAACTCCCGTGCTTTTTTCTCATTTCCTGCTGCTTTCAGAATGGAGTATTTGACTGAACCGCCCATTCCGATTCCTGTCCCTACGGATTGCAGGACCGCCGTGATGGGATATGCAATGTTGATTGCGGAAAGTCCGGCATCCCCGATTGAGTTGCCTACAAAGAAACCGTCAACGATGGCATACACCCCGGAAAGCGCAAAGGATAACACGGACGGAATCACATACTGAAAGAAAGTCCGCTTGTTATTCACTGCCCAGCCCTCCTCTCAGCTCTCTTTCAAAGAGAAGATTGAAAAGGTCAAGAATTTCACACATGGCTTGGAGCCGTTCGTTCCCGATTGTTCTATAAACCTTCTCCTCGGCTTTTCGTAAAGGCGCAATCATTCTGTGGGCGTATACCTGTCCGCTTTCAGTCAAGACGATCCGCTTCTCACGTTTATCGCCCTCGCTGGCCTCCAACAGTAAATAGCCCTTCTTTTGAAGTGCGCTCACGACCGTATGAACCGTCTGTTTTTGCATACCGAAATTCTCTGCGATCTGCTTTTGCGTCAGTTCTCCCATGGATTCCAGCGCATACAGCACCATCATTTCCGGGTATCCGATGCCAAGTACTGAAGCTGCTTTTGTATATAGCGCAGTGCTTTTCTCCCACGCAACGTTAAAATGATTGTTTTCCATAAGTCCTCCTCTTACAAATAGTATTTACAAATACTATTATAGTATATTGTAAGGACTATTGTCAAGGGCGTATGGAGCAAAAAATTCTTATTTGTCATAATCATTCTACCATACCGTTATGAATAAATCATCTCTTGCAAAATAATTTCTTCTGCCCGGTTGTGAATGTTATTGCAACGCCGCACCCATTCCATTTGTTGGGTTCGTTTCAATTCCTCGGTCACGCCCTCGGCATCTTTCATCTGCTCCATGATGGTGTCTAACCGTTCCTGTGCCTGTTCGTTCAGGTCTGCAAGGTATGTCCATAACTCCCCTGTCAAGGTCAAGGTGTTCAATTTGGCTGGGTGGACTTCTCTTAAATACTCCCGGTGCATCCGTCCGTACTTTCCGATAGGGCGATGTTCCTCCGGCAGCTTCAAATCTGGGATATAGTAATCTCCGACAAGGATATAATCAATTCCGTTTTCCGTTATTCTTGGTTTCAATTCGCTCATGCTCCTTACCTCCTGTGGAAGCAGGCTCGTCTGATACTAACTCAATCACATCGGTAATCTCACAATTCAGCGTTTCGCAGATACGGGCTAATGTGTCCATGCTGATGTGCTTTCCCTCTTTGCTCATGTTGGCAATCATATTCGTTGTCATACCGGCGGCAAGCCTTAAATCTTCTTTTCTCATATCACGCTCTAACAGTGTATGCCAGAGTGGTTTATAGCTGATGTGCATATTGCTTTCCTGCCTTTCTATCCATACCACCGGGGCGGCTGCCCCGGCAGGAACTTTTCTCTTATTATAGCACCAATCTTGTGAAATCACAATTTATTCTTGTAGCCTGCCGCTGATACCGTCTGGATTGTGCTTTTCCTTTCTTTTTGTTCCCTTTAATTAGCCATAAACTGCTTGATTCCCTGTGATTTTGCACCTGGATTATCATTTCCGTAACCTTCCAATAAGTTGATTACGCCCCATACTGCCACACCTGCTCCGATTGCGGTTACGACTGTTTTTAATCCGGTTACTGCTGTTGTAAAAAATGACATATTGTTTACCTCTTTCTTTCCTAAGATATAATTTTGTGCAAAAAATAAGGAGCATTGTATTCTCCCTACAAAACTCCCGTATTTCTGGACATCGTGTCCAAATGTTCCTATTCAGTTGTATCCGGGGAAAGTTCCCCGCAGTCAAAGGCTTCGTCCACCTTTGTCTTTTCCGTGACCTTCATGTGGTGCAGATGCTTCACATACTGCTCCATATCAAAGGCATTTTTCTTGTCATAGTCGGACAGCTCCTTGTACCGCTTGTGCTTCGTTATATCGAATTTGTCCGAGAAAAATGGCCTGACACCTCTAAGCTGCATAATACATTTCCCACCATCCATGACAGCAATCTCATCTTGGCTCATCAGTTCCTTTCCGGTCTTTTGGTAATTCAGACCGTAGGACTGGCTCGTTCCCCTCGTATCCGAGGTGTTGTACAGGTCAATGGTTTCTTTCCCCAATACCTCTGCTAATTCCTTTAAGGTGGTCTTTTCCTTTCCTCCGAGAAACAGCGTAGTGTCACAGTTGCCCTCTATGGTATCGGCATTGTCCCTGTAAATCGCTTTGAGCTGTGATTTTGACTGCAAAATAATAGAAGCTGATATTTCCCGGCTACGGATTGTAGCAATCAGCTTCTCAAACTGTGGAATCTGCCCGATGTTCGCAAACTCATCAAGGAGCATACGCACATGAACCGGGAGCCTTCCGTTATAAACATCATCTGCCTTGTCGCAAAGCAGGTTAAAGAGCTGTGAATACATGATAGATACCACAAAATTAAAGGTAGCATCTGTATCAGAGATAATAACGAACAACGCTGTTTTTTCCTCGCCCAGCGTGTCAAGTTCCAGTTCATCATATTCCATCAGGTCACGCAGCTCTTTGATGTCAAATGGTGCTAACCTTGCACCGCAGCTAATCAGAATCGACTTCGCTGTTTTTCCTGCCGCAAGCTTATATTTCTTATACTGCCTTACAGCAAAATGGTTCGGGTCTTTTTCCTCCAGCTCCTCAAAGAGCAGATCAACAGCATTTTTGAAGTTTTCATCGTCCTCTCTTGCTTCACTTGCATCAATCATATCAATCAGCATGGCGAAATTCTGTTCTTCCTCCGGTGCTTCGTACCAGATGTATGCAATCAATGCTGTATAATAGAGTTTTTCTGCTTATAGTGATAGGTAATCCTTTGAAGTTATCGCCGGATTTTCCCCCACTCCACACCGGACGTGCGACTTTCACCGCATCCGGCGTTCCATCGGTTGTTTTCACAAGCATTTAATCAATCACCAAATGAAATGTTAGTTTTCTATTGCGGACAAACCAGCCTGCTGGCGCAGACTGTTCACTTTTAACATCAGTTCCTTTGTTGCCTTGAGCGTGTCGGCTATCTCTTTTAGCTCATTCTTAGGACACTCTTGCAGGAGTGGAAGAAATCTATTATGGAACAAAATCATATTTCGATAGCGTTCCTTGCCGCCCAATTCTGCCGGTGTTTTCAGCCAGCATACTATGTCAGCCGCATTTTCAAAGAGTTCCCCACTTAGCGCACATTTTCCACGTTGAGCCGAGAATAGTGAAATCCTGCTGTCAGTAAGTTCTGTGCTTCGCCCCATAGACGGTTGATTCCTCAAACCTGATAGAACAGATGAGTTCATACTTAGGTTCGTGTGTATCAATGCCCGTCCCTCTACCGTGTAACTGCAAACCGCCGCTTTCTTTGCCATCGGTATCTTGTTCTTGATGTATGCGATAGGGTAGATAGGTTGGTCGATTCCAGATACATACCGTATCATTGCCGACTTTCCAAACCGTTCTTTTTCGCTCTCGGTCATTGCGCCGCCCTCTCGAACAAGTCTGCACCCGGTTTCTGTATTGAGCCGATTTGTTAAAACTGTCATGACCTGTCTGTGGATTTTCCTGCAATCAATGCTGATGCAGGTGGCAAGTTGAAAATAATTCTGTATTCCCAGAACCATTGAATTGTACAGCCGTATTTCGTCCAAAGGTCTTTTTCCCTCTGAAGGTCGGGCAATTCGTTTCGCCTGTTCCACCAGTTTTTGCCTTTCCAGTTCCAACTTTTTGTCACAGATATGAGATTGCACGATGTACTTCCTGCTTTTCGGTCTGACTCGTATCTTAAACCCAAGAAACTCTGAATAGCGTTTTCTAACATTGACTATCCTTGTTTTCTCTGGCGATACCTCCAACCTCAGCCTCTCGGTTATCCATGCCGTTACAGCCTCTTTCGTTCTCAAAGCGTCCTCTTTATTCCGGCAGAAAATTCTGAAATCATCTGCATATCTCACGATATACATTTCTTTCAACCCTGTTTTCCTCATTTTGAGGAATGCCTTGCTCCGGTCAAAAGTAATCGAGTTTCTGATTTTCCTCTCATACCCGTATTCCTTTACAAGAGGGTGGTTCTGCCATTGGCTCTCAACCCATTTGTCCAGTTCATTCAGCACGATATTGGCAAGCAACGGTGAAATGATACCGCCTTGCGGAGTGCCTTTGTCTGGAATGAGTGTAGTGCCGTCTGGCATTCTAATCGGTGCTTTCAGAATCCGCTTGATAATAAAAATCAACTGTTTGTCGTGTATTCCCATTGCCCATATTTGCCGCATTAGCTTGCTGTGATTTACGTTGTCGAAAAATCCTTTTATATCAAACTCAATCACATAATGCAGGTTCATGCGTTGAAGCATGGTGTAAGTTTTCTGCACGGCGTGTTCCACGGAACGGTTCGGGCGAAAGCCGTAACTGTTGTCGCTGAATTTCGCTTCGCAGATTGGCTCTATGACCTGTTTGATACATTGCTGTACCAGCCTGTCCCAGATACAGGGAATACCTAACGGTCTGGTTTTTCCGTTTGGTTTCGGAATGTCTTTGCGTCTTACCGGCTTTGGGCGGTATCCGTGCTGACTTCCTGTGACAATAAACCTCACTTTCTCTGCAACTGTTTCGGGCGGTAAACACCCGATGTCACTGATGTTTTTGTTGTCTGTTCCTGCTGTGTAGCTTCCTCCGTTTGCTTTGATGTTCCGATATGCCAGAAGAATGTTGTCCCGGCTCAGAATTAAATCCATAAGGTCGGTAAAATTTTCTCCCTCCAAACTTCGATGATAGAGTTCATCAAAAACTGGCTGCATACCGTAATACTCGGCATGACGTAAGTCATCTACACATAGAGTTTTGTTTTTCTTTGGCATAAGGCATCACCTCCTTTTTGCGAAAGTGACCCTTTTGGTCTTACTCGAATCCTTATGTTGGATTGAATAATGCCTGCTTATCTCAACCGACTTGTGGCCATTCCTCCGTAGCTCACATAACGCAAGCACATCATAGGTTCGACCACTACTTTTCAGCAGCAGTTCGTCTGCTTATTGTTTTTCGTCAGACTATTCCTTACGGAATCTGCTGCCTTTCCTCGTTCCGATAGTTCTATCTGTTCATACATACCCATAGGTTCCTGCTATAGACCTGTCGGCTTGCCTGTGCCTGTAACACAGCATGGTCGTTCGTAGGATCAATTTCTACTAAACCACACCGACTGCGCATTAACGCACCCACACATTTCTGCGTGGTCTTCTTTTAGACCTGTACATTCGCAGGTTCGTCAGTCCGCCCGCCAAAGCGAACATTCTAACCATAGGTATCTTATAGACTCTCGGCTTATAGGTAACACAGTCTGCCTCCAGACCGCTTTCGACCACTTTAGGCAGTGGTTACGGTTACTCTCAGCCTTTGTCATGGGGCTTCGTACACCAGCCATTACAGCTAATGCACGCCCATCAAGGGTAGGCGTTTCAGGGCGTTACCCCGTCATTCCACCTATCAAACTACCAGTTCTCCGAACAACGGAAAACCGTTGCTCGTGCGCAGACTTTTTACCGTCTGCGAACGAGTCGCACTGACCCAAAAGTCCTCACCGGATTGCTGCCCCTCTCCTTTTGTGTTGACTATGATTGTGTTGACGAGTTTCAAAATGTCCTTTTCGCTCCGCAGATAAGCAAATGGATTATAATGCATGGATTTTGCAAAGTTTATGGTGTTGAGGACTTTAATCTTATACTTGCCCCGCTTCAGCATCTTCCCACATTCCACTAAGATTGTGCCTTTCGGGTCAGTGACGCAATAGGACGAGTGCATCTGCATCAGGTTCGGCTTCACGAAAAATCTTGTTTTACCGGAGCCGGAACCGCCAATCACAAGAATATTTTTATTTCTTGCATACTTCGGTTCTTTCGGTCTGCCGGACATCATCAGACGCTCCGTAGCGGTCAGAAGAATATTATTTTCAAATACAGAATCCATATATGGCTCTATATCTTTGGCATTCCCCCACCGTGCAGAACCGTATTCCACACCCTGCCGGAATTTCTTGGCATTCTTCGCCTTATAATAAACAATGAATTTTAAGGCAACGCCTCCGGCGATTCCAATCAGCAAATCACTCAGAAAAAAACTGGGGAACGGATTGGAAAACATCCTGTCCATTTGGCTCATTACTACCATCATCTTGTCAGACGCATTACTGCCCTCTGCCACTCTCCATAAAAATGCTGCCTTATTACAGAAGTACCCGGCAAGCACATAGGGAAGATTCAGCAGTATCAGCTTTTTAACATCTGCACTTTTTGCTTTTTCCTTCAGCTTTTTGGGGACAGCTTTTAAATCTTTGGTAATGCCTGCTATGATATTACTCATAGGCTCTGCCCCCTGTCCTTATTCTTTTCCCGGCTCCGTTCTTTGTTCTGATCCTTTGATACCACATCCCGGAAATGCTTTAATTTCTGCCTTACAGAAGTCCTACTGTTCTTTTTCTCATTTCCATAAACAAATTCCTTAAATGCCTGTGCCACAGCATCGGCATCCCTGCCCTTGAAAAATACCAGGTACTTCGGTGGCTCGGTGGTCTTATCCTTTTTCACAGCAAAATCAACATTGTATTTACGAGCTACCCGCTCAAAGGATTTGATATTGCCATCTGTGATTTCAATGGATGAAGCACCTGCACCCTCGCCCACCAATTCCTTAACCGACACTTTACCATGCGTTTTCTGTGCCTGTTTTCTGCGATGATTTAGATACATTCTCATAGCAGACTTTAGAATATTGGCATCCAGCTTTGCAGCCTTAATCACAAGAGCGATTGTTTTCTGCGTTACTTCTTCCTGCATCTGTACCTCCTTCTTTCCTTTTTACTGCTGTTCCTTCAGGGCGGAACAAGCAGCCGATGTAGTAAATATTTCATGTTCTCTCCGTTCCGCTTCTGGACATCGTGTCCAAAAGCAATAAAAAAAGGGCAGCTACAAATCTTTCGACTCATAACTGCCCTGACGCTGTATATGTATTTTATTACTCAATTTTATGCCTGCTACAATCTATATTTTTCAAATTAAACCTCATACATTTCAAGCAATTCATTTAACGTAATATGAATCCCAACCTTTTCCAAATAAGAATGCCTTTCAAGATATAATTTTTTTAACAATACATCTGCACCTTTTCCATAATGAAGCTGATTATGACAGTTACTACACAAACATACAATATTCTCCTCCACATCTAATGAAATATCTGGAAATTTATAAGAATATGAGAGCGGAACCAAATGATGACATTCCATATATTTCTTTTCCGAATTTTTTCTTATAAATGACGGATGTTCCTTATTGATTTCGCACAGAAAACCTGCATGTAATAAGGCATTTAATGCAATTTGTCTATCTCTGTTATAAACTAATACACCATTTACCAGTTTTGGTTTCTGCCTCTTTCTAGCCTTTCCCAAATATTCATAATTTGTTTTATCAATATTAAGATAATTTATTTCATGTAGCATCTCTTGATCCGCTATTGCATTTTGTAATTTTTCTTCATTCTGTTTAATTTTCTGCAATTCTTTATAATCTCTACCATAAGGAATCCAATACTTTTTATCCATTTGATATTTCAGTACTGGTAAAAGCGGAAATATCCATACATACCACCTATCTCCATTCTCATCATCTTCCTCAATTTGGTAAGGCTCATCATGCTGAATCATTGTATAACCATATTTAAATTCATTATTTTTTTCTGCCCAAAAAAGATGCACCCTTTTTTCATCCCTATCAAGATAAAAAAGTTTATAGTCTATCTCATTTAATTTTGAAATATCAAATCTTTCTTTATACTTTCCTGATCCCCTAAGATGCAAAATATTTCCCTCTTCCCACAGGTCAAACTCCCTAATTCCCTGTGAGTAATCCAAAAACACTACCAATTCTTCCAAATTAACAATTCTATCTTCAGAATAAGGTTGCAAATAATAATCCAATATTTCTTTTCGCTGAGCCTGTTTCTTAGGACCTAAATATGTATCTTTATAAGGGTTAAACCTCATATCATTCTCATAATAAAAAATTGCATCTTCAAAACTCAAATTTTCCTCTTCATCAAAATAATTATATGAAGTTCCCTTTTCATAGTATGGTGTTTTATCATCTTTTTCATTAAATAAATATATTTCCTCATCTTCGATATTGGTATCGTAATTTATCCTCACTGTCACTAACTCCCTCTCCATTTATCTGGATAGTATTCTTCATATTATGATTTTTCTTGTATAATTTTGTTCCAAATTCATTTCTATTATACATCCTATTTATGCTATTTTCTACCCCAACAGCATGACCGTACACATATCTGCACGAAACATACCGTTTTCCATTGATACATTATCCAGCAGCAATGCCTGAAACAGCACATCACGCACATTTTCAAGCCGGAGTATCTTCTGTTCCTCCTCTGCCAGATATTCATATTCCACACCAGACTCCACCACAGACTTCCTTGCAGCTTCACAATGAGTAAATAAACCGAGGATATATTTATTCGACATGGGAAAAGCGTAGGTTTCCTGTCCCTCATATTGTATTTTCCATTTCTCCGCTTCTTCCTCCGGCAGACGGAACACGCACTGTACTGTTTCCATACAAACCCTGCCTGCATAATCCGGCTTTAATTTATTTTTGTATCTTTGGATTTTCCGGTATATCTCGCTTCGTTCAACACCAGTACGGGTACGCTTAAACTGGATTTTCCTGCACATCATATCCAAATCCATATACACGTTGTTTCCCACAAGATGCACCGTATACCCGCTATATTCTCCCAACCGAAGCAGATAGAAAAGCACCTCATTCAGCCATTCTTCCGATTCAATAAAATGAAACGGTTTTTCTCCAAATTCCAGCCACTCAAACTGCAATGGGCAGCTCCCTTTCTCTATCTCCCGTTCCATAACTCTTTTTACATCTCGTAATGATTCCATTTTGCTCCTTTCCGCTTCTGGACATCGTGTCCAAAAGCAATAAAAAAAGGGCAGCTACAAATCTTTCAATTCATAACTACCCTGACGCTGTTTTATTTCAGTTCTATTTCTGCCATTTTTGCAAATACTGCTTTTTGCTCTAAAAGCTCTTTCTGTTTTTCCTCCGGCAGACATTTGAAGATTTCCTCATATCCCATTTCCAGCATCGGCGTTCCCTTTGCGAAGAGATAGAGCCGGGTATCAAGCCATTCCTGCCATAAGTCCTCAAACATACTCTCACTGTCTGTATAGGTTATAACATCATTAAATCCATACTCCGGTGTGTAATATTGCAGCTTCACAAAACCGTACCGTCCTACATCCAATACCAAAATGCTTTCCAGCTCATACAGTTCTGCATAGGCTGCGGCAACCTTTTTGCACCGTTCCCGTTCTATGTCTGTAATGTAACTTTTCTCCACAGTTGCAAACCTCCTGTTTCGAGGCATCGTGCTGCCTCTTATTCAATCTTCCGTGTTTCTATTTCAAAAACACTTCCGTCCCTTGTTTTTATTGTAAAAATATTTGCGGCATCAGAGGTATCTATATCCTCAATCCCTAAAGCCACATCATTTTCATCTAATACTTCGTATAGCTGATCCTTAAACTCATTATGTTCCATAACTTTTTTACTCTCCTTGTATGTTTTATGGTGTGTACACGCACCATATTATTATATGTTTCATGCACTTAGAATACAAGTGTGGAAAGGAGCTTTCAGTATGATTAAATACGACCCGCTTTGGCGTACGCTAAAGGAAAAAGGAATCAGCCAGTACCAGCTTATCAAAGATTATGGCATTGATAAAGCACAGCTTCAGCGGCTTCGGCAGAACCTTGTTGTAAAAACGCTTATTTTAAACAGGCTTTGCCAGATACTTAACTGCCGGATTGAAGAGATTATGGAATACGTCCCGGATGATAATTAAAGGTGTTGTTCTGATTGATGAACAATGCCTTTTTCATTTTCGCTTTTCATCTGCACCTTTGGACATCGTGTCCAGAAGTATCACTGATTATCTTTATTATCTCCATCAGCACCATAACCATTCTCAGAATTACAACCACACCGCCAATCAGACCACCTACAATACAGTTCAGTGCCAGTATTCCTATACTTCCTGCAATTCCGAAATTTTTTGGTATGAGAATCATACACATTTTTCTGATCCCATAAGGACAGCCGACCAGTACCCAATACAGGAAAAAATCAAATCCTTCTGCTTTTCTGCAAATCGGATAACAGGTTATCATCCAAACTGCCAGCAACGATACCGGAAGCACAATTTTAACCAATATTCTTTTCATTCCAGCCACCTCCGTACATATCATGCTGTACCTCCTGCTGATAATAATGATTCATCGTTGAGGGTGCATTATAAAGAGCTGTTACCATATATGCCTTGATATTTGCAATTTTCGTAGTTGTTTCCTGCATACATCCTATCACATATTCCAAATGGGAGCTATTCAGTTTGAGGAACTTTGATTTTACAAGCTCATATGGATAATCATTTCCACCGATTTTAACAGTCTTATGCTTCACACATACAATCTCACAGATTACCTCATATAATTCCTCATACAGCCCTTTGTCCTGCCATCTGCCATATTTCATGTGATGTTCGTACTCAATATTCTCTTTGATAATTTCCATATAAGCATTGACATCTTCCATCACATCAATCTCCCGTTCCGGCTCACTTCCGGATTGATTGATAGGATTGATATAATTCCTATCAGTATTACTCTGATTAGTATGATTATAGTTAGTATAATTAGGGTCTGCTTTTTGAACTTCCGCAGGTTCAGTTATTGTACTTCTTGAAGTAAAATTTTTAGACTTCTGGAAGTCTGCTTTTTGAACCTCTTGAAGTTCAATTTCTGAACTTCTGGAAGTATAACTTTTAGAACTCTTGAAGTTCAAATCCTGAACTTCTATGGAAACATCAGTATTTGCAGGCGTTTCTTCCTCTGCTTCTCCTATTGTGGCAAAATTTTTCACATAAATAATATCTGGTTTGCCAAGTCCCCTGCGTTTTTTCTCGATCAATCCTATTCCATTATCGCTGTCCAGTTCTTTCATAATCTTAACACAGGTTGCCTTTGCACATCCTAAATCCTCCATGATGTTATCAATCGTATAAATGATATACGCCCGGTTCTCACTGTCAAGCCATCCGTTTTTCATGGACAAAGACAGCCTGTCAAGCATCAGACCGTACAGGAGCTTGGCATCGCTGCTAAGCCCCTTGAAACGCTCGTCTTTAATCAGCAACCGAGGAACACGATAAAAGGAAAACTGTTCTGCTTCAATCCCATAGTAATAATCAAACTGTATCTGTTTACCCATTTTACCGCACCCCCTTTACTGTTTCTTCTGCCATTCCTCCAATAATTGCAGGATAATCCCCTCAATCTCTTCGCTGGAGTATTCCTCTGAAAAAAACTGGCTGATTTTTTCAGACTTGATTGTAACTTTCCTCTCTTTCGGCTTTTCCTCGGTCAGTATCAGACGCACCATCGGCAGCGTCAGTTCGCCGCTTTTCCCATATTCCTTCAGCTTGGCAGACTGTACTGTGGAAATATTTGCTCCGCTTTCCTCAAGGATTACCAGCACCCACTGTTGTGCATCTTCCGACAGAAAGGAAATGTCAACACCCTGTACCAGACCGATTTTCTTTCTGTCAACCAACTCTAGCAGCTCATCGGACAGCCTTGCAAGCCAGATATACCTTTGCACCGTCTTTCCGCTTTCTCCGGCAGCTTCTCCTACCTCGTCAAGCGTATTTCCGTTTCCTTTTCTGCCCTGATGCTTCATAGCCTCGTATTTCATGGCATAAGCTTTCGCCTTCTCACTTGGCAGAATGTCCTCACGCTGAATGTTGGAATCCACCATGATAATCGTAGCTTCATCGTCTGTATAATTGCGGACTATCACAGGCATATCCTCTTTTCCTGCCCGTTCTGAACCTCGTTTTCTGCGGTGTCCGGCTATGATTTCATAGCCACCCTCTGCCCTCGGTCTTGCAATTCCCGGTACGAGCACCCCATACTTACTGATGCTTTCCGTTGTTTCTTCCATTTTTTCATCGTCCAGTACACGGAACGGATGATTTCTAAACTCATGCAAATCCGTGAGCTTGGCTCTGATAATCTGCTCTTCGCTCCCTGTCTTTTCTTCTGCATTTCCAAATAAATCATCATAACTGCTTAATTTTACCTTTGCGGCACTTCCTGCTTTACTCATTCCCAAGCACCTCCTCCGTCAAAGACTGATAAGCAGCGGCTACTTTGCCTTTCGGATCATGTTCGTAGATACTGACACCCTCTGCGGAAATCTCTGCCGCACGGACGGAAATGGGAATACTGTTTTCAAATATCCGCACCTTGCTACCGTAATTCTCCACCAGTAATGCAGTAATGTCCTTTGCATAATTGGTTCTGGCATCCACCATTGTCAGCAGAATCCCCTCAATCGTCAGCTTTGGGTTAATCTGCCTCCTGACCTTTCCAATCGTCTTAATAAGCTGCTGTAATCCTTTTGCCGGAAGATATGCCGCCTGTACCGGAATCAGGATACTGTCCGCACAGGCAAAGGCGTTTATGGTAATCATGCCGAGGGAGGGCATACAGTCAATCAAAATATAATCATAATTATCCTTTACCAGCTCTATGTAGGAACGCATCACAAGCTCCCTGCTCATCACATTTACAAGTGATACTTCCAGACCGGAAAGCTCAATGTTTCCCGGCATCAGGTCAATTCCCTCTTTGTGTTTCAGGATACCATAATCCGCTTCCATATCTTCATCATTGATGATATTGCCAAGTGCTGTTGCAAGTGTTTCCTCTAGCTTGTCCGGCTCTGTGAAGCCAAGACTGTCTGTCAGACTGCCCTGTGCATCGGCATCAATCAGCAGGACTTTCTTGCCATGTTTTGCCAGTCCTATACCTAAATTACTGGTTGTGGTGGTCTTACCCACACCACCTTTTTGGTTTGCGATTGCGATTATTTTACACATGATAGATTCTCCTTTGTTTTCTGCTATTTTTCTGCTACGTTTCTTTTCTTTACTTCTACATACGCCCTGTAAAATTTCTTCGTTCCCTTATTCGGATACATCTCGGAAAACTCCGTTACTTCCACTTTCGGATTCCTCTGCAAAATCTTTCCGAACCACTTAATATCATTCTTTGTTCCCATCAATCTGACTTTTAACATTAGTCTGTTCCTCCCAATAAGGCATACAGCTTATGGTTGTATGTGGCATATTCCGGATACCGAATCTGAATTGCCTGCCAGAAATATGGTGCATAAGCACAGCAGAATATTTCCTCCACCGTGTACTGCCTGCACTCGTCCACCTGTTCTTCTGCATCTTCATAATCGGAAACACTTGGTGTTCCATTGCAATACAGATTGAATGCCATTCTGACCACTCTCACACTTCCACTGGTCTGCCAGCCTTCGTGTAAACACTCTGTTATTACGCATCCTGTTTTGAAATCATAAATTCTGTAAACATTTCTTCTGGTATCATCGCTGATCCCAAGACAATAGCAGAGTGCCTTGTGGTAAACATCCTGATACCGGACTTCCTTTAACTTCTCGTAGTAGAATTTCTCATGTGCATCGCTGATAAAAATAATCTTTTCTTCCTTTTTGGTTTCTGCTCCTAACGCTGTACTTGTCATAATAGAACCCTCCTTGTGTTATTTTGATTTTGTTTTGACCATAACAACAGAAAAAGGACACTCTCCGTTTTATTGGAAAATGTCCTTTTAATAGCATTCAACTATTAAGTTTTGAAAGGTTCTGATTTCTAAAACATCCCTTTTCAGTCCATATTAGTCCACCGAATGACACAAATTTGATGTCAATTTGATGTCAAACACTCGATAAACTCATAAAAGTCTATGGATTTTCTGATTCTTAGTACAGCTTCGCACCTGCCGGAATCCGGTCATTCACCATGAGAAGATTTAATCCCTCATGTCCATCTTCCTCGTGTACTGCTGAAATCAGCATACCCTCGGAATCAATGCCCATCATCTTTCTCGGAGGCAAATTTACGATTGCAATCGCTGTCTTGCCAATCAGATCTTCTGGCTCGTAATACTCGTGAATACCACTTAAAATCGTGCGTTTCCGGTCTGTTCCGTCATCCAGAGTGAACTTTAAAAGCTTCTTTGACTTCGGTACTGCCTCACATTCCAGAATCTTTACTGCACGGTAATCAGCCTTTGCAAAGGTATCGAAATCAATCATTTCTTCAAACAATGGTTCGATTTTTACGTTGGAGAAATCAATCTTTTCTGCAACCTTTTCCTCTGCCACAGCAGCATTTTCTACTGCCTTTTCAGCCTTCCCTTCGCCCTTCTTAGCGTCTAAGGACTTCATTGTCGGGAACAGGAGCACGTCACGAATTGCCAGACTATCTGTAAGCAGCATAACCAGACGGTCGATTCCGTATCCGATACCGCCTGTCGGAGGCATACCAATCTCCAGTGCATTCAGGAAGTCTTCGTCTGTGTGGTTTGCTTCCTCATCACCAGCATCAGCAAGAGCATCCTGTGCTTTGAAACGCTCTCTCTGATCGATCGGGTCATTCAGCTCAGAGTAAGCATTACACATTTCCCATGTATTGATGAACAGCTCGAAACGCTCTACCTTATTCGGATCAGAAGGTTTCTTCTTAGTCAGCGGAGAAATCTCAATCGGATGATCCATAATAAAGGTCGGCTGGATCAGCTCTTTCTCACAATATTCCTCAAAGAACAGATTGATGATATCGCCCTTCTTATGGCGCTCTTCATATTCAATATGATGCTCAGCTGCAAGCTTCTTAGCAGCCTCATCATCTGCAACTTCATCAAAATCAATGCCTGCATATTTCTTGATCGCATCATTCATGGTCAGACGCTCAAATGGCTTTCCAAGATCAATCTCGATACCATTGTAAGAAATCTTGGTGGAACCGCAGACCTTCTCCGCCAGATAGCGGAACATGGATTCCGTAAGTTCCATCATTCCTTCATAATCTGTATATGCCTGGTAAAGCTCCATCAGTGTAAATTCTGGATTGTGACGGGTATCAACACCCTCATTACGGAATACACGGCCAATCTCGTAGACTCTTTCAAGTCCACCAACGATTAGTCGTTTCAGATAAAGTTCCAGTGAAATACGAAGCTTAACATCTTCGTTCAGTGCATTGTAATGTGTCTCAAATGGTCTGGCAGCTGCACCACCAGCATTGGAAACCAGCATCGGAGTCTCTACTTCCATGAAGTCACGGCCAGCAAGGAAGTTTCGGATCTCTTTAATGACCTGGGAGCGCTTGATAAATACGTTCTTGCTCTCCTGGTTCATGATCAGGTCTACATATCTCTGACGATAACGCATATCTGTATCTGTCAGTCCGTGGAATTTCTCCGGAAGGATCTGCAGGCTCTTTGATAAAAGAGTCATTTTCTCTGCATGAATAGAAATCTCACCGGTTCTGGTTCTGAATGCAAAACCTTCCAGGCCGAAGATATCGCCGATATCAGATTTCTTAAAGTCTGCATAAGAATCTGCTCCGATAGCGTCTCTTGCAACATATACCTGAATGTTTCCCTGTAAATCCTGGATATTGCAGAAAGAAGCTTTTCCCATGACTCTCTTGAACATCATACGTCCAGCGATTGCCACATGGATCGGGCTGGCATCCATAATACTTCTTCTCTCTTCGTAGTCGTTCTTCTGAACTTCCTTCGCCTGCTCTTCATCAAGACCTGTTACATCCGGCTCTGTGCGATCCTTCAGCAGCTCTGCTTCATGTGCCTCATAAAGGTTCTTTACTTCCAGTGAATGATGGGTCTGATTAAATTTTGTTATCTGAAATGGATCCTTGCCATTCGCCTGAAGCTCTGCCAGTTTATCACGGCGGATTTTCAGAAGCTGATTCAGATCCTGATTCTTCTGTTCTGCCACTTTTGTGCCTCCTTAAATATTACGCTGGATTTCCAGCACTTTATACTTCATGATACCGGATGGCAGCTCTACTTCTACAATATCACCTGTGTGTGCGCCCATAAGAGCCTTTCCTACAGGAGATTCATTAGAAATCTTGCCTTCCAGGCTGTTTGCCTCTGTGGAGCCAACCAGCTTCAGTTCTATATCTTCGTCAAACTCGAAGTCATGTACTCTTACTTTACATCCTACACTGATCTTGTCAAGATCGACTTCGTCCTCAACTACAACCTCAGCGTTCTTCAGGATTTTCTCAATTTCTTCAATACGCGCTTCGATATCTCTCTGCTCATCTTTAGCTGCATCGTACTCTGCATTCTCGGACAGGTCTCCCTGCTCTCTTGCCTCTTTGATCTTACCTGCTACTTCTTTTCTTTTTACTACCTTTAAATCATGCAGCTCTTCTTCCAGTTTTTTAAGTCCTGCATAGGTTAGTAAGTTCTTCTTTTCTTCCATTATAGCCTTACTCCCTTTCATTCCGGCGGCTTGTCGCCCCGTATCATACATTTCTTATATGCTGTTTCTCCCGGAAAATTCCATTACTATAAAAGTCCTGAACAAAAAGCAGCAGAAATATACCAACGACAGATAATATTCATGCGCCAAACAGTCCACTTTTATAATTGGTAATGCCTGCAGAAGCAGACATTTCATTACCCAAAAGGGTACAAATTCACTAGGATATTCACAGTTTCACCATTATAGCTAAATCAACAGGCATTGTCAAGACAGAAAAATAGCGAACAAATGTAAAAAAAGATGCCACAGAACCACCATTTTCCGTGATTCTGCGGCATCTTACTTCTTAATTATGCTATTCTCTCAGAATGTGCTTCTGAAAGGGGAAAAGTTATCCTTCGATGGCAATGTGTTTCTTCTCTTCCACTGCTGGTTTCGCTTCTTTCTTCGGAACAAACAGTTTCAGAATGCCATGTTTAAACTCAGCCTTAATATCCTCCTGCTGAACGTCCTCGCCTACATAAAAGCTTCTGCTGCAGGCTCCTGCGTAACGCTCCCTGCGGATGTAATGACCGGATTCTTTCTCCTGCTCATCTTTGTCCAGACCCTTCTCAGCGCTGATGGTCAGATAGCCATTCTCCAGGGAAGCCTTAATCTCATCTTTGGTAAATCCTGGAAGATCAACTACCAGCTGATAACCGTTATCCATTTCCTTAATATCAGTCTTCATAACGTGGCTGGCTCTCTTGCCATAAAGCTTCTTCTCGGTATCTTTCATTGCTTTATCATCATAATAGAATGGAAAATCATTAAAGAAATCATCAAATAAGTTCTCTCCAAAAATACTAGGCATTAACATAAGTCATCTCTCCTTTTTATATATGCTGTTTACCTTGTTTCTTGGAACTCGGGTGGTAGGGAATTCATAAAGCCTTTTGCTTTTGCTTTCTTTTTATCCCCTTCCTTTGTTCTAGTTGTAATATAGCACTTGTTATTAGCACTGTCAATAGGTGAGTGCTAATTTCACATTTTTTTCACATTTTCCTACAGCATTTCCCTCAGCTGATAATTTGTATACACCTGTTCATAATCATATTCCGAATCATACCTGGTAAGTGTCACCATAGGATCTGCACCCGGAATGATCTGGTAGCTATAGGAAACTTCGTAATCCTCATCTATAAATTTCACAGCACCCTGGTTTTCAGAGCCTTCTGTGATTTCTGTCCTGTAGGCTGTGAAAACACGTCCGCTGTTTATGTCGTTTGCCATAGCTGTCATAACTTCGGACAGATTTCCAAGATCTTCATTTATCGTAAACTGGTTCCAGCGGTCTACCAGAACCGCACCATAGCATTTATCGCCATACTCACTGGTGGCCTCTCTCCAGCAAATGTTGATATAGTTATCATCCGTTATTCGGTAGCTTCCAACATAGTCCCTGGGATCATAATATTCATCTCCTGCCCAATGAGCTGTAAAGGTTCCATTGTCTTCATCCACGGAAACTTCATAACCTTTTTCCAAATTCGCAGCCCCAAGATAGCGGGCAATGATCTCCTCCGGATTGTCTGTTTCCGGATGATAAATGTAGGGATTCTCCTTTGGAATCTTAGCTTTTTCACTATCTTCCAGATCGTCCAGATTATCCAGGCTCTGAGCTTCTCCTGTCTGCACCAGTTCACGTCCAAAAATCACCTGGGTATCCTCATCTAAGCTCCCCACAAACTCTCCGTCCACTGTATCAAGATAAATGTCTCCTTCCTCCAGGGAAACAAGTATTTTCCCGCCCTCCAGCTTCCATGAGACCTTCAGAATTTCTGCCGAGTCTGACTCCTCACTATTGTAGGACATTTCCATGTAAGCACTTCCGTCTTCCATCAGCCTCATTTCCAAGTATTGGTTCAAATATTCCGCTACATTGTGGCGTTCGCTGCTTTCGTCGGAATATATTACATAATTGGCATACCAGATGCCCATATAGTCCTCCGGATTTTCGATTTCTGCATGGGCAATAGCAGGAAACAATGCGGCGGTTAACATTCCGGTAAATACTGCAGCAATTATTTTTCTTTTCATAAGCACCCTCCCTGAATCATATAATTTTTCTGAAAAATATAGTTTTAACTTTGCAGCCAGATACAAAACAGTAACCAGAAATTTTTTCTACAACTGTATCATTCTGCTGTAACTATATTATAAGAAATTTACCCAGGAAAAAGCACTATACTCTGGTTAGTATTTTTCTCATTGCTTATATAAAAAGAATCCAGCTTGCAGGATTCTCCGCCTGCGACAGGTCACCCCGAGCGACAGCTACCCTTTCCGACGTAACGCGTTCCTATCCAGTAGGTTTTTTCATGTAATAGGCAATTCCAACAGAATTTCCTATTACATAAAAAAGGCGTTCCCTGCAAGCTGAACCACTTACAAGAACGCCCTATACATCGAATATTAAGTAACTGCCATATTAACTTGTCTGATTTTTCAGACACACTCTACCGCTCTATACCATATTCTATCTCTCTAAAAGCTTCCCAATCAGGCTTGTCACCAGAAACGCCGCAATATCTACAGCCACAATAGTAGACCCTACCGGCGTTCCGCCCAGGATGGAAACAATAATTCCAAGAAATGCACACAACACAGATAAAATCGCCGAACAGATAATTACTGCGCTGAATCGTTTATAGATTCTCATTGCCGACAGTGCCGGGAAAATGATCAGAGCTGAGATCAACAGGGACCCCACCAGATTCATAGCCAGTACAATGATCACTGCTGTGATCACCGCAATCAGAAGATTGTACATATCTGTCCTGGTTCCAGTAGCTTTTGCAAAATTTTCATCAAAGGTAACCGCAAATATCTTATGATAAAATACTGTAAACAGTGCCACAACAATAACAGACACCACTACGCACAGCCACACCTCAGATGTGGTCAGGGTCAGGATTGACGTAGAACCAAACAGGCTGCTGCACACATCTCCGGAAATATTAGAACCTGTGGAAAAAACATTCATCAGCAGATAGCCAACTGCCAGGGCTCCAACCGAAATCATAGCGATTGCCGCATCTCCTTTGATCTTTGTACTCTGTCCTGTACGAAGAAGCAGCACCGCACAGATCACAGTTACCGGCATAACGAACAGCATATTGTTGCTGAAATTCAGCACCGACGCAACGGCCATAGCGCCGAATGCCACATGGGACAGTCCATCCCCAATAAAGGAAAACCGCTTCAGCACCAGCGTTACCCCCAGAAGAGAGGAGCAAAGTGCAATAAGCACGCCTACGATCAAAGCATACCACACAAATGGATACTGGAAATAAAATGCCAGTTTTTCAAAAATTCCGCTCATGCTTTTCCCTCCTCTCCAGCATCCACAAGCCGCTTTCCAATCTTGCTTTCCAGATATTCCTCTTTTGTTCCGAAGAAAACCTTCTGCCCAATATGCAGCACATGACTTGCATAAGTTGCTACTTCACCGATATCGTGAGAAATCATGATGATGGTTACTCGATCTTCTTTATTTAATTCGTTGATAATCTGGTACATATCCGCAGTTGCAACCGGATCCAGGCCAGAAACAGGCTCATCCAGAAGGAGGATTTTCCTTGTGGCGCAGAGAGCTCTGGTCAGAAGCACTCTCTGCTGCTGCCCGCCGGACAACTGGCGATAACAACGGTCAGCCAGATCCGTGATCCTGGTTTTCTCCATCAATTCGTAGGCTTCTTTTTTCTCTGCTTTATTGTAAAAAGGACGAAGCCCCATTCTTCCCAGGAAACCAGACATCACAATTTCATCTACCGAAGCAGGGAAGTCTCTCTGAAGCGCAGTCTGCTGTGGCAGATAGCCAATCTCGTTGATTTTTAAATCGTCTCCCAGAATGATGCTGCCGCTCATAGGGCTCTGAAGATGAAGAAGGGTTTTCATCAGTGTGGATTTCCCAGAGCCGTTTTCTCCTACGATACAAAGGTAATCACCGGAATTTACGCTGAAATTCAGCCCGGACAAAATCGCTTTTCCTTCATATCCCAATGTAAGGTTCTCACAAGTAATCAGACTCATAATGCCTCCTTCAGAATCTGGAGATTATTTTCCATGATGGAAAGGTATGTGGTTCCCTCTTCCACATCCTTTGTTGTTACGGACTGCATGGAATTTAATGTCAAAATCTTCTGATCCTTAGTGTTTGTATTTTCAATCACTGCTTTCGCCACTTTCTGATCGGAATTCTCGATAGTGAGAACAGCCGGAAGGTTCAGCTCATCCAGCTTGCCAGCCAGAAATGTAATGGTCTCGAAGCTGGCATCTGTTTCTGCGGAACAGCCGGCAAATGCAGCGTAGTAAGTAAGATTATAATCGTCAATTAAATAGCGGAACGGGAAACGATCCGCAAAAAGCAGGGTTTTGGACTGGGATTTCTCCACTGATGTCTGGTATTCCTGATCGAGAGCTGCCAGTTTTTCTTCGTAAGCCTCGGCGTTCTGCTGATAAAGCCGGGAATGCTCCGGATCAGCATCAGCAAGACTACTGGCAATGGTGTCGCAGAATAGAGACGCATTTTTCAAAGACAGCCAGACATGCTCATCGTATTCCAGCTCATCATCGTGGGTATGCTCTTCTTCGTGAGTGTGACCATCTTCATCCTGCATCCCCTCTACAATCTCTTCCTCCTTCACCTGGTCTCCCAACACGTCCATCAGGTTGATTGCTTTTCGGTCTGGGTTTCCGGCGCCCTTCAATGCATCGGCAACCCAGGAATCAGACTCACCGCCTACATAAATAAACAGGTCACAGGTGGATACTTTCAAAATATCTTCCATGGTAGGCTGGAAACTATGCATGTCTGTTCCGTTACCCAAAAGCAGGGTAAGATCAACATTATCAGCCTGGTCGCCCAGGATTTCCTTTACCCAGTCGTATTCTGGAAAAATAGTGGCTACAATCTGAAGCTTCTGACTATCTGAGCTGGCATTTTCCTGTTCGCTGCCATTTACCCCGCTCTGGCTTTCTGTTACACTGGAATTGTCAGTTCCTGCTGCCGCACCTGCACCGCAGCCTGCAAGAAGGCAGGCAGTACCTATTGTGGCAGCTGACATAAATAGCCTTTTGAATTTATTTTTTAATTTGTGCATGTTCAACCTCATTATTTTCCTCTACACTCCTCACAGATTCCATAAAACACCGTCCTGGTAAAATCCCACTGAAATCCATGGTCTGCCAGCATATGCTCGCCCAGATGTGTCATTTCCCCGCATTCCAGATGAATCACCTTTCCACACTTCTCGCATTTGCAATGAAAGCATATATGCTTATGACAATGCTCATCATGTCCCAGATACTCGAAGCATGCACTGCTGGTGCCGTCTACCACATATTTGGCAACCAGTCCCTGCTCCACCATCCGATCAAGCTGGCGGTACACCGTTGTGGTTCCGATAGAAATCCCCTGACTTTTAAAGTATTTGCATATATCGCTGACTGTAACATGTTTTCCTTCCATAGAGCACAGATAATTCTCCAGCTCTGTAATCTGTCTGGTACGATATTGTGCTTTTTCGCTCATTTCCCGCGCCTCCAATTTGAAAATCATTTTCATATTATAGCAGATTCTTTTTCAAAGTCAATATGAAAATCGTTTTCATTTTTGTCACTCCGTATTTTTTACAGTGCAATTAAAAATTCTCTTGTTTCTGCAGCACACAAGTGCTATTCTTATTCACAAAACAGACATGTCGTCTATCGGTGACATCACTATATATGAAAGTTTACATTTCTAAAGGAGCCTGACATCATGGAAAATATAAGTTATGGAAAAATTGTTCTGATCGGCGCAGGTCATGTGGGATCTGCAATTCTGGACTCTCTTCTGCGAATGAATCTTGCAGATGAGATCGTTGTCATAAACAGAAATCAAAAAAAAGCATTGGGAGTCGTACTGGATGCCAGCCACACCACCGCCTTTGCATACAGTGCCAACGCAAACATCCGGGTGGGTACCTACGAGGACTGTAAAGACGCCCAAATTATCATCAACACCGCAGGTCCCAGCATTCAGCCAGGTAACTCCCGTGACCGCATGGTGCTACTGCAGACCAATGTACAGGTGATGAAGGAGATCATGACACAGATCACCACTTACACCCGTTCTGCCATTATTATCAATGTTTCAAATCCAATGGACATTCTTACTTATATTGCACAGAAGGAATTCAACTATCCCCGAAATCTTCTGATCGGTACCGGTACTCTTCTGGACACCGCCCGCTTCAATAAAATGCTTGCCGACCTGTGCGGTGTAGATGCAAAAAATGTCACCGGATTCGTTCTGGGCGAACACGGCGGCACAAGCTTTATTCCATGGAATGCGGTTAATATTGTAGGAATTCCTTTCCATGATTTTCAGAAACAGTTTGGTCTGAAAGAGCCTGTTGACTGTGAAAAGCTGCTTCACGAGGTGAAGGTCAGCGGTCTGGACATTGTAGAATTGAAGGGCTACACAAGCTCCGGCATCGCCCTCAGCGTCTGCCGTCTTGTAGGAGCCATTATGCGAAATGAACGTGCCGTTGTACCGGCTTCCGTTGTTCTGGAAGGGGAATACGGATTAGAAGGAATCGCAATGAGCCTTCCATGCGTTATTTCACGAAATGGCGTGGAACGCACACTGCAGATTCCGCTGGATAAAGAGGGTGAGAAAAATCTTAAGATCTGCTACAATTATCTCCGTAATGTAATCGAGAGTATTTCCTGACACCATAAACAATAAAAGCTTACTACAACTTAGACATTTATTTTTTCAATGTCTAAATCGCAGTAAGCTTTTTTACTTATAAAACATACATAAAGTTAATCCCCATAAAAATGGTAAAAACATTCCTGTTATCTCTTGCACCCACTCGCAATGGCGTGTACCGGACATGCCTGCTTACACCGTCCGCAACGGATACATTCCGGACTGTTGGGGTTTTCCACAGGGTTGACCACCATCTGGCAAGCCTTTGCACATTTTCCACAGTGAACGCATTTTTCCATATCTACACGGTAGCGGTAAATGGAAACCTTATTGAATACGGAATAAAATGCGCCAAGCGGACAAATATAACGGCAAAATGGTCTGTAAATGATAATGGAAAGAACAATTGTCACGATCAGAATTGTATTTTTCCATATGTACAGCCATCCAATGGCACCGCGCATAGCCTTGTTCAAAAGTACCAGCGGCAGTCCACCTTCCAAAGTTCCGGCCGGACAGATCAGCTTACAGAAATAGGGAGCTCCCTGACCCATTATATCTGTGAGAAACAGGGGAAGCAGAATTACAAACACCAGAAAAATCACATATTTCAGCTTTCGAAGAAGTTTGTCTCCTTTGAAAGTACGGATTTTCTTTGGAAAAGGAATCTTATTCAGCAGATCCTGGATCAGTCCAAACGGACAGAGAAAACCACACACCAGCCTTCCCAGGATCGCACCTACAAAAATCAGAAATCCGATTACGTAGTAGGCAAATTTAAAGTTCCAGCTTCCAACCACAGCCTGTAAGGAACCAATGGGACAGGCTCCTGCTGCCCCGGGACATGAATAGCAGTTCAGTCCCGGAACACAGGCATTTTTCAGCTTTCCTGTATATATTTTTCCAGTTACAAATCCGGATATATGGGAATTTGTAAGTGCCGCCCAGAGTGCCTGTATGGTATGTCTGGGCCAGTTTTTTATGTTCATTTTCTTATCATCCAATTCCAATACACTCCATACAGATATTTACAGCTTTTGTAAAAACAACTTCCATTTCACCCCGGTAAATACCAAAGGCCATCATCAGAATCCCCACCGCTGCAAGGGCGATTCCTGTCCATTTGGACTGAGTGATTTTATTTATATAATTTTTCATCCTACATTCCCTAACCACTTTTTATTTTTCGGAATTAATTTTTTCCAGTGCATCCTCTACAGCTGTTTTCCAGTCTTCCAGATTTCTGCTGCCCATGATCGGATCTCCTACAATGTTTCCATCTTTATCTACAAAGAAGGATTCCGGGAAGCTGCTGAGACCGCTGATACGTCCATTCATGTTTCCTGCATCCGGAATCAGAAGAGGATAGGTAACTCCTGTTTTTTCCTTGAGAATCTGCGCTTTTTTCACAGTATCTTCATCTGTAGTTCCGTCCTCGCCTACAGAATCGATAACCATTCCAACTACGCCCACACCCTTTTCCTTCATCTCCTGATAAAGCTTGTCAAGGTCTGGCATTTCATTTACACACGGAGAGCACCAGGTTGTAAAGCAGTTTACAAGAGTCAGGTCATAGTCACTGAATACTTTTTCTGTATAGGCATTTCCATCAATATCCGTTGTCTCAAATGCGCCTACATTTCCTGCATCCGGGTTGGCATTTTCTGCAGGCATATCAAATACAGATTTGCTTGGATCAAAAGCTGTCATTTCTGTGATCGTAGTCTCAATTTTTTCGATCTCGTCTGTCAGGTCAGACTCTGCATCTTTATTAATGCTGAGATAGTACTTATAATTTCCATCCTCGCTTGTTCCCAGCTCTTTGTGCTCGTTACAGCCAGTGATAGAATCCAGATCATCAATCACGTCCTTGCTGTAAACACCAAGTGTACCAACTCTTTCGATGCTCTTGAGCCAGTCCTCATAGCCGGTTCCAAGAAGGTTTACATCTTCGTTTTTCTGCTCCTCAGTAAGCTTATTCCAGTGAAAAAAGGCATACTTGAAGCCAGTACTGTCATCATTCCATTCTTCCTCTGTGATCATAAGCATATCGGAGTTTTCGATCTGTTTCTTCAGTTCTTCCGGAAGGACTGCCTTTAAGCCAAGGAATGGGAAATCGTAGGAATCCTGCACCTTCATATTGATATCTGCTGCTTTTACTGTTTTTTTCACAGGTGTGCCATCTTCAGAGAAAACAGCTGTCTCAGAACCGTCACCGGCTACCACTGCGCCGGCTTCGTCTGCTGATACTGCTGCGCCGGCCTCATCTGCTGAAACTGCTGCGCCAGCTGCATCCGCAGGTACGCTCATGCCTGCTGCATCTGCAGGAACTGCCATGCCAGCTTCTTCTGCTGATACGCTTTCAGCCTTGATCATAGCCGGATTGAAAGATGTTGCTGTCAGAACTCCTGCTGCCAGAATTGCCATAAGTCTTTTTTTATTCATCATTTTTAATTTTCCTTTCAGCGTTTTTTATTTGTCTGAACGTATTTTAACATCTTTCCTATAAAATCTGTGTTAAGATTTTTATTTTTTTCAAAATATGATAATATTTAAATTATAAATACTCTCTTTTTTGCGAGTATCTGATCTGCGCAAAATCATATTACGAAAGGAGCAGTTATGCACATTTTAATTATAGAAGACGAAGAACAGCTCTGCCGCTCTGTTGCGGAGGGACTTCGCATAGATGGTTATGAAACAGATATCTGTTTCGATGGAGACGAAGGGCTTTGCCTGTGTATGACAGAAAATTATGACCTGATTCTGCTGGATCTGAATCTTCCCGGCACGGACGGGCTGGAAATTCTCCGCCAGTTCCGGGAACACAATACGAATACCCCGGTTCTGATCCTGTCTGCCCGGGATCAGATTGAAGATAAAGTAAACGGTCTGGATCTGGGCGCCAATGATTATCTTACCAAACCCTTTCACTTCCAGGAGCTGGAAGCCAGAATCCGAAGCCTTACCCGGCGGAAATTTGTTCAGGAGGATGTATGCCTGAAATGGAATCAGCTTACCTTTGATACCAGAACAAGAGAAGCTTCTGTAAATGGAGTGCCGCTTTCCCTTACCAGAAAAGAAAGCAGCCTTCTGGAATATTTCCTGCTCCATCAGAACCGGGTGATTTCACCGGAAGAAATGATTGAACATATTTGGGATGGAAGTGTAAATACCTTCAGCAATTCCATCCGTGTGCACATTTCATCTCTGAGAAAAAAACTAAAGGCTGCAATTGGATTTGACCCTATTCAGAATAAAATTGGCCAGGGCTATATATTGGAGGAATACAGATGACAAAAAAACGTTTCCACACCTCACTTCAGCTGAAACTCACTTTATTGCTGTCCTTACTGATGATTGTCTCCTGTGTTCTTATGTACTTCTTCATCAGCCATTCTGCCGTATCGGGAATGGACGGATTGCAGAATTATATGATCAAGGTGGATCCACAGGATGGAGATTCACCCATTACCTTTAATGTAGATCCCAAAGCTCTTTTTCCTCAGTTTGAACAGGAAATTCAGGAAACCAAGGAGGATTTTCTTCTCCGAAGTGTTATTGCCACCACGATCATTATTCTTCTTTCCAGCGTGTGTACTTATTTTCTTACAAAAAAGACCCTTACGCCGCTGCAGAAGCTAACCAGTGAAGTCAGTCAGATCCAGGCGCAGAACCTTTCCACCCAGCTGGCAGTTCCCAATTCAAAGGATGAAATTGCACAGCTGACCAGCTCTTTCAATGAAATGCTGGCCAGGCTGGACAATGCCTTCAGTACACAGAAACAGTTTTCTGCAAATGCAGCTCATGAGCTGCGGACACCACTTGCAGTATTGCAGACCAACCTGGAAGTTTTTGAGAAAAAGCAGGAACCGGAAATGGTTGAATACCGACAGCTTTTCACCATGATTAAAGAACAGACAGCAAGGCTTTCCCAGCTGGTGGGAACCCTTCTTGACATGACGAATCTGAAATCTGTTCCACGAACAGATCAGGTTACACTGGAAGAGCTTGTTGATGAAGTTTTCTGCGATCTGGACCCAGTTGCAGAAAAAGCAGGGATTTCAATTCATTTTGATGACAGCGCCAGTCAGGATTGGCATACTGATGTCCACACGCCTGATGCATCTGCACTTAATAACAATATTCGCAATATCACCGGCAGCTATGTACTTCTTTATCGTGCAGTCTACAATCTTGTAGAAAATGCCATTAAATATAACCGTCCCAATGGCTCTGTCACAGTTTCAGTGAAGGAAAAAAACAGCCAGGTCATGATCCTGGTAAAGGACACCGGCATCGGCATTTCACCTGAAAATCAGAAAAAAATCTTTGATCCTTTTTTCCGTGTAGACAAGTCCCGCAGCCGGGCTATGGGCGGTGCCGGACTGGGACTGGCACTGGTTGACTCCATTGCGCGGGAACACGGTGGCTCAGTAAAAGTATTAGAAAGTAATGAAAAAGGCAGCATAATTGCACTTATGCTGCCCGTTAGTAGTTCAAAAAATTAAATTTCATAATCCGAAAACGGCGCCGGATCCG
Source organism: Blautia faecis (assembly GCF_020554845.1). Lineage (GTDB taxonomy): Bacteria > Bacillota > Clostridia > Lachnospirales > Lachnospiraceae > Blautia_A > Blautia_A faecis. Next base: position 145,438 of record NZ_JAJCIA010000003.1, on the reverse strand, counting down.
TAGATACATCATAAAAATGCCACCATTCGCACTCATATGCCTGGAAGCCTACGGATTCCATTACTTGTTTCAAATACTCGCCGTTTCTTCTTCCGGTTTCGGAATGACCGGAAGAATTCAAAGCAGCGCGTTCGTCCATAGTGTCAAATGGAGATGGCATTTCGATTTCGTTGCCTTCTTTATCAGTCAGTGTGACGTCAACACACATTCCGTTCATATGAGTAGGACGGAATTTCTTAATTTTCGTCATATCCGGCGGACGGGCAATAAAGTCATCATTTGGCATTATCTCCCAGAACCGCTTCTGTGCACGAATGGGACGATAAGCGTCCCATATTTTCACCCGATAGCCATCTTTTTCGAAAATTTCCTTCGCTTTTATCAGAATCTGCGCAGTGTGCTCATCCAGCCAGCAGTCCGCTGACTGGTACACCTGCACGCCGGTGAAATTATCCGGCGTGGCATATTTCAGATCAATGATAAAATCTGAGGACAGGTCTGTAAGTTTAATAAGATTTCCTTTTCTTTCCATTAGATATACCATTTCTAAAAATCAAACACTCTCTAGAACCCAATTCCAGTTGCAATTCCCAACAAAATCGCCTGTGTCACAAACAAGATCAGAAACAGCGGTGTAAACCACTTATACCATTTCTGCAGGGAAATTCCACCCAGGCCACAGATGATAACGATATCTGCCGTCGGCCAGAAAATATTGGAAAGTCCGTCGCCAAACTGGAATGCAAGAACTGCTGTCTGTCTGCTCACACCAATAATATCTGCCAGCTGTGCCATGATCGGCATGGTTGCAGAAGCCTGACCGGTTGCAGACGGAATGAAGAAGTTGATCAGCGTCTGTACTACAAGCATTACCTGTGCAGAAACTGCATGAGGCGCATTTTTCAGCACGTTTGATAGGCCGTAGATAACAGTATCCATAATCTGCGCGTCCTGCATAACAACTGTGATAGCTTTCGCAATACCCGTCAGGATACATCCCCACATTGCAGTCTTGGCGCTGTCAATAAACTCACTGCACCATTTATTCGGAGACCACTTACAGATTGCTGCAGCAATCATGGACATAAGAAGGAACAAGCCACAAAGCTGCGGGAAATCCCATCCCCATTTGATCAGCCCCAGCATAAGAACAACCAGCACTACCAGAACATCCAGAAGAACCAGACCGTCTTTTAAGGTAAAGCTGTATTCATTTAACTCATCTCTGTCAAAGGCATGAATGTTTTTTTCACCAAATACAACGGATGCACCTGGATTTTTCTTAATTTTCCGCCCGTAAATCATTACATAGATAATGGAAATTGCCATGAAGATCACGAAGCAGATCGCACGGTATCCGGTTCCGGAATAAAGCTCTACACCTGAAATTGTCTGGGCAATTCCTACAGAATATGGATTCAATGTCGCTCCCATAAATCCAACAAACTCTCCAACTGCAATAATGGCAAATCCGAACATTGCATCATATCCAAGAGCAACTCCCAGACCTACGATCAATGGATAAAATCCATAGAATTCACTTGCCATACCAAACACAGAACCGCCCAGTCCGAAGATCATCATAATGATTGGAACAAGCAGAATTTCTTTTCCCTTCAGTTTCTTTAAAATGGTTCCGATTCCTGCATGGAAAGCACCTGTTTTCACCACAACACCGAAAGTTCCGCAGCAGCAGAGGATCATGAAGATTACATCAGCAGCCTCCACGCAGCCTCGATACAGTACACTGAAAAATCCAAGGAATCCGGTTGTGGTAACTTCGGATTTATCAATTGTGTGATAAGTTCCATCAATGGCTACGTTTCGAATTCTTCCATTGATGTTCATTTCCTGATAATCGTAGGTTCCGGATGGAATGATCCATGAAAGAATCGCCACCAGAAGTACAACGGATGCTACGATGATCAGGGTGTCTGGCATTGCCAGTTTTCTTTTTCTCTTTCCCGTCATAAATGACTCCCCCTTTAGATAGATGGATTATAAAAACTATTCGCTTTGCCTGAAGAGTTTTACACTTTTTTCTTATGCATACCCCATACATTTATCCACTCCGCAAACAGCAATTATAAATTCATAATACACTGCATATACTATGGAGTCAATCAAAATTAACGTGTTAAAGCGTTATTTTTCAGACTAAGTTGACATATTGTTTCAAATTTATAGACAAATTTCACTAACATTCCAGTCAACACTGTAACAAGATTAGTATTTCAAATAATCAAAATGCCCCGCCGGGGAAATGATGAAGCTTCCCTTTGACGAGGCATTTAAAACCTTATATTGAACTTCTGGTTCACGTGTCTTTCTCTTCCTTTAAGACTACCGGATTATGTTTGAAACAGGCTCTATGTTATTATTTTAGTGTAATCGCGTTATCCTTCAGATTATACCCGATCACATCATCCCAGTTTCTCCGAAGGGCAATCTCTGCGGTGAGATTGGTATCATCATAAACAATAGACCACTGGGTATTACTGGTAACTTCCTCCTCTGACGGCTCCTGTGATGCGGCCTTCAAAGCCTCCCATGCAACATCACTGTTGTAAACTTCCTCATAGTCAAAAATAGCTTCCATTTTGTCATACCGCTCTTTTCCGTGACCGTAAATGCCATTCTTCTGATTCGGAAGGACTTTATCCTCATAGAGTCCAAAGAAATTCGTAATGGAGCGAATTGATGTGGCAACCAATTCTCTGGTTTCACTTTCACAGTCATACTCCACTACTCTGCCATCACCGGAAGCATCTGTGATATAAAAATGATAATCTCTGCCGCTTGTAGCAAACATGTCATACTGATTCAGAAGCTCTACGGCTTCTTCTGTAGTTGCCGCACGGTCCAGAATCAAACGGATCACAAGCGTAGTTCCGATCACCGGCTTGCCTGTATTCTGGTGAACCGGTTCGCTGTCCAAAGTAAGGACTGCAATAGATACCCCTTTTTCATTCATGCCATCCAGGCAGATAAATGGTGCTGTTAATGTGGCAAGCTTTTTCTTCATACTCACATCCGGAATATTTGCAGAGATATTATCCAATGCTGCGAAAGCCACGGATTTGTAACCACCCTTCGGTTCACAGTAAACCAGCATTGCGGAAGTATCCCGTTTGAAATCATAGTTTCTGCCCATCAGCACATTTCCGTCTGCTTCCTGCAGGGTAAAAGCACTGCAGCCAAAATCCGGTGCTTTAATATGTACTGGCAAGATAGGAAGTGCCTCTTTCACAATGGCATCAACAAAGCTCTGGTTATCTGTTATGCCGTATTCGATCAGTCGATCCAGATCATAATCATATTTCACATCCATGCGATACAGATTATACTCGTCGTAATCTGTCACTTTCTGTATACTGCTTATGGTTTGAAAACGCCCCTCATACACTGAAATAAAACCACCCGCAGCCACTATCAGAAGCAAAAGAATCACCAGTAAAACCGTACGGATTATCTTATGTTTCTTCGATTGTGTCCTCATCTGCATACCCCCCTCCTGTAATATTTTTGATATAATCATTATACTGGATTAAATAATAGGTATGCAAGACAATTATTGGATATGACTTGTTTTTCTGTTGAATTAACCTGTTTTATTCATAACCTAACCCCTAACCATGGCGCGTTTAAAAACTGAAATCAAACGCGTTCTATGAATTTGGCTCACTACCTTATAAACAACAAAGAGCCGGATTTCTCCGACTCTTCGTTTAACTATTTCTAATTTATTTAATTTCATATTTTCAAAAACATTTTCCTGTTTCATTCCAAAACTTCATAAACTATTGTCTCATACGGTTTCATGCAGATTTCACCATTTGCAATTACATTATCATATAAGGACCGCATCTGCTTTTTCAGCACAATTTTTTGTTCTGAACCCATATAGTTCAGGACAAAGAAGTATTTCTTATTTCCTTTCACACGCTGAATGACTTCCACCTCCTGTGGAGCTTCAAGCATAGCCTGGAATGGTTCCAGAATTCCTGTGTATTCTAACAGCACCTTCATGCTTTCTCTGGAAAAAGTACTGCCAAAATGAATTGCATATCCCTTTCCTGTATTCTTTCTGATTACGGCTGGTTTTCCTGCGTAATAGCTATTGTCGTAGAAAGCCAGAGTTTCTCCCTCCTCTACAGGCTCCATAATGTCGTTAAATATTGGCATGTCAATCGTCTGACCGTCCCAGTTGGCGGTGACAGACGGCTCTGCTGGACTTGTGAATGTAAAATCTCTCACATCTGAACCAGTAATTTTCTGCAAAAGTCCGGGCTGCGGAAGCATAACACATTTGCCATTTTCCTGCTTATATCCGGAACGGCAGCCTATGATCAGGATTCCGCCATTTGCTACATATTCTTTAAGTAAAGCAGCTCTTTTTCCCGTCATAATAACAGGATGTGCATAGATGAGCACTGGATATTTCTGCAATTCCTTTATATCTGTATCCTCGCTCAGATATAACGTATTATATGGGGTGTGATAAATTTCAGAAGCAATGAAGATTTCTTCTGAGCTCTGCGCTTCCACCCTTCTATGCCATACATCCACATTCGTATCCCACATATTGTCGTAGTCTTTTAATACTCCAAATGCAGCTGTATAATCCGCTCCGCAAACTTCATCCAGACACTTTAATTTATTATAAAAGTCTTTTACCTCTGCCAGCTTACGGTTATCGCGATTGTCATAATCCAAAATTCCATGCCAGTACATTTCTGTACTAAAAGTACAGGTTCTCCACCTGAAAAAAGAAATATAATCTGCGCCATGGGCTACACTCTGCATTGCCCAAAGTGTAAGCTGACCAGGTCTTGGTGCCGGACCTTCCATTCTTGTAGTCCATCCACCTGCCCCAGACTGCTGTTCCATAATACCAAAATGAGGACATATGGAACGTACTTCCGTTAGATTTTTACTCCAATGACGGTCATTCAGGTCTTTCGCGGTCTTCGGATCTCTGTTCAACCCAAATGCAAAACTTGGATAGGAATCATATGTATAAACATCCAGGCATTCCTCTGCCATCTTGTGATTATCCAGATTCCAGAACATACCATTTGTGGTGATATAGTCTCCGTCTTTCTTATATTTCGAGATTATTTCTGCCTGCATTTTACAGAAAGAAATTGTACTTTCTGAAATAAAGCGGTAATAATCCAGCCTGAGATGTGGATTGCAACCATTATTTAACACCGGTCGCGGAACATAAATCTGCTCCCAGTCTGTATAGGTCTGATTCCAGAAAACAGTTCCCCATGCTTCGTTGAGGTTATCCAGAGTTTTATACTTTTCTTTCACAAAATTACGAAAGGCAACAGAATCTGCCTCTGAATAAAATTCATCCACCTCACAATTCAGTTCATTGTCAATCTGCCATCCCACAATTGCCGGATGTTTGCCGTAATGCTGCGCCAGCTTTTCTACGATCCTTGCAGATAATTCTCTATATTTTGGTGAATTGTAATTGTAATGTCTTCTGGCTCCATGACGATATGGAACTCCATCTTGACGGCAATTTAAAACTTCCGGGTATTTTTCCGTAAGCCATGCCGGCGGTGTAGCTGTAGGTGTTCCAAAAATCACCTGCATTTCTTCCAGTTTACATAATTTCAGAAATTCATCCCAGAAATCAAATACAAAAACATTCTCCTCCGGCTCCACTTTGTTCCAGGCAAACTCTGCCACGCGGATCACAGTAATCCCTGCCGCCTTCATTCTCTGTAAATCATCCTGCCATAATTCTCTGCTCCAATGCTCCGGATAATAACAGGTTCCCATGGTTATTTCTTTCCATTGAAAATTTTGTGGTTTTCTCATATTCTGCTCCTTTTTAATTCATTTCTTTTGAAACAAAGAGTCGGAATTCTCCGACTCTTCGCTTCGCTTAATTCACTTTATTTTATTCCATATTCATCCATCAGTTTTTCACGATATCCAGGATCGTCCAACGCCAGTTGCAAGTCAGCCATTCTATCAGCTTCCAAAAGCTTCTTGGTTAATGATGCCATTCTATCACTTCCTTCTATTCTTCCTTCACTTTTTCCAGCTTTTAATCCATCATCGTACAACATCTGACCTAATCTTGTCATCGCTACAACCTCCTTTATCTCTTCCAAATCACTTCCCTGCAAAAACTTATCCGCCATTGTATATAATATCGCTACGGTCTTTTCTGCGGTTACTCTGGTATCCTGTTTTGCAAGCAATATCGCTGTTTTTATTGTATCTTTCTTACCTTGTCCGCTGCTCATTAATGGGGTTAATGACAGCTTCGCATAGTCCTCATCTGTAAAGCCTTCTCCCTTTTTGCTCTTCTCCTGCAAATAGTGAAAAACTTCATCCGCGCTCTTCTGTGTCAAAAATATAGGAGATATTTTGTATGAGTAAGTTCCACAATCCAGTGTATCTCTGGCATTTTTAATGCCGCCAGAGTAAATCACATATGTAAGCACCTTTTTCCCTGTTTCATGAGAAAAAACAGCTTCATATGCATGGAATCTTCTCAGATCATCTTTCCCGGAATCTGTGGTCTGAAACTCCACATGGATATAAAAATCTTCTGTCGTCAGAAACGTAAAATCCATAAACATGGAATGAATGGTTAATTCCACAAGCTCTGTAGGTCCGATATCTACATAGTCGTAATCAATTCCCAGCATCTTCAGTATCTGATCACGAAAATACCGAAAACCCATTTTCATAATCGCATCTTCATGTTTTGTGTTTGACATGAGCATTTCCCTTCTTTAGATTCAGTATAGTCATCTCATGTACTTTATTATTTCTTCTGACTGTATTTTTATTTCTGAAAAAAGTCTTTTCATTTTTATCTTATGTGTGAAGTAAACTTCAGTCCACGTCACCCTCTTTCTGCCTTTATTTCTTATAGTTTATCAAAACACTCGTAAAATTACTATACTAATTTCCATTTTTATAAACTTTTCATCTATTTATGCAACAAAACAAAGAGCCGGATCACTCCGACTCTTTACAAAAACATTTATTCACAATAATTATGCACAAAAATTGCTTTATCATGGCAGATCATTTCCTGCTGCCAGGTATATCTCGTACCACTCTTTTTTACTCAACCTAACTTCCGTTGCTTTTGCTGCTTCACGAACACGAGTCGATTTTGTAGTGCCGATTACAGCCTGAGTTGCTCCAGGGTAGCGGAGAATCCAGGCAAGGGCAACAGCCATAGGAGTGACCACCTTTTCAGAAGCAATTCTGTTGAGCACAGTGTTCAATTCCCGATAATTATCAGATCCAAGAAAAGTTCCCTGAAAATATCCATACTGAAGGGAAGACCACGCCTGAACCGGGATCTTTTTCATACGGCAGTATTCCAGTACTCCACCGCCATCTCGCATGATTCCCTTATCACACTGCATATCCATGTGAAAACCAGCGTCAAAAACCTGGGTAACGGCACAGCTAAGCTGAATCTGGTTTGCACAAATTGGGAACTGTATTTCCCTGTTTAGCATTTCCATCATCATAGGCGTCATGTTGCTAACCCCAAAATTCCGTACTTTTCCAGCTTTATAAAGGCGGTCAAAAGCCTCTGCAATTTCATCTGGTTCCATAAGCGCATCTGGTCTGTGAAGAAGCAGGCTATCCAGATGATCTGTATGAAGTCTGGACAGAATTCCATCTACAGCCTCCAAAATATAATCTCTGGAAAAATCGAAATAGGTAAAATCCGGATCACAACGGATTCCGCATTTTGACTGAATAAAAAATTCAGTACGCAAAGAAGGATTCTCTGTAAACACTTTTCCTATCACTTCTTCTGATTTTCCGCCACCATAAATGTCTGCGAGATCCAGAAAATTAATCCCCTCTTCAAGACCAGTCTCAATCAAATCCAAGACCTCACCAGTGGACATCTCTGAAATCCTCATCAATCCCATAACAATTTCAGATACCTTATCTTTATCTTTTCCAAATTCAATATACTGCATACGATTTTCTCCTCTTGTACCAAACAGCTTCTTGTCCAGAAACCGCAATATTATATCTTATTTTGCAGAAAGCCTTTTTCAGACACGCTTTAGTTTATCACACTGTTAATAGCCTTGCAAGATTCCGCTTTTTCGCCATTAAACAGTTTTTCAATTTCATTTGTTGTAGTACAAAACAAAGAGCCGGATCACTCCGACTCTTCGCTCGTTTCAGCATATAAAATTTTTACAACCGCTTATTTCTCCAGCATATAATCCTTAATCACATCATGGTCTCTCAGCACCTTCTCCACCAAGGTTCCCTTGATTGCTTTCAGCAAAGGTTTTTTCACCAGATTCAGCGGTCCAGGAAGCTCAATTTCAAGTGGTGATCTGCCATCCATGAGTTTTACGCTGGCGTCAAGGAGTTCTCGTACATCGTAAACGCTGCCCCATACTTCCGGAACGCCACGGTCTACGCCCATAAGTCCGTATACAGCTTCCATTGCAGTACGTACGGAGTACTCTGTGGTGAAAATAGTGTCTCTTGGAGTCTCAGCGAACTGTCCAAGGAATGCGAAGTTCACGCAGCCGTCCGGGATAACGTCCGGTCTGTCGCCTTTGGCTCTTGGCATGAAGAATGCAGTGATGTAAGGCATCATGGTCGGTACGCAGACTGCGCTGTTTTCAGCCAGATCCTCGATCTGATCAGTCGGTACGCCCATATGGTACAGCCACTCTTCCGTGATTTCTTTACCGGTACACTCTTTCATCGGTTTCTTTACATAATCGCCAGGTACATCTGTGAAGAGACCATATACCCAGACACAAACCTTATCTTTATCCTGATCCTTGAACTGGCCCTGACGGTTGATGGTCCAGCTTAACAGCCAGCTGGAATCCTGGCAGCTTACAATACCGCCGGTGACAACCTTTCCGCTCTTCGGATCTCGCTTGCAGATGTCGGTAATATAAGGAATGATCTTGTCATCCAGTGTAGTAACAGTTGCAGATTCCCAGTTGGTCTTCGCAATGTCGGAGCAGAATTTCTCCGGATGTCCGAAAGACGGATCCTGTTTTGCAATATTTTTCCAAAGGCTCCAGCAACCGCTTGTACGAACCTCAGCATCTCCGTTTGGAGCGTGGTTCTGGTCACCGTAGATAGTTCCCTCTGTACAGCTTCCGTTGGTAACAAATACGTAGTCGTTCTCAGTAAGAAGGATTCCCTTCTCAACACCCTTTACCTTGCACTCAATAGCAGTTGCCACTTTTTTACCATCGTGAATATCGAAGATTACATTGGTAACCTCTGTGTTGAACTGGAAGTCAACACCTGCATCCTCCAGATATTTCTTCATTGGAAGGATCAGGGACTCATACTGATTGTATTTGGTGAATTTCAGAGCACTGAAATCCGGAAGTCCGCCGATATGATGGATAAAACGCTGGATGTAAAGCTTCATCTCCAGTGCGCTGTGCCAGTTTTCGAACGCAAACATGGTTCTCCAGTATAACCAGAATGTGGAATTCAGAACCTCATCATCAAATACATCCTCGATGGTCTTGTCGTAAAGATCCTCGTCCTTTGTGAAAAACAGCTTCATGATCTCCATACAGCCCTTCTGGCTCAGATTGAATTTTCCATCTGTGTGAGCATCTTTGCCCTGATTTACAGTAGCACGGCAAAGGGAATAGTTTGGATCATGTTTGTTCAGCCAGTAGTACTCGTCCAGAACGGAGGCACCTGGTTTTTCCAGAGATGGAATACTGTGGAAAAGATCCCAGAGGCACTCGAAATGGTTTTCCATCTCACGGCCGCCTCGCATGACGTATCCTCGCATCGGATCAAAAATACCGTCGCATGCACCGCCTGCAATGTCCATCGCTTCCAGGATGTGAATGTGGTCGCCAGGCATCTGTGCGTCTCTTACAAGGAAGCAAGCTGCTGCCAGAGAAGCAAGTCCGCTTCCTACCAGATATGCATGCTTGTCATCTACGCCTTCCGGTTTCTCTGGGCGGGCAAATGCTTCGTAGTTACCGTTTGTATAATAAATGCCCTTGCTGTTTTTCTCATTTTTGCCGCGCTCTGTATTGCGGTAATTCGGGTCTACGTGTGCTTCTGTGATCTGTTTCTCTTCGCGGCTCTTGTTTGCCAGAACTGCTGCTCCTGCACCTGCTGCAGCAAGTGCTGCCATACCTAATACGGAATGTTTTTTCTTTGACATAAAAATTACCACCTTTCTGAAATTTGCCGTTACATTATTTCCGGCTATCTGTGTTTATTCTTGTTTTAACTTTTCGAATCAGCTTCTAAGCTTTCTCAGTTTTGTTTCCTAACCTTCAGATAAAAAGCTTTTATTTGACTAATTCGAAATTCTGCTGCCTTTTATTTAGTATTTCCTGTTTCTGAGTGTATTCTACGTCAAAAAATAATTTTCCTCAATTTACAAAACAAGACGGATGACAAAAAACTTATCATCCGCCTTACTTTGTAAAGTTGATTTCGAAAACTTTATGTCCCGCCCTTTCAGGATTAAAGCTGCTATGCCATAGTTATCCCTTATTTTCCGGATAAACTTAATCTTTATTGCCCTTCCTTCTCCATATTCCGCAGGGAATTCCCAACATTTCCATGCATGGTCACGCAGACCATATTCGCGATTTCTTCCGGGGCTTCCTTCATTCCTCTCTTGATCCAGTCAAGCATGACACCTACGAAACTGTATTTGTAAAAATCCGCAATAAATTTCTTCTGTTCCTCTGTAACCATCAGATTCTTGCTCTGCTCTTCTACCACTCCTTCGATCAGCTGATAGGTCAGGCTGTACAGATAATTTTCCACCTGCTCTCGTTTCACAGAGCGATACACGTTCAAAATAAATGGTTTATTTTCCAAAACAGCCTCAAAAATCTGCTGAAGCCCTTCCTGCCAGGTGTCGTAAGTCTTTTTTCCCTGCAAAGCCCGGGAAGCGTCCTCAATACAGGACCATTCTACCAGGTCATAAATGTCTTTAAAATGATAGTAAAAAGCCATTCGGCTAATTCCGCAATCTGTAGTCAGGTCGCTGATGGTGATCTTGTCCAGAGGCTTCTGAAGGAGAAATTTTTTCAAAGACTCTTCCAGTGCATTTTTTGTGATATTGTTCATTCAGATGTGCTCCTCCTGATAATATTTATTTTGCAGTATGGCATCATGCAATACATGAGGTCTGTACAATTTCTAAATCATTCCCATAATCTGCAGGCTCTAAGGATTTTATAAAGCCTTTTTGAATTTTTGTCAACAGGAGCGCTATGGAAAAAAGCAGATATCCGCCTCCGAACTTATATATGCACATATTTTCTGAAATATTCATCGCTATTCTGGAATGTATTTGCTACGAAAATAAAAATCGCAGCCAAGACTTGAACCTTGACAACAAATGTTTTCAACAATTATGAAAGCATCACTATAAAGCAGTCATAATAATGGCTGCCAGCAGTGAAATATGATTTGTACAAAAGATGGATTATACTTGAGCTTCAACCGTATAGCCATGTTTTTCTAATTCTCGTATATAACGGGAAAGTTGTTTTTGCTCACAGTTTTTGCGCCTGACTTCAAAACAGTTTTCATCAAAATTAGTGCCTTGTTTTAGCATTGTATAAATGATAACAAGTAATTTACGAGCAAGAGCAACAATGGCTTTTCTGGCTCCTTTTTTCTGCTTGATTCTCCAATACCAGGCTGAAAGATATGTGTTTCGTTTGCCGGCAATTACCCAGGCAATCTCACAAAGCATACTTTTTATATAAGGATTGCCTTTTGTGATAGAGGTACTTTTTCTTTTTCCGGCACTCTCGTTATTGCCGGGACACAGACCGGCCCATGAACAGATGTGTTCTGCAGTTTTAAATGGTTTCATATCTGTACCGATTTCGGCAATGATTGCACAGGAAGCAGTTGTACTTATTCCATAGATAGTATTTAACTGTTCAATTTGTAAAGCGAATGGAAGCATATCTTCCTGAAGATGAGTTTCAATTTCAATAAGATGCTCTTTCATGGAATCATAATGACACATGAGGATTTTTAAGAAAGATTTTTGATGTTCTGAAAGAGTCCCATTTACAGACATGAGGATTTCATCAATGCGTTTTCTGGTTTTTGTTTTGAGATAAGAATCCAAAGATATTTTATCAATCTGTCCATGTTCCATCAAATGTAGAATAATGTTTCTGCCGGAAGCACCAAAAATATCAGAAATAAAAGAAGACAGACGAAAATCGGAACTCTGCAGGAATTTTTCAACCCTGTTTTTCTGGGAAGTAATATCGCGGATAATACTCTTGCGATAACGGTTTAAATCACGAAATTCACGAATCCTTTTTTCTGGAATAAAACTTGCATTAAGGAGTCCTGCACGTAGTAATGTAGAAATCCATTCAGAATCACGCATATCAGTTTTTTTGCCAGGAACGTTCTTCATATGGCGGGCATTAACAACTAATAAAGTGATATCTCCAGAGAAAGCATCTTCTAATATTTCGTAAATTGGAATCCAATAAATGCCAGTGCTTTCCATTGCAATATGATGGCAATTCTCTGAAATGATCCAGTCTCGTAAAGCAAGCATATCAGGAATTAAAGTGGTAAATTCACGAATTTCAGAGTGAGTAGGTTTACCTAATGGACCAGTTAGGATACATGCAACAATTTTTTCTTTGTGGATATCCAAACCACAGGAAATTTCTAAAAGATCTTTCATACAGACAGCCTCCTTTATAATAGAATTGACAGGAGATTTGCCCGAGATAATATGGACTTTGCTACTCGTGCTATCTGTAAAAGATGCGACAATATGCTGTACTCAAGGGCAAAACATTTACGTTGAAAAACGGGGTGAAAATCCTCCAAGGTACAATCAAACTTAATCCTGTCAATAACTATTGTAAAACAAGGCAGGAAGTAAAAAAAGTAGTGGAGGTCAATCCTCTATTTTCATTATAGGCTGTGATAAGCTTTCATGATTCGTTGAAAAATGTTTTCTAAAAGATGTGCATCACAATTTGTGGGAGAACATCCTCCACTTTACAAGAAAAACTCTCAATGCTACAATATTCCCCAGATATTTGACAAAAAAGACCCTGTGGGGGAATACATAAGGAGAACACCATGGAATTAAAGCTTGAAAACGGACGTCCCGCAGATACCACGGGCAGACTTGAAAAAGAGATACGTACTTATGATTTTCTTGATGCACTTCAGGTGCCTTATCAGAGGATTGACCATGAAACTCTGATGACCATTGAAGCTTGTAAAGATGTGGATAAAGTGCTTGATGCAGTAATCTGCAAAAACCTGTTTCTCTGCAACCGCCAGGAAACGAACTTCTATCTGCTGCTCCTGCCAGGCGACAAGAAGTTTAAGACAAAGGAAGTATCTTCCCAGCTTGGCGTTGCCAGACTTTCCTTCGGCAATGAAACTTATATGGAGAAATTCCTTGATATTACACCTGGTTCTGTCAGTATACTTGGACTTATGAACGATAAGGAAAATCACGTGCAGCTGCTTATTGATGAAGACCTCCTGAAGGAACCTTACATCGGCTGTCACCCTTGTATTAACACCTCCAGCCTGAAAATTAATATGAAAGATATGATGGAAAAAATTATTCCGGCTATGAAACATGAACCGATTTTTGTGAAATTGGGACAGGAAGAATAAAATTGCAATTAACTAATTTGTATGTTACCCTTTCTTCCATTATGCCCAAAATAAAACAGACAGATACACATTTCAATCATGTACCCGCCTGTCTCATTTCATTCTTTATTCAATTTTTATTTGCTCTTCCGCTCCTTTACCAGTGCAAATACACTCTGAAGTACAATGAAGAAGCACAGCAGGATTGCTGTTACAATGTTGGACCAGGAGCTGATCAGTTTTCCATTGGTTTTAACCAAAGTAGAAATCGTACCATTGATCAATACACCAAACAAGGAACCAAGTACATTTCCTACACCACCGGTAAGAAGTGTACCACCGATGACTGCGGAGGAAATAGCGTCCATTTCAAGGCCGGTTGCCTGGGTGGTAGTACCTGCCATGGTATTCAGACAGTAGCAGATTCCGCCGATGGAAGTAAGGAAACTGGAAAGAATATATGCTTTCATCTGTGTTTTCTTAACATCAAGTCCCATCAGGGTTGCAGACTGCTGATTGCCGCCTACTGCGTAAATACTGCGGCCGAAGCGTGTGTATTTCAGCATCAGATAAATAGCAAGAATTACGATCAATGCAACTACAACAGTTACACGAAGGTATGGAAACTGCATGATTCCCTTTTTGTTCAGATACCCTCCAAATGGAAGGGAAATCTTAAAGCTGGAAAGAGTGGTAAAAATCTTGTCAGAAACAATACTTACCTGCTCTTTACAGATCACGGCTGTCATACCTCTGGCAAAGAACATTCCTGCCATAGTAACGATGAAAGGCTGGATTTCCAGATAGGAAATACAGAAGCCCTGAACAATACCAAATATAATACCAATTGCAAGAATCAGAAGCATAAGTACCGGGCTGGACCATCCCCACTGCTCGATTCCCACTGCCAGGATCATACAGTCCATAGCAACCAGGGAACCTACGGAAATATCAATACCGCCAGTAAGCATAACGCATGTCATACCAGCTGTGATGCAGATCAGACCTGCATTGTTGATCAGGATGTTCAGAAATGTCTGGAAACGGGTAAAGCCTTTGTCCGCATATACGATACATCCTGCAGCATACATTACAAAGAATAATACAATGGTGATCAGCAGCAACAGGTTATTGCTGTTTATTTTTTTCTTTTTCATGCCCGAGCTGCCTCCTTTCCGGATTTCTTTGTCAGCTTCTTAAAGAAGGCTTTGGCTGGCTCAGCCTGAATTACTACGATGATAATAACTACGATTGCCTTAAATACCGGTGCCTGTGCAGAAGAAACACCAAGTGCATACAGAGTTGTGGTAATCGCCTGGATGGTGTACGCTCCGATGATGGAACCTGCCGGGGAAAACTTACCGCCGCCAAGGCTGTTGCCGCCAAGTGCTACAGAAAGAATTGCATCCAGCTCCATGTTCAGACCAATGTTATTGGTATCTGCTGAATAGATTCTGGAGGTTGCAACCATACCTGCAAGACCTGCACAAAGACCGCAGATTGCATAGCACATAAGGATGATCTTTGCGGAATTAAAGCCTGCGATACGGGAAGCTTTTTTGTTAATACCAACACTCTGGATGTAAGTTCCTAGTGCTGTGTAGCGAAGTACAATAGAAGCAATTGCCACACACACAGCTGCCACAATGATCGGTGTTGGAATGATTCCGCAGTAAGCACCAAGCTTTTGGAAGGACGGAACACGCACATAAACGATCTGGCTGTTGCAAAGAAGAAGTCCCACTGCACGTCCCGCCGACCATAGGATCAGGGTGGCGACCATAGGCTGAATATTCATATAAGCAACCAGAAATCCGTTAAAAACGCCACAGATCAAAGTGACAAGAAGTCCGGCTCCAATGCCAACCAGCAGCGGATGCGCATATTCCTGCACATTTACATTTCCGTATCCTGCAAGGATCATACAGCAGACACCTGCGTAAAGACTCATTACAGAACCAACGGAAATATCAGTACCGCCGGAAGCAGATACAACAAGTGTCATACCGATTGCCAGGATGGCGATTTCACTTCCACGGTTCAGGATGTCGATCAGACGTCCGTAAAGTACACCATTCTTAATGGAAATCATAAAGAAGGAAAGCGGTGCACTTCCTGTTGCAATATCATATACTACGTTGATCAGCATGACCAGGATCATACTGAAAACCGGAAGGAACAGACGTTTCTGCGCCAGTTTTTTGAAATTACCCATTACTGCTCACCTCCTGCGATTGCTTTCATTACGTTCATCTGGTTCATATCTGCCTCATCAATCTCTCCAACCTTCTGACCGTCACGGAGAACTGCCATACGGTTGCAGGTACGGAGCATTTCCTCGATCTCAGAGGAAATGAAGATCAGACTCTTTCCTTCATCTGCAAGCTTCAGAACCAGCTTCTGGATTTCTGTCTTGGTACCGATATCGATTCCTCTTGTAGGCTCGTCCAGGATCAGGAAATCCGGGTTTGTTGCAAGCCATCTTGCAAGGATAACCTTCTGCTGGTTTCCACCGGAAAGCTGTTTGATCAGAGTCTCACGGCTTGCGCATTTGATCTGGAGAAGATCGATATACTTGTCTGCAATCTCACACTGTTTTGCCATAGGGATCTTTTTCAGAATTCCCTGTTTTGCCTGAATTGCAAGGATGATATTTTCTCTTACGGACAAATCTGCAACAATTCCCTCCGCTTTACGGTCATCAGGAAGAAGTCCCATTCCAAGATGCATGGCATCAATAGGATTTTTCACCTTAACTTCCTTGCCTTTTACTTTCAAAATACCAGTCTGGGCGCGGTCAGCACCGTAAATAGCACGTGCCAGTTCGCTTCGTCCGCTTCCAAGAAGTCCGGTAAGACCGATAACCTCTCCTTTGTGGATATCAAGGTCAAATGGTTTGATGGTTCCTGCGTGGCTTAAGCCACGGGCTTCGATTACCATCGGCTCTTTTCTCTTATCTCCTGTGCTCTCCGGTTTAATGGAAGCAAGATCGTCGAAATCTTTTCCCATCATAGCTGCTACCAGCTTCACTCTCGGAAGATCTGCGATCTCATACTCGCCAACCAGCTGACCATTTCGAAGAACGGTAATTCCGTCACATACTGCATAAACCTGTTCCAGGAAATGGGTAACAAATATGATTCCTACACCTTTCTCCTTCAGTCTGCGCATCATGGTAAAAAGCTTTTCTACTTCACGATCATCCAGTGAAGATGTGGGCTCATCCAGAATGAGCACCTTACAGTCCATATCTACAGCACGGGCAATTGCGATCATCTGCTGCAATGCCAGTGAATATTCTTCAAGATTACGTGTTACATCAACGTCAAGCTCCAGCTGTTTCATAAGGGCAGCTGCCTGACGGTTCATTGCCTTTCGGTTGACCGTTCCAAGCTTTGTCAGCGGCTCGCGGCCTATGTAAAGATTCTCTGCCACCGAAAGGTTTGGACAGAGGTTTACTTCCTGATATACAGTAGAAATGCCCTTCTTCTGGGCGTCCATGGTATCTTTATTTACGATGGGATGATCAAATCCTTCCAGATAAATCTCTCCAGCCTCAAATTTATTTACGCCGGTCAGGCACTTGATCAATGTGGATTTACCCGCGCCATTCTCTCCCATCAGCGCGCGGATTTCACCTTTTTTCAATGTCAGATCCACGCCTTCCAGTGCTTTTACACCTGGGAATGTCATGCAGATTCCCTGCATTTTCAATACTACTCCTGCTTCCAACGCGATTCCTCCCTTCCCGTTATCAACTTCATTTTTCATTCTCCTCGTTGCTCGCGAAAATTAAGGGGAAGAAAATCCGCCTTGGGACTTTCCTCCCCTATTTGTTCATCTTTATCGTTTTTCAGCTGCTTGCTGATAACCAATTTCGATGTTTACGGATTGTTTCACAGCTCTGCTGTTTTCACACTCTCCGATTGATTTTTCTGATTAGTAAGCACGTCCAGCCAGAACTTCATCAGTCATAGTTGTTGCATATTCGCTCTCGATTCCAGGTGCTACGAATGCCTGATCCTCAACAAGTGTTGTCTTCTCAAATTCTTCGCCTGCCTGCATTTTCTCGATTACGCCCTTAACAACTTCAGCCTGGATCGGGTTACACTCAACATCACAGTTGATCTTTCCATCTAATGTATACTGAAGTCCATCATGTGTTGCATCGAAGGAAATAAGAGTTACATCGCCATCAACACCGTAGGTGATACCTGCTGCATCCATTGCATCCATTGCGCCGTATGCTTCGTTATCGTTCTGGCAGACAACTACATTGAACTGTCCCTCATAGGATTTGATGAAGGATTCCATAACTTCCTGACCACCAGCCTGTGTAAAATCACCGGACTGAGAATCAAGAATCTTCCAGTTATCATGCTCGCCAGCTACCTGATTGAATCCTTCTGTACGTCCAAGTGCTGCGGAAGCTCCTACGGAACCTTCGATTACAAGAATGTTAGCGTCTTTATCGCCAAGGTACTCAGCTAACCAGTTACCAGCTGTAATACCTTCGTTTGTTGTGTTTGTTCCAACCCATGCATCATATAAATCGTCGCTTGCTTCGATTTCACGGTCTGCGATGATTACAGGGATTCCAGCATCCTGTGCTTCCTGAAGGACGGTGTCCCAGCCAGCGGACTGGATCGGAGCGATTACGATGTAATCCATATCTTTACTAATGAATGTACGAACTGCTTCAAGCTGTGCAGCATTGTCATTGTCGCAGTCTACAAGATCAAGGCTGTATCCGGCATCTTCTGAGAAAACATCCTGATAGTTCTGGGTGTTTGCTGTACGCCAGTCTGATTCATGTCCAACCTGAGCGTATCCAACTGTTACCAGATCGTCAGCGTAAACCGGCATAGCCATCATGCTGAGTGTTGCTGCTGCGAGTGCCATAACTGCTAATTTCTTTTTCATAGTGATTATTCCTCTCTTTCTTTTAGAAAAAATACTTTTGCAGGTCGCGCCTGCCATTGGTTTCTCGTTCAACACTGATCCGTTTGCTGTCTTAGCTTTCCGTCCGTTCTTTGAATCCGTGTTCTTCTTGATGTCTATAATTTAGCGAAAATCAACATAAATTTCAATATTGTTTTCCCGTCTTTTGGTTGTTTCGTCAGTTCAAACAATACAAATTTGTTGGTTTTCATAGTGAAATACAGACAAATTTATATTATAATGAATTTCAGGCAGGAAAAGGGGTGATATTTTATGATTTCTCATTTAGAAAGTTTGTTTTCTTATGATTTTGTGAAAAATATTACACCTTTTTCTATGTTTTTCGATTTGGCAAACTGTCTAAGCTGGAAAAAAAAGGTTTGATCATTTGAAAAAAGGTATAATATTTTGGGTTTTAGAAGTGAAAAAGCAGAAGATTTATTGGGAAATCATAAATAATTCATGTGAAAATTTTATGAAATAACTATCCCAGCAAAATAAAAAAACCAGAGTGGCGCGACAGATTGCGGGAATACTTTTTCAAACACGCTCTAACCTAAGAAAGAGGAACTAAAATATATGGCGATCAAATATAAATGGCTGGTTGAACAGCTAAGAGAAATCATTTCAGATTCTATTCAAAAGGGAATCAACAAGCTTCCCACCGAACAGGAGCTGGCTGTCAGATACCGTGTCAGCCGACAAACGGTCCGGGCTGCGCTGGCGGTTCTTGAAGATGAGCGGGAAATCCGCCGCATTAAAGGGAGCGGAGCTTACATTACCGGACTTTCCAGCCTGGAAGACCGGAATATAGTTGGAATTCTGATTCCCGATGAACAGCAATATGAATATCCTGCACTGATAAATGATATTCGTGTGGCGCTGGCTGCGGAGGGATTTTCCTGCAAGGTTTACCCCACTCACAATCATGTGGACCAGGAACGGCAAATCCTTCAGTTTCTTTTGAAAAGTCCGCTGCGGGCACTTATTGTGGAGCCTGTAAAAAGCGCCTTACCATCACCTAATACAGAGCTTTATCAAAGGCTGATACAAAGGGGAACTTCCATTTTGTTCCTGGAATGTGCTTATCCCCAGTTGTCTCAGATTCCAGTAATCTATGAAGATAATCTATATGGGGCTGGTCTTCTGGTGCAAAGTCTTGTGGAAAAAGGCCACTCTTCTATCGCCGGTATTTTCCAGATGGACGATCAGCGGGGACTTGAACGCTACCAGGGATTTCTGGATGCTATGCAAAATCAGGGGCTGACTGTACCAGACCGCAACATCTGCTGGTACACCACACAGGAACTGGATGATTTCCGTCAGAGCCAGGATATCAGCTTCCTAAAAAAATTTCTAGAACGGATCACCCCCGACTGCACTGCGTTTATTTGTGAGGATGACTTTATTGCATGGCTGTTATGGGAAGAGCTGTCGCTTGGACAGGAGAAAAAGATAGCAACTCATGCTTCCCTTTCATCCTCTCTTCAAAGCACTGGATTCAAGACTACTTCCGCCGACCATAGTTTCGAAACCACAATAGCACTAGCCGCCTTCAATACCAGCTACCTTACCACATCTGGTCTGCTCCGCGCCACAACACTGACACACCAGACACACCAGCCTGGTACTCTGGCCGCCCAAATGAGCATAAACAAATTAAAAGGACTCCCTGTCTCTTCACAGGAAGTCCCATGGCAGTTGTCACTGCCGAAATCGCATAATTAATTTTGAACATCATGCAGTCCCCTTACTCCGATATTCCCTTGGACTGCACCCGGATTTTTTCTTAAACACATAACTGAAATAATGAGGATCCTTATATCCCACCTCCTGTGCGATCTCTCCGGACGACTTGTCCGTCTCGCGCAGGAGTTTTTTCGCTCTGTCA
The DNA here is from genome assembly GCF_020554845.1 of Blautia faecis. Taxonomy (GTDB): domain Bacteria; phylum Bacillota; class Clostridia; order Lachnospirales; family Lachnospiraceae; genus Blautia_A; species Blautia_A faecis. The sequence goes on along the minus strand of NZ_JAJCIA010000003.1, from coordinate 124,953 downwards.
ACACGTTTGCAGGTAATATACTCTACAAACGTCTTCTGCATATTCTGGCTGAAAATTGCGCTTAAATAGTTGGCACTCATATTCACCGCATCCGCTACTTCATTCAGGGAAATGGTCTCTTTATAGCAATTCTCATCAATATAATCCAGCACTTTCCTCATGGCGCTGTTGCCCTGAGACTCATTCTTCTCATCCCTGATATCAATGGCACTCTGAAGAATGTCCACACAATACCCTGCCACCTGTGATGCCTTGATGCTGGTATCCTGATATTTTCCCTCGATCCGTTCTGTATAACCCTCTTTTTCCACACCAATGGATTCCAGATACATAATAGTTGTAAACCGAATATGAAGCACCACATAATCCCGGAACATTCTGGACTCCAATGCCTTACTCATTCCACCCAGATATCCCTGAACGAACTCCTGGATCTCACTGCTGCTTCCTTTTGTGAGAAAATCCTTGATGATCTCAGGATTCAGCTGTGAAGAATCCACTGCTGCCAGCCGGTTCTCCCCCTGCGAGTTTACATAACTTTCCAAAGTTTCTTCTGTAAGCACATGAAGCCCCGGCACCATAAAACGATATGCAAAATAATGATTCACGCTCTGATAACACTGGGAAAGCAGGCTCAATCTCTCCACTGGTTTTCCTACCGCCACATACCAGTCCATCTGCTCTTCCCCTTCGCAGGCCCGTTTCACATACTCCACGCAATTATCTGTCAGCTCTGGAAGCCGGGACAATTCCCCCTTTACCAGAACTCCATAACTGTTTACATTCCAGCGGAAAAGCAGATACTGGGGATAGCGGAGAAAATAATGAAGCACTTCATCCTGTTTCCGAAGAAAACCTGCCATCTTGTCCTTATTTTTCTCCTGTAAATACAGGAAAAGCAGATTATATCCTGCTGCCGTAATTTCTATGGACTGACGCTCTGCCTCATCATAAATCTCCTTAACCGACAGCTCGCCCTCCAGAATTTTCTCCATAAAACGCCGTCTGGAAAACTGCTCATACTCCTGGATCTCATTCTGGAACTGGGTGCGGTAGTCCTCCTGCTCCTGATCCTGCTCGATCTTATCTTTCAGTTCAAGAAGTACATTTTTCAGCTTCATTCTGGTAACCGGCTTCAGAAGATACTGGTCAACACCAACTTCAATTGCCTGTCTCGCATATTCAAAATCATCATAACCACTGATAATAATAATCTTCATCCGCGGAAATTCTTTGCTCACAATTTTACTTAAGGAAAGCCCATCCATAAAAGGCATTTTAATATCCGTGATCAATACATCCGGCTTCGTCTTACGGATCAGAGGCAAAGCCATTTCCCCATCTGCTGCTTCCCCTACAAAACGGTATCCAAACTGATCCCAGGGAATTCTGTCCCTAAGCCCTTCCCGGATCACCGTCTCATCTTCAACCAGAAATACCTTCCGTAACATTTTCTTCCTCCCCAACGTTCTCCTGGGTATACACCCGCTCCGGAACATAATATGCTTTCTCTATTTCTTTGCCAGCTTCCATATCCTGAATGATCTGCTCCACGTATTTTCCCTGGTCAGGATTGCACTGGACATCAATGTTGATCTCACCGTTTCGCACCAGCTCCACGCCCGCATCCACTGCATCAAAGGAAATTACTGTAATATCGCCGTTCACTCCGGCAGTTTTTCCTGCTTCTCTGATAGCTTCAAGTGCTCCAAAAGTCATGTCATCGTTCTGTGAAACCACCACATCTATGTCCTCATACTGATCCAGAAGCCTTGCCATCTCTTCTTTTCCCTTGGCTGTGGTAAATTCTCCGTCTACCTGCTGCAAAATGTTCCAATTGCGCTGCACCTTTGCCACTTCATTGAATCCACGGGTTCTGCCGATGGTCGCGGAGGCGCCTTTGGTTCCTTTCAGCACTACGATGTTAACTTCGTCATCTTCCCTGCCCTGCTTTTTCATGTAATCCTCAAGCCAGTAACCGGCATCCTGTCCTTCGCAGACAAAATCGGAACCAACCCAGGAAGCATAGAGGGAGTCATCATCCACAGAAACCTTACGGTCTATGAGAATTACCGGAATCCCGGCATCCTTCGCCTCCTGAAGCACAGTGTCCCAGCCAGATTCCTCAATAGGAGAAAGTACGATATAATCCACCTGCTGGGAAATAAAGCTTCGGATGGCCTTGATCTGATTGGCCTGTTTCTGTCTGGCATTGTCAAAAATCAGCATGTAGCCGTTTTCCCTGGTGAAAGCGTCCTGAATGGACTGAGTGTGGGCACTTCGCCATACAGATTCGCTTCCCACCTGGGAAACACCTACTACGATCAGATTGTCGTCCTCCGCAGGAGTTTCCTGCACTTTACTGCTGCTCAAAGGACTTCCCAGAAGAACCAGTGCCACAAGCACAAACACAACCGGTGCTACAGCCCAGATGTTTTTTCTTATAAACTGTCTCATACGCCTGTCTCCTCCTGCTGTGGCCGTCCACCCTCAATTATCTTATTGGCATTCTGCTGTTTCGGATTACTTTTTATTTTTTTATTTGCGTCAGAATTCACGCTGTTGCCGACTTCAACTACTTTTGCTGTATCATTCCCTGTTTTCTCAACCGGAGCTTCCAGAAGAGCCGGAATTACAATCTCCACTGTAGTTCCCTTACCCTTCTGTGACTGGATCTTCATTCCATACTCCGGTCCGAAATACATGTGGATACGCTCATTTACATTTGCCAGGCCAAAGCCCTTCTCCGTCTCCTGGCAGGGCTTCTCGATCTGCTGACGAAGCTGTTCAAGCTCATCCTCATCCATGCCCACACCATCATCCCGGACAGTCAGACGGATAATATCTCCCTCTTTTTCCCCATGAATGTGAATACATCCCTTAGCACGTTTATACTTGATTCCATGGTAAAGTGCATTCTCCACCACCGGCTGAAGAGTCAGCTTCAGAATCTGATATTTATAAATTACCTGATCCAGCTGAATGTCATATTCCAGAATATCCCGGTAACGCATTTCTTGGATCTGGAGATAACTGCTGATATGCTTCTCTTCTTCCTTAATGGAGATAAATTCCTTCCCTTTGCTGAGGATCTCACGGAAAAAGTCCGACAGTGTAACAACCATGGTCACCGCTTCGTCCGGCTCATTGGACTCAATCAGCCACACAATGGTGTCCAGCGTATTATAAAGAAAATGAGGCTGGATCTGCTCCTGAAGAAGGCGCAGATCTGCTTTTCGCATTTTCCGCTCGTCTTCCTTCACCTTATCGATCAGAGACTGCATGCTTCCTGCCATTTTGTTAAAGCTCACTGCAAGCTCAGCCACCTCATCCTCGGAATCCGCCTGGGCTCTGGCATTAAAATCACCCTGAGCGATTTTCTCCGTAGCCTGGTTCAGCTGACTGATAGGCTGTATAATACCGGAAACGATCATCACCGCGCTGACTGCAACCACAATGATCAGCACGCCGATCAGCACACTGCACACCACCATAAACCGCCTGATCTGATCCTGCAGGGTATCCGTGACCTTGTCCATATAACGTGTCTGATAATAAATATAATACTGAATATCGTCCTGGATCAATTCCGTCAGAATGTAAATATTGTTGTCCAGTTTCTCAATATTCTCATTATATCTGCCGCCGGCAGAAATGCTGTCCACAATATCGTCCACCCTTTTTTCCAGGGTATCGATATTGCGAAGAAGGCTCTCCAGCCACAGCTTGCTCTCAGATTCTGTGGTAATGGCTGTCAGTCTGGTAAACTCGCTGCGTAATTCATCTATTAAAGTATATGGATTCTTAAGACTTTTGTCTGTTTCGATGGTATCCAGAGTGACATAGCCAACAACCAGCTTATACAGGCTCTCGTCCATCTCTTCTTTGAAATTCAGATTGTAATTGTTCGCTACAGTCATGTTGCTTACGATCTCATCGTAGGTATTGCTGTAGCTTGCCATCGAGGCAAGAAGATACATCACAAGAAGAATAAACGGCAGTGTTACCACTGCCGCCAGTGTAAGAATTTTCTTTTTCATAAAGTAAAACTTACCCCCACTCCCGCAGGTCCCCCGACCTGCAAATGCTCCTGTTCACGCTCTTTACCAAAAACACTTCGCCAAACAATACCGCAATATATTACATTATAATAATCCCTGCCTACTGCACCGTCTCAATCATCTTCCCCACATAAGAATTCTGCACACGCATAGGCTGCTCTGCGGCTCTCTTCATTTCCACCTGGATATTGCCCTGAATATCCTGCAAACACTCCAGAAGCAGCGGATTGAAGGTTCCGCACTCACCAGCCAGGATCATCTCCATAGCCTTCTCATGGGAAAATGCTTTCTTATATACACGCTCACTTGTCAGTGCATCATATACATCCGCAACGGAAACCACCTGGGCTGCAATCGGAATTTCTTCCCCCTTCAGACCATCCGGATAGCCCTTGCCGTCATAGCGCTCATGATGCCATCTGCAAATCTGATAAGCAACCTTCACAAGCTCTTCATTCTGATAAACGCCAAGACTCTTCAGCATGGAAGCACCGATCAGGGTATGCTTTTTCATTTCCTCAAACTCTTCATTTGTCAGTCTGCCTGGTTTATTCAAAATCTTCTCGTCGATTCCCACTTTACCAATATCGTGAAGGGCAGATGCTATTGTGATCATGTACTGATCAGACCATTTCAGATCATATTTGTCTGTTTTCTGCATCAGTCTGTCCAGCAGAAATCCGGTCAACATCTTTATGTGCTGAACGTGCTGACCGCTCTCTCCATTACGAAATTCTACGATATGGCTGAGAATATCTATCAAAATTTGACTATTTTTTTCTTTTTCTCGAATTTGATCCGTTACAAGTGTGATTAGGTGCCTCTGTTTTGCGTATAATTTAATAGTATTATATACACGCCGGTAAACAACCCTGGCATCAAACGGGCGGCTGATATAGTCTGAAACTCCCATTTCATACGCCCGGCGTATATATGATTCTGTCTCCTCACTGGAGATCATGATGACCGGAATGTCCTCGATCCAATGATTCCGGTTCATCTCCTCAAGAACTGCAAAGCCGTCCATGCCAGGCATTACAATATCAAGCAACACCAGTGAGATTCCTGCACCATACTCCCGAAGCACGGAGAGACATTCCTCCCCATTGCTTACTTCCATAGTCTTAAAATCATGGTGCAGAATCTCCGCAAGAATATCACGGTTCAGCTCAGCATCATCCACGATCAGAATCTGCTGTTTCAGCTCATCACGATTAACCTCTGCGCCATCTGCATTTCCATCTTTTATCTCATTAGACTCGGTTACCACCAGATTCTTACGGGTTTTCGCCTGGTACATAAAGCGGTCAGCTCTTCCTACCACACTTCCCAGCGTTTCATCGACCCCGGCAATTGTTCCTCCAATACTCACAGAAAGCTGAATCCCGGCATATCCCGGCACAGTAGCCAGATGGATCTTATCATGGATTTCCTGCAGTCTTCCGGCAAATTTCACTTCTGTTACTCCGGGAAGCACCAGAAGAAACTCATCCCCTCCATAGCGGATCAGAATATCATCCTTGCGGATATGCTTGCATATGGTTTCTGCAACAACAGTCAGTGCCATATCCCCGGCATTATGTCCATATGTGTCGTTATAAAGCTTAAAATCGTCCAGATCGATCATGGCAATTCCAGCCGGTCCCATCTTGGACTTCAATTCTTCTTCATAATAACGTCTGTTGTATGCCTTCGTAAGAACATCCTGATACAGTCTCTCGTTATATCCGGTAAGGCTGCTGATCAGGCGCTCATGATCTTTCCGGTCGATCAGGCTGCTTTTGTCCATTTTCTTCAAAAGCTCCATTACATAAGGATTACCGTCAATTTCCAGATATTTAGCCATGATCTGATAAATGTCATCTCCAATAAATTCCAGCTTGCACAGCTCTGCCTTCCGTAAAAAGGCTTCCATTGCCACACAGCCCTGGCAAAAATGTCCTATGCACAAATCTGCTTTTTTTGTCTGTCCGCCCTCTGCTGCCAACAGACCTTCTGCATTCAATTTCTCCAGTTTTTCCTGGTCAAGAAGCCTTACAAAGTTAAAAACCCTACGGTAACAGACCATCTCGTATTCTGCCTGCTCCATGGTGATTTTGTAATCTGATACCATACTTTATCCATCCTTCTTCGTTGTAAAGCATATTTGGACAATAAGCTTTCTCAACTCTTCCTCTGTATATGCAATATAATCTGGTTTTTCCATACCTTCCGGAACCGTATAACGGTGATGGTTCATCCAGATGGTCTTCCATCCGGCATTTTTTGCACCTGCAATGTCATTCTCCAGAGAATCCCCGATCATAAAAGTATTCTCCGGCTTCATTCCCCATTTTTCTTCTGCCATGCGGAATATCTTCACATCCGGCTTGACCACGCCCACACCTGCAGACACGATCAGCTGATCCTCTGTAAACCATTTATCAAGTCCCAGTGTGTGAAACTTCTGAACCTGATGGGAAAAAGGTCCGTTGGTGATCACGCCCATTTTCACTCCGGCAGCTTCGCATTCGTCCAGCAGTTGTGTCATTACCCCTGAAACATGAAGATGGGACTGATTCTCTTTATATCTCTTCTGGAAGAGCTCTGCCTGCTCTCTGGTAAAGGGAATTCCCAGGTCTTTCATAGTATTTTCAATTCTGTAAATCCGGGATTCATGAATGGAAACCTGTCCACTCTCGCTGAACAGAAACATTTCAGCGCTTCTTTTCCCGAAGATCCGGTAAAACAGCTCCGGATCCGGAAGCTTCCTGCCCAGACTGAACTCACAGGCTGTAAGCAACGGCTCCATCTGGCTATATAAGGTATCATCTATATCGAAAACCAGAAATCTTTCGTTGTTCATTTTACTGACTCTTTTCCTTGTTCGTATAATTCTTAAAAATATTATGCCGCAGTCTGCCGACAATAAAATAATTATACCTTTTTAATGTAGGTTACGCAATCTGTTATTCAATTTTCTATGTGTTTTCTAACTATTTCAAAGCATAGTATGTTTGAAAATCAGTTTCTCAATCGGCACGCCCCGCTTTGTGGGAGAGTTTGCCCGAAAAAAAGAGGTCCACCTTTTTTACAGATGAACCTCTCTCATTCTATTATTTACATTTCCGTGGCTGAATCAATCCCGGTTCTCCTGCCTTAGAGCGTGTCTAAAAAGCATTCCGGCAATCTGTATGCCTTACTAGAGCGTATTCGCCCAAGTGTTTAATTCCAGCCCTCGCCGTACTGGAGACCTGAGCCGCCTTCGTTATTCTCCCAGTCTTCCAGAAGATTATCATCCTGGCTGCTTCCCTGACCGTCACCGTTGTCCTTGGAATCCGTACTCTGTGTATTTGTGTTCTTACCAAGAGTTACAGTTACCGTCTCTTCTTTGTAACCTTTTCCATTCGGAACTTCAAGGGTAAGCTCTACATCCTCACCGGGCTCGTAGTAGGAAAGGAAATCAATCAGCTGTTCCTTGGTTGTAACAACCTTGCCTGCAAATTTTGTAATGATGGATTTTGCTTCAATGCCAGCCTTATCAGCTGCACCGCCTTCTGTTACGTCTCTTACAAGAACGCCTTCCGGAACACCATATGCTTCACTTACTTCACTGTCAACACTCCGAACTGTGATTCCCAGAACACCGTGGTTATCAACTTTATCTCTGGTCTCCTCATTCATCAGGCTCTCCAGCGTATCTGTTACATCAGAAATTGCAATTGCATAACCGATACCCTCAACCTCTGTGGAAGCAAGCTTTGCAGAGTTGATACCAACAACCTCACCGTTCATGTTCAGAAGAGCACCGCCGCTGTTGCCTGGGTTGATTGCTGCATCTGTCTGGATCAGGTTTGTAGCGGAATTGCTGTCGCTGTCATAATCGCCGACTGTATCATCAGAATTCAGCTGACGGTTCTTGGCACTTACAATACCAGTTGTTACGGACTGACCATAACCAAGTGCATTACCAATTGCAACAACCTGTGCACCAACCTTCAGGTCATCGGAATTACCGATGGTTGCGATCGTAATGGCATCCATTGTATCGCTGTCAATATCATCCAGGGAAACTGCTACAACAGCAAGATCCTTCTCGCTGTCATAACCTTTTACCTTAGCCTCACATGCTGTGCTGTCACAGAAGCCAACAGATAAGGTCTCCGCACCTTCTACTACATGATAGTTGGTTGCGATCAGAAGCTCGGAATCATTCTTACCAATGATAATACCGGAACCGCTTCCCTGAACCTCCTGTTCCTGGGATGGTGAATAAGCACCGTACTGACCAAACATTCCGTAGTAGCTCTGAACCTCTTCTACAGATTTGGTTGTAATGGAAACGATGCTTGGCATTGCCGCTTCTACAATATCAGATACATCAAGGCTGCCCTTTGCTGTACTCTCATCTTTGCTGTCATCCTTGGAATCATCCGATTTCTTCTCGGATTTCAGCAGCTCAACCTTATCTTCGCTTGCTGCCTGTACGCTCTGCTCATAGCCTGTCAGATAGTTAACTCCTGTATATGTTCCTGCTGCAAGACCACCTGCCAGTACAGCACAAAGACTAATGCTTGCTGCCTTTTTAAGTTTTCTCTTTAATTCTTCATTTCTATTCTTCATGATAAAAGCCTCCTTTAGAAACTCCTTTATGTTCTTTTCATTTGATAGTTCACAGTATATAGACAATTTGTGTTCTCTTTGTGGGAAAAATGTGTTTAAATTGTTAAATTCCGCCTTTTAATATTAGAGCGTGTTTGAAAAATCATTCCCGCAATCTGCACGCCCCACTTTGCGGGAGATTTCACCCGAATTCGGTTGCCGTAGCCCGCTACGGCGCCCTCATCCGAGCGAAATCTCCCACAAATTGTGACGCACATCTTGCAGAAAGCCTTTTTCAAACACGCTCTAGCATTAAAAAACCCGGACTGCAAGGCAATCCGGGTAAAGAACAATCATCTTTATTTGTTCGGCATGATCCAGAATTTCATGGTCGGGTAGCTGAGAACTACCTGAACCAGAATGTTCAGAACATTTGCGAGTGTAGGTGCAAGTGCTTCGGAAATACCGATGTTTACGAAAAAGCTCTGGCTGTAAGCCGGAAGTGCTGCGGATACAAGCACCAGCACAACTGCAAGTACAATGTATTTCGGTACAGCCTTCTCAAACGCTGCATTGGATTTGAAAACCAGATTCTTCTGTACAAAGAAGTTTACGGTCTGAGCTGCTGCAGTTGCAACCAAAAAGCTTAAAAATCCACATAAACCAAGATTGGACTCGATATTATCTGCGTAATTGAACACCAGAAACTTAAATGGTGTATTTGCAAAGCTTTTGAAAATAAAACCGGTGCACAGCCACATGATAATGAAGTTTGTAATAGTTGCGCAGTTGGATAATACGTTAAATTTAATAAACTCCCAGATGTTTGGGTGATCTTCGATTAACTGTTTGATTTTTCCCATAATGATACTCCTCCTATTTCTGCTCTTCCAGATCTTTCTCATACTGCTTGTTCAGCTTCTGGTTTCTGAAAAATCCGCTGATTACTTTTCCAAGTCCGCTGAAATGACCGTTTACAACCTTTAGAAGTCCCTCTACCATTTCCATGGAAACCATACCGCCTGTCATCTTAGCGATTGCACGGAATGGCATGTTATACTGGAACAAGGTGTTGAGATCCGGAATTCCCGCTGCCTCGCTCTTTTTCAACTTTTCACCCAGCTTCTTACAGATGAAGCGGGCAATTCCGCTCTTTGCGTAATACATCTGGCAAAGGGCATCGTTCATGCCAAGCTCGCCGCTCCAACTTCCGTCCGGAATGGAATGTCCCAGGATCGTCTCGTACTCCTCATTTACGACCTGCTGGATTTTTCCCTCCACGTAAGAAGAAATGCGGTTAGTATAGTATGGCATTACCTCAGTGGTTCCGATAATGGCAAGAGAATCCTGAAGACGGATATCCGCACAGCTTGCACCGATCATAATGCTGTAAACGCCGCCTTCTACTTCCCATTTATTTGTCTTCATATTCCAGTAACGGAATGTCTTGTCGTCGAACTTAATGGTAACGGTTTTCTCCTCGCCTGCCTTTAAGAACACCTTGGAAAAGCCTTTCAGCTCCTTGACCGGGCGGAAAACTTTTGCTCCCGGAAGTCCTACATAAAGCTGGGCAATCTCTGCACCATCATACTTTCCGGTGTTGCGAAGGGTAAACGTCGCCCCATCCGGCTTCACCTGAAGATTGTCATATTCAAATGTAGTGTAGGAAAGACCATATCCAAATGGATAGTTTACCGGCACACCTGCGGTGTCGAAGTAGCGGTATCCTACGTAAATTCCCTCTCTGTACTCAGAGTTCCGCTCCTGTGACGGATAGTAATTGTAAGAAGGAGTATCCTCATATTTCTTAATGTAAGTTTCAGCAAGCTTTCCGGATGGGTTGACTTTACCGGAAAGAATATCAAGCACTGCACCTGCACCTGCCTGACCCATGAGAGCGGTGTGAAGCAGGGCTTTGAAATGATGGTGCCATGGCATTTCAATAACAGAACCTGCACTGATGATACCAATCATGTTTGCGTTGGCTTTTGCCAGCTCCTGGATCAGGTTGATCTGGTTCTGCGGAATGCGGAGATGCTTGCGGTCAAGACCTTCTGTCTCGCTTTTCTCGTTCAATCCGAAGAAAAACAGAACCACATCAGAACGGCGGGCAAGATCTACGGCCTCTTTTTTCATAGCTTCGTCTTCCTTGCCATCGCGCTGATAACCGCGTACAATTCCAGTCACAGAGATTCCGCTGGTCTCCAGCATGTCCTTGATGGAATCTACTTTTGTGGAGTTTACCATGGAAGAACCTGCGCCCTGGTATCTTGGATCAAAAGCAAAGTCACCGATTACGGCTGCCTGAACCTTCGCTCCAACCGGAAGGATTCCGTCCTCATTTTTCAGAAGTACTGCGCTGTTCTCGCAGGCAAGACGTGCCAGCTTGTGGTGCTCCTCATGAAGGGCTTTCTTGTCTGCCACTTTTTTATAATGCTTTGCATTCTCGGTGGTGGTAAGTACCAGATCAAGAAGCTCGTCTACGCGCTCGTCAATGTCCTTCTCGCTGATCTTGCCGCTTTCTACGCTGGCAAGAAGCTCTCTCGCTGCATCAAGTCCCGGAGTCGGCATTTCCAGGGTAGAACCGTTCTTTACACCGAGAGAATGGTCGTTAGAAGCACCCCAGTCAGTGATAACAGAGCCTTCGAAGCCCCACTCGTCACGGAGAATGTCTTTCAGCAGATGCTCGTTTTCGTTGGCGTAAACACCGTTTACCTCGTTGTAGCTGCTCATAACCGTTTTCGCGCCACCCTCTTTGATGGCAATCTCAAAACCGGTGAGGTAGATCTCACGGAGAGTTCTCTCATCTACCACTGCGTTCATTGCCATACGGCGAAGCTCCTGGCTGTTTACAGCGAAATGCTTTGCGCAGGCTGCTGCTCCTGTGCTCTGCACACCGCGGATAAAAGCAGCTGCCATTTTTCCGGAAAGATAAGGATCCTCGGAAAAATACTCGAAGTTACGTCCACAGAGAGGATTTCTCTTAATGTTCAGTCCAGGTCCAAGAAGAACGTTTACGTCTTCTTCCATGGATTCTTCACCAAGGGCAACGCCTACCCTCTGCTCCAGCTCTTCATCCCAGCTGTTTGCCATAGCTGCCGCTGTAGGAAAACAGGTTGCCGGTACTGCTGGATTGATTCCCAGATGATCTCCTGCTCCAGCCTGTTTACGCACACCATTCGGTCCGTCTGAACAGAAAATCGCCGGGATATCCAGACGCGGGAAATCTCTTGTCTGCCACTCGCTTTTTCCGCTGAGGAATGCGGCTTTTTCCTTCAGGGTCATGTTATCTATGATATTCTGATATTTCATGCTTGTGATCGCTCCCTTCTATATTGCCATAAATATAACATAACCCCGTCTGTAAAAGACGGGGTTATCACAAACTGTCAATATATTGCACAAGATGCATTAAAAAACCATTTATTTTTATCCCAGCACTTTCTGCAGCGTTTTCTCCAGCACCTGCAGATTCACAGGCTTGGAAAGATGTCCGTTCATACCGCTTGCCAGGGAACGTTTCACATCCTCGTCGAAAGCGTTGGCGCTCATTGCGTAAATCGGAATCTTTTTGCAATCCTCACGATCCAGATTCCGGATGGTCCGGGTTGCTTCCAGTCCGTCCATTTCCGGCATCATAATATCCATAAAGATCATATCGTAATATCCGGGAACGGATTCTTCCATGCGCCGCACAGCTTCTTTTCCGTTAACTGCCTGCTCGGTTTTAATTCCGTAATTTTCAAGAATCGTACAGATAATTTCCATATTCAGCTCATTATCCTCAACCACCAGGATTCTTTTTCCCGGGAAGCTGATCTCCTCCGGCTGGCTGGTGACCGTAGTCTTCTCTCCGCTTACCGGCTGAAGCTTCACGTTAAAGCTGAAGCTGCTTCCCTTACCAGGCTCACTTTCCAACTTAATATCGGAATCCATCATCCGCACAATTCTTCTGCTGATGGCAAGACCAAGACCAGTGCCCTGTTTTCTTGCATTTTCAGAATTATCCGCCTGCTCAAACTGCCGGAAAATAAGCTGCTGTTTCTCAGGTGCAATTCCAATTCCATCATCCCTGACTTGAAAATACAGATTGGAAAAGCCTTTCTCTTCTTCCGTCTCGCGAACGGTCAGCCACACATGTCCATCTGGCTTGGAATACTTCAGCGCATTTCCCAGAAGATTTACCAGAACCTGGTTCAGCCTTAGGGAGTCAGCCAGAAACCAATGGTTTTTCAGCTGGATATCTGCTATATACTGAATGTTATTTTCGTTCAGCTTCGCTTCCAGCAAAGGATGAAGTCCCTGTATCATTTCCATAAGATTACATTTTTCTTCGATCAGCCTCATCTTTCCGCTCTCGATCTTGGACATATCCAGAATATCGTTGATAAGCCCAAGCAGATATTCCGAGGAGTGCTCGATTTTTCTCAGACAGTCGATCCGCCGCTCCTCAGTCTGTCCATCCTTCAATGCAATCTCCGTCATACCGATAATACCGTTCATAGGAGTACGGATCTCATGAGACATACGGGCCAGGAAATCCGATTTCGCCTTGGCAGAAAGATCATGACGCTCCAGATTCAACCGGTTCTGAATAATTGCGCTGATTTCTTCCAAACACTTACACTCTTCTTTTTTCTCCAGAACCTCCTGGTCAATGTCCTGGAATACAATACTTCCGGAATACTGTCCGTTGTCTGTCATATGGAATACAATATCGTTTCTGCCTGAAGCAAAAGGCTGAATCAGCGGCTCTTTCAGTATGCTTTCCCCGGAAGTCAAAATCTGCTGCATTTCCTGTGTCTCCACAAAATGCTGGTATTGCTTCTCAGAACAGTGGACCATACCGTCCCATCCATCCTTTTTCTCCCAGGTTTTCCAGCAGTACAGCAGGTTATTTACCATATATTCTCCATTGAAATGAGTGATCACAATGTCTGCCAGATGGTACTTTTCCTGCAGCTTCAACGCCAGAATATCAAGAACCACAGAAGTATCACCATCTCTGTCAAACAGGTTCAGAGCTATGGAGGAAAGTGTCATTTCCTTCAGACGTTCCAGAGAAGCCACCTCCGCAAATGCCACATCAGCAGCACAGGCTTTTTCCTCCGCTGAAAGCTCCTCATAGAACATGATTTCCCGCTTTCCATGACGTGCAGCTGTAAGAGCAATCTTCGTCTGTTCAAGTGCCTCAGACAGCGAATTTCTGCTTCCTGTAACTGCGATTCCGCATTTCAGGGAAAGGGACAGATACTTCTCATCTGTAAGCGCCCCAAAATCCTTTTCCAGTCTCTGCACACTACTCACGATCGGTCCGGTCGTACATACCGGCAGCCATACCAGCATCTGGTCTGCACCAGCCCTGATATAAATACCACCGTTTAAACCGTCCTCCTGGAAGCGCTTCGCCAGCAGACCGGCAAACTGCTCCAGGATAATATCTCCGAAGATCAGGCCATAACGCTCATCTATTTTGGAAAACTGCTGGATTTCCAGGAGTACCAGTACTCCCTCCGGGTCATCCCGACACAGTGTTTCCACAACCTCCAGTCCACTTCCAAGGCGGTAAAAAGAAGTAATGGAGTCATAAATCTGCTTTCTTTTCTGCGCCTGCTCCAGAAGCTTGTGCTGATGTACATTGTGAATGCAGCCAACGATCCTGCTGCGCTCTTTATTCTCGTCAAAAGTAATGCTTCCGGATAGATTTACCCACTGAAATTCTCCATTGCCATGCTGCAGACGAAAATCAACATCCAGAACTCCTCCTGAGCTTTTTACCGCGTTTATCAGTTTTGCCTTATCTGCCGGATGGATACTGTCATTATCAAGAAATTCCGGATGCTTTCCGCAGTCCCATACACCGTCATTGCCTTTACTGTTAACTATTTCCAGCAGTTTTTCCTTACATTTGTAGGTAAAAAAGGCATCCTGGGAACTTTCTACCGCAATTCGATAGCGCTCCTTTTCCTCCAGAAGCTGATTCTCTGTCTGCATCTGAGCATCCGTCAGATTCTCTATCACTTTGTGGAGCTCATCAAGCTCCTGAATACCTGACTCCTGAAAACTGTGAATTCCCTTCACTCCGCCTCGTACACTCTCCACCAGATGGTAAACCGGTTCCGTCGCATACTGGACAAGAAAATAAACCAGAATAACTGCCATCAGGGCACTTCCCAGAATCGCTCCCAGGATTCTCTCATAAACATCGGAAATCAATCCATACACAGAATCCTCTGCAACAAAACCGCACAATGCCCACTGTGTATCTTCATACGGCACATTTCTGCTGTACAACTCCAGATTGCTCACAAGTCCGTAAATCTTCTGTTTCCCAATGGCAGCTCCTTGTACCAGCCTCAGATTCCCCTGCACCGGCTCCGCCAGAACAAAGTCACTTCCGTCCCGGGAGGCCGCATCATACAGCGCACCTTCACCGGCAATTCCCTCATAATTTCCATCTCCATGGTCTACCACAAGGGCAAATCCTGCATTCAGATCAGAATCCAGGTCTTTTACCGGAAAATATTTGGTCAGATCATTCACTCCCACTTCAATTCCAAGCACACCGTAAACTGTTTTACCATAAACAAGAGGTACCGAATAGGTGATCATCTTATGATTATCCATATAGAAATCTTCCAGAATAAACGGCTTTGACCAGTACCCCAGGTTTGCCATACTGGTGCGGGAATCAACGTAGTTTGCTGCTGTTATATATGGCTGGTAAAAAAAGTCATCCGCATCTCTTTTCCCATTGCCCTGGAAGCGGAAATCTGTATGCCAGGAAGTATCCAGTGAAATGGACATGTTCTGTGACAGGACCTTACTTCCACGCTCCATCAGCAGATCCGTGCGGGAAGCCGTTTTGGTCTGGGGATCTGAGTCTCTCACCCAGAAGCCTTTATATTCCCCTTCCGAATCTGTATCGCTGTCATTTCCCAGAACCAGAAAAATTCCAGAAGTGGAATTGTACTGCAAAACCTCCACCATATCGTAAAAAACTGTTTCCAGATATTCCTCCTGGACTCTCCCTGAGCCCATGAAGCCCTGCATGTCCATCTGATGATTGCTCAATACCTTTGTCAGCGCCGAGGAAAGATTATCACTTTCTTTGTTCACGCTACTCCACTGCTCGATCATATCGTTCTCCAGGACTACCTTACGGTTCTCCACCGTATGACTGTCCAGACCGATAACTGCATTCTCCATGTTTGAGCGGATTCCGCTGAAAATCAATGTCAGGAATGGGACTGCACCCTGTACAAACACAATGATCAGTATAGGAATCAGAAATATGTTCCAAAGAGATTTCTTTTTCTTCACAGTCCTCCGCACCTCCTTATGTCCAGAATCTGTCTAAAAAACCACTTTGAATGTTTTTTCAAATACACTCCAGGCTATGGCAGAATTCTGTATACCAGCTCTGGAAATTCTCATCTGTCAGATACTGTGCAAGAGCCTCTTCCCGGCTCTCTCCGTCTGCGATTGCATCGTCCATGGCATCTTTATCAGCCTTTGCCTTGTCAGCCAGAGAATAATCCAGGATCTTACGGGCACTGTAGCTATTGTCAAAGGCTCCAATTGTATAGAAACTTGTTTTATCAAAGTCTTCCATTTCCGTTGTAAAACAATCGTAAACCTTCTGGTTGACTTCTATATTATTCTCTTTAATAACGGAATCCAGTGCGTCTACGCTGTTGGCTTCTTTCAGAACCGGCATATAGGAGGATTCGCATACAAAGCGCAGGTTCTGGTTCTTCTGTGTGAACCATTTCAGGAATACACTTGCAGCATACTCATGTTCCTCATCAGACTTGGTCACTGCCATTCCGGCACCTTGCTGAACTTTTATGTTCTCGCCGCCCTCCATAACCGGAGAATCACATACGATGTAATCAATCGGATAGCTTTTATTCCCTATTTCCACGGTATCCGGGAAGTATACGGCAGAAGATGTGGAGCCCGTGTATGCAAGAATATCTCCTGTCTTCACATCATCGGAACGGAATTTTCCAAGAGATGCGAAATAGCCCTTCATATATGGTACATAGTAATTATCCCAAAGGCGGCGGATCAGATCTTCGTCTGTGTTTAAGGTCATTTTTCCATCTTTCACCTGGAAAATTTCCTTTCCCATCTGCTTCATGCCAATGATAAAATAGTTGGACATGGAGTCTCTGCCGTAGAATGCTTTTCCATCGTCCGGCACATCCGGGGTCTGCTCATCCGTCCACTCATAGTAGCGCTGTGCAACCTCTGCAATACCTTCTGTAGTGGCAAGTTCCTCCACTGTAGTTCCAGTGGCTTCTGCAAAAGGCTCCCAGTCAGTCTTATTGATCATGGTGATCTCTGTGGATTTGGCAACTGGGAAAAGATATAAAGCGCCATCCTGGTTAAAATAGCCCTCCTGGATGTAGGAATCTACATACCTGGACAACTCATCTTCTGTAAAATACACGGAAAGGTCTGCCAGCTTATCCTGCTGCTGTACTGCGTAAGCAGTATCAGAATAGGAAGAAAAAATATCCGGCAGTTCTTCTGCTCCTACTTCTCCGTTCAAAGAGCTGTTGACTGCTTCCTCAAGGTCGGATACGGAACCCTGACTGTAGCTCTCCACGTAGATACCCTCCTCTTTTCCAACGGAGGCATTAAATTCCTTTACAAGGGTGTCAAACATTGCCTGTTGGGCACCGTTGTAATAATGCCAGATCGTCAGGGACACCGGGTGATCCGAATCCAGCTTTACAGATTTACCGCTTCCGTCCTTGCTGCTTCCACAGCCAGCTAAAGATGCGGTCATTATTGCGATTAACATCATTGCCACACATTTTTTCTTCATACTCTTTTACTCCCTCACGGCACCTGATACCGCAGCTTAACTCAATATATACTTCTGTCTGCAACACTGTCCAAAGACCTGCTGCCATGGCAGACCAGAGCGTGTTTGAAATCCCAAATCTTCAAAACAAAAAGCCCCTGCAACAGGTAAAATGCATCGCTGACTTCTACGGGATACAATATCCTTTCCGGCGTTTTTACATGTCACATGGGTAAATTTATAACACATAGGCTTATTATAGGAAATGTGAGAAAAAGAATCAATAAATATTCATGAAAAAGGACAGAAAATATTTCATTCCTGTCCTTTCAAAATATACGTTATTTCACAGTCACCTTACACTTAACTGTTTTCTTCCCTGCTTTCACCGTAATTACGGCTGTTCCTTTTTTCTTTGCAGTAATTCTGCCCTTGGAATCTACCTTTACCACCTTGGAGGAGCTGGATTTGTAGGTGATTTTTTCTTTGCTTGTTACTGGTTTTAAAACCGGTTTCAGGGAATATTTCTGATTTTTCTTTAATTTCAGTGTTTTCGGCACACCTTTGATCTTTGTGGTTTTTACAGCGGTTTTCTGGACTTTTACGGTAACAGACTTTTCATATCCGCTGTTCAGGTATATGTGAATACGGGTTTTGCCTGTAGTTTTACCGGCGGTAATGTTACAGGTTCCATCTGAACTAACAGATACATCTGCAATACTCCAGTTATCCGTACTCCAGGTGGAAATGAAATCTCCCTTTGCAAGCCCGGTTACTTTCAGACACTTCGTCTTCTGTCCGGTCTTCAGCACAATACTGGACTGATTCAATTTCATTGTTGGCTGCAGTCTGTCCCGGGTAATTTTTGTTTCCTGCTCACCGCATGCACTGCAGGTACGTGTCTGGACTTCTTCCTCATCCACAGTTGCTTCCTGTGTTACTGCCCATGCAGAAAATTTATGTCCGGTTGCTTTTATTGTAGTTCTCTTTTCCGTATCGCAATATCTGCAGGTGTATTCATCGACTCCGTCATCTGTACAGGTTGCATCTTCATGCCATGACCTTACCCAGCTATGTCCGGTTGCTGGAATTGTCTCTTTCTTTTTGTCACCACATCTTCTGCAGGTATAAGTTTTTTCTCCGTCACTTTCACAGGAAGCATCTTCTGTTGTTTCCCCACGGTTCCAGTCATGACCAAGTGCCGGTGTTTCTTTTGTATAGTAATCACCGCAAAATTCACAGATTTCTTCTTCAGATCCCGAATAGGTACAGCCACTCATTTTTATCACATGTGACTTGTAGGAATGGGTATGGTTCGGATTGTAGCTGTAATATACGGTTGTATTTAAATCACAAATGTATCTGGGCTGCCACGTGCTGCTATTTGCATAGCAGCGGATACTTCTCAGCTTGGCACAGTTTTTAAACGCATCATTTCCTATAGATGTCAAACTTGCCGGGATTTCTATGGTTTCCAACGCATTACATCTGCCAAAAGTCTGATCTCCAATTCTGGTCAGGCCTTCTGAAAGCTTTACACTTGTCAAGCTGGTACAGCCCTGGAATACACCGCTTCCGATGCTCGTTACGCTTGCAGGAATAGTTATGCTTGTCAAACTGCTGCAGTTCCAGAATGCCTGAACTTCTATTGAGGTTACCGTTCCCGGAATGGTTACACTTGTCAGACTGGTACAATTGCCAAATGTCATACCATCTATGGTTGTTACGCCTTCTGGAATTGTCACACTTGTCAGATTGGTGCAGCCGGTAAATGCACCGGAACCAATGCCGGTCACTCCTTCAGAGATAACCACGCTTGTTATTTTAGTGTTGCCAGCAAATGCATCATCTGCGATGCTTCCAGTTCCGGAAATTACCAGTTTCCCATCATCTGACAAGGTGTAGGTAATTCCTGTGTCTTCTCCATCTGAAAAAACCAGGGCTTCGTCTGCTGTTGCCGCTTCCTCATTCTGCCATTCTGCAGCTGCTTCCATGCCAGACGCATCTGAGAATGAATCCTCGGATGACTGATCCTCCACCTGATCCATCTCCGGAGTCTGAACCTGTTCCTGAACCTCATCCTGATTGTCCAGACCCTCATTCTCCACTTCGTCAAAAACTGCTTCCGCTACTTCCTCAGAAGAAAAATCAGCTCCACTTACTGCCAGTGCTGCTCCGTCTGCACTTGTGATTGCCAGCAGCAATGCTGCAGCCAGTGCCAGTCGTCTGTTTCTCATACGCTTTACCTCGCTATTCTTTTTTTCGTCCTTTCAAACACACTCCAGAGGCAAAGATTTTTCCATTGATATCTGCTGTATAACACTAAACGCTTCCCCAAAATGGATAACCTGCTATTCTGCAAATGAGCCCGCAGCATACTCCCTCCCAAAATTTGTCAGACGATTGATTTAATGATAAAGCAAAACAGCATTTAAAACAATTAACTAACAGCATAGTATAGACGATAATTCATAAGTCGAAAACTATTTCTTCAATGTCTCATTCATACTTCCCATTCGGTATCCCTGAAGATCCATGGTCACGTATGTGAAGCCGTATTCTTTGAATGCTTTCACGATCTGGTTGCGGTTCTCCAGGACTTTCTGGAGTTCATCTGGCAATACTTCAATTCGTGCCAATGTACCATGAATACGCACACGAAGCTGATGAAATCCCAGATCCAGAAGAAGCTGTTCTGCCTTGTCTACCATACCAAGTTTCTCCTTCGTGATAGTCTCACCGTATACAAAACGGGAAGAAAGACAGGCGAAGGATTGTTTCTCCCAGGTGGGAAGGCCAAGATCTTTGGACAGGGCACGGATGTCCGCTTTATACAATTCGCTTTGGCGCAGCGGGCTCTTCACCCCCAGCTCTGCAACAGCCTGTAAACCAGGTCTGTAATCACCATTGTCGTCCATGTTGGAACCCTCTGCCACTGCATTCAATCCCTCTTTTGTGGCAATGTCCCAGATTTTCTCAAATAATTCTTTCTTGCAGATATAGCAACGGTTAGTCGGGTTCTGGCAGAAGCCCTCAATTTCCAGTTCTTCAGACTCTACTGTAATGTGGCGGATTCCTTCCTTCTCACAGAAGGTCTTCGCCTCTTCCAGTTCTCTCTTCGGGAAAGAACAGGACATGGCAGTAATCGCGATACATTTATCCCCCAGCACATCGTGTGCTGTTTTCAAAAGAAACGTAGAGTCCACCCCGCTTGAAAAAGCCACAGCCACACTTCCCAGACTGCGTAAGTATTCTTTTAAAGCTTCGTATTTATTCTGCTGCTCTTTGGTTGCAGTGATTTCGCTCATATGATTATCCTCCTGCGGCGGTAAATTTAGTCTCTCCCCAGCTCCATCTTTCCTTTCAGACAAAAAATATCCTTCGCGCAAAGAGCTGGGACGATTTTGATTTATGTTACTATAAAGTATCCTAGTATGTCAATAGGATTAGTTGTAGTCAGCTTTAAGTATACCGCCGCACATCTTTCCATAAAAGCAGAAAGAACGCCAGGTTCATTCCCCCTGGCGTTCTTTCAGTCTCTGTTCAGCTGCGATCCGCTTGGGATGCTCCGGCGGATAGCATTCCCGGAAGCCTTCAACGGCGGCTTTCAGATATATATCTTCTTTTTCTTCATCTCCAAGTGCACGGTAAACGCGTGCCAGATTCCAGGTAGGCTCTGCAACTGCCGAACCTACAAGTCCATTTTCCTTCGTAAGCTCCAGCGCCTCTGTCAGATATGGGATCGCTTCTTCCGGTCTTCCCAAGTCCAGGTAGACTACACTCATATTGTTGTCCACCATCAGAAGTATAGAGCCCTCACGATAGCCATTCTTAAGCAGCTGATTGCGAACCGCAAGATGACATGCCAACGACTCTTCCCTTCGTCCGGCGGCATTGTACATTCGTGCCAGTTCCTCTGACATGGCAGAATATATCTGATTTTTCTCACCACAGTACATTTTGCACCTTTCCGTTGCTTGTTCCATACAATAGGCGGCTTCTTCCATATTCTGATCCATAGCTGCAAGCTGACCACGAAGCTGCCATATTGCAAACTCACTCTCACCCTGACGCTTTCTTTGTATCTGTTGTATCTGCTCTATTTTTTCCAGACAATCTGCCAGCTTTTCTTTTTCCTGAAGAAACATATGACATTCTGCTTTTTGATAAAGAAAATCCAGTATTCTCTGGCTATGCCCCCATTGTACACACATAAGGATTCCACGTTCTGCCCACATTTCAGCCTTTTTCACATTAAGCTTCAACATCTGCATATTCGTCTGCAAAAGCACATATCCAATTTTATAATCAATATTATCCTTCTGTTGAAAAATTAAATCACAGATCTCCCGGTAACACTCATAATTACTGCTCTGCTCCAACCCATTGCAAAAATCACTTATAGCAAACAACATCCATTCCGATGATAGCGTTCTCTTTTTCAGCTGTTCGCGGAAGAGTTCTATATATTCTTCGTTTTGTTCAGGTTTTGTCTCTGTCAGACACGCTACCATAAACTTCGTCTCATTGGAAATCTGTGCACATCTTTTTTCCAGTTTCCGGATTTTCTCGCACATAGGAACAGGCAGCTCCAGATATCGGGCAGCCTCTGACGCCAGTGCCACAAGCTGGTCACTGACCGCTCCCTGCACTCTGGAAATTCCCTGGAAGACAAGCCACGCAATTTCCTCCATACGAGGATCCTCATCTTTCGGTGCCTGTTTCGGGAAAAAGCACTTCTGTGCCCGCTCCCAGAATGACTGAAACTCTGCTTCTGAAAAATCCTTTGTACACAGACTCTCTGCAATTACAGGATGCATACGGTAACCATTTCCCGTATCTTCCAGCCAGCCGAATTTCACCAGTCTGCCAAGCGCCTCTCCCAGAGTTTCGTTTTTCTTCAAAAATCCCTGGAAAAACATCACAGTAAAATTCCGGTCAATTTCCTGATAAGGCAGAAGCGCGAACATCCTTGCCAGCTGGCTTCCTGTTTCTCCAATATCAGCCAGTTTGTACAGCCCACGGTACATATCAATGAGTCCGGACTCTTCTGCAACATCATTCCAGTTATTCTGCAGCTCTTCTTCCAGATAATCCCAATTTCCGAAATAGTAGGTTCCCGCTTTTCCAAGAAGCTTCAATGTCAGAGGATGCTGAAAAATCTCTTTTTCCAGCAAACGACTCAGCCGGTTTTTTTCCTCTCTGGAAAGTATTTTGTTGTAATTGTCACGAAAAATCAAACTTAAGGCACTCTTTTGCGGTGCCTTTATGCCAAATGTAGTAAACCCATCCAGATGTTTCTGACGTGAAGTAACAAATATGGTGCACGGCAGATCTTTCAGTTCTGACAGGTAAGGATCTTCCTCTTCCGTATGGTTCATATTATCCAGAAAAAGCACTGTTTTTTCCTGATGCTCTTCTGACAGGTGATAGATACTTTCGTGAAATCTTTCTTCCACGCTCTCACCAGTAAGATTCAGAAAACTTCTGGAAAAGCTGACCGCCAGATTCTCCTCATACTGAACAGCTGCGATCCGGCACTTCACTTCTTCCTGCTCCATCCAGCTCACAAGCTGACGCATAAGTTCTGTTTTTCCAATTCCTCCAATTCCGGAAATCAGATACTTTCCGGAATTGAAGAACATCTCTTTCAAGTCATATAACTCTTCTTCTCTGCCAAAGAAATGGCTGGCTTTCACAGATTTCCGGAACAATTCACAGTTTCGCAAGGTGAGAAAACTCTGCCTGGTTTCCACGGATTCCTGATAAATACAGCTCCAGATATATTCCGGCTTTAAGTCTTCACGGTTTCTTACCAGTTCCATTTTTGCCCCGGATATTTCCGGCCCCGCCATCGCGTGCAGACTAAGCAGGGTAAACAACCAGGCATCCCCAAAGGACTGGGAAAAATCCTTCTGTTTTTTCTCTATGTAACCGATCCAGAAGATCAGCTTTTCCCCACACTCTCTGGACAGCCATGGATCTGACTCCATGACCATGCCCAGAAATTTTCTCAGCTTCTGCACAAACACAGAATGATTATAATTTTTTTCTTTCAGGAACTTTTCAAAAATCAATACCTGGCTGCCAAATGTCTCCGCATTCAGACCTTCCAGCACTTCCTCTATGTATATATGATACAAGGGAAAGCTTTCCTTGCGATTACAAAATTCCGAATGATAACGGTTCTGGCTTCCATCCTTTCGAAAAATCATTTTTCCGTGTCTGGTGCTTTTCCACTCATAGAGAAGATATTCATCCCAGAATCTGACCAGAGTCAGACCTTTTTTACTTTTTTCTCCCAGAATTCCGGTAGAATAGACCGGATAATCTTTCACGGTAAACAACCGATATAAGTTTTTCAGCGAAAGCAACACATTTGTCTGCTCATCTTTTTTCATGTCACGTTCTCTCCGGTTGTAAACACAGTTCCTTTTTTATTACTGTCTGCTGGTCACCTGACCAGCAGCACTTTTTGCAGGTAACTAAATACAACAACTGATTTCTTATTTTTTGATTGTAATCTTAGCTTTCTTTGCGTACACGCCAAACACCTTCTGTTTCTGCTTGTTCAGCTTATATGCACACGCACGTATATAATAGGTATGTCCCTTCGTCAGGTTCTTCACAGTTACCGTATTCTTTTTGGATTCCTTGATGTCCACAATATCGTAAAGATTGGAATCTGCGGTAACCACAAACGCATATCCGGCAGCACCTTTTACCTTGGACGCCGTAATGGTGATCGTGCCCTTCTTGTTATTCTTTACACTGATCTTCTTTACCTTCGGCACAACATAAGTTGTAAACTTAACAGCCTTGCTATACTTTCCAGTAACCTTCTTGCCGCCGCCCTGTGCGACTGCTCTTACTTTTACATAATAGGTCTTTCCAGATTTCAAACCGTAGATCAGTTCATTGTTTTTATTTTCCTCAACAATGTAATTCTTTACATTTTTCTTGAATTTCTTGTCAGTGGAAATTGTGATCTGATATCCGGTTGCTCTTGCAATCCGCTTCCAGGAAATCTTGGCACCATCGGTAAGTACATTGGTGGCCTTGGTTCCGGTAAGCTTCGGAAGCTTGGATGGAATTACAGTGTTCTGATTATTATCAGAAGCGTTCGGAGTCTTCGTCGGTTCCGGAGCAGATGGAGCCTTGGTCGGCTCTGCATTCGGAGCTTTTGTCGGCTCTGCCGCCGGGGTTTTCGTCGGTTCTGGTGCCTTGGTAGGATCTGGGTTCTTTTTCCAGTTTGCAGTCAGTTTAACACCGCTTACCAGTTCACCCATTGATGGTGTGTAAGAACCGGAAGAATTTACTTCTTCATCCGCATCTACTGTCGTCCATCCGGTAAAGGTATAACCGCTTCGTGTAGGCGCTTTCAGCTCAATACTGTTTCCACCTGTGAAAGTGGATGGGTTGGAGCTGTCATTTGTTCCGCCAGCCAGATCATAACTGATTGGAAGCACATCACCATTTTCATAATAAAAATGATAACGTGTATTAAAGTAATTGTCCACATAAGAATTTTTTACAACGTATAATTTACAGCTGTCTTTGATAGAATCAAAGGCATAATATGTGTTCGTATCTCCTATAGAAGCCATAGAGTCATAATCCAGATCCAGTACACGGGCCGGAATGTGAATCTCTGTAAATTTACAGGAATCAAATGCAAAACCGCCTAACAATACTACATCTGACGGAAGTGTATAGCTTCCTGCCCAGCTTTTTCCTGCAGGATAGGTGAAAATACTGCTGCCAGCCACTTCCCCTCCGCTGCTTTTATAAACCTTACTGTAAAGCACACCGTCCTGGGAAGAAAGGTACGGATGTCCTGCGTCAACTGTGATTTCTTTTAAGCTTGTGCAGCCCTTGAACATTGCACCAACTGTATATTTTACATCAGCACCAATGCGGATACTTACAATTCCACTGTCGGTGAACTGATATTTCAGGCTGTCAGTTCCATGAATATATACATTTTCAAGATGGAGGTTCTTGCAGCCCATAAATGCACCTTCTCCGATACCTCCGCTTACGCTTGCCGGAAGAGAAGTAAATCCTGTAAGCGCTGTACAGCCTGCAAAAGCATAACTTCCAATAGTGGTTAAGCCCTCCGGGAGATTGATGTAAGTAAGGTTCTTGTTATCCTTAAATGCGTCCCAGCCAATTTCCTTCAGTGTGGAGGGCAACGTTACTTTTTTCAGTGTTTTAATGTTTTCTCCCCGTCCACTCGAGGGACTTCCATCCTCATTCCATTCATAAGCTACAATAGTCGAAATTCCATCGACATATGTAAGTCCTTCTGCAAAAGAAACCTCCTCAACATCGGCACAATACTGATCCCAGCCCAGTTCCAGCTCGGATGGGGCATTGTAAATTCTTTTCAGGTTACATTCTCCATAACTGTAAAAAGCTTCTTTATCAATCTCGTTATAAGCCCCTGTTGGCGGCAATGTTATCTCTTCCAGTTTCGGACAGTTACCAAATGCCTGCTTCTCGATTTTTACAGGCTGTGCACCGCCTACTGCGTCATTAAAATGCACGATTTGAAGATTCTTATCCCCATAAAACGCACTTTCTCCAATTACAAGCCGTGGATTCTGCGGCAGCTGAACGGCTGCCAGTCCGTCAAACCAGCTGCCACTTGTTGAAAATGCATTGGGCATCACATAGCAGAGTGTATCCGGAAGAATCAACTTATACAGCGTTCCGTTGCCATACTTTCCATCGTAATAGAAACAGCTAAACCGGTCCCATGTGTTATCATATTCTGAATCCGGAAAATACTTACCGATTCCAATTACCTTCTTCGCCACACCATCCTTATACACATATGACGGAACCTGCAGTTCCATAACAGCCTCGGTTACTGCGCTGATAATAGCTTCTCCATTTGTTCCATATTCATGGGCATACCAGATCTGCCCCTGACTGTCTGTCCAGGAAAATTCTTCCTTGTTCCACTTTTCGCCGTCGAACTGGAAAAACTGTCCTGAGCCTTCTGCATGCACGCTAAGCGCCATACCCAGGCACATGATAATGCCAAGGAACAGCATTTTCACACATTTTGAAATTTGTTTTTTCACTCTTTCATT
The DNA here is from genome assembly GCF_020554845.1 of Blautia faecis. Taxonomy (GTDB): domain Bacteria; phylum Bacillota; class Clostridia; order Lachnospirales; family Lachnospiraceae; genus Blautia_A; species Blautia_A faecis. Next base: position 98,392 of record NZ_JAJCIA010000003.1, on the reverse strand, counting down.
CCCCCTTATTTTTTCGGCAATTATAACTGTTCAAAAATCCATTTGGGTTACTGTTTACTCCGTTCACAGCAACACGCTTCGTGGCTCTGAATAGCACCAGCAAATTTTCAAAAGCTGGAAAAGTGCTCTTTTTTTCTCATAAAAAGAATATCATAATTGAATTTTTGAGACAATAATGGTGGGAAAGGTTACGGTTTTTATGCACAAGATTGCTTTTTTTATGCACAGCACAACCTGTTTGACAACTATCCAGAAGGCAGTGTGAAGATACTAAACAGTTATCCTGTTTGAAAAAAACTGCCGTGTTCAATATGTTTCTTAAACATATCAGACACGGCAGTTTATCAGAGGCATCATACATCCTGTAACATTGGCAGTTCTAAAGTCTGCCCCTTAATCATTCTTACAATCTGCACGTCCCGCTTTACGGTATATTTTATCTTCTTTCAGTAGGCGTATCCCGCTTCGCGCTCTTGCAGCTTACCACACTTTGACTGTAATAACCACCTTTTTTCTGCCGGAGCGTACCGTAACTTTTGCAGTACCTTTTTTCTTCGCTGTAATTACACCACCTTTTGTCACAGTGCAGACTTTCTTGTTAGATGTGGTGTAGGTCACTTTCTGCTGGGTTGTGATCGGTGCCAGAACCGGTGCCAGGGTCTGTTTCTTCCCTTTCTTTAAGGTGATTTTCTTCGGTACACCTGAAATTTTGGTGGTTTTCACAGTTCCCTTCTGGATGGTAACATTCACAGTTTTTACTGCACCGCCAGCCAGAGTCACTGTAAGTTTCGTCTTTCCTGTTTTCTTCTGAGCCTTCAGCGTAACTGCACCGTCTTTGGTGTAGGAGCTTACTTTCAGAAGCTTACTGTTGCCTGAAACCACAGATGCTACATAGTCCCCACTCTCCATGCCGGAAATCTTGAGCACTTTTGTGGTCTGTTTTATTTTCATTTTCAAGCTGGAGGCTGTAAGTATCATTTTGGAAGTCAGCGGATTTCCATTGTCTCTTTCTTCTGTGGTCTGGCAGATCTTACAGATTCTTTTCTCTTTCTGAGCTGCAAATACGGTAGCATCTGATGTCTTTTCCCATTCTCCCCAGGTATGTTCTGTCTTCGCGATTGTTTCACCGCCGCTTAATCTGGTTCCGCAGGTCTTACAATAAGTGTCGCCTGTATAGCCTTCACTTGCACAGGTTGCTGCTTTTTTCCCTCTGACCTCTGTTTCCCCATGTCCCTTCGCGGGCAGCTTCTCGGTTCTGGTCTGTCTGCAGTTCACACAGGTAAAGGTTCTGATACCTTCCTCAGTACAGGTGGCTTCCTTTGTCACATTTCCGTTATCCCAGCTGTGGGCGTCCGGATTCACCGGTAAAACCTCTGTTCTGGTAATATGGCAGTCCGTGCACTCATAGCTGATAATTCCTGTGGAAGTACAAGTCGCTGCTATGACTACCGTTCCGTTATCCCAGCTGTGCTCTACCGACGGTTTTGTCTGCGATACCATACCGATATTCACTTCGGTTCGAAGAGGCGGAACGGTCATCCAGTCACTCCATGTAGTTTCATATCCCTCTTTCTCGTATTTTACTCTCCACCAGCCTTCCGGAACATCCCATGCATATTTTCCGTCTGCATTTGTCTGAAGAGGATTGTACTGGTTATACTCCCCCGCATTCCATTTCGTTCCATACTCGGATGGGGACGGCGTTTTATTCCAGAAATCATCAGATTCATCATATGGAATCCAGTAAGCTGTTACGGTAACATCCTCAATTCTCTCTCCTGTGGAAAGATCAAACACATAGCCGCTTGGATCTACTACAAAACGAAGCTTGAATTTTTCCCCTTTAATATCTGCTTTTCTGATATCCCAGAATAATGAGGAAGCTGCTGTAATCGTTCCCAATATGGCAGTCAGCGCAATTACCGGGCCTGCGCCCATCGCTCCTCCTGCTACGACCAGTGGAATCATCGCTGTCATGATCATAAACATTTTCTGGTCACTCTCCAGATTATCCACAGCTTTCAATTTCTCCTTTAATTCCTGGTCAGAATAGTGACCGCCGGAAGCCAGTACATCTTTTCTCAGCTCATCCATGTCTTTCTCAATCTGATAGTTCTGATATAACATGGACGCTCCCTTATTTATTGTTGACAGGTGGGAGGAAATCTGGGAAAGTGTCCAGTACTGATCCAGATTCCCGGCATTTTCAGTAGCAGTGTCCAGCATAAATCCAATGTATTTATTTCCGGTAACATCCTTTACCAGCATATACCAGGTGCCTTTGTCGGAATAATCCAGGTTGCAGATATACTTGCTGTCATCATACCCCGGGATCAGATAACCCATATCTTTATTGGCTTCGTCGATCAATCCCTTCCATGTTCCCATACTGGAACCGTTGCTCTCGTCAAACACGCTGATGGTGACATCCAGTCCTACATCTTTCAGATCCTCCCCGAATTTACTGAGATCAATGGTTGCGTCATAATCGGTTGCTGTATTTTTCCTTACCGTAATATCCTTTTCTGCACCTTCCGGAAGTCCTTTCTGCAAAGCCTCCCAGTCAAAATCCTGTCCCATTTTTACTTCTGGAACTGTTTTGTTATATTCATAGCTGATCACGCCAGGAACATAGTTGTGATCCGATTCATCGAAATATCCGTCTGTTACAAATGCATTTTTTTCTGGTTCATAGGTTGCTTTCAGATATTTGGTCTGGTTGTTTCTGGTGCTTGTAACATACAGAGTCTTTATCTGTTCCGGGTTTTCAAAGGTAAGCTCATAGTCAAATTTGCTTTTCGGAAGATAATACACCAAAGGTGTTACTCCGTCTGTCTTTGTCAGATCGTAGGATTTTATTTTGTCATGCTCATTATAGTACATTTTGAAGGACTCGATTGAGGGTTCTCCTTCATTATAGGTGACTGCGACAGTCCTTGTTTCTGTTGTACCATCTGCCTGTGTGCAAAGTGCTTTGATCTTATATGTCTCATAGTTGGAAGGATTTTCCAGTGTAAGAACGGCAGACCATAAGCCGGCCTTTGATACCTGGACTGTCTGCTGTTCTTTCTCATTCACAAGCAGGGTAACAGTTCCACCGGCATTTGCCATACCGGAAACATTTACGGTTGGCTTTGATACAACATCTGGTGCATCTATGGTGAACAGATTAATGCTTTCATTCAGTACACCGATGATTTCCTGGCTGGAGTTTCTGTTCTTTTTGTAGTTCAAAATAGCGTAGCTGCGTGCTGCCGACTGACTCTGTGCTTTGATACTGAAACGGATAATTCCAGAGGTACCGCTCACAGGAATGGTCAGTGTCCTGTCCTTTAAATTATAGTTCTGGCATAACTCCCCATCCACCTTTAATGTGGATTCGTCAAGCTCTCCGTTGGAAGGAAGAACCAGCTTCACATTCAGGTCGCTTACTGCGGATTTCCATGTGTCTTTTATGTTATAGCGTACTGTCATGGCCACATATCCATTGGCTGTGGCACTTCCGAAGTCTCCGTAATAGCTGGTGTCTGAACGATCCAGGACGGTTTCGGCGCTGTCCGTATAAGTTCCTATTTGCTCAAATGGAATATTATTTTCAATGGCATATATGGTTGCCATAGAATAATAACTGCAATGTATCGTCAGCTGTGGGCAGTTTTCGAATACAGCTTTCCTGATATCAGTAGTGGAATCTGGAATGTAAATGTCCTTTAAACCTGCGCAGTCGGCAAATGCATAATCTCTTATCGTCTTGGTATTGGAAGGAAACGTTACTTCTGTAAGACCGGTTGCTCCTGCGAATGCGTATGCACCGATTTCGGTCAGGCTTGATGGCAACGTTACACTGGTTAGTGTGGTTAAGTTTGCAAAACTGTGGGGCGCGATTACCTTTACTCCTTCTGGAATCTCTATCTCGGTCAGTTTCGGACAGCCGGAAAATACATTTCCATATTCATAGCTGTTCGATCCGTTTCCACTGGGACTGTTTACCCAGTTTACCGGATAATTGGCACTCTCAAGATTGCTGCATCCTCCAAAGACTTTATAGCCCATCGTGGTAATGCTGTCTGGCAGGTGTATGCTGGTGATACTGGTACATTTTTCAAATGCATAGGCGTATATTAAGACCTTCTGACAGATTGATCTGGGTAAGGTTTGTACAGTCTGCAAATGCATAAGCATATATGGTAGTCAGGCCATCGGGAAGCTCCATACTTTCCAGCACTGTATTTCCCTGGAATGCTCTCGCTCCGATCACCTGAACCGCATAACCACCTATGGTAGACGGAACCTGAACGATGGTGGCACTTCCGGAATATCTGGTAATACGCGCATAACTGTTATTTACAATTACATAGGAAAAATCACCTTCTGTCATCTCTGCCGATTCAGAAAGAGCCTCTTCCAATTCATTTGTTTCTCCAGTTTCCTCTACGTTTTCTTCCACGTCTCCCGAAACAAAAGCTGCAGCATCTCGCTTTACCGCCTCATCTCCCGCTTCTGCTCCATCCATTTCCGCAGATTCCCATCCACCAGAACCATTTGCTGAAGATTCAACTGTTTCTGATTCTCCAGACCAGAATCCATCCTCGTCAGTAACCGTTTCCTCCGATGTGGTCGCTGAATTACTCTCTTCCAACGTATACGCTTCCGATATGCCGGTTGTCGCATCGGCTTTCGTGTTGGTTTCTGTATTAGATTCCGTGTTAGTTTCCGCGTTGGTTTCCGCGTCGCCTTCATTCAAACTCTGGTTTTCAATAGAATCTTCTGCGAAGAAGTCCGCTGCAGCTGAAGTCCCAATTTCTTCTGCAGCATAAATCGGAATGCTTTGTGCACACATTGCAACACTCAGCGAAATTGCAAGTATCCGGCTGATTGCCTTCCTTTTCATAATTCTTTTCTCTCCCTTAAATTCATTTGTAACTGGTCAGAATCAAATGACGAAATACAAAGCATTTTGAAAATTAGCACTGAACAATTACATTTATTTTTGATAATTGACTAAATCCATTTTAGCATAGCTATTTTCCCTTACAATCACAAACGGCGCCGGAAAAGTTAGTTGTCGTTTTTATGTATAAGCATGCAATTTTTATGTACATTCTCGAATTCAATCCGACCGATAATTGTACTATCAATGCTGACGGTACAATTGCTAGCCAAATAAAATAATAGCGTAATATTACGCAAAAAAGCCTCACCGATCTGATAACAACTCTGTATAAGCGATATCAGATAGTGAGGCTTCTTATTTGGTAAACTATAACTGCGCAATGCCTTCACAGTTACCGTATGTTTACTATGTATCTTTATTCAGTGAACAGTGGTGTAGAATAATATCTGTCACCAGTATCCGGAAGAAGGGCTACAATCACTTTGCCCTTATTCTCAGGCTTCTTTGCATAGTCAATTGCGGCTTTTAACGCAGCTCCGGAAGAAATTCCAACCAGGATTCCTTCTTTGTGTGCAAGAAGCTTCGCTGTGGCAAATGCCTCATCAGCCTCTGCTTTATAAATCTCATCATAAACTTTGGTATTCAGAACATCCGGAACAAATCCGGCACCGATTCCCTGGATCTTGTGCGGACCTGCTTTTCCCTCAGATAATACCGGGGAGGTAGAAGGCTCAAGTGCTACAATTTTCACATTCGGGTTCTGCTCTTTCAGATATTCACCTGTTCCGGTAAGGGTTCCGCCTGTACCAACACCTGCGATGAAGATATCAACCTTTCCCTCAGTGTCCTTCCAGATCTCCGGACCTGTAGTCGCCTTGTGCACTGCCGGGTTCGCCGGGTTCACAAACTGTCCTGGGATGAAGCTGTTCGGAATCTCCTCTGCCAGTTCGTTGGCCCTGGCAATGGCACCTTTCATTCCCTTGGTTCCATCGGTAAGAACAAGCTCTGCGCCGTATGCTTTCAAAATGTTTCGACGCTCAACACTCATGGTCTCTGGCATGGTGAGGATGATTCTGTATCCCTTAGCTGCTGCGATAGATGCCAGACCGATTCCGGTATTTCCAGAAGTTGGCTCAATGATTACGGAACCTTCCTTCAGAATTCCTTTCTGCTCTGCGTCCTCGATCATAGCCTTGGCAATTCTGTCCTTAACGCTTCCTGCCGGGTTAAAGTATTCCAGCTTCACAAGAACAGTAGCTTCCAGTCCAAGCTCCTTCTCAATATTTGTAACCTCTACAAGTGGGGTGTTTCCGATCAATCCAAGTGTTCCCTTATAGTATGCCATATCCATTCCTTTCCCGGCGCCTGCGGCCGCTTTACATTTATTCGAGGTGATGTCGCCGTATGGCGGCCCGCCTGTTATGTCTGTATCTGCCCCCAGTAACTGCCAGCTTGCTTCTTCGGCAATAATTGTCGATATTCCGTATTGATTTACTGGGTTATTTATTCGTTAAATGGATATTACCACTATTAACCCACTATGTCAATAGGTTTTTGGGATTTTATATGAGAAAATAGATTGGAGCGTTACTGTTCACTGGTAACATTCCGCGAGGTGTTTTTTGTGAACAAAGTTCACAGTAACATTAGAGCCGTCGCGTAGCGACGCTTGTACGATTTCTATACACTACAAAATCTCCACAATATACAAGAAAAGTACACCCAGTACTAATTAACACGTTGTGTTGTTTCGTGTTTTTAGCTGAATGTACCTTATTTTAAATAAATTATCACTCCTCTTCCTCAGCAACTTCACAGACCATCTCATATGCATCTTCCAGCGCGTCCAGAGCCTCAGTCAGTGTATCGACTTTCCTTACATCTGCGCCATCATCCTCATACTCCTGGATCAAATCTGAAAACTGGTCTTTCAGTTCCTCCATGTAATCTACTACCTGCTGTAATTTCTCTTCTTTTTCCAGTACTGCTGATAAATTAATAATTTTTCCCATAGTATGATGTCCTCCGCTTTCAAAAAAATGTTTTCTAAAGGTTTTTCATATTTTCCAAATCATAACATGTCCGAAACGTTCTCTCAATATTTCGTTTCAAGTTTCTCCTGCAGATTATAACGTATATTTTACAGAAAACCTTTTTTCAAACACGCTATAAAGTTTTTTCCTTTTATAATTATAACGTAGTCTGTAAATTCTTTTACAGGATTCCGCCCCGCATGCGCCGTCTCGTACTTCGCCAGCTATAATTTGCAAAAGCATCCTGGATTTCCTTTCGCTTAAGACGACTGATGGGGATTTCTGTCTTATCCGACAGCTTCAGAATATCCGTAGGCATAGCCACGATTTCCCTCATGGAAACCAGCGCCCACCGGATCGGGCGGCAAAACTCATTGGCTGGCAGAACCTTTTCCAGATCTGCCATAGACATGGAAGCATCTATCACGCCCTTTTTCGTGTGAATTTTCGCTCGTTTTCCATCTGCTTCTGCATACAGAATATCGGAAATGTAAATGCTCTCCTCCAGCCGTCCCACTTTCACGTTCACAGTCCGCAGGGAGTAGACACTGTCAAAAAAGCGATCCAGAATGTGAAACAGCTTCTCTTTTCTCACTGGCTTCACCATGTAATGAAGCGCCTCAATATCAAAGGCCTCTGCTGCAAACTCCGTACTGGTGCTCCCGAACACGATCTGCACCCGGCTGTTTCTTGAAATCAGCTTCTTCGCCGTCTCCATACCGTTCATCCCACTCATAAAAATATCCATAAAAACCAGTGAATAAACGGATGTATCTGAGGATAAAAATGCCTCCCCGGAAGAAAATTCTTCTATTTTCACATATAGGTTATTTTTGTCTGTGTATTCCGAAAGCAGCCGGGTGATATTCTCCCTGTCTTCCGCAAGGTCATCACAAACCGCTATTTTTATCTCCTGGTTCATGTGTAATTCCTCCCATAGAATCTGTCTGAGGTCTGTTTCTGAATCTGCCATCCCTCATATTTCTGCATAATAAATGCCGCATTCTCCGGGTAAAAATCTGTCTTTTATGATTCGCTCAGTTTTTGAAACATTTCCAGATATTCCTGCTCTACTTCAACAAACGGCCGCACTGTATAATCCAGCTCAAAGTGCAGCTTCGGTGCATCCCCCGGTTGTTTCTCTTCCAGAAGAACCTCTAAATCATACCAGAGAAGATCATCATCAATTTCTTTCAGACGCTGCGCTTCTTCATCAGTCAGACTGCTTCCCAGAAATTTCTTATAAATCACCTGAAGCAGCTGCTCTTCCACCTCACGGTATCTGGGCATCTCCTGCTTCAGCGGACGGGGCACATCTGACATATAGCACTCGCTGGCATCATGCAAAAGACAAGCCAGCGCCTGACGATTGGAATACCCTCGCCCAAGAGCCTCCTTCGCACAGCAAATACAATGCTCCCCAACAGACCAAAAGGTGCTTACATGTCCATTTCCCCGGCAGATCAATGGCAATGCATGTGCAATATCCTGAATGCAGATTCGCTCCGGGTCCGGATGAACCGGGTCGAAATGCTTTCTTGTGTATGTAGTTATGTAACTCATAGGACTCCTCCTTTTTTCATCCCAGCTACCTTATCTGAAACACGTTTCAAAAATCTTTTCCTGTAATCTGCACATCCCACTTTATAGCGCACATTTATTTTGGAGTTTTCTTCATGCTCTATTGCTCTTTTCTCTTTCTGAAAAGGTACTCATCCAGTTCTTTTTTAATCTTCTCAGGAATCTCCCGCGCAACCGGGCATACAACCGCATTTGCAAAGTGCTGTGTAAACTTCACCAGAAAATCAATATCTCTCTGCAGCTGCTCCATAGACATAACTTCTTTAACATCATAACGGCAGTGAATTGGTGTTACATTCGGACTGGAAATTCTGGCAAAGGACAGCGCCGGAACACCGCCATCTGCAAACGGCGTGGAATCACTGGAATAAACACCGCTCTTAGCTTCTACAGGAAAGCCGGTTTCTGCCGCCATATAGGAAATATAGTGAACCAGCTTATCCTCTGCGGAAACACAGGCAATAAACTTGCCCAGGTAGGTTCCGATCATATCCAAGTTAATATTCAACACTATTTTCTCTAATTCCTCTTTATGATCACGTACATAAGCCTTGGAACCCAGAAGTCCACGTTCCTCACTTCCACAGAACACGAGACGAAGCCCATAGTTCAGCTCCTTTCCTTTCAGCTGCTCCATAATTCCAAGCAGTCCTGCACAGCCGCTCATATTGTCATATGCGCCATGAGATAAAGAAGTGGTATCGTAATGAGCTGTTAATACAATAAACTCGTCACGCTTACCGGGAAGCTCTGCGACTACATTGTGTGACTGGCCGTCATACTCTTTCTGGAATACCTCTAAACGGATATTCTTTACTTTGTTTTTCACCAGCTCTACAGCCTGGCTGGAATGAATCATAGCACAAAGTACCTTACGCTCTTCCCCTACAACAGCCTCTCGCAGATCCCTCTGATCTATATCTGTATTTGGGAAGTGTACATTTCCATACTGGAAAATAATCCCCTTTGCTCCTGCCTTCATCAGATCCTGATATCCGAAAAATCCAATTCCCTGAGTATCCAGAAGCACGATCTTATCTTTAGCACCAGCCACAGAGACCGGATCCGTTCCCGGCATATAATAAAGTTCCCCTTCTACAACGCCACTGCCGCAACAGTTAAATGCCTTACAGGGAATTTCTTTCCCATCTGCAAAAAGATGGGATTCCTCAATATTCCCCATAGCAACCCGAAAAGCCTCTATCTTCGCCGTCACTCCCAGTTCCTCGCACTGTCCTTTCAAAAATTCCGCAACCTGTAGTTCTTCCTTCGTGCCACTGGCGTGAACAAAATCAGTGGATTCAAAAATGTTGGTTAAATTCATGATGGTTTTCTCCTTAGTAAATACGTTATACCCCATAACAAAATTCAGTTGATAGCCATAAATTTTTTCTATATTTTATATTCTGAAGCATGTTAAACCAATAGTACATGTGGTATATTCTCTAATTTTCCACATTTTTTACACAGAAATATTTTTCTTCTGTAAAAAGTTTTCTCAAACCGGATGGTACATTGCTTAATACAAATTCCATACTTACATGTTTAACTGTCTTTTGCCCAAAAATGTTACTAATTTGTTGTAATGAATCTTTATTTGCACATACTCTAAATAAAGTTTCAAAAAATTGAGGAATAGATCCTATAACTCTGTCCCTAAGCATGTTATCTAAGTGAAATTGCATTGTATTTTGATACGACAAAACATTATCCTTTAATTCCACTAATAATAGTTCACTTTCTCCTGAATATTGCCATTTTGAATAATGTTCTAAATTTTGAATAAATGAGACAAACATTTCATTGCTAAAAGACCATTCAACTCCGTTTATTCTTGTTACAACTATCCCATCAGGATAATCATATTTTGTCCAGTACGCACCATAACCGGGTAAATAAAAATTAACAGATTTTCCTGTTCGAAAATGAAAATATTCTAAGCTGTTCATAATTTGTTTTCCGGTCGGCAGATCCGGCCTTGTGATCAAAATACCAATAGTATCATTTATAATACCGTTCTTTCTTGCATTTTCGTTAATATCACTAAGCATATCCTGATAAGTCATTGCCTCTAGCATTGTTTCATTTCTCCTAAATTTTGTAATTATTCCATTATTTAATCATTTACTTCCATTTTGATATCAAATACTGTTTCTTCTATAACCCTTACACACTCATCTGTGTTTTTCATTATCTCCTTTCCCCAAAAGCGAATTACAGTCCAGCCCATAAACAATAGTTTTTTATTAACTTCATCATCTCGTCTTCTATTGTTCGTAATTTTTTTCACCCAAAAATCTCCATGCACTCCTTTTTCCAACCGCGGTTTTAGAACTTCCCAATCCTTTCCGTGAAAAAATTCACTGTCGCAAAATATTGCAATTTTATATTTTGTAATCACTATGTCTGGCTTTCCGGGTAAAGTTTTTACATTTTTGCGGTATCTATATCCTTTCTTCCATAATGCTTTTCGTAAACAAAGCTCAATTGACGTATCTTTCTGGTGGATATTTTGCATATTTCTTCTTCGCTGCTCTGGCGTAAGTACATCCGTCATTTTAGTTTCTCCTCAGATTATCTTCAAATTTTAGGAATTTATTTTTCTAAATAATCTGCTACTTTTTTAGTAACATGCCAAAACATTACCGGAGGTACTGCATTACCAATTTGTCGGTATGCATCAGTTTCACTACCTGCAAAATTAAACTCATCGGGAAATGACTGTATACGTGCGGCTTCTCTCGGCGTAAAACGACGATATAACTCTTTTTCAGGATCAACTAAAAGAACTGGATCTCGGGAATTTAAACTTACTTTTGCCAGATGACTTGTAACCGTCAGACACGGTTCATCTAAATGTTGCCATAAACCTCTCTTCATATTTGGTTTTGCATTTTTCATTCCTAAAACAGCTCTTTTTGAAAAATAATATTTTTGTTCATCAATTGCAAGTTTTTGCACTGCAACAGAAAGTGGTACCCAGTTATTCTTATTTGTTTCCTCTGGAAACTCAAATTTTATTCCTAAATCATTTCTAAACCCAACCATAATCATCCGCTCTCGCTTCTGCGGAACGCCATAATCTGCCGCATTTAATAAACGATAAGATAACGTATATCCAGCATCTTCAAAAGCTTTATATATTCTTTTAAAAATCTCTCCTTTATGTAATGTCATAAGGCCTTTCACATTTTCTGCAATAAATACTTGTGGCTGTTTATCCTTAACAATTCGTACCATTTGTTTGTACAAATTTGCTCTTTCATCAAACGGATCCTTCGTTGGATTCACCGTACTAAATGACTGGCAGGGAAACCCTCCAATAATAACATCACAATCCGGAATTTCGGATGATTCCACATCGCATACATCCGCACATTTTATTATACTGTCCCTAAAATTCAGCATATGGGTATTTAATGCTTTTTGGTCAATATCCATTGCATACGTAAGTTCAAACGGAAGTCGTTCATATCTTTTTTGATTAAACACAAAATCTCCTGTTATACCCTGATCACAACCTCCACAGCCAGCAAACAACGAAACTACTTTGTACATTAACTTTCCTCATTTCTAATTGGTATCTCTTTATCTACACTGCTATTGGAAAAATCAACTCTATATGTCATAGGTGTTACCTGTATTCTTCCATCTTTAATCTTTTCAGCCACATTATTTATCACAAAAACAGTAGCCCCCTCTCGTGTAAAAAACACTCTGTATATTGCATAATACTCTTTATGCTGCTGCGCAGCTATCCATTCATTTCTTGTAATATTTAACGAATCTACCCATAGCGGATCTGATAAGTCCGGACTGGTTAAACGCTTAGTCGATTTTACTTCAATATATTTTACAAACTCAGCCTCATCCCCTGGTTCAGCAATGACAGACTGAATATCATAACCAATACCTCTTGTTTTCCCAAGTGAAAGAACTTTATTTGCTAATCTTGTATTATACGCTGCAACTCTCGACTTTTCGTAATTATATACAAGTGTTTCCCCTTCATCTCCAAACTCTGTAAGATTAACTCGTGATTTTTTAGTTTCTTCTATAGACTTTTTTTCTTCAAACAATAAAGCTACAGAACTAGTCTTAAAATTTTGAGCATATTGAGATAAGCGAGCATAATATGCATCCCATTTAAATTGAAATTCTTTTCTAATTTCAGCATTTCCCAAATCATATTCATAAACATCAAATTCTGGTTTATCTTTATAAACTGATGTAAAAAGACTAATTGCTTCGCTTTCATTGGGATTTAAAATCACACGTTTATCTTCTGTTACTCTAATTAAATTAGCTAATTCCAAATAATTTATCTGTTCATTTATATGTTGATGCGTATACGAAGACGCTTTTCCAGGAACACTTATGTCGTGTTCAATCCCATCTTTCTGGTCCTTTACTATCGCTTCTAGCACTTCATACGGATTAGCATGTCCTTGTAATACATCTAATGAATTTAAAACATAATAGCCTAACGCTTTCTTTGTAATAGTCACACCTGCTGTTTGAGCAATTTGTAACAATTTTAAAACAAATGCGTTTGGTCGAACACTAATCTCATCTTCAACTCTTTTAGCGACAGTAGTTGACACCTTTTGCATGCCATTAGGAAATTGCATTTTGAAACATATATCCTTAAAAAAAGCAGGCTGGTCATTATCTTCAAGATACTTTTGAGTTCGTTCAGACTCGTATACCATTCCATCTTCTGCGAAATAGTACATTCCAAATAATTTCCCGGAAATTTCTGTCCTATGATTATCCAAAGTTTTCTTTATGCGTTCAGATTCTGGAAGGTATCGCTTAAAAGCTTCATTAAACAGTGTCTCAAAATCCTGATGACTGCATGGACAGATTTCGTCTATGACCTTTGCATATGCGGGCAAAAGATCATCCATTTCTTTTTGTGATTTTCCTCGGATTATTGTGCATCTATACTGTTTACTTGGATCATACATATAGTCACCCCTCTTCTAAAATACTTTCAAGACTTCTAGCAATTGCTTTGGCAAGCAAAGGCGGAACAGCATTTCCTACCTGCTTCAACTGACTTGTTTTTATCCCTATGAATTCAAAAGAATCCGGAAATGATTGTATTCTTGCCGATTCACGCACAGTCGGAACACGATTTTCTTTATAATGGAAATGATGATTATGTCCTGTATCTATAGTAAAGCATGGCTTGTTACTATTCATCCTTGTCCACGCAATATGCACTTTCCTTGTATTCTGTAAATTCTCTGGTAAATCTTTATAGTTTCCCCCATCCGGAACCATAGATATAATTTCTTTTGTTCTTTCTGTATGCAAGGTTATTGAATGATTTAATACGCTTTTACTACCTTCTCGCATTACTTTTTGATATTCGTTTTCTGCTGGCAATACATATTCTATCTCTTCCCCTAACACACGATCATCTGGGACAAAATCGAGATCGCTGATAGCGTCTTTGCACGTCCACGAATTTATTCCTGTTCCCTCTCCCATAATTGGCTCTGGATAAAAATACTTTATACCTTTTTCCGATAAATCTTTTCGTATTCCTACAAAAAACACCCTTTTTCTTTGCTGTGGTACACCATAATTGTCCGCAGATAATATTTTCATTTGAACAGAATATCCAATATTTGTAAAATCCTCTTTAACCTGTTCTGCAACTTTTCCTTTGAAAAGCCTTACAAGTCCAGGCACATTTTCCATTACAAAAGCCTTCGGTTTAATAATTGATACAATATTTACATACGATTTATACAACCTGTTCCTTTCATCATCAATCATTCTTTTTCCAGACACAGAGAACCCCTGACACGGTGGTCCTCCAATTATTACGTCAACTTCAGTGGCCTGTAAACTGCACATTTTCAAAATGTCCTCTCCTGAAATTTTTGTAATGTCCTCATTTAACACAACCGCATTGGAAAAATTATGCTGATAAGTAACTGTGGCATCTTTCCACATATCAATTCCAAAACAAATATTAAATCCAGCTTCTTCAAAACCTTTTGAAAACCCTCCACATCCACAAAAAAGATCTATCACATTAAATTTCTTCATCATGACTCTCCGCCTTTCTTCTTTTATCGCTTGGTTTAGGTGTATTCATTGGAATTGCCCAATTTTCACCTAATTTAAAAACTCCTTTAATTCTATTCTGCGCACAAAGAATTTGAACTCTTCTTTGTGATATTTTCCATTTTTCTGCAGCTTGACTAGCAGTCATGTATTTCATCTTGCACCTCCAAAAGCTTCGTACCTTAATTATTATATTCGACGGGGCGAATAATATCAAGCTACTCGTAGGGACTATATATTTTAAATATTTATTCTATTGTTATAGTATTTTTCAGTAATTTAAATTTTCACTTGCAGAAAATTTCCTATTGTTATAATATATATATAAAATGGGTTTGTTACCATACAGCTATTGCTCAAGCGAGGTGCTCGTTTCTTTTTTTACTCTATTCTCAATCTCTGCCCGATACTTAAGCAAACGTAAGAGATAATCTGGCAGTTCACGCTTTTCAGCCTCCCAATCTTGAACTGTACGATAAGGAATTCCATAGTACTCACTAAATTCCCTCCGATTCATTCCCATTTTTTCACGTAATTCCTTTACCTCTTTTCCTCTACTCATCTGATCTACCTTCCTACCCCCTAAAAAACAGACGCGTTGCGTTAATTCATAGTAACATCTATACTATTTTTTGTCAATCGCATTTATAGTATAAAATGGCCATGCGAGCCCCCTCGCACAGCCATCTATATCTCTTACCATATTCCCTTTTTCTCAAACAAACGGATTATAAAATCTCCCCCACCGTATCGTCACCGTCATGCTGACTACCAGCAGTACCACGCCAACTCCAATTGCCACGAAGTCCCTTTTCTCAAAAGGTCTCTTCATATACCACGTTCTCTTCTTATCCTTTCCGAACCCACGCAGTTCCATGGCATTGGAAATGGTATCAATCCGATTCAGGCTGGTCAGGATCAGCGGCAGAAGAATATTCACCGAATTCTTCAGCCGGGCAAAAAAGTGCTCGTTTTTTCCAAGCTCTACGCCCCTTGCCTGCTGAGCCTGGCTGATGCTGTGGTAGTCACGCTGAATGTCTGGAATGTATCGAAGCGCAATCGCCACAGAATAACCCACTTTATAGGAAATTCCAATACTGTTCAGGCTAGCAGCAAACTCACTTGGGTTCGTTGCAGAAATAAACAAGATCGCAACCGGCAGCGCAACAAAATATTTCAGAGAAATATTCACCATATAAAACAGCTGCTCTGCAGTCAGATCATACCGCCAGAACAGGTGGCAAAGCACATGTCTGGTGCCATACAGCGTCGTTCCCTGGTTAGGATCAAACAGGAAAATAAACAGATTATTCAGCACCAGAAATACCAGCATAAAAATCATCATAAACCGCACTTCGCGGAACTTAATCTTACTCAGCTTAAACGCCGCCAGGCTCACCGCAAACAGCCCAAGCAGTACCCACGTATTATAAGTGATCATACTTGCAAAAGTAAAAAGCAGGAAAAGCGCCAGTTTGGTGGTACCTGTCAGCTTGTGTATCACACTTTCCCTTGGCAGATAATTCAACACTGTCTTAGCGGCCATGGCTTCGCACCTCCCTGTCCTCCTCAATAAAACGCTGCACAAACTCTTCCGCCGGACTGATTCCCAGCTGGTTCGCCAAGGTAAAAAGACTGGTCTCCTTCAGTGCCGCCTGACGGATCAGCTGTGGGTCACAAAGAGCTGCTGCCGCGCTTCTGTCCGCGATCAGCCTGCCGTCAGCAAAGACCAGTGCCCGAGGCGTATATTCCAGCATCAAATGCATATCATGGGTAATCATCACAACTGTTACCCCTTTTTCATTCAGCCCACGAAGGAACTCCATAATCTCTGTATAATGGCGAAAATCCTGTCCCGCAGTCGGCTCATCCAGAATGATCAGTTCCGGATCCTGCACCAGCACACTGGCAATGGTCACACGCTTCTTCTGCCCGAAGCTAAGCGCTGAAACCGGCCAGTTCCGAAATGGGAAAAGTCCACAGACCTCCAAAGTTTCCTCCACTTTTTCCCGGATCTCTTCCTCGCTTTTTCCCATATTACGAAGGCCAAGTGCCACCTCATCGAAAATCATAGTCTTGGAAATCATCTGGTTTGGATTCTGCATCACATAACCAATATGTTTGGCTCTGTGGCGGATATTTTCCTGCAGAAGATCCCTTCCCTGGAAAAGGATTTCACCCTGATCCGGTATTTCAAAGCCGCAGACCAGTTTGGAAAAAGTAGATTTTCCGGCACCGTTTTTCCCCACAATGCTGACCATTTCACCCTTGTGGATTGTGAGAGAAACATCACGTAAAGTCTGCCTGCCTCTCTCATAACCAAAGGTAAGATTTCTTACTTCAAGCAGCGGCTCATGTTCCTTCTCAGCCTCTGCTGCCGGACGAGACCAGAACCAGTCTGTCATTTTCTTCCGGTCCGCCTCATTTATCACAACAGAATCAACATGTGCCGGTTTCTTCGCCGGAACCAGTTCCACGCCTGCATAACGCAGCGCAGTAAGATAAAGGGGCTCTCGGATTCCGTTTTCTTCCAGAAGTCTGGTGGACAAAAGCTCATCCGGGTGAAGATCTGCCAGAATTTTTCCATCGCCCATAAGAACAATACGGTCCACATCTCGCCACAAAACATCCTCCAGACGGTGCTCAATGATCACCACCGTAATATCTGTTTTTTCCTGAATCTCGTCGATCAGCTCAATAGTCTGCTTACCTGTAGCCGGATCCAGATTGGCCAATGGCTCGTCGAACAACAGGATTTTCACCTGATCCACCATTACCCCCGCCAGGCTGACGCGCTGCTTCTGCCCTCCGGAAAGCTCGTGGGGCGCGTAATCCAGATGATCCTGAATTCCGACCAGCTCTGCCGCGTGACGGGTGATCTCATGCATTTCATCCTGCGGCATGCAGCTGTTTTCCAATGCAAAGGCAATATCCTCGCCAACCGTCAGCCCGATAAACTGACCATCCGGATCCTGCAGCACTGTGCCCACATGTGCAGAGAGCTGAAAAATGCTGCTCTTCGGCGCATCCACACCATCCACAATAAGTTCCCCGCTGCATTCTCCTGGATTGGAAAAAGGATTCAGGCCATTGATGCAGCCTGCCAGAGTACTTTTTCCACAGCCGGAAGGACCTGCGATCAACACCCGCTCGCCAGGATAAATGTCCAGATTAATTTCCTTCAGCGTAGGCTTTTTCTGTGCCCGGTACTGGAAAGAAAAGTTTTTGAAAGAAATAATAGGAGATTTTTTCTCTGTCATATAGTACCTCAAAATCAAATATCCTGAAGCGAATCCATCGTCAATTTGTAAACAATGTGACTGCTTCAGAACCACTTAACAATTTGCATCTCTATAAGTGTACACCTTACACCATCTCAAAAGGATAACACGAATTTCTTAAATCCACAATAAAATTTCTTACCAAAGTTTATCTTATTTTGCATAAATCTTGCGAAATTTACTTTTTGGATCCAATAAAATTATGCATCAAAAAAGACCCTGCCACAAGTTTCCCCATAGCAAGGTCTTTTACAAATTTCCCTTTCAACTTATTCCTGATCCAGGGAGCCTTTCTTTGCAATTGTTTTTGTATAAGCCAGGATCAGAAGACCGCCGACTACAACACCTGTGATGGTGTTTGAAACAGCGGCGAATGCACCCTGTGCAAATACTTTGTTTGCCGGTTCAGCATAGATTACAATGTCAAGTACAGGTGCAACAACTACCCATCCTACAACATGTGCGATCACGTTTGCAACTGTGAAAACGGCAACTTTGCTTTTTCCGAAATCGCCTTCCTGAACCTGAAGCTTCTTGGCGAACAGACCGATCACAACACCTACAAATGCAGATGTGATAACCCAGCTCCACCATGGGCTTCCACCCCAGGACAGGTCGATCAGTGTATGTCCGATGAAACCAATGAGTCCGCCTGCAACCGGGCCATACATTGCTGCAAGAAGTCCAAGTACTGCGTACTGAAGACTGATGTTTGTGTTCGGAACCGGACTAGGGATCGCCACAAAGCGTCCCAGCACAAAGAACAGTGCTGCACCGATACCGATAGCAACTACGGTTTTGATACTATTGTTGTTTTTCATAGCTCTTTCCTCCTACTATGTGTCTTACTAGAGCGTGTTTGATAAAGGCTTTCTGCAAGATGTGCGTCACAATTTGCGGGAATGTTTTTTCAAGCAGGCTCTAACACGCTATAGTATACGCTTTATTAAGAGCTTGTCAATCTGAATCCACAGTATTTCAGCCTTTCACCGGAATCTTAAACACAATTTTCGTTGCGGGCTGGGCTTCTGTTACGGCGATGCAGGGCATATGACCGTCTTCAGGAGCGTAGAAGCCGAACATTCCAGCCTCCAGAAGAGTGTATCCCTGCTCCGGACCACTTTTATAGAAAATAATGTCAGCTTCCGGGGTGCGGTCATCCTCTACGGTAAGCTTGCGAAGAGATGCCCAGTAAATTTTCTCAGTGCCTTCTACAATGTACTGAAGGTCGCAGTATTTCTTATGGGATTCCATCTGTGCACCATCCAGGGACTTCGTGGTATATTTCTGAACCAAGGCAAAAATGCCGTTTTTTAGGTCGTATCTGCCTTCTGGAAGGTTCTCCTCTTTCTGTTTTTTGATAAACTGCTGAACCATGTCAGCGTAATCTTTAAATTCCTCATATGTATTCAGTTTGTCTGCGTAATCTGCAATCATGATAAATCCTCCTGTTATTTTTTACTGTTCTTCATACTCACAAATATAACTCTGCCCCATCATACCGTAAGGCTTCAGCACCTTCCCATCCGTATGGAACATTCCCTCGGTGCGGAAATCAGCCCAGCTGATCCGGCTGCAGCCGGTGTAGGACTGGTGGAATGGGCCGAACATGTTTCTTGGACTTCCGGAAACTTCAATTTCCAGAGTATTCTCTTCTTTTTCGAAAAGACCAGTTACATCTGTGACACAGTTCTTCTTTTCGAAATGAAAACCAGCTTCCTTACCATTTACTCTGACTTTCAGAAGGGTACCTCTCCACTCACCCAAATGAAGAAGAACCTGCTTATCGGAAATCAACTGTGGCACCTTGTACTGGTAAATCATACCGCCAGGATAGTTTACATAACCTTGCATGCTCCAATCACCAGTATGCAGAATTTCTTTTTCCCTGGAAATATTGCCAGACATATCTACGGCGAAATTTCCAATTACGAATACATTTTCCAGTTCCCGCTTTTGGTCGTAACTGCCTTTTATGGTAATCCGATGCACCCCCTTACTCAAAGCAGGAAGTCCGAAGCAACGCATGTCTTTGTCAATAAACCATTTGCCGGTCTGCGCACATTTCACGCCATCGAAGTAAACTTCCAGACCATAAGGCTTCTCAATTACAAAACTGCATTCACTGGAAATGTCTTCTGCAACATTAAACCGGAAATGCATGGTAAATGGTGTTCCATCTGCCGGATGTGGCTGATCCACCCAGGTATATCGCTGAGGTGCACCGTTATAGTAAACCTGCTGCATGCGCAATTTCTCACGAATTTCCTTCTGCGCCTGCCAGATTTCCATCTCTGCGGACTCACAGACGCTTCCTGCTTCTGACAGTCCGCTGCCATGTCTGAATTCTGATACCTGCTCTACAATTGCGTCAAGATCTTTATCTTCCACCATAGCATTTCCGTCACAAATTTTATTTGCTGAAGCAACCCCCAGCTCATAAGTACATTTATCTATCGTCAGCACATTCTCCATAGTTCTTCTTAATTTCGCGTCCGGACCGAATGTAGCTAATACGGGATCTGTGTAATGCGGATGTCTGTATGGGAATGTGGCAGCTTTGCTCACTGTCATTTCATGCACCGCATTTACGCCATCAGAAACAGCGGCCAAGTCCACAACGGTAGTATCTTCCTCAATTCCACATTTGTCTTCAACACTATTTATCTCTTTAATAATCTGTCCAGCCCCTATTATTTTCTTCACAAAATAAATTCGGCTCATCCCCGTCTCGAATGTCCTGGTAAAGCAAACGCCCTCTCCATCCGCAACAGTTTCCACCTCACAAACTTCTCCGGTCAGCGGGTCAAGCTCTTCCACAGCGTTCCCGCAGTCAAGTTTTATGTAAACCTGATGTGCATTGTTCCGATCGTGATTTGTCAGGAAAAGAATATGTCCATCTTCTGTCTTTCTCAGCATGGAAAGAATCTCACCATCCTCTGCGCCGCTGGCATTTCGCACAGTAAAATCTTTTCCGGTGCATTTCGCCACAGCTTCCGTCAGCTCCCATTCATGCTCAACCGTATGAACAAATGCTTTCTCATCTAAAACATCCCGGATATCACCATATTTTCCACACACTTCCCTGCTGTCAGATTTCTCTTCATTTACATCTTCACTATCTATTTTTTTATCCCATCTCTTAGCAACGCAGATCTGCTTACTACCAATCCGTTCTCCTTCAATCATCACCGGATACGGCTTCAGCCAGATCACCATTCCACCAGCTGCAAGAAATTCCTTCAACAGCTTCACCGTGTTTGCAAACAGATTGCTCACTCCCGGAACCACAACCACCTGATAGCTGCACTTTCCTGCCACAAACATTCCATCCTCAACCTTGCCGTCCTGCTCCAACAGGATCTCATCTCCAAAATCAAAATCCACATGCCCTGCAGTCAGCGCTTTTGCGATCCGGTTATAATACTCACCTTTTCGATTTAAAGAAGTAATATGCTCATCCAGCCATCCCATATTCATTTCCAGATGATTGAAATCCTCCGCCCGGTCACTGCGGCACTCGGTCCAGATGCTGGAAATCGGATGGATCATCAGCACCTTCCGCACCGGCTCACCCTGAGAAAGACACAGCGCCAGACGACCAAAATAATTCTCCATCTTATCATTGTCATCCCACCAGGTATTCTGATAGTTGAAAACCGGCGGATAGTCCCTCTTCCTGCAGCCAGTAATGGAATACAGGGCAAGATGCTGACAACGTCTCGTAATTCCAAGCGCGAACTGCCAGTCTCCCAGCCATTTCTGAGTAGAAAAATCCAGCTCCCAGCCAGTGCAGCCGTAAGCCTCACTGATGGTCATGGAACGTTCATACTGATGTGCCACGCTTGCACACTGTTTCACAGTCAGATACTCATCCGTCTGTGCGCCAAGAAGATCAATGCCCGGATTATGCAGATAACGAAGCTGAGGCATCGCCGCACCGCACACACGAGTCTGATAGCCCAGGTCGTTCTCATATAAAATATGTCCCGTAGTACGAAGTCCCCGTTTATCACACCACTCATAAACCTGTTTCATATAACTTTCTTCGAAACGCTGTGCCACCGTCTTCCAATAATCATGACGGATCTTCTCCGCCCCTTCCCCATCAAAAAACAGATAAGGCAGCTTCTCCTGCGGATCATATCCTCTCTTTTCAATAAAATACTCTGTAAATCCAATACTCCACGGAATCCACGGTCTGCCTTCATGGAAAACGCTGAAGAAATCACAGCAGTTTGGTTCATCTGTGAAAAATCCTTTCACCTCTTTTGGAAAACTTCCGCCAAACACTTCCTCATAATGCTCATGGGTCAACTTCAAAAATGTCTTCACGCTCTCTGGATTCAGATTATCTGGCGGCATCAAGCCGTTGTACCACTCGCTCTTACCAGAAATCTCCTGGCGCAGAAGCAGAATCTCTTCATCAACACCGCAAGCTCCAGCAGCTTCCTCATAAGTCAGATATTCTTTCATCCTCTTAATAAATCTGCCGTCCGCCGCCGTCTGAATCACATAAACACCCTGAAGAAACTCTGTCTCCATAGTTTCTTCCACTGCCAAATCTTCACTGCCGTTCCTGCCAGACATGGAATTTTCGTCCACGCTTCGATTCCCGCCGCACATTATCGAATCCGAGTCCCCGGTAACTATCCTTTCTTCCTCGGTACTTAGCTTCGCCGGTACCGCCAGCTCCCCGGCTTTCCCGCACTCCATCGTCAGCGCCCTGGCCGTAAACTCCGCTGGATTTACCTTGCTGACCATACCTCCCGCAGCCCCCGACGGCCATTTATCCTCATCATATATCCACAGCTCCAGATCATTTTCTCGGGCTTTATCCACACAGAACTTCACATCCTCCATCCACTCTGTGGAAAGATACTCCGTCTCCAGCCCTTCACGGGAATGAATAAAAAATCCCCCCATCCCCGCCTTCTTAAATCCCTCTATCTGCTCTCCCAGATTCTCCCTCTGAAGCCTGTCATTCCACCCCCAGAAAGGAGCACTTCGATACTCCTTCGGCGGATTCTTAATCAATCCCTTTACCTCATCCAATGTGCCCATCCTCATGTCCTCCTCTTATAGTCCCACATTACATTATTGTTCTAAATTCCCTATTCCATCATCACCAGCACCGTCGCTTTTATTGTATCCATTCGTTACCAATACACAGCGTTTTCGCAACTGATATTCCTAAGCGGGGCATTTCCAGGTGCGCCCTTAACGGAGGCGAGATCCACTGCTTACGAAGACTTAATCGTGAAGGCTCTCCTGAACGATTTAGTCGTAGTTAACAGTTAGCTCGCCGCAGTGTTGCACCGCCCCGCGTGGAATATCAGCTGCGAAAGTGCGTCCGGGTAACCGCGCCTCCCGATACAACAAAAGGGACTGCAAAACAGTCCCTTTTCCAACTACCCAAGTTCATATTTTACATGAAGTTGTTAGGTATAAACATAATAATATCCGGTACATAAGTAACCAGGAACAACAGCCCGATCATAATAAGTACCATCGGCAAAATCTCCCGTATGACACCCTTGATCTTCGTTTTTCCAAGTCCCGAAACAATAAACAACAGCATACCAAATGGCGGTGTGGAAAGACCGATCATCATGTTCAGGCAGATTACAACGCCGAAATGAACAAGGTCAATACCCATAGCCTGTACCAACGGAAGAACCATTGGTACGAATACCAGCTGGATAGTACTTACATCAAGTACACAGCCAAGAAGCAGGAATACGATGTTTACATAAACAGGAAAATGTATTTGTTATCTGTGATTCCCATAACCAGGCTTGCAACAACTCTCGGAACCTGCTCCAGAGAGATGATGTAAGAGAACAGCATGGAAGTTCCGCAAAGGAGAGCCAGTGTAGCTGTGTTGGCAGCGGATTTCTTGATGATACCCCAAAGCTTTTTCCATCCCAGTGTTTTGTAAATCAGGGCAGAAATGATCAGTGCGTATGCAGAGGCAACAGCACCAGCCTCTGTAGGAGTACAGATACCGGAATAAATTCCACCAAGAAGAATAACAACTGTAAACAGTGCCGGAAGAGCCTGCAATGTAGCTTTCAGGAACTCTCTCTTACTCATGACCACACCAGCCGGATAATTTCTCTTATGAGAAATAAACGCAACATAGATCATAAGAAGAATGGCAAGTAAAACGCCAGGAACCATACCTCCCATAAACAGCTTACCAATGGAAGCACCGGATAACATAGCGTAAATAACCATTGGAATACTTGGCGGGAAAATCGGTCCTACCGTTGCAGAAGCGGCTGTAATGGCACAGCTGAACTCTGCATCATATCCCTCTTTTTTCATCTGGTCGATCTCCATCAGACCAATACCGGAAGCATCTGCGATAGCAGAACCGGTCATACCTGAGAAAATAAGGGAAATAAATACGTTAACCTGTGCTGTACCACCTTTTAATCTTCCAAGAAGACCATTACAGAAAGAGAACAGCTTGTCCGTTACCTCACCTTCATTCAGCACATTTGCCATGAAAATAAACAGCGGCGCTGCAAGCATGGTATAGTTTGCAAACATGTTACCAGTGATAACGGTAAATACCTGGCCCAGTTTGTCCGGAGCTGCAAGCAGAAAATATGTAATAGAAGCTGCAAGCATGGAGAAAGAAACAGGCATACGGATTATGAAGCAGATAGCCATAACCACAAACAACATAATAATCGGCATACTCATGATTCTTTTCCTCCTTCCTTGTATTCTTTAAATGCATTTCTGATATTGATACAGGTTCTGACAATGATCTCAGCCAGCATATACATAAATGGTGCAAAAACAACTGTATATGGAAGCTTCAGAACTCCTGTCACCATTTTCTTTCCAACCATGGACTGGAAACACGGTACAAAACAGGTTACCAGCAGGATTAAAAGAAATGTATTGTAAACTACTTTAAAAATAAACTGGGTACGAGGTTTTACAGCATCGTAAACCAGACCAAATACTACGTGTTCATCAGCCTCCATTGCCTTACCAACGCCGAAGAACATGGTCCACATGTAACCCAGAACAGATACCTCATAACTCCATGTTACAGGGGTTTTGAAAAAATATCTGGATACGATCGTTACCATAAAGGTAAGGAAAATTACCAAAAACGTAATGTTTGGGATAAAAACGCCAAGAAAATCGACGATCTTTTTCCCGATCTTTTTGAAATTATCCACAGTTTCCTCTCCTCTCAGATTCACTTTTCTGCCATCGGTTTGTTCCCATTTGCAGCCACTACTGCAAAATGTATCACCTGTGCAGACAGGCCAAAAATCTGTGCTTTATTCAAAAGCCCAGGCCGTACACACAGCCTGGGACTTTTCTTTGTTATAAGTCAGACAGATGTCTCAAGTTTTGCTGTCAATTCATAGCTGATCACTATGTCTTGCCTGTTGTCACGACAATTCGTTTTACTCTTCTGCGGTTGTTGTATCAGCCATAGCCTGGATTTCGTTGTAAAGATCCATATCCCAGTCTTTGATCATATCTTCGTTTTCCATGTACTTAGCCTGAACTTTTTCTTTAAACTCGTTGATGTCAGGATATGTAACAGTAAGTCCCTTCTCCTCAAAGAATTTGATCAGTTCAGCTTCTCTGTCAAGTCTTGCTGTATCGTTTACGTCTCTTGCATATTCCATAGCCTCAGTAACAGCTTCCTGCTGAGCCTCTGTCATGCTGTTCCATGTGTCACCGTTGATACATGGCATGATGGAGTCAACAACGTGGTTTGTGATTGCGATGTATTTTGTTACTTCATAGAATTTTGCACTCTCGATACTTGGAAGCGGGTTATCCTGTGCATCTACGGCGCCAGTCTGAAGTGCAGTATACAGCTCACTGAAGGAAAGTGGTGTCGGGTTTGCACCAAGTGCCTCACCAAGGAACAGCCATGCTTCGGAGTTCGGCATACGGAGAAGTAATCCGTTCATGTCATCGTAGCTGTTGATTTCTTTCTCTCTTGTGTTGATTACACGGCTTCCAAGATAGAAGCTGGAAAGAGGTTTGATGTTCAGTGTCTCTTCAATCTGTGGACGGATCTTGTTAAGTCCGATGTCACCGTTGAGAACGCTTGTCATATGCTCATAGGAGCTGAACAGATATCCGGAAGCAAACATACTGTAGGACGGAATCTGTGTTGCAATTGTCGGGAAGGAAATATATGCCAGATCTGCATCTCCGTTAAGAAGAGCATCAAACTCGTTCTCGGAAGAGAACAGAGAACCGTTGTCGTAGCATTTACATGTTACGGAACCACCGGATAATTCCTCAACTTTATCTGCAAACTCATACATAGCCTCTGTATGGGAGTCACCGCTTACAGATACTGATGTAAAGATCAGCTCTACTGCCGGGTCATTTGCTGCTGCAGCATCTGCTGCCTGTACACTGATGCTTCCTGTTAACAGCATTGTTGCTGCCATAGCTGTTGATAATACTGCTGCCATTAATCTTTTTTTCATTCTCTCATCCTCCTGATTTTTACACACTATGTGTTTTTGTTTCCCTTTTTTCACGTATATTTGTAACCCCAATTACAAATCTTAAGAAATACCTTTCAGCCGGCCTCACGGTCCCCACCGTTCCGGCAGTTATCTCTGATTACTTTCCAAAAAAGCTCTTGCGGAAGGTCTCTGTGATCGCACAGAACTCTTCGATCTCTAATTTCTTGCTTCCTGTAAGAAGCTTATAATCCTGTCTTCTTGACTGAAGTGTCATCGGCACACCTACCAGATTCATATGGTATTTGCTGTTTACCGGATATACCTGGCACTCAACCATGGAAGCAGCGCCAAGGAAGTTCATAAGCTCCTGTGCTTTCTCCGGCTGCTCTTTATAGTTCTTGCAAAGCCATACATAAAGATCCGGATGGAAGTTTGCCATAACTCCTGAGTATCCTGCACATCCCATTTCCATGCTGCGAAGAAGTGTTGCTGCATTTGCATTGAAGATCTTTAATCCGGTGCCCTCAACTGCTTTGCATTTTGCTTCCAGCTGATCAAGATCACAGCAGGTGTCTTTCAGGAATGCAAATTTCTCAGTCTCTGCACACCATTTGAGAAGCTCTGGTGAAAGAAGTCTCTTGTATGGTGCCGGGCACTCATAAACACCGAACATATCTCCATCAATGTGATCCAGAAGATATTCAATATTTTTCTTAGCTACATCTTCGCTCTCGTTCTCTTTTGCAAACTGATTGGAAATGAAAACATATGCATCTACACCAGCATCGATTACAGTCTGAGCTTCGCGGATCTGATCCTCTACCTTCTCAGCGCAATGTCCGGAAGCAATTACTCCCATGTGCTTTGGTGTATTATTGATAATAAATTTTGCAAGCTCCACTCTCTCCTGTGGGCTCAGCTCAAACATTTCACTGGACTGACATACTGCGAAGATTCCGTCAACACCGTTCTTGTCATACCACTCAATGATTCGAAGGACTGCATCATAGTCGATCCTGTTGTCCTCTGTAAAAGGTGTGATCATAACCGGCCATACGCCGCCTGCAATTGTTTTTTTCATGCTCTTCTCCCTCTTGATGTTTACTTGTTGCTGTTCACCGGTAACGTTCCGCGATGTGTTTTTATGAACGGAATGAACAACAACATTTACTATCCACTGCAACCGCGCAATTGCTTTTCAACTGTGACTATAGTATAATATAAATAATTTAAAATTGCTTTCAGCAAAATATTTAGTACTATTTTATAACTTTGTACGAAAAAGAATACAAACCAGCAAAACATAGTGCGGTAAACAAAACAGAGTTACGGTTCACTTCGTTCACAGTAACACACTTCGCGGAACGTTACCAGTGAACAGTAGTAAAACAGACTGCAACACAATAATTCACGGACATAAGAAGAGGCGACTTGAATGGAACAGGAAATATTTGACGATTACATATGGAACGAACATAAAAAAATATTAACAGCAGATAAACATAAGATCCCGGGGCTTAGAAATCTTTCTCATTTTACACCTATGGCACCTGGCGTTCCGGTTCCTCTGCATTATCACTCTGATATCATTGAGCTTCATTTCATGGTGAAAGGCCAGCGCAAGACTTACGTTATGAAAGGCGGCGTCCGCACCAGCTACTGTGCTACCGGAAATAACCTTTTTATCACCAGACCTTATGAGCTTCATACTACAGGACATATTGCCCAGAACCGCTGCGAATTTTTTGCAATGCAGCTGGATCTGAAGGAGCACGATAATTTCCTTGGTCTGAACCAGCATTACAGCAATATTTTGTGCCATCGGCTTCTGAATATGGATCAGCACCTGTACCATGTAGGCAGTTCCCAGATTTCCATGCTGCGCACTGCTTTTAACCTGATTTCTTACGGAACAGAAGGCGACTCCATTGCCGGTGTCCAGTATCTGACCTGTGTACTTGCCAGCCTGAACTACCTGACTGCAGTTCCAGCCCAGGAAGAGATCAATGAACAGCTGAACAGTGACATCGGACATGCGCTGAAATACATTGAACAGAATATTGAAAGCCCCATTACACTTCAGGAGCTTGCCCAGGCATCCAACTATTCTCTTTCCCGTTTTAAAGCCAAATTTAAAGAAGAACTGGGAATTACTCCTGCTGAATACATTACCCTCCAGAAAATGGATCGGGCACAGATGCTTCTGAAGACTACAGATGATTCCATTACAGATATTGCTTACCAGCTGGGCTTTTCTTCCAGCAATTACTTCTGCTCTGTTTTCAAAAAGACTCTGAGCTACAGCCCGGCGGCATACCGC
Organism: Blautia faecis; assembly: GCF_020554845.1. Lineage (GTDB taxonomy): Bacteria > Bacillota > Clostridia > Lachnospirales > Lachnospiraceae > Blautia_A > Blautia_A faecis. Next base: position 69,728 of record NZ_JAJCIA010000003.1, on the reverse strand, counting down.
AAAAGTTTTTCCCAGTCATAGAAAATGCTGCAAAATCATTGCAAAAATGATTTTGCAGCATTTTTTCCGCGTCCAGAGCGTGTTTGAAAATCATTCCCGCAATCTGCGCCCTGCTTTGCTGTATATTTTTCCCGGATTCAGCTGCGGCAGCTGAATCCGTGAAAAATACCCTTACTATTCTGGCTTTGCAATATCACCTGTTTAATTGATTGCAAAGGTCTGCTGTGTATCATAAAATCCGTCCTGATACATAACGTAGATTTCATAATTATCTGCATTCATTCCCTGAAGCGGCACCGGGATATTTTCATAGAAATCCAGAAATGTTTCCATATGCAGACGAACCTCTGTTGTATCATAAACATAGGTATTCTTCGCCCCTTTGAAAATGACCTGGGAAATCTGATGATCATAGGTCCCTATATAGAGCACTTTTCCAGTGATGTTATATGTCAGGGTATCTGCCGGAAGCACCTGTTCCGGCTTCTTGTTCCACAGCCATTTCCAGGTCTTCACCGGCTGCCATAATTCTCCTTTGATATAATTTTCATCCAGCTCCATAGGACTTGCAAGATCGTTGTAATCAATCCGCATTTCCTCTGCACGGTAAAAGGTTTTCTTAAGACAGTACTGATTCAGAACCTTCTCTGTATCATAGTCAAACTCGTAGGTCATTCCCTTCCAGCCGTTTTCTGCATTTGCCACATGTCCGCACATTCCAAAGAAATGATTGCTGTCAGCATCATAAATGGCTGCGGATGTGATCTTGGACCATACTGTAGGAATCTTCTTAATCTGCTTCACAGTACCTTCTGCCTCATTTACAGAATATACCAGCAGGTAGGATTCCTCCGTCTTGTCATAATAGTCGATGTCTTTCTTCCTTCTCCACAGGAAATGGTTATCAAACATGGTGATTTCTATAGTCTGGTCATCGCCATCCAGATCTGTATCAATCTGATATGCTGTATGCTGCTGGAACTGATAAATGAAATCGCCATCTGCTTTCAGCACATATTTTTCATAGTCTGTGCCTTCCCAGAATCTTGGATCGCAAAGAATCCACTGGATTTCCTTGGTTGTCCAGTTTACCTTGATCACAGATTCCAGATTGCGGACACTGAGCAGAATAGTATCTGTCTCCGGCTGATAGGAAACCGTATTAATATGAGCCCAGTCAACCAGATTCTCGTATTTGCATTTAATAATATCTTGAAGTTTCAGTTCATTTACCACCGCACCTGTCTGCCGGTCGATTTCCTCAACTTTATCTTCACAATGGCTCTGCATGGAGCTTGTAAGCACCAGAAGATTTCCGCCTGGCTCCTTCTCAATTACCTCATGATGACTTCCCCCGGAAAGATAATACATGTTGTAAGCTCTTCCCAGATAATCCAGCTCATAAAGATTGGTAGACTGAGGCTTCTCCAGGTTCGGAACATATCCGGCAGTATCCTGCCAGATCATTCTGCAGTTGGAAAGCATGTAAAGGCCATAATTTCCAGTCTCTTTGTTCATATACCAGCGAATATCTCCCATGCAGTCATATGCAAAAGGAAGATGAGTGCGCTGTCCGTAAACCATGGTCAGATCATATGCAGATTCTCCACTGGTCTCCACAGGTTCGATCACATCCGTAAGAGACTCTGGCAAAGCTTCTGTTGTAATGGTGATCTCCTGGGAATCCTTCACTCTGCCGGAATCATCCAGAAGTTCCAGTACTACTGTATTATCCTCTCCCGGATAAAGACCGATAATGGGCACTCTGTGTGAACTGGCCGCATCTATCTCTCCGCTGATGTCTGCTGCTGCAGTTTTTCCTTTCACAGTAAAGCGCACTCCATACTCTTCTTCTGTGTCAAAAAGTACTACTGCAGTTAATGGGGAAATCTGATATGGGTTGAGAATAACCATGGGATCATCCCATGTATATCCATTTTCCTGCTCTGCCTGCAGCTGTTGGTCAATCTCATAGGAGGTTGCCACCAATGTTTTCGTCTGAGGGATTTCTGTCTGGATATCATTCGCGGAATCATCGTTTTCCTGAATGGAAATCGTGTCATCCACATCCATGGTAACATTCAGCTTTTGACCGTAATAGCCATATTTTTTCTTTCGTTTTTCTTTTACAGAATAGGGAATTTCCTGATTGGTAAGTTTCATGTAAGTATTATAAATTCCCCGCCGCTTTTTCCAGCAAAGGCATGCAAACAATGCAAGCAGCACCAGAAACAGAAGCAGAATGGTGATTTTTTTCTTTTTGCTCCATTTTTTCATACTGTAAGCTCCTCAAATTTTTGTCGTTATGTCCGTACAGGCTGCAAAGCCTGTAACGTCAAAATGGGTTCAAGGCTCTTGAACCCATTTTGACAAATTATATACTTATGCCTGACTGTACATATATCCCGTATTATAAAGAACACCGTCCAGTTCCAGGTAAATATCCCATTCCTGACCTTCCAGCCCGTCAACTGCCGTCCAGCCCTTAACTGTAACATTTGTTCCGTCATCTCCTTCAGAAGGAGTCTGTGTCAGCTGATAAGCTCTCTGGGACTCACCGCTTATCAGGATCATCTTTCCAGCCAGCAGATCTGCTGCTGCGGTCTGGGTCTGGAAGCTTCCGTTCACACTGATCTTGCTTCCATCCAGCAGGAAATTCCAGCCATCTGGCAAAGCCTCTGCAGTACTCACATCAATGCTGCTTTCCTCATAACTTGTCTCTCCAAGAGAACCAAGCACCTCCGGAACTGCGGATGGATCATATTTTCCTTCTGTATAAAGGGGCATGCGGAAAGAACGATAGGTCAGCGCATTATAAGTGTCACCGGAGATCGTCAGTTCAAAGCTCAGCTCTCCATTATCTACCTGATCGATATGTGTGGTCTTGGTCAGTCCCTGTACAAACATATCTTTCGGATAATAATCACTGCGGTTTTCTTCATCGCTATGCAGGTGGGAGCCAGCTGTGATCCACAGATGATCCTGTGTTCCATCCAGGGAAACCACACCGGAAATCCAGTCCGAATACCAGTCGGCGCCTCGCTCTTTACCATACTCAGTTACCTGGGAAACGGTCATGTTCTCTGTATCAATCTGATAAACAACCGCACGGGAATATACGTTATCACCACTTACACGGTTATCGCCATCCACACGTTTTACCTTGGCAGTACCATTGTCAAAAAGAGCAATATCTCCATTATCCAGAATGGAAACATTATGCTGTGCATAGAACCATTCGAAATCTTCTCCCTCCGGAGTAAAGAAGTAAGACTGATCCACACCATCCCAGCCTGTAGGATCTCCAAGGATCCATGCCAGGGATTTGTCCTCTTTATTTACTGCTACAATGGCATCTTTGTGTCTTGCAGAAAGAAGAACCAGATCATTCTCTGCATCATAGGCAAGACCATTATTATGGAACCAGTCAGCTTCCTCACTTCCGTCTGAATCCATAGAAGCAGACTGTCCATCTTCCTGGCTGATGAGATCTTTCATGTCAAGCTCCCATACAACAGCACCGGTCTCTCGGTCAATTTCTACCACGTAGTCCTCAACTGTGCTTAAGTCCGGGCTGTCAGAAGCCACCAGGAGATTGCCATCCGGAAGCTCCACGAAATCGTGATGCTGGCCACCAGGAATCATGTATTCGCGGTAAATCTTTCCCAGAAGGTCGACTTCGATCATTCCTTCTTTATAATAGCTGCTCTTCAGCACATAGGATGCAGGCATGAGAAGATGCCCGTTCTCCAGCTGGTGAACTCCGAGAGTTCCGCCAATATTGGTAAAGAATCTGATATCTCCGGCCGCATCTACTCCATACAGGGTTCCCATAGTGGAGCAGACAAAAGTCAGGTTCGAATAATCGTAACTTGCCTCGCTTTTCATCTCTGTCTGGATTGTACCGTAATCAACACCTATATCTTCTGTGGTTACTTCAAAGGTAGCAGAAGTCCCATCATCCAGAGTGATTACAACCTCTGTGGTATCATTGTTGTAAAGACCATAAATCGGGACGATATGCTCCGTTGCCTCCTCAAAAGTCCCCGTCACATCGTTCTCTGCGGATTTCCCTTTCACAGTAACAGTTCCGCCGCAGGCTTTCTCTGTGGAAAAAACGGCAACTGCACTTAAAGGGGACATTCCATATGGATTGACTACAATCAGGGCCTCATCAAGACTGTAGCCGTTTGACGCCTCTTGAAGGAGCGCTTCGTCAACAGCAGTCTGCTGTGCAAACCGGTCTGTTACTTCCAGGGCTGTCGCCTGGGACTGGGTATCTGTTGCTTCTGCTGCCTCGGAATCTGCATCCTCTGCAGTTTCTGTTTCCGTCTCATCTGTTTCTGTCTCTGCTGTAGTTTCTTCCTCTGCTGTAGTTTCTGTTTCTGCTGCAACTGTAGTAATAGAACCCACTGTCATTGTCATCATTACAAGTATTGCAGCCAGTTCCCGATATCTTTTATTCTTCATGCCAGCCTCCTGTGCAATTTTATGATTTCTCAAACACGATCTAATACAAAATCCGCATTTTCATACCACCGTCATGGCAGCTGACGGATTGTCTGCATTTTTTATCACCCTTATAATGCGCAGTGATATTCCTCTGCCTCAAATGGATAGCTAAGCTCCAGACCCTCTGCATTCTCGTCAATCTCAAATGCGATCCAGCCCTCGTTAGAACCGAAATTCAAAGTGGTTCCTGCCATACGTGTCATACCAAGCTCTGAAATGAACTCATCATCCATTCTGCTGTATTCATTTCCTTCACTGTCAGTCAGCTTCAGATTCGCCCAGTCCAAAGTCTCCTTGCTGCCGTCTTTCTCGATCTTCAGCTTAATCATACAGAAAGTCTTGCCTGCGTCAGCTTCTTTCTTGTAGTCGCTTGTCTCCACACCTGTATAGCCAAGTTCTACGCTTACATTCTCAAGAGAGGAATTGATCTCCACATCTTCTACTGTAATATTCCATCCTGCTGCAGAAACAACCTCGCCGTATGAATCACTGTTTGCAGTCTGGGCTGCTGTACCAGCAGAACTTCCTGCTGCTTCTGTCTCCTTGCTGTCGGCCACCTCTGCACTGTCTGCTTCTGTTGAATCACTACTTGCCGAATCCTCACCTGTACTCTCTGCTTCTGCAGCTGTGTCATCTGCCTCTGCACTGTCTTCTTCAGCGGAATCAGTACTTGCAGAATCTTCACTTGTATCTTCTGCTTCCGTGCTGTCAGTCTCTTCCTTGGCATCAGCATTGTCTGCGGCAGCTTCTGTCTTGGTATTCTCTTCCGTCTTTGTATCATTTGTGCCACCACAACCAGCCATTAAACCAGCCACCAGAACGGCTCCCATTACCTGTAATAAAACTTTTTTCTTCATTTTTTTTACTCCCTTTATTTTTCTGGTATAACTTCATTTACCTGGAGCATGTTTGAAATAAATATTCTGCCGAATGTGCCGGAATCATTTTTCAAACACGCTCTGGTCGTGTTATCAACTATTATAGCATAGTTCCGCAATAAAGCAGAAACACTTTCTTAATATTGCCTGTAAAAATTTAAAGTTTTACTATTTCCACCATTCACAGCAACACACTTCGCAGAATGTTACCAGTGAACAGCAGCATTAAATCACTTAATTTTTATATTTTGTTCCAAATCATAAAATTCGTTCTGATATACAACATAAATCTCATAATCATCCGCTTCCATTCCCTGCAGCGGTACCGGAATGTTCTCATAGAACTTCAGGTAAGATTTCGTATGAAGACGGATGTCTGTAGTGTCATACACATAAGTATTTTTCTTTCCATGAAAAATAATCTGGGAAATCTGGTGATCATAAGCGCCTGCATAAAGCACCTGCCCGGTAAGATGTAATGTAATCTCGCCTTCTTCCAGTACCTGTTCTGGCTTCTTCTGCCAGAAGAACCAGGGCGCTTTTACAGGCTGATATAATTCTCCCATAATATAGTTGTCTTTTATTTCCATGACTGCTGCCAGATCATTCCAGTCAATTCTCATCTCTGATGCGCGGTAATAATAGCTTTTGATGCTGAACTGATTGATCAGCTCTTCTGTATCATAGTCAAACTCATAGTTCATTCCTCTTCGTTTATCTTCAGAATCCTTCACATGACCGCACATGCCGAAAATATGATTACTGTCAGCATCATAAATAGCAGAAGAAGTAATGGTAGACCATACAGTAGGAATCTTTTTAATCTGCTTTACTGTCTTTTCTGCTTCATTTACAGCATAAACCAACAGATAAGATTCTTTTTCACCATCAAAGTATTGCAATACATCGGACTTTCGTACTTTTACATAATGATTATCAAACATACTGACTTCTATTGTCTGGTCATCTCCATCCAGATCTGTTTCCATCTGGTAGGCAGTATGCTGCTGGAACTGATAAACAAAATCTCCTTCCGGCTGAAGCACATATTTCTCATATTCTGTGCCTTCCCAGAATCTCGGATCGCAGAGTATCCACTGGATTTCCTTTGTCGTCCAGTTCAATTTGACCACAGATTCCAGATTTCGGGGACTGATCACAATGGTATCTGTCTCCGACTGATAAGACACAGTGTTTAAATGGGTCCAGTCAACCCGATCCTCATATTTCCCTCCAAAAATGTCTTCCATTATCAATTCATTTACAACTTCACCGGTCTGTCTGTCAATTTCCTGGATTTTGTCCTCAATGTGTCCTTCCAGAGAACTGGTCAGAACCAGAAGATTTCCGTCCGGCTCTTTTTCGATTACTTCATGGTGATTTCCACCCGCCACATAGTACATGGTGTAGGCGCGTCCCAGATAATCCATCTCATAGAGATTGGTTGTCTGCGGTTTGGCCTGGGATGGCATAAAAGCTTCATTGGAGGCAACTATCATCCTGCTATTTGACAGCATATAAATTCCAGAAGTAAATTCTCCGCTCATGTACCAACGGATATCTCCCATACAGTCATAAGCAAATGGGAAGGTTGTCCGCTGTCCATATACCATAGTCAGTTCAAATGCAGATTCACCGCTTGTTTTCACCGGTTTCACAGCATCATCCAGTTTATCCGGAAGTTCATCCGTTGTAATAGTGATTTCCTGGGAATCTGTAACCTTGCCTGATTTATCCAGAAGCTCCAGAACAACTGTATTTTCCATTGCCGGGTAAAGACCGATCACCGGGATTCTGTGTGAAGCAGCAGATTCCACTTCTCCGCTGATATCTGCGGCTTCCGTTTTTCCCTTGACCGTAAAACGCACCGCACACTCTTCTTTTGTGTCGAAAATAATCACCGCTGTCAATGGAGAAACCTGATAAGGATTCTGGATCACCATAGGCTCCTCCCAGCTGTATCCATTCTCCAGCTCAGCCTGCAGCTGCTGGTCGATTTCATAAGAGGATGCTATACGTGTGGTTTCTTTTGGAATGTCTGTTTCGATCTCATTTGCAGAACCGTCATTCTCAGTTATGTAAACCGGATTCTCCAGATTCATGGAAGCATTCAATTCCTGGTCATAATATCCATATTTTTTCCTTCTTTTTTCCTGAACAGAATACGGAATCTCCTGACCAGTAAGCTTCATATATGTATTATAGATTCCACGGCGTTTTTTCCAGCATAGAGCGGCAAACAGCACAGCTAAAATTAAAAATATAATAAATACTGCAATTTTTGTTTTTTTATTCCACTTTCTCATTTTCCCAAATCCCTGATTTCCGGAAGTTGAAGCCAGAACAGCACTCCGTTCTCCATATTTTTAGCTCCGCAGCTTCCTTTATGTTTATCCACGATCTTTCGGACCACAAAAAGTCCAAGACCAATGTTACGTACTTCATTCTCAGATGTGACTGGTTTCTTCTTCTGGGAAGTTGTGTAAAAGCTGTCCCAGATATGCTCCATCTGCTCTTCTTTAATCTGCTCTCCATCGTTGTAGACTTCCATGCGTATCTGCTTTTTCTCTTTCTTCAGAGTAATCCGGATCCGCTTTCCCTGCTCTGTATGCTGAAACGCATTCATCAGATAATTGTTTACTGCTCTTTCCAGATACATGCGGTTTCCGTATGCGAAACAGTTCTTTTCGATTTCCTGTTCCACTTTGATCTCGTTTTTGCGGAACATAGCATCATATCGAAGAAGCAGATATTCTATCATTTCTGATACATTTACACGGCTCATTTCCATGGAACTCATCTGATTGTCCAACATGGAAAAATCAAGGAGTTCTCCTACCATTCTGGACATTTTGTCCAGCTCCTCGTGAATGGAAGAATAATAGTAGGAACGATCAATCTTATCTCCTGCGATTTCCAGCATTTCCACCTGGCTGGACACTACTGCAAGAGGTGTTTTTAATTCATGGGAAATATTCGCCACAAATTCTCTCTGGCTTTCCAGAAGCTGATAGTCAGACTGCTTTGCTTTTTTCTCGGTACTTGCTTTACTCATTTTTTCCTGGAAATAGCTTAATCCCACCATCAGAAGCAAAACAACCGCCAGATATAATCTGGTTCCCTCAATCACTTCCAGAACTGACTGAACATCTTTTCGCAGGTAAACATAGAATGTATGTCCATCCTGTATAATCTTCCCACGAAACATCAGAATATGCCTGGATTCCATGCGACGCTGTTCCAGGGTTCCTTCTTCTGTGTACTGGGCAATTTTGTTTTCTATGTACTTACGGGCATGCGTGGTCTTCAGAGATGATCTGGACGTATAAATCTGCTCATAATTTTCATTCGCAATTACAGTCTCAAATTTTTCTTTCTGATAATCACCAAGTGTCTCTTCGTCGTCCTCGCTAAGTTCCTCAAGATCCATGTCATGGATATCTTCATACAGCTGACGCATGATTCTGGCCTTTGATGAAGTATATATGGGATAACAGCACACGCTATACAGCATGACTGCCACCGCAAAGGCAATAATCTGAATCCACAGAGCTTTCCCAGCTCTCCAGAAATTTTTTTTAATTTTCATGGATGTCCTCCCCGAAGATGTAGCCCACGCCGTAAACAGTCCGGATATAATTGCAGCCTTCTCCCATTTTTTTCCGCAGCTGCTTCACCAGAGTATCAATGGTCCGCACATCACCTGTATAATCGTATTCCCACACCGCATTCAGTATGGTATCTCTTGGCAGAACAATTCCCGGATGCTCCATGAAGTAAATCATCAGATCAAATTCCTTCCTGGTGGTGGGGATATGCTGCTCTTTGTAAAATAAAAGCTGTGCATTTACATCTGCCTGCAGATCGTTGTATTCCACCATAGTCCGCAGCTTCCCGGCACGCTTCAGCACCGCCTCAATGTGCATTTTCACAAGTGCCAGAGTAAAGGGCTTGGTGATATAATCATCCGCACCTTTCTCAAATCCGCTCATCTGGTCTGCCACTGCCGACCTTGCAGACAAAATAATAACCGGAACCTCCGATATTTTCCTGATTTCTTTCAATACGGTATATCCGGAAATATCCGGCAGCATAAGATCCAGAAGGATCAGATCCACCTTCTGCTTATTCTGGCAAAAATATTCCAGGGCTTTGTTCCCGGTCAGTGCTGTCTCTACTTCATAGTTCTGAATCCTCAGAAAGTCAGAAATCGTCTGTGCTAATTTCGGTTCATCCTCTACAACAAGAATCTCTATTTTTTTCACGGCTCTTTCCTCTCTCTTAAAGCCTGTCGCTAGAACGTGTTTGAAAAAGGCTTTCTGTATTTCAAACAGGCTTCAATGCTCTGTAAATCGTTGCGGTTTCCTATCAGACAGAAGCCACAATTTACTTTAATATAGTATCATGTGATTTTGATGGAAATATGAGAAAATAAGTTTTCTTTCGGCGCAGAAAAATAAAAATACCACAAAATCACCATTTCCCGTGACTTTGCGGCATTTTTTTAAGCAACCACTTCCAAAATCCGTTTTCTCATGACTCCTAAAGAACCTCTATCTGGCAGGCTTTCATCGCTTCCAGCGCCCGCTCATGGCTCTCCGGCGTCACTCCGGCGCAGCAAAGAGAGTCTACCATGATCGGTACCTCCGGCAAAAATGCTTTCAGCAGCATGGCATTGGAAATCACACAGATATCTGTGCAAAGCCCTACCAGTGTAATACTGTCAATGGTCTCTGATTTATTAAATTCTTTCAGAACTTTTCCCAGGGTTTCGCTGCCAAAGGTTGGCTTGTCAATGGGTCCGGACTCCAGAAGCTCTGCGATCTCCTCCCGGATCTCCCAGCCGTAGGTGCCGCGGATGCAGTGCTCTACAGGAAGCATTCTGCCCTCCTGGGTCTGCAGATAATCCCCACTGTGAGTATCCCTGGTCGCCAGCACAAGACCATTGAAATTCTTCACTCTGTCCACCACATTAGGCACAATTGCTTCCGCCTCCGGTGTACCAAGCGCTCCGTCAATAAAATCATTCTGCATATCGATCACAACTAAAATATCCATATTTTCCCCCGTACTTCATATGTTTTCTGACACAATTTTTCTCAACTCAACCCAAACGCCACATGTTTTTGTAAAGCTTATTTAGATTAACTATACCACTTTATTGGAATTTCGTATACCGAAACGGTCAGATTTCTAAAAGATTTTAAAAATTTTTCCAACCATTATGAATAATAATGTTTTGATGAATCTTTTCATATATAGTATAATACAATTGACAATCACAAAAATTTAACACCACTCACATACAAGGAGAATTACCATGACCAAGGAGAAATTCCCTGCCCGCCAGGGACCAAGATACATTTTCTATTTTCTGATGCTCGCCATTCTTGGATGGTTCATTTTCATGCAGTTTTTCGGTGCTGATGAAAGAACTGTCAGTGGAAACTCTCCGTCCCTCCTCTATCCCGGAACCTTTACCTGGGAAAAATCTGACGGCACCACTGAAGAAATCACAGTTCCCGGTTCCTATGATGTTCCCGCAGGCGAAACCATGGTCATCACATCTACCCTTCCGGCAGATTTTGATGCCTCATCTATAGCGATTCGTTCCTCCCTGCAGGACGTAAACATATACATAAACGGCACCTTAAGAGAGCAGTACAGCACCAGTAAAACCCGTCTGATTGGGAAAAATTCCGCCAGCCGTTTCATTTTTTGCTCCACCTCCCATGAAGATGCCGGAAAGGAGCTCCGCATCGAACTGATCACCTACACCTCCAACTATTCCGGTGTTGTGAACCAGATTTTCTGTGGAGATAAAGCGGACATCTGGCAGCTGATCTTCAACCATTACGGACTGGCCACTTACATCGCATTTTTCACCCTGTTTGCAGGACTGACCACCATCCTTTTCAGCCTTACCCTTGGTTTTGTGTACCACACAAGCTTTGAGATGGAATATCTTGGCTGGTGTATGATAATGGGAGCAACCTGGATGCTGGGCGAGTCCAAAATCCGCCAGCTGCTGATTCCAAACTCATCTGCCCTGGCTTCCTTGTGCTTCGTTATGATCCTCCTTGGACCGATTCCCCTTCTGCTTTATGCAGACAATGTACAGCACGGACTTCACCGCAGGCTTTATCATATTGTGATCGGAATCTCCCTGCTGAATTTTACAGTCTGCTCTATTCTGGCCATAGCAAATATTGCAGACTACATTGAAACCCTCCCCCCTGGGGCAGATCATACTGATAGGTACATTCCTGATGGTGTTTATCCATCTCTGCCTCTACATCCGCCACAGAAAAAAAGCCTCAGACCATCTTCTGCTCCTGGCTCATTTGCTCGTTTTGCTTTGCGTTGCTGCTGAATGTGTCTCTGTATATTTTGTCACATCCCTGTCCGGTCTTTTTATCGGCATTGGAATGCTCATTCTGCTGTTTGTCAACATTGTCCGGACTCTTCGAAGCATCCAGCATATAGAGAATGAGCGCCAGCAACAGGAACTGGAACGCAAACAGAAGCAGACAGAGCTCCTTTCCCTGCAAATGATGCAGACTTTGTCCACCACCATCGAGGCTAAGGACGAGTACACCCGCGGACATTCCTACCGGGTTGCAGAATATGCCGCACTTATTGCAGCCGAGCTTGGATGGTCTTCAGAGGAAATCCAGCAGTTAAAGCATGCCGCTTACCTTCACGATATTGGAAAAATTGGTATTCCGGATCTGATCTTAAACAAGCCCTCCAGACTTACAGATGACGAGTATAATCTGATAAAAAAACATACCGTCATCGGTGCAGAAATATTGAAGGATATTACCTTTGTCCCTCATATTGTTGAAGTGGCCAGAAATCATCACGAACGGTATGATGGAAATGGATATCCAGACGGGCTTTCCGGTGTCGAAATTCCCATTCATGCACGCATCACCGCAATGGCAGACAGCTATGATGCCATGAATTCCCGCAGAATTTACCGAAATGCACTTCCTCCGGAAATGATCCGGGAGGAAATCAGTAAGAACCGCGGGAAACAGTTTGATCCGGAAATTACAGATGTATTTTTAAAGCTATTAGATGAAAAGCGTGTTGTTCTCCACAATATCCGCATACAGGAAATAACAGCTCCACCAGAGGCTGACCACACCATTAACAAATTCATTTCAGAAGTAGTCAGCACCATAAAGAACCAGGAGGATTCAAAGAATTATGATTTCCTGACCGGTCTTCCTATGAGAAGCCTTGGAGAGCGGCTTATTGCAGAATTCATGCAGGAACATAACGGCTGTCTTATTTTCCTTGATATGGATAATCTGAAAAAAATCAATGACGTTTATGGACACATGGCCGGTGACCGCGCCTTAAGGAATCTGGGAACCCTGCTTTCACGCTATACAGCCAACGGTATTGCCTGTCGTCTTGGTGGAGATGAATTTCTTCTGTTTCTGCCAGACATAAGTGCTGAAAATGTGTCGAAACTAACGACACGGCTTTTCCACCACTTCCATTCCATCGCAGAAGCTGATCCTGAAATCAAAGATGCTGCTCTGTCTGCCGGTTTGTATATGTGCACTACCAGCGATACCTTTGCAGACTGTTATTCCAAAGCAGATAAGGCATTATACAATGTAAAGCAAAATGGTAAAAATCACTTTTCCTTTTATCATCAGATCAGTCATTCCTCTTCCGATTCACCAGGTACTGCCAGGGATCTTCAGCAGGTGGCAGACGCGCTTCGCAAAAGTGGCAGCTATGCAGGTGCTCTTGAACTGAATTACCGGGATTTTTCCAGACAGTATGAATATATGCAACAGCTCATTATCCGAAGCGGAAGCCGCTGCTACCTGGTAATGCTCACACTGGAAGCCACTTCGGACACTCCCGCTCATATTGAAGAAATTGAGCAGACACTTTCCCATATGGAACAGGCTATCCAAAACACCATCCGGCGTGTGGATATCTGTACCAGATACAGTTCCATGCAGTATCTGATCATCCTGTTTCAGCCGGTTGAATCTCAGATTCCCAATATTATGGAACGTATTTTTATGCAATACTATAGAAAGGCAAAAAGCACTAACTTTCTGCCCACATATAAATATCTGTCTATGGCAGAAAATAATATGGATACAAATCAAAAATAAAAGCTTCTGACAGATACAGGATTTTTCAGTCCTGTGTCTGATTCAGAAGCTTTTATTTTTGGGGGATGACCATATCACTTTGAATATTTCTCTACTTTTTCCTCATACTCTTCCTGACTTGTTATCTCATGCTTCACAATATGCCCATGGTTCTTTTTCTTTGCAGTCAGATTCCTGCCAGGTCTTGGTGCATACTGATCCTCCGGAATCTCCAACGCATTTGCCACTGCATGAATAACCCCATTGCTGCTGTAGGTTGCTCCACTTACTGCATCTACATTCAGACTCTGCTCAGCCTTCATCTGTTCGATTACAGCTGGTGCTGCCCTGAAAAAGTATTCCTCTGTATCACAATAGGAAAGAATGGAAATATCCGTTACCTTCTGTTTTTCAACTGTAACCTGAACCTCCACATCCCCTCGAAATGCATCGGCCGAGCCGGTATAAATGCCATCTGTCAGATTCTGAAAACGTCCAGCCTCTATAAAGGATTGCTTATCTTCAGATTCTTCCTGTTCAGGTTTCTTCCCTTCACCTTCGTCATTTCCCAGTGCTTTATTCACAGCTTCAATCAAGCCGTTACTGCTGTAAGTCGCTCCGGAAACTGCATCTACATCTGTATTCTGCCTGCTGATCATCTCCTGGAAAATCCTGTTTTTCGCTCTCTCCATATAAGACTTATCATCTGCATAATCATCCAGTACAAGCTCCGTTATCTTCCCATCGGCAACCTTTACCGTAACCGTCACCTTGCCTCTGTAGCCCTCACCGGTTCCTGTGTAAATACCATTCTGAAAGTTACCTCCAGCATCATTTTCTGCCGTTTTTTTCACTGAATCTGCCGTTTTCTCTTTAGCCAGATTTCCTGCTATAAGGAGCTGTGACACCATGATGGTAGCACAGGTAACGCCCACTCCGATCAGCACTCCATATCTGCTTCTAAAGTGCGCATTCCCTTTCGGACACCAGCTTACACACTTCTGACAGCTGATACATTCTCCTCCGGCAATCCTGTCTTTCTTCGTAAGATCCATCCCCATGGTGCATTTCGAGGTACATAAATGACACTTTCCGCACTCTTCCCGCGGCTTATCAATTTTCAGGAAAGATGTCTGTGAAATCAGTGAATAAATTGCTCCCATAGGGCAAAAATATCTGCAAAAAAATCTCTGTACAAACAGTGAGCCAATAAAGATTAAAAGAAGCAGAACTCCTCCAACTGAAAGCAAAGGCTTCAATCCTGGCCAGTGTCCAAATGAAACATACTGCCCAAACACCTGCCACGGGCCGGCTGTTTTCACAGCTGTTACACCACTCCATATGAATATTATAAAGTAAAAAAGCACTGCATACTTGGCAAATCTGAATATCCGGTCAGCCTTTTTCAGGTTTCTTTTTCCCGGAAATAATGCCCGCAATCTGTGTGATCCAAGCCATAGCAAATCCTGCACTGCTCCAAAACTGCAGAAAAATCCACAGAAAAACCTTCCCACAAGTACTGTTGCCGGCACAGTTGCCAACAGCATCCATACCGAATACTTCACACTTTCCCATGAAATATTTCCCTTGTATATGCAGGAAACAATATTTCCCACAGCTGCGAATTCCCCTTCAAATAAGCCCGGAATTAAAGCGAAGGACAATATCTGGATAACCACTTTGATCCAGTTGATTTTCTTATTTTTCAGAAAGTTTTTTCTGTTCATTCTTTATACTCCTTAGAGCGGGTCTGAAAAAGACTCTAATACAAGTCTTCGATTGTAAGCAGCACCGCATTTTCTCGCGCCGCCCTTTCCTTTACTGACTCTGTGAAACCAGATTTGCTGAAAAACATAAGATACTTTTCCTCTGCATTTTTAAACATTTCTGCAGCCATAACCAGGTCATCATACTCTTCCATAGGCATTGGTTTATTTCGAAACTTACATTCACAGAGCAACACTTTCTTTCCCGTTTTATCAAACGCAAGTATATCAACATCATCCTGCGCTTTTATCAATAGATTATTCCCCCACCATTTTCCCATTTTATATGGAATAAACGGAAGTTTCTTCGCAGGAAAGCTCCAGGCCCAGCATGGAATAATAATTCTGATTTGTAAAAAGGAATCTGTACCAGAACTTATAATAATTATCTGTTATCTCATAAATCCCTTTTTTACTTGTTTCTGGCTCGGTACAGGGAACACACTTCTCAATTAATCGCAGAGTCTGCAATGTAAGCATATATTTGCTGCACTTGCTTTTCTCTTCATGAATTCGATCTGCAATCTCACGAATCTTATTACATCCATTGGAAATCGCCTCTAAAATGGAATTGTATACCGAAGGCTCTCTCAATTCAATCCTCAAAAGTGTCTGGGGTTCATCATTCAAAAAAGTCCCTTCCGTAAGCAGATTATTTTTTATATTTTCCTCCAGTGAAATCTCAGAGGAAAACGCCTCCAGATGTCATTGAAGGATTCGGTTCTGCCAGAAAAGGAAGTTCATCAATAATCAATACCAATTTTTCGTCTGAAATTTTTCCTGTAATATATTCAAATGCAGCTTCCCAATTTTGAAAAGAAGATATAAAAGAGCCTTCGAAAAATGTTTGCACCATCTTGGAAAAGTTCAGAAGATTCAAAGAATCATTCTTCTCTGTGCAGAAAAAAACAGGGCTTTATGTCTGCCGGCAAATTCTCTTAAGCAGCCTCCTCGTTGTCAAATCATAAGCGCCGTAAACAAAATATACTACTTGCAGTAGTATACTTATAAATAGTATATTTTATTCTGTGATATTTTCAATCGATTTTCCATATTATTTTAAGAAAATATGTTCGCCAGTTTCCATATCCTCTACATCCAGGTAAATTGCCCTGCACTTTTGGGGCAATTCTTCCATGTGCATAAGCTCAAGCCAGTTTTTGTTCCAGTCGGTGTGCCAGTGACCGAAATACCAGTGTTTGAAAGATCTGCCCTTCTTGTCGCCGCTGCCATCTGCAAGCATCTCATTAGTCTGGTTCAACTTGTCACATACCCATTGAAAATAGTTCTGAAGGGGTTCTTCTTCCCTGGCTACGTGGTAGTAGCCAAGCGTTTTCACTCGGTATAATGGGCAGGTGTGTGTGATCGCATAGTCTACTTCATAATCTTCTGCTTCCAGATTCTTATTGGAATTGGCGTAATCAGAGTCTGTAGGAAGCTTTTTGGCCATCATCGCAATGTAGTCTCCATTTTTTTCTGCAGCTGGTAATAATTACTCTCTTTTCTTCATATACATTGTTTTGCGTCCTGCGCCAGTTCGTATTATAGCACCCTCATCAACCAGTTTTTTTAATGCTGATTCTACTGAGGAACTTCCAAGACTAGGACATGCAACCAGTGCATCATGTTTCGAAAACTTTCCGAGCGTGTTTTCTGAATATGTCTTTACAACATCATATGCCTTGCTTTTTTTTCCTGTTTTTTCAGCTAATACTATTCTTGCCTCAAACTCTCTATAGCACGATAGAATAATTCCTAACATATATTTAATAAATGGCTTGGGATCATTCTCTCCCTCATACCAGTTTTGATCCGCATTTTGCAAAACTTCATAATATGTTTCTTTTGTATCCGCAATAGCTTTTTCTATACTGATATACTGTCCAACAATATATCCACTTCGATATAGGAGCAATAATGTTAATAGTCTGCTCATTCGTCCATTTCCGTCATTGAAAGGATGAATACATAGAAAATCTAATATAAAATTAGGTATCAGAATGAGCGGATCTACAATACCATCCCCTATAGCTTTGTTATACTCATTGCAAAGTCGTTCTACTGCATCTGGGGTTTCGTAAGGTTCTAATGGCTTAAACAACACCACTTTCTCTCCATTTTCAAGCATCATATCAATCTCATTTGGAGTGGTCTTATATTTACCAGCATAAGAAAATGCAGTATGTTTTAACATCTCACCGTGAAGCTGCAAAATATAATTACTTCGAACAGGAATTGCTTCGTAAGCTTCATGGACAATATTTAGGACATTACGATATCCAAGTATTTCTTCTTCATCTCTATTCCTGGGCGTTGTTTTATCTTCCACAAGCTGTTTTAATCTTGCATTTGTTGTCACAATACCTTCTATCTGATTCGAACTTTCTGTACTCTGTATTTTCGCAATTTCAATCAGGCGATTAAGTTCAACGGGCTTTTGTCTTAGATACAGATCTTGTTTTCCTTTATACTCATGGATTTGTGCAACATATGCCAGAATCTCATTATCCCAGGTCCTTTCCTTAAGTTTGGAATAATCAAATACTCTCATTCCAACTCCTTTCTCCCAAGCTTCTTTTCTTTCTCCCAATATTGGCGCATTTTTGGGAGATATTCAAATATGTTGGGATAATAATATTATTGTCCTTTTTTCTTATCCTTTCAGCAACTGCACTGCCCCGCCACAGACCTTTTCGTGCACATATGCATCTCTGAATTTAATTTAAAGCTTATACTCTTCAATCATGCATTCATGTACTTTCGTTCTCTTATTATAATTCACTCCAACCAGAAGTGCATTTCCAGCATATTCTTCCAGACTTCTGCAATATTCTTTTCTTTTAATCTGGCTGATTGCCCCATCTGCACTCTTGTCCCATTTCAGCTCTACCACAAGTGCCGGTTTATCCTGAAATTTCTTACGTGGAATAAATACAATATCCGCAAATCCCTTTCCGCCAGCCAATTCCCTGTGCATTGTATAAAAATTCCTTGCAGCATATAAAGCAAGAGAAATCGTATAACTCAAGGCGTTTTCATCATTATACTGAATATGAGACGTTTCAAAATGAGCCAGTTGTATTCCTTCCGCAACCTGTTGTGGCCGTCTCTGCCAGATTGCATTTAACGTGTCAGCAGATTGCTTCAGCGCAATTGATACCTCGCCCCAGTCCGATGCAGCTACACTGTTAACATACTCATTTCGCACTTCATTATTCGGAATCTTCACCACCTTATTCTCCGAATCATAAGCCAGATACCCCAGATGAATCAACAATGTCAATACATCATCCTCTGTTCGGAAGGTTGTCATATCGTTGGTAAAGCTTCCCGTATTAACCGGAATCCTTTCCCCTGCAATCATGCTCAAAACATCATCCTTCAGGCCATCAAAATTCATATCAATATAAACCTGCAGGGCCTCGAATGTTTCCGTCTGATTCCAGTAATTCTCTATTTTTCCGAAGAGCATACTGTTTACAACAGAACGCGGACTATAAACAGATGCCGCCATAGAAAATGAATATCCATCATACCAGGCTTTTACTTCTTCCATATCCATCCTGTATTTATGGCACAGATATTCCACTTCCACCTCAGTAAAACCCACATACGGTGCAAGAGGGCCTGGATTTATCATGGAAAATTCATCAAACATATTTAATGCAGAATGGGTTCCATATTTCTTTATTGGCAAAATACCCGTCATATACGCTAAGTGAATACATGCCTTATCCTTCAGCAAGTCTCTCAGGAAATCCAGGTATTTCTCCTGTGCTTCCTTATTCTGCCTGAACTCCCTGAAAATACAGTCCCACTCATCTATAATAACAACAAATGGACACTTCTCAGTCTCATAAATATCCTGCATGGATTCCACCAGATCCGTATCGTCAAAATAATCCACATCCGGATATTCTCGCTTCAGATCCCGCAAAACAAGTTTTTTTACCCGGTCAACCAATGCTTCAACACTATCGCTTCTACTCAGAAACTCCTGCATATTCAAAAAAATGGTATTATACTTATTTCTGTACTTTTCAAAATCAGGACTCTCGGATATTTCAAATTTGGAAAATATTTCTCTGGAATCACAGCCTCTGCTGTAATATGCCGTAAGCATATTCGCAGCCATGGATTTTCCAAACCTCCGCGGGCGGCTGACGCAGACATATCCCTGCACTGTATTCATTACCCGATTCGTGTATCCGACCAAACCAGTTTTATCTACGTAGATTTCAGAATTTACGCTTTTTTCAAAGCTCTCCATTCCCGGATTCAGATATCTGCCCATGGTTACCTCCTGTGTCCTTATCCGTTTCCATATTCTCATAGCATAAGTATATAACATTTTTTTGCTTTTGACTACCTTAGAGCCTGTTTGAAAAGGATTTCCGCAAGATGTGCGCCACACTTTGATCTCCATTCTCTTTTTAGAATATGTTTGAGAAAGGGTTCGTCTATAAACTTCATTTCGCAAAGTTTAATTACACCATCTTTTCTGATATCTTGTTGCCGTAAACATTAAAACAATATTACAATTATTCTTTCACACTATTCTTGTCATGTAGTTCCTTATCTTGCTTCAAAAAACATTTCTGTTCCAGAAGATTTAACTGTTATAAGCTTTGATAATTCCAATGTAACCAAATTGTATGATTCAACCCGAGTTCCTAGTATTAACCACCCGAAAGAGAAGCTTGGAGAAATGGCTGCAAATTTATTGCTTCAATATATTGAAGCTCCTACATCTATTCCTTCCGGACATCCGCAAATTATTTTTCCAGTTTCCAAAGAACAAGAACTTACAATTTTAAACGGAACAATAAACTCTGATTTTTTATAACATCTTTCATTTTAAAATTTCAAAATTATATTTTAAAAGTTAAAATAACCCATACCGCACAAAAGGCAATGAACCATTTCTGATTCATTGCCTTTTACTTTACATACACTGTAATTGCAAATAATAACAACAAAATTTTTCTCTTTCTTCTCAAAAGAAACCATAATGCGTCACCTCAATTTGACCTCTACAGCCGTAACCCTTTAATATCTTTAATCCGTGATAAGATCGTATTGCAGCTACAGCTGATAATGCCGGGCAGTGTATCAATGACGTTGTGCAGGAAGTGCTCCATTTCATCACTTGATGAAGCAACAGCATGTACATGCAATTTGTCTCTTCCTGTGACACGGTAAATCTGTGTGACTGTATCATCTTTGTATAAGATATCTGTCACCTGTGACAAATGATCTGGTTTTATTTCAAGTTCAAAATAACTGGATACAGCACCACTGATTTTTTGAGGATTTATTATTGTTGTATATTCTTCAATTACCCCCTTTTTCTCCATAGCCTGAATCCGGGCTTTTACTGCCACTCTGGAAATGCCGGTTTCTTCACCGATATCTGAGTAGGAGATACGTGCATTTTCTATAAGTAACTGGATAATCTTCTGATCCAGTTCATCTAAATTATCCAGGTACATAAGTGCCCTCCTGCAAAATAATATACGTCAGCTTTATTCGATTTCCCAACCAGCTTTACGGCACAATCTCAAGCCAGTAACCATCTGGATCTACGATGAAATAAATTCCCATTGCTTCATTTTCGAAGCAAATGCAGCCCATCTCTTTGTGCTTCTTGTGCGCAGCCTCGTAATCCTCCGCTTGGAATGCCAGGTGGAATTCGCATTCACCCAGATTATATGGCTGTGGATGATCCTTAAGCCAGGTAAGTTCCAGCTCAAAATCACTTACATCGTTGCTCAGATACACGATGATAAAATCATCGGTAGTCTTTCTTCTTACCTCGTGCAGATCAAGGGCCTCATTGTAAAATTTAATAGATCGGTCCAGGTCTGACACATTATAGTTTTCGTGAATCATCTTAAATTTCATACTTCTTCTCCTTTTGTACATTCTGTGTTTTTAATGCGTGACTTATATTGCGGATATTCAGTAATGAACCGCTTAATTACACTGGCATCATTCCAGTAATGCATTGGAAAAATGACATTGCAATCTACATTTTTAAGGAAATACAGGATCCCGTCAGCATAGTGATCTTCCTGTCTCGGATCTAAGGGAACAAATGCAGCATCAAAATGTATACCCTTAATTTTCCTGATCTCTGCACGATATGCAGAAGTAAGTCTCTGGTTGTCAGCTTTCAGCTCACCATCCCAGTACCAGTCGTTTAAGTCGCCGGCATGATAAATGGTGCCTTCCTTTGTTTTGACAATGAATGCGACACCACTATCGTTAGACAGCAAGGTATCAACTTCAGTACCATTATCCAGATTATAAGTCTGATCATGATAAACATATGTGATCTTCAGATCCGATAAATGATTCCTTTTTCGTATATCATTCGCCAGGACTGCCTGATAAGTCATCCCCATATCATCAAGAATCCCAAAGATTTGTGGGTTAAAATGATCCTTGTGGAAATGACTGCAAAAGACGATTACTTCTTTTTCCTTGTCAAGGTGCGGCAATTCACCCTTGTAATAATCAAAAATATAGTAGCAGTCTCTGGTCTCAATTAAAAATCCACTGTGGTTAATGTAAGTAATTTTCATGATACCTCCCTCATTTCCCGCGTTCTCTTTCGCTATTTCTGACGCAACACGTTGAATGAAAAACTTTTTCCTGTAGCATGTTTGAAAAAAGCTTTCTGCAAAATACAGCCGGATACTATAGACTTGATGATCTTCTGAGCGCCACATAGGATATTAAAAAGTTCGCAAACCAACCTGCTGGTACAGCAAGCCAGACGAATTCAATACCAAAACGCGGTGCAAAAATCAAGGCAACAGACAGGCGAATCGCCAGGTTTACCATGTTTGCAATAAGGAACGGACGCATGATTCCGAGACCACGAAGGACTCCATCGGTTGCCATTTTGATTCCCATAAAAATGAAGAAATAACCAAGCCATCTCATATAATCCCCGGATACCTGATAGGCCAGAGCGGTTCCGTCTTTACCAAGAAACAACGAGGAAATTTGCGTATGCAGCGTTTCAATGACGATGAAGGCAATGGCTGCAAAGCACACATCCAATACCAATGCAGCCTGGTAGCCTTTTTTGATACGCTGGGGTTTGTTCGCACCGAGATTCTGTGAAACATATGGTGAAACTGCATTACCGATAGATACAAAAATCAGGGAAAAAACATTCTCCACCCGCATCGTCGCCGCATATCCCGCAAGCGCCTGTGTGCCGAAAGGATTTACAACTGCCTGCACGATCATCATACCAATAGACACTGTAGACTGCTGGAGAACTGATGGAACCGCAATCTGAAGCATGGAATGCAGCTCCCGCCAGTCAAATCGTTGAAAAGGGCTCTTATATCGCCGCATCCGATATAAGAAAATCAGAAGCGAAAACACGGCGGAAATACCTTGTGCAATCAAGGTTGCAAGCGCCGCACCCAACACGCCGAGATCAAGACCAGCCACCATCCAGAGATCCATAAAAATATTTAAGACTGACGAAAATATCAGGAGTCCCAGTGGAATTTTTGATTCGCCTATGGAAGTAAACATCGTTGAAAGAATGTTGTACATAAACAAAAAAGGAAAGCCCACGAAATAGACCCGCAAATACAGCACTGCGTCATCCTGTATATCTGCAGGGGTTTGTAACGCGCTCATCATCCAATGGGAAAAGCAAAAGCCAAAAATACCAAGGACTATGCTTAGGATCAAAAAACTAAACAAAGACGTTGACACGATGGTTTTCATTTTTCCATACTCCCTGGCACCGAAATAACGGCTCACGAGCACACCGGCACCCACACCGGCACCCAGTGCCACACAAATGAAAACATTGGTCAGCGCTGCACATGCACCGACAGCTGCAAGTGCGGAGGAGCCCACAAACTGACCGACGATAATGGAGTCAGCCATATTGTATATTTGCTGAAAAAAACTGCCAAGAATCATCGGCATTGCAAAGACCGTCAGCGCTTTAAGAGGCGCATCTGTGATTAAATACTCATCTTTTGACATTATCATATGCCTCCACATGTTTCATAATTTCATTTATTCTTCCTTTCATAGGAATTTATTTGTGTATTCGAAATGTAAGTTTTAAGTTACGTTCCGAAACAATTATATGTGGTTGCAACGAATAAGTCAAGTCGCCGTTTACTCTTAGTTACGGTTCCCCCCGTGACCAGTAACACACTTCGCGATGCACAGAAATCATGCATTCGCATGATTTCGCGCTGAGATTCTCGGGTTTTCTGTGAACTTTGTTCACAAAAAACACCTCGCGGAACGTTACCAATAAACAGTAACACTGATCTTTCACCTTATATACTTTGCTATCACCGGTAAAAGTACATTCATATCAATTGGTTTTGCCACATGATCATTCATTCCCATCGATATTGCCTTCTGCCTGTCCTCTGCGAAGGCGTTTGCCGTCATTGCAATAATGGGTATGGAGGCTTTCTTCTCATCTTTCATTCTGCGTATCCTGGCTGCAGCATCATATCCATCCATCACCGGCATCTGAATGTCCATAAGAATCATATCATAATATCCGGAATCTGCTTTCTCCAGCTTATCCAGACACTCTGCTCCATCCTTCGCACGGTATGCAATGATCTTTTGTTCTGCAAGCAGTTCTATCGCAATCTCTGCATTCAGATCATTATCCTCTGCAAGAAGAATACGTTTTCCTTTCAGCTTTTCTAATATATCTGGCTGTTCAGATATCTGATTCCTATATACATCCTCTTCTGAGGCTGTATCAAAAGAAATATCTACAGTGAATTTTGTCCCGGCACCTTGCGTGCTTTCTACCTGAATACTTCCGCCCATCAACTCAATCATGGATTTTACAATAGGAAGACCCAATCCTGTACCAGCGACCTTGTTCTCTGTGGTTGTATGCTCTCTGGAAAATTCTTCAAAGATATGTGGAAGATATTCCTCGCTCATGCCAATGCCTGTATCTTCACAAGTAAAAATAAACCGGGCTTTCCGGGGATCCTCTGAATCTTTCTCATATATCTTTACATGGACCGCATGCCCATCGGACGTGTACTTTATTGCATTGCTGATAATATTCAGCATTATCTCCTGAAGTTTCACTCTGTCACAAAAGATAAACGTATGATATACATCCAAATCTGCCGAATACTGCAGGTTCTTCTTCCTTATATCTTCCTCAAATACTGTGTTTACCGTATGAAACACTGCGTTTATATCCTCAGCTTTCAGCTGCAGCGTTGTAGTACCGCTTTCAATACGGGCTATCTCCAGAATCTGGTTAATGATCGTCATCAGCAGATTTCCGGAAGAACAGATTTTTCCCAGATATTCCTTTGCTTTTTCCTCGTTCTGAAGATTCTTTTCCAGTAATCCGGAAAAACCTATGATCGCATTCATCGGCGTCCGTATATCATGACTCATATTAAACAGAAATCGCGTTTTTGCTTCGTTTGCACTTTTCGCCAGCTCCGCTGCATTCTTAAGATCAACTGCATATTGTTTTTCTCTGTGCTTTTTGCTGGATATCTGATAATAAATTGTAGCGACCAATAATGAAAATATATAAGAAGCGGCAATAGCGAGGAGCCAATATGAAACCGGGATCCACCCATTCGAAGGCACAATATCAAAATACCATGTGTTATTCGGGATCTCACATTCTATCGTCAGGCTGTCTTCCGGCATATCGTCCTGACTCTGGGCAAAAATAACCTTATCTCCACTGCTTCTGTCATAAGACCAGATTTTATAACTGAAATCCGCCTCACTTAAGGATTGCAGATTTATGTCACTCATAAAACGGTCCCAGTCAATCACCTGGAGTACAAATCCCCAGAAACTACTCTCTCCGGAATCATCGGTTCGATAAACCGGTTTAAAAAGTAATGCTCCGGTTCCTCCCTGCTTTAACTGATAGGGGCCGCCAAGTGTATACTCCCCGGTTTCCTTAGCCAGAGCTGCATCCTTTTTCCGTTCATGTTCCCCCAGTACATCCAGTCCAAGAGCCTCTGAATTTCCCTGCATAGGATAGATTTCGGTTATGATTCCTTTCGGTGCCAGCTCAAATGCCTTTACCACACCATCCTCATTTGGGATCTTTTCTGCCAGTTCTGAAAAAGTGTTTTCATCCATATCCGATCCATCAATGATATAATTTCCAAGAAGATCAGAAATCGTTATATAATTGTCCAGCTTTGCCTTGACTCTCCTTATCGTACTTTGTGCCATATAGATTCCCGATGCTTTTTTTTCCTTTTCCTGATATCTGAGCATCTGACTACACGCAAAAAACGCGATCAGGAAAGAGAGGAGGCCGACAATATAGCAGTATTTCTTAATATGTTTAGCAGCTGTATTATTTATTTTCATTGAATTTTCCTCATTATGTTTTCTTCCAACTGTTTTTCAGCGGGCTGTGCAATAAAATCGAATGGTATCTATCTCTTTCTCATCCGATGCCTGATTAATGTCTGATATCAGAGACAGAATCTGATTCAGAAGTTCCAGCTTTTTGTTAAATTGTCTGTAATTAATCTCATGTTCTTCATTCTTATTATCAATTGCCTTAAACTTTTCCATAAAATCTCCCAACACTTATATAGAAAATATTCCCCCATTAATGCCTGAAAACAAAAGGAGAACAGCCGATACATATGTTCGAACTGTTCTCCTACATTACTGTTCACTGGTAATGTTCTTTGTACTCATACCGTCCCGTATCTATATGGCCTCTCACTTATTCATTAGAATAAGTATATTTTTAAATAAAATTTGAAAATACTTTCGTCTCTGCAAAAGTCATTTTCGCCTATACCACTTTCATAATACCACAGACAGTTACGTTTGTCACATAAACGTTTAAATAACTGTGATACGCTTCTTTGCATATCCTTTTCCGACAGTTGCCGTTATATCTGTCGCTTTCAGTACATCATTATATTTTTTTAGAAACTCATAATCTGCTCTTCGTCAAGTCTTTTAAGAATTTCGCATGCCAACTTAACCGCATTATCAAAATCAGCATAAGCTGAAATTCCGTAATGTGTGTGCGCATAGCGAACCGGAACACCAATAACGATGACCGGAACTGCTTTTTCAGTCAGATGTATAACTGCACCATTGGTTGAACCAGCACTGCGAACTGCATCCTGAACCGGGATGCCAAGCTTTTCTGCCAGATCAAGCGCATATCTCTGGTAACGCGGATTGGTGATCATGCGTGAATCAATGTGACGAAGCATCGGGCCACGCTTAATAGCCGTCTGAACCATATACTGCTCAACGCACGTATCATCTGCCGGGCAGCCTTCAAAAACAATTGCGATATCTGGCTTAATTACCTGTGCTGTCACAGTGGCACCACGTACACCAACTTCTTCCTGTGCTGCACATGCGCCAACAATATCCACATTCAAATCCTGACCAGCCAGAGTATGCATGGTCTTAAGAATTGCCGCACATCCCAGACGACAGTCAAAGCTCTTGCCCACCATCAGATCTGTGGTTTCTGAATATGTAAATGTCACATCCGGCACTACCGGTTCACCGATACGAATACCGAACTTTTCAACCGCCTCTTCTTTAGAAACAGCGCCAACATCTACCGTGATATCTTTCATATCCAGAGGTGCTTTACGCTCCTGCTCTGTCATGAAATGCGGAGGCTTACTGGCAGTAATACCTGGAATATATTCTCCGAATCGGTTACGAACCAGGACTTTATGAGCGGGAATATTGTGGTTCACCCAACCTCCGATCTGAATGATGCGGAGAGTTCCGTTCGGGCAGATAGCCTGCACCATAAAGCCAACCTCATCACTATGTGCATCAAGCTGAACAACCGGACGTTTGCCGTTATTTTCTTTACGGCGGATATATAAGTTGCGCATGCGATCTTCTGTAATTTCTCCGAGTCCTTCTGCATAAGGACGAATTGCAGCAACCACTTCATCTTCGAAGCCTGATGTACCGTTTGCATTTGAAATTGCTGCAATCATTTCCAACGTTGTTTTTTTATCCATTCTGACACCTCTTTATGAAAGTTTTAGCTTCTTGAGCTCAACATCTACTTATATGATTTTATATGTTATATTTAACTGTCAATAATCTCCAGTTCCCCTTTTGGATTGACTTTTTTCTGACAATAAAGATTTTTTCGAGCCGCGCTTGATAAACCAAGTATATTCCAAGCCAATATGATTGTCAACAAATCCAACTCGATGTGGTAAATTTCGTGAACTTCTTATAGAGCAAAGAATGCTATGCAAAAATCAATAACGCCGAGTAGGATTTATTATAATCCCGTATCGGCGTTATTGATTGTAATTATCTCATTATTACAGATTTTTTATAACCTATTGTGTCAGATACTATAGACTTGACACGACATTTATTGGATTTCCGCTTGTGACATCATTTCTTTCACTAATTCATAATTA
Organism: Blautia faecis; assembly: GCF_020554845.1. Lineage (GTDB taxonomy): Bacteria > Bacillota > Clostridia > Lachnospirales > Lachnospiraceae > Blautia_A > Blautia_A faecis. The sequence goes on along the minus strand of NZ_JAJCIA010000003.1, from coordinate 41,988 downwards.
CTTGTCCAATATTGTTCGGAAATAAAATAATGTGCTTTTTAGGCTCAGTCCATCTTTTATCCCCAAATATACAATCAGAAATGGCAGCATGAACATGCATACTCGGATCCATATCTTTTTTCTCGTCTATCAATTATCATGATGGATTTGTATTCTGCAATGTAGAATGCCTTTAACATCTGGAACGTGATCTTCACAAAGTATTCGATCAGTCTGGACATGACTGGACCATGAAAATAAAAGACACCAACCGAAGTCAGTGTCATTTCTTCAATCTTTCTATTCTCTCACACAAACATCTCATACATTCCCACCATCACTGGCATGGTCACAATTGACAGCAGTGTCGTAAGTACATACAATGAGCTCGCATATGCCGCATCTTTATCATATAGTTGCGCCATGGATGTCACAGTTGCACAAGCAGGTGTTATGGATGCAATATATACAGTCAGGAGAATCTGTTTGGAATCATTTATTCCTGCAAATGTATGAATCAGTTTCATTAGAATCAGTACAAATATTGGATAAACAATCAATCGCAATACTGTTGAAAGATAGTTTCTTTTTTTAGTAAATACAATCTTAAGAGGTACGTCCGCAATAACCATTCCGGCAAGCAGCATTCCGATCGGACCAATCATATTATTCATCATATCCATGACATCCTGCACTCCCGAAGGCATCTGGATTCTGCAGACAAACAATATCACTCCTACTATGATTGAAATAATATTTACGTTCAGAAATACTTTTTTCCACTCTAATCTATCTTCTTCGCAAAGCATATTTTTGCAGTGTGTCCAGATCAGAATCAGCTGTACCGCAATATAAGCACTGGAATAAATAACGTACTCCTGTCCAAGCAAATCCTGTACCAGCGGAATTACCAGTATCCCGGCATTTGAATAAATAACAGTTGCACGCTCAATCGTATCCAGCTGTAATACTTGTTTTAATATTGTGGTAAGTATCAGAAATAAAACATGTACCAGAACTGCTGCCGCACATGCCAGGAGCAGTCCTTTTTTTACATCTGGCGTATAGTCCACCTGAAATGCGTCGATAATTACGCATGGAATAACCAGATAAACCATGACTACAGATATGCTTTTACTCTCCGATGACTTCATAAGGCCGGCTTTTACAACCGCATATCCCATAAGCATGATTGCAAAAAGCTTTGCAATCTCTTCCATTAGTAATAAACTGATTTGCATATTTTGTCCCTTCTTTTCTGATGTCTGTTATTTTTAATTATAGCATGCTTTGTCCAGCTACTTGCAGGTCTCCTACGCTGTCTGTGACGGAAGCTGTTTATACCACAGTTCTCCCTTCCATAGTTGGTTTCTTATTTCCAGCTATAAATCTCTACTCATTCGTAAAAAATTATAAGAAAATCCCCGGCATACTGCGGACGTTTCCTTGAAGTAAAATCTATTGTTGTCACACGTCCTTGCTATCCCTATAATAAGTTATGCCGGGGAAAATTGTCTATCTTATTAAATTGTATTTTTTAAATACGGGCTACGCCGGTTCTCTTTGCTGCCTCCGCAACTGCTTTGGCTACCGCCGGTCCTACTCTCTTATCGAATGCCTTCGGAATGATATATTCCGGAGAAAGTTCCTCATCTGCGATCAGATTTGCAAGTGCTTCAGACGCTGCCAGCTTCATTTCATCATTGATCTCTTTTGCTCTCACATCAAATGCGCCACGAAAGATTCCTGGAAAAGCAAGTACGTTGTTGATCTGGTTCGGGAAATCACTTCTTCCTGTGGAAACAACTTTTGCTCCGCCAGCCTTTGCGTCATCCGGGAAAATCTCCGGAGTCGGGTTTGCACATGCAAAAACAATTGCATCCTTATTCATGGTCTTAACCATCTCTGTTGTAACGGCACCAGGTGCGGAAACACCGATAAATACATCTGCGCCGACCAGCATATCTGCCAGAGAACCTGCTTTCTTATCCAGATTGGTCACCTTGCTCATTTCATCTTTGACTGGATTCATTCCTTCCGGACGTCCCTCATAGATTGCACCCTTTCTGTCACAGAGTGTGATGTTCTTAAATCCGGCTGTGAGAAGCAGACGAGCGATAGAGATTGCTGCTGCTCCTGCTCCGTTCATTACAACATGGACATCCTCTTTCTTCTTGCCAACAACTTTAAGTGCATTGGTAAGACCTGCCAGTGTGATGATCGCAGTACCATGCTGGTCATCATGGAAGATCGGAATATCACATTTTTCTTTCAGTTTCTTTTCAATTTCGAAACATCTCGGTGCGGAAATATCTTCCAGGTTTACTCCACCAAAGGAACCGGAGATCATATAGATTGTATTTACAATTTCGTCCACATCGTTGCTTTTAATGCAGAGTGGAAATGCATCTACATCACCAAATGCCTTGAAAAGGACACATTTACCTTCCATAACCGGCATTCCGGCTTCTGGTCCAATGTTTCCAAGTCCAAGAACAGCAGAACCGTCTGTAACTACCAGACACATGTTCCATCTTCTTGTGAGTTCGTAAGATTTGTTTACATCCTTCTGGATTTCCAGACAAGGCTGTGCAACTCCAGGTGTATAAGCAAGTGACAGATCATCCTTATTTTCTACAGGTACTCTTGTTACAACTTCAATCTTACCTTTCCATTCTCCATGCAGTCTTAAAGATTCTTTTGCATAATCCATTTCTATTGTCCTCCCTGGTATCTTAAATTATGTGAAACCGTATGATTCGGCTGCCTCTATTGTTACTGTGAACAGTTGCCTTCTAATCTATTAATAATTTCCTGTAAAGAATTTGCTATCTTTTGGAAGCTCATATCCGTCAAAATATTTATCAAAGTCAAGTTTGAGATATCCACACAGATTAGCAAGTTCGACCATTGTATTATCGTTTACAGGTAATCCATGCTCTCTTCTTTCTTTTTCTGCCAAAACTTCTTTTTCACCATGTGTATAAATACGTTCTTTGCCTTCTGCCTTCGGACTTTCTCTCAAAGCTTCCAGGTATTCTGAAAAATGTCTGCGGATTGCCTGAGGATCACCAAATGCAGCCGGATCGATTGCCATGAATCCATGACAGATTCCAGTTTTATCCGGGAATGTGCAGCAATGATCCGAAGTAACACCCATGGAAAGAATGGAACTGAACAGTTCACATAACATACCATATCCATATCCCTTGTGGCTTCCTGTAACCTCTTCATTTCCACCAAGGGGCATGATTCCGCCGCCCTTCTTTGCAACAATATTGGCAAGGACATCCGGTGCGTCTGTGCTTGCATGACCATCTTTGTCCAACGCCCATCCATTAGGAAGCGGTTTCTCCATTTTGTTGTACATTTCTAGTTTTCCTCTTGTAACTACTGTGGTAGAACAGTCAAAGAAAAACGGATACGGGTCTGCCGGCATAGCTACTGCGATTGGGTTTGATCCAAGCATGGCTTTTTTGCCAAACGTAGGAACCATAATAGCCTCTGAATTGGTGCAAGCCATTCCCAGAAGTCCTTCATCGCACGCCATCTTTGCATAATATCCAGCAATACCAAAATGATTGGACTCACGGACGGTTACGATTCCAACTCCGGTTTTTTTGGCTTTTTCGATGGCTTTTTTCATTGCGTAAACGGAAATAAGCTGTCCCATTCCATTATGACCATCAATCACTGCAGATATCGGTGTTTCAAATACAACTTCAGGCTTTGCCTGCGGATGGATGGTTCCCTTTTCGATTCCCTTATGATAACGCACCATTCTCTGCATACCATGACTTTCTATTCCATAAAGGTCAGCCGTAAGAAGCACATCCTTGATCTGATTGCTTTCTTCCTCTGTAAATCCAAACGCCTTGAATACGTCTCCGCAAAAATGATTCAGTGTCTCATATGACCATTTCACATATCCCATTGTTTCGCACCTCTTTCTGGTATTGCCAGTTTATTTATTGGTATTACCAATTTGCATTTTAATTATATCACTGGTATTACCAAAACACAATAGAGGTCATATCAATTAACTCTGTAAAAATGCCCAAAATTTCTTAGGATTTTTTTTGCATTTCTTCCATATAACGTTCAATCGTATCCATATGTTCGGACATACATCGTTCCGCCTGTTCTGCATCTCCGTTGATGATTGCTTCAACAAGCCGATGATGCTGGTCATCAACCTCTCTGGCAGAATTATTCTTTTTCATAATGTAGTCTCTCGTCCCGGAAACAATATTCTCCGTAAGCTGATCCGCTGCCGCAAGGACACTGTAAATCATCGGGTTATCTGCGATCTTTGCAATCTTCTGGTGAAGTTCGCGATCCAGTTTACCCCGTATCTTTTCATCTTCTGCGGCGTCCAGCCGTGCAAGAATCATCCATAATTCTGCTGCGTTCAGCGGTGTGCACTTCCTCGCTGCAAGAATTGCTGATTCTCTTTCCAGTGCCGCACGAAATTGCTGATTCTGGCGCAGATATCCATTATTTAATTTAAAAAGTATGGATAAGGGGCCGATTAGCCAGGTATCCAGATCCTCTGTAATATAATTCCCGCCTCCCGGCACTGGCTTAACTATTCCCAGCAGTTCCAGTGCTCTCAAAACTTCTCTGACTGCCGGTCTGGACACTCCCATGGTCTCCGCCATTGTCCGCTCCGCCGGAAGGGCAGCTCCCGCTTTGAGACTGCCATTCTGAATGTTCTCTATAATCTGATTTAAAATCCCATCGAAAGCCCGCTCATTCCCAATTTCTCTAAACATAATCCATTCCGTTACTGAAAACTTATAAAAAGTCATAAACCTCTATGTTTCATTCCTTCTTCAAATAATTTTTACGGATGTTTGTTAATCTGTTATTTCGTTTCAATAAAAGTTTTTCCTTTTTGATTACATTATTTGTTTTACAGTAACTTACCCCTTTCTTATTTTTCTCGTAAGAACGAGAGAGACTACGCTGTAATCTGCGTTTCTGTTTTTCTAATTTCTTTACTTTCTGAGTTCTGGATCTGAAATGAATCTGCCACCTTTTTCATAGTTCTCTTCTTCGCTGGCCAAAACCCAGTTATAAGCAAATCTTGATGCACCAGCATACTGAAGCTTGTTTTCCTTGTAATTAATCCCGGAACCGATATCACTTATTATCTCAAATGGCTGTCCTTTTGCCTGAAGATATATTCTAACATTATCAATCTGCCGTTCCAGATCATCTTTTTGTTTATGATTGGAAATGCGACAATATCCAATTGTAATGCGGTTTTTAGATTTTACATTTATTACCTGGTTAAGTTGCTCATCAGAATAATATTTACTCAAGGCATCAACTTTCAATAATATTCTACTCTAATATCTTATAAAATACCATATTTTTAACATCCTGTCATGAAGTCTCTGTTCTTAATAGCTACTGTTCACTGGTAACGTTCCGCGAGGTATTTTTGTGAACAAAGTTCACAGAAAGCCCTAGTTGTCCATCATTCTGCTCATCTCCCATTAAAATATCCTATTTTATTTTTTATGAAGAGTATTGTATTGATAATTATGTTTATTTATTGAAGTTTTGAAAATATTAGATTTCGTTTTCAAAGCTCTAGGAAAGTACAGATTACTGAAAGTACCAGAATATACATTCCAGGATCATAAGTGGTCGCCGTTAAAAAAAGGGATCCTCACAAAATCATCAGTATTCCTTTTCGTACATTTTCCTTCCTATTCTATTTTTACTCTTCATATCAAGCGACATGTCAAGCCTCCAACCACAATCACCATGGTAAATCATTTGTTTTGTCATGCCACCGTCAATACAGATGTTTTCACCTGTGATAAAGCCTGCTTTTTCAGAGCAAAGAAACAGTACCATATTGACAATATCCATAGGATTTCCGACACGATGAACCGGCTGCTGCACTGCATCTGCTCTTGTATATTCGATAAAGTCAGTATCTATCCATCCCGGAGAGATTGAATTGACTCGTACTTGTCCAATATTGCTCAGGAATAAAATCATGTGCTTTTAAATTTGTCTTTAACCATATGTCAGCAATTCTATTAATATCTGGGTTCTGCATCTTTCTGATCATAACGATTATCCTCCATCAGCTTTGATTTCTCCATAACAACCAATCAGTTATATCGTGAATCTCGACTCCTTCATAGCTATATTTTGGATGTTTAGTTCGGGCAATCATCATTTTCGGATAACGTACGGAGCTTCTGATCAAATGAAGCCATGGCACATCACCTCCAGCTTTTCCTTAAAAACATTCTAACTTCTTTGTATTTTTTCTCAAATTTACCACTCTTCACATTTAATATCACTTATCTGTTCGATTGGAATGACCGTTTGATCCGTCATGATTATAGCACGCTCGTATTCGTCTACCTTTTTTACAACACCAGAGCACATAACATAGGATCCGCCGGCTTTTTTTGCATCGGGAATAAAATAAGTTATCGATACCTTCTGTTCTATACCGATATTATTTCTGATTATATTAATTTTTTCGTTCAGTTGAGCAATCGCTTCCTCACTCAGTTCCAATCGTTCATCGGTTAATCTTGCCGTTTCCTTTATCGCAGCATCATGTCCGGTCAAAGCTGCAAAAGGAGCAAATTGCGCTGCCCGATCCTGAAGTGGCATTTGCGGATGATTCTTAGAGACCGGATGTGGTAAATTGATGATATCGTCATAAGAATTATTTTTCATCCTCTTTCAACTCCTTTACGCCTTATGACCGCCAATCTGTTCATTTCTGTCCCTGGCGGTTGCACCTTCCTGAAGATTCATCCCCTTCAGTACAGCATTTTTTCCAAATTTCTTTTTGATACTGAGCATCGCTTCCTGCATACGTTTTTCACGATTCAGTGCAGCCTCTTCCTCTTCCTGCTTTTTCCTTTGCGCCACATAATCCGTAAAAAGATCCAGCTGTTCATACACTTCTTCTTTCTTCACAGAACTTTCATCCACAAGCCTGTTCGCTGTAATATTGATTCTTCGGATAAGCAAATTTCTGTCAACAATCCTGTCATATAACTCTATTACTGCATCAGTTATCATCTTGGTTGAGGAAGTCTGCCGTTTCAGATTGGTCGTTCCATGTGCATGTTTCGGAATTCTTCTTCCATAGCGGTCAATGGTAACCTCTCCATGATACTGCTTTCTCCTGTCGGCATTATTCAGATTCTCAATATCATAACCAACTGTCAACACGATCTGATCCGTTACAAGCTTCTTATCCACCAAATCCAAAACCATCTGGTCCGTCATCTCTTTGACGACTAATTTTGCTTTTTCAAAGTCATAAGGACAATGAAGTACCTGCCCGGAACAAACACTGTTCGTTTCCGGCTTATAAGCCTTAACCATTTCCATGGTACAGGGTTCATACCCCCAGGCATGATCGATCAACAGCTCTGCATTAACGCCAAACAGTTTATATAGCAGATCTTCGTTGTATAACTCATTCTCTTTTCCGATGGAACATCTTGCAATATCACCCATTGTATAAAGCCCGTATTCTTCCAGCTTCTTTGCATATCCCTTCCCTACTCTCCAGAAATCCGTAAGTGGTCTGTGACTCCAGAGTTTCCTTCGGTATGACATTTCATCCAATTCCGCAATTCGTACACCATCTTTATCTGCTTTAATATGCTTCGCCACAATATCCATCGCAATCTTGCACAAATACATATTTGTTCCGATTCCTGCAGTTGCCGTTATACCTGTCGTTTTCAGCACATCCTGTATCATGGCCATTGCAAGTTCTCTTGCTGTCATATTATAAGTATGCAGATAATCCGTTACATCAATAAATACTTCGTCAATCGAATACGGGAAAATATCTTCCGGCGCAATATATTTCAGATAAATGCTGTAAATTCTGGTGCTGTATTCCAGATAGAGAGCCATCCGGGGAGGAGCAACAATATAATCAATCTCCAGTGCAGGATTACTATTTAATTCTGCACTGTCATCAGAGGAACCAATAAATGTTCTGTTCGGTGCTTTCCACCTGCGGGCACTGTTGGCTTCTTTTACTTTTTGAACAACCTCAAATAAACGAGCCCTTCCGGGGATCCTATAACACTTTAAGGCTGGAGATACCGCAAGACAGATGGTTTTTTCTGTTCTGCTTTTATCCGCAACCACAAGATTGGTCGTCAAAGGATCCCGATTTCGTTCTTTACATTCCACAGACGCATAGAATGACTTAAGATCGATTGCAATATAGGTTCTTTTCTTTTCCATCATTCTACATCTCCCGATTCTCCTGTGTTCCGTTTCTAATTCTTATTTATTCTGACCGGAAATCTTTCTCATCATAACAATCCGCTCAAGTATTTCCGGCCTGAATTTATCTACGTCATTTGTACGCTTACACACGCCTGCTGCCGCAGCATGTCCACCTCCGCCAAACGCCTGCAGAAGTTCATTTACATTAATCCATTTTCCATCAGATCGGAAGGAACACCGCCAGCGGTTTTCTTCTTCCTCATACATAGTAAAACCTAGCTGAAAATACAGGGATTGTGACTGTTTGTCCTTTTGGCAACTGTTTTTTTACTGTTCCTGGTGGCACCCTATATATTTTACCACCCCTTAAACACTGATACTTGGTAGGCTGCCACATTTTCCGGATTCTCCAACGCTTTTCTCCGCCATGCATTTGGTGAAATTCCCGTTATTTTCTTAAAATTACGCATAAATGTAGATATCACCGGGTATCCTACAGAATTAGACACTTTTTCTATGGAACATTTTTCTTTTGCGAGCATTTCACAGGCCTTCTTAATCCGAACCAGATTTAGATATTCTGATGGTGTAATATTAGCAGACTCTATAAAGATCCTCCGCATATGTGTCTCACTCAGATTACATGCCCTTGCAAAATCCTTTCCCCCGATGTCCTCCATATAATGTAATTCTATATAACTTATAATTTTACGTGTATAATCTGAAGTTTCCCGGGAATTATTCTGAAACTTTATGTTTTCATTATCTAAACGATCAAAAAACAGCACAAGATTAAACGCAAGCGTTGAAACAGTATATCTATAATTTGCTTGTCTCAGCTGTATTTCTTCTATTATCATCTGCATAAGTGCCGCAGCCTTCGTACTTCCAGCATTCTCCAAAACACTTATTTTCTTCGATAGATTCTGTTCAACATAAATATATTTTTCTGGAACATTTACAAAACCTCTTTTTAAAATTTCTTCCACATCCACAAATAAATATTCCCATTTTTTACCACTTAATGCCATAACAGGAAGATCCTGAGAAATTTCATAATAACGGTATTCTGCCTTTTGCATTCTTCTTTCATTTCCTACCTTCCCAAAGCTTCAACAAATGAACTTGCCGCTCTTATTACTTTTTTGTTCAGAGAATAATAATGCCACTTGCCTTCCTTACGGTCATTTACAATCCCACAGTTAACCAATATTTTCATGTGATGTGATAAAGTAGGCTGCGTGATATTGAATTTATCCAGAATCTTACATCCGCATTTTTCTCCGTCTGACAGCATCTGAACAATCTCCAGTCTATTTGTATCTGATAATGCTTTACATATTAGTATCATATCCTTTGCTTCCATTTTCGCCGCCTCACATAGATAATCATCTATATATCAATTTACCATACGCATAGATGCTTGTCAATGTCCTGAAAAGCACAAAATCATAATAAAACTATCTCCATGACTTCCGATTTAATTTATCTATATCCAATGTCAAAACTCTAAACTATCTGCGTCCAAAAGGAAATACTTCATTCCCATGATGACAAATCCCTCATTATTTCTCCAAGGCTTTTTGCTGCCATTTACAATAACAACCTTCTTGAAAGAGTCCGGGATATTACGCAGAGAATTGAACTCCTGAGTCTGCTTTTCTTCTGAAGTCATGTCATAAGCAACCTGGATGTAGTATCTCTGATTGCCTTGGTTAACTACAAAATCAACTTCCAGCTGCTTACGTACACGCTTGCCCTCTTTATCTTTATCAAAGATCTGCACAACACCCACATCAACATTGTAGCCACGAATCAGTAGCTCGTTATAAACAATGTTCTCCATGATATGAGTAGGCTCCTGTTGCCTGAAATTCAAACGGGCATTTCTCAGACCCAGATCGGTAAAGTAGTATTTCATATTTGCACCGATATACTTTCTGCCCTTAATATCGTATCGGCTTGCTTTAGAAATCAAAAACGCATCTGCCAAATAGTCGATATGATTGGAAATCGTTTTGTTTGTATAACTCATCTGACGCTCACTGGCAAAGGTATTAGCAATCTTTGAAGGGTTGGTCGGTGCACCGATTGCAGATGCAAGCACATCAACCAGAATGCCAATTTCATCCACATTTTGGATCTTGTTTCTTTCAATTACGTCCTTCAGATAAACATTTGCAAAGATATTTTTCAGGTAATCTGCCTTCTGTCGTTCGCTCTGTAAACCTACGACCTGCGGCAATCCGCCATAGGTCATGTAGTCATCCCATGCATCGTCGTAATCACCTTTATAGATAGAATAAAACTCTGCAAAAGAGAGGGGATAGATTCTGATCTCATCACCTCTGCCACGAAACTCGGTCACAATGTCGCTGGACAAGAACTTAGAATTGCTTCCGGTGACATACACATCAATGTTGCTCATGCGGAGCAGGCTATTCAGCACTTCCTCAAATCGTGGCATGAACTGTACTTCATCCAGAAGAAGATAATACTTATCATCATCCTTCATGGCATCTTTGATGTACTTAAAGCACACCTTGGGATCTCTTAATTCCTCATTCTCAATACCATCCAAGGCAATCTCAATAATATGATCGGCATCAACACCATTCTCCTGTAAATATCTCTTGAAAATATTAAACAGCAAAAAAGATTTGCCGCATCTACGAATACCGGTAATCACCTTTATCATTCCATTATCTTTTCGCATGGTCAACTGCTGTAGATAAGCATCTCTTTTAATTTCTATCATTACATTCCTCAATTCCGTGCTTTTGCACACTTTTTAGTAATAATATTCTATCATAGAACAATCTGAGCTTCAATATCTATTCCCATCTTATGTGTATCCGCACATTTTTATGTAATATAAGATAAATATCTTTTCATTTTTTTGATTGCAGTGTCAAAATCGACTACTAAATCATTTGTTTTGTCATACCACCGTCAATACAAATGTTTTCACCTGTGATAAAGCCTGCTTTTTCAGAGCAAAGGAACAATACCATATTGGCAATATCCATAGGATTTCCGACACGATGAACCGGCTGCTGCAGTGTAACTTTCTGTTTGCGGCTGACTCATACGGTCATGGGAAGATGAAATATTAACAATGGCAGCTCCTTCAGAGAAATATGGCTGAAATAGTTTTGCCAGATAAAATGGTGCCGTAACCGATACAAATACTCTGCTGTTTCCAAATTTACATTTTCCCGTTTAAAATGCTGGACTACATCACCAATATGAAATCTACATTCTTCCATTAGCTGCCTATCCTCCGATTTCTTACTTCCACGCTTTCCAGATATCCGGCTGATATCCAAGAGTGGATTGTTTTCCATTACGAACCACCGGTGTTCTAATCACCTGCGGGTTTTCCAGTACCTTCTCAAGTTTATCTTCCTCTGCAATGTACTTAATGAGCGCAAGCAGATCCTTATCCTTGCCCTCCCAGTTGATCATATTTTCCAGTCCACCATTTGCCTGGGCAACCGAATTGAATTCGCCCTTACTCATGCCCTTTTCTTTCATATCAATAAACTGAAACTTAATCCCACGTTCTTTAAAGAAACGTTCTGCTTTCTTTGTATCATTACACTTCTTTGTTCCAAAAATCTGTATATTCAAATTAATTCTCCTTGTCCATCGCCATATGTATCATTTTGTAAAGCGGACATTCCAGATCCGCATTCAGTTATATTATCTTTCCAGACAAATGATCAATTTCATGCTGACAGATCTGAGCCGTCCATCCGGACAGCTTCTGCCGCTGTTTTTTCCAGTTGAAATCATAATACTCTACTTCTATTTCCTGGTACCGGGTCGTCTTACGAACACCATCCAAGGATAAACAGCCTTCTTCTGTCTCATACATGTCACGTTTTGAAACGATCACCGGATTGAACATCACAACATCTATGAAGCCCATATTTACAATGATGATATTCTTCTTTACACCAATCATGTTTGCCGCCATACCCACACAACGCTCCCGGTTCGCCTGCAGCGTATCCTGCAGGTCTTTTCCAACTTGGATATCTGCTTTCGTGGCCGGTTCGGATGGTTGGCCTAAAAAGAAAACGTCTCTTACAATTTGCTTTACCATTTACTTTCTCCCTGTAGCTTTCATTCTGCTTTTTCCAATTTATTATTTACATCGAGACAAACTTTGTCTCCTTCATTAATATTACGCTCATAGAGCTCGGCATCCTCTGCTTTTACTGTCACTTCTTTTCCAGAAGAATCCACAAGAGTCACTAGTGCCATGACTGGTACATCATCTGGTCGTTCTTCACAACCAAAATCCAGGTCTTCATCGATTCGTTTTACTGTATACATCATACTTTAATTCCTCTTGAGATAATATTAAGAATCAGTTTTCTACATACCTTTTCCAACTTTCCACCACTTCATTTTCCGTTACAGCCATCCTTACATTGCCATCGTTATAAAATCCATATAAAATAGACAAGAGGTACAGTTTAAACCTCTTGTTCATTATTATACCTTACATGTAATAAATTGTCATAAATAACTTTCCGTATTTTGTTGCTTTCCTTGTTTCTTCCCATCAGCCAAAGCAAATAGCCGAGACCCTAATCTGCCTCAGCTATTCTAAACTGTATCATTCAGTTTCAAAAATCAAACTCATCCGGATCCAGTCCTGCATCTTCCAAAACTTCTCTTCTTTCATCCGGATCCATAAATTCCAACTCATCATAATCCAGCCTTGCATCCGCAAAAGTATCGATCTCATCGTCGTCATCAAAGATACTTTTTTCATCATCCTTCATCATTTCGTCCATGAACTGAAACTGTGCAGCACGTTCCCAACTATCCAATTTCCCGTCTCTGTTAAAATCAAACATCTTATCAAATCCAAACATAATTTTTCCTCCCTTAATCTTCCATAAACTCGAAATACTCTTGCTCACTGGCAAATAAAATGTATTTGCCTTCTACATATCCCATATATCCGTTGCTTGTGTCATAACCTTTCATTTGCCAGTCCTCTTTGGATTTTTCTTCTTTTTTGATGTTATCATCTTACAATAAATGGCTGTACAAAAATCCCGACAACCAACCGGCTAAACTTCCTTGAGCATTCTTTGATATAAACCCTAAAATGATAATTTTACAAAGTCTATTACTTGTTGTTAGTTCATAATTTATGTATAATAAAATTCATATAAGAAATACACGCTCTGCATGCAGCCTGGAACATAGATGCTCTGCATGTTTAGCGATATACGAGGAGGAAATTCTCATGGGTAAACAATCCACCAGGGAAAACAAAACAATTTATCAGCTTTGCCGAGAAGCGGCAGGACTTACAAGAGCAGAGGCCAGTGAAAAAATGGATGCGGTCTCTGATTCAAAAATTGAAAAATTTGAATATGAAACACAAGAACCTACGCCTTATGATATCCTCCAGATGGCAGATGCCTATAAAAGACCAGAGCTTTGCAATTATTATTGCTCTCACAAATGCGAGATCGGCCATCGTTATGTCCCAGAAATAGAAGTGACCGATCTGTCAAATATCATTTTGGAGACAATTGCCAGTCTAAATGAAATCAATCCTCTTACCGGTCGTCTGATCCAGATTGCCCGTGACGGTAAGATCAGCGATGATGAAATGAAAGATTTTGCTTATATCAGTAAAAAACTTGATGAAATTTCTTTAGCCATAGACTCTTTGAATCTTTGGGTAGATAAGACAGCCGGAGAACAGGGGCTTAATCTTGAGCTCTTAAATGCCGAGAAAGAAAAATTAAAATAAGCCATAACTCGACGAAAGGCAATGAACCATTTCTGACTCATTGCCTTTTACATTACATACGCTGTAATTGATTGACGATACTTTCTGTTCTTCGAATAGCTTCTTCTACCTGTCTTTTTGCATTATTGATTCGATCCTGGACCACCCAGTCCACAACAAAGCCATCAAAGAAATAATCCGCAAAAGAAAGAAAATCTCCAGTATCGATATTCAAGTTACATACCATATTTACATCATTTAATTCCCTGCTGAAATTACGAAGATCATACTTTGCCTGTTCCATATTCCGTTTGGCCTGATCCATTTTAGAATGTTTTAACATCGTAGTGAAAAAGCCGCCGCCAAACATATCTACCAGGCCCCAGTTCTTTGCACTGTTTAAATTTTCTTTTGCTGCCTGAAGACTGTTCAAAGCTCTGCGCCCAGCTTCAATTGCTTCTCTCTTTTCTTTTTCAATATCATATCCCATTCGTTTTCTCCTCCTGATCCATTATGAATGTGACGTCACCAAAGCTATAATGCCACCGACAATCAATAATGGAAAAGCAATGTACATCAGTCCACCTACAACCATGCCAATCAATATCACCGGGAAGAAAATAACTGTGCAAAGTAGTTTCATAATTCCCCAGGATGCTCTTAACCCAAAAACAAAAAATTTTCCGACAAACCAAATTATACAAATTGTAAATAATAACGATAACATTTTTTTCTCCTTCTGAAACTCATTTTGATATGTGTCTTTCATTTTTTCTGTTCTTTTTCTGCTGAATATTCAGATGCGTTCTTTATACCAAGCTTATTACTGAATGCCGAATTTTTCTCCATCTTTTCTATTATCCGGATTAATCGAATTCTCTGTGCCACTTCCATCTGATCACCCCATTTATATTCTGCTTTTTTTGTTGATATTGTCACTATAACAAATTTCTTTTTCATAATACACATCCACCATGAGGAATTGCATCTTTATATTTCTCGAAATTTGAGAATTCTGTCTTTATATTCCTCTGCATGAATTGTTCCTGAAGATGAATTGATTAAAGTCATATTGGAAAATGATGAACTGAAAAATCCAGCAATACATTTGGAAAATAAGCGTAAAATACATTCTCTTGTAACCATCAAAACGCCGGTATAGGATTATAAAAATCCTGTATCGGCGTTATTAATTGGTTTATTGCTTCCTCTAATATCTCACTACGGTTCGTTATTCCTTATTCATACTTTTTATATATTCTTCCGTTGCAGCAATATCTGATCCTACTATTGGATCACCTACAATATTTCCTGCATTATCTACAAATATGGTTGTCGGAAATCCTATAATTCCGGACATGTTGTAAATAAAAGAATCATCCTTCAACATAAGAATCAAAACTTTCACTCCACCAGACAATTCGCGCGGCGTTATGGCTCCCAGTATAGGACTGTCAATAACATGTGAACTGATAACTGTGCAATGATCCACATCCTGAATCATTTTATTATCTTCATACACATAGACTTCCGCTTGTGACATCATTTCTTTCACTAATTCATAATTACTTGTCCAATATTGCTCAGGAATAAAATCATGTGCTTTTAAATTGGTCTTTAACCATATGTCAGCAACTCTATTAATATCTGTATTCTGCATCTTTCTGATCATAACGATTATCCTCCATCAGCTCCCGATTTCAGAGCTTCATTTCCAATACTGATTTTACCGTACTTTTTAGGCTCAGTCCATCTTTTATACCCAAGCAATATTGCTTCCATTTCCTTTCTGCCGGACTGTTAGTCCCTTTTCTTGAAAAAATATAAAAAATAGAGCACATAGATAGATTCTACATGCTCTTACGCTTTATATTCTGTTTTTATATCTTATTCTCTTTAGACAAATTTTTTTTGATTCTGTTTATTACACCAGTTTACAACTTTATAATTAATAGACTTGCTGACGAATCAGCTGTTTTAAAGCCTTTGTCATTGCACAATAACAGATATTGATCAGATTTACCAGCATTTCAATACCCTTGCAGCTTCGTACCATATACCTGCAAAGTGACCAGAAGGTTTTCTGCTCATAGTAGCTTGTTTCAATATTCCACCGGAACGAGTACAAAAACAGCGGAATATGTTTCATCCTGTCATTCTTCCATACAGGTATGCAAAGCATAATACTTACAAAGCAGTGTCCATTCAGATAATTGGAACCATTATGTGCGGCATGGTCAAAGAGTTTTGAAACATTCTCAAACCGAGTTCCGGCCTTTGCTACCATGGTATCGTATCATCCACACAAAGAAATATCGGCTGTGTTGCCAGTGAATCCGGTATCATTCTCAAAGCAACTTTAGCTGTGATATTCATAAAGTGGGAATAATCAACTTTTGCATAGGAACATGCGTGGTAAAAGGTATTGAGGGATTTTGTGGTAATCCCAGACAAAAAGTGCTGATATAAAAATCGAATGGAATGTACAGATTCCAATGTTAGTATTGATAAAACGAGTAAAAACAAAGTATCTGCTGTTGGAGCAGAAAAAGTTTCAAAATAAATCAAAAAATATTTGTGAAGTCTACCAGTCAGAGTCTTTTCGTTGTATAATGTCTTTGTCGTACAGGGGCACTTTCCTTTGTAATGTTTTGGAGCAAACTCATTATACATCAGAAAGCCCTGTACGATATTTTTTTATGAAAAAGTTGTAAAGTGGTGTAAAGATTAATGATCTTTGTATTGGCACCGAAAATATATTTATTTCTCCGCAGCTTTTCTTCCAGGATGGGAGAGTGCCGCGGAGAATTTTTTGCGAAGAAAGAATTGCTATAGCTTTTGTATTTCCGGGAAAACCTTTATCTAAGAAAAAAATACAATATTAACATGAATATCATGAATATAATATTGGAGGCTGTGAATATTCCCAAATACTTCCCTCTCAGATTCCTGTTCTCTTTTGCAATATATTTGAAACTTATCAGGCTTGCCATGGATGCAATCAGAGTGCCGAGACCTCCAATATTGGTTCCGACAATTAAAGCCCGGTAATTATCTGTAAAGCCGGATAAAAGAAGCGCAGCGGGAACATTGCTCATAATCTGACTGGCAAGAACAGCAGTAAGTGTTTCCCTTCCTGCCATGATTCTTTCCAGAAAACTGCTGAATTGCGGAATCCTTCCAAGGTTGCCGATAAAAATAAATAATGCGATAAAGGTGGCAAGCAGGGAGTAATCCACCCTGCTTATATTTTCCCTGTTTCTTAGCAGCATATATATAAGAACCAATACAAGAGGAATCTGGTATGGAATGATACGTGCAACAGTGAGCAGGCAGATTGTAAATAAGATCAGGTAAGCGGCCAGGTATTCCATGTTAAGTTCTTTTCTGTCAGAGAATCCCAAAAGAGTTTTATTTTTTTCGGAACCGCATACGTGAGGTGCTTTGGCAGCGGCTACCTGTATCCATATCAGAAGAAGGATAAGTGCTGTGGCGGAATAGGGAAGCATCAGGGTTATTAATTCTGCCGCGGACATCCCTGCTCTGGCATATAGATAAAGGTTCTGCGGATTTCCGATTGGTGTGAGCATGCTTCCGAGATTAGCAGCGATTGTCTGCATGGCTACTATTTTAAGAAGCCAATAATTGCCCAGTTCCTTTGGCAGTTTATGCACAATGATCAGTGCAAGAGGAACAAAAGTAATCAATGCCACATCATTGGTGATCACCATTGACAGGAAGAAACATAAGAGTACCAACAGCCTGATCACACCCACAGTTCCCGATGTTCCCATCAGCAATTTTTTGGCGAGTATATCAAAAACACCAACAGCCTTCAAACCAGCTACAATTGCCATCAAACAGAAGAGGAGCCCGAGAGTCCTGAAATCGATATAAGTAAAATAAGCCTTATCCGGTCTGACCCAGAACATAGAAAGAAGCGCCAGGATCACTGCAATTGACAAAACGGTTTCTTTCCTGAAAAAAACATATAATTTTTGTAACATAATATTTCCTTTCCGGTCTGATACGACCGCGTATAAGTATATCACAGAAACATCCAGAAAAAAAGAATATCATTTTGTATTGTGGATTTCCAGTTTTATCAACTCTTTTTAAATGATGGGGACGATGCCAGTAGAATAGATTTTTTATCATCATTGGTAGCCAACTTGGCTACCATTTCACCACATATAACAATCAAACTCGTACTCTCTATTTTTTCTCCAGGGATTTGGCCAGGGTAGATAAAAGTGCTGCCATTTCCGGATTTGAAAGAACCTTGGCTAATAATTCCGCATCAACATCCGTTGGAAGCTCAACAGTCTTGCCGGCAGCATGGGCATGCATACTCGGATCCAGATCTTTTTTCTCGTAAAAAGCTTCTTCAAAGAGCTCTGCATTCTTCCTGCGGTCGTCATCAATAATATGAGAATACACATCCGTAACCATATTGATCTGTGAATGACCGGAGTCTCCCTGCACGGCCTTCCTCAATCGCCTCATCAGAAATATCAACGCAATCCCAGGTGAGTCCGAGCATTTCTCCCATACGCATAGAACAGGAAAATGCCAGATTTAGAGCCAGCTTCAAGCGCTCATCCTCACAAACTTCCAGTGCATGCATCAGCGTTTCTGCTGTCCAGATCTCACGCTTTGCGCTCTTGTACTTTGGAACAGTTGCATAGATTGCCGGATTTTTCGGCATCAGTTCCCACTTTACCACCTGTTGAAAACAGCTCCGAAGCAGTTTATGGATATCCCGGATCGTTGCCGGTAACACATACTCTGACTACCGTTTTCCGGTGGCCGGATTGACCACAGCCGGAGTCCTGAGCAGTCGCTGATAATACTTTTCGATAAACCTGGTATTGATATTTTCAAGCTTATCCCCGCCAATAATCGGAACGATATAATTATTGATCATACTCACATTTGAAGAATATGTAGACAAAGCCCAGGCCTCTTTTCCGTATAAAGTAATATACTCCTCCATCAAATCTTTTACGGTCTTACAATGAGGCACAACCATTTGCCCCACATCTGCACGATATTCGATTTCTTTTTTACGCTTCTTCGCTTCCTGCATGGTCTTATATGTTTCCCATTTCTGCCTGCGCTTTCCGGTTTTATCCTTATAGCTGTAAACAACACAATATCTTCCATTTCTTTCTACTAATGATGCCATGTTAAACCTCCACTTTCTCTCTGCCTTGCAGCCAACCCTCAAACTCCTGCCTTGGAATTCGAATCGTTTTGCTGCTTTGTACTGCTTCTACTTTTTCTTTTTTAATCCATTTGTGCACGGTTGCCGGATTTACTCCTGCCAGAACTGCTGCCTCATTTACTGTCAGATAAACATCATTTCCTATATTCTTGCTATGACCATCCCGTTCCAGAACCACTCTTCTATAAGCTTCAATCCTGCGATTATCTTCACCCTTCACTGTCTCTGGCATTTCGTCCGATACGACATGATAATCATCCTGGCTACCATACCATTCATAAAAACTCTTCTTTGTCACTCGTCTTCGACCATCAACCTCAATGGTTTTCAGAATCTCTGACTGATTCAGAAGACCATATACAGTAGATCTGGGAACGCCTAATAAGCCGGCCATCTCCGGCATAGCCATGGAGCTTTCTACAATGTCACGAACTTTCTCCCGGTCCTCGGCATTTCGGTACCGTTTCTGACTTCGATACCATTTATCAAATGCTTTTTTTGGGTATCGTTTCCAATAGTTCACCAAAACAAATTCCACACCGGCCTTTTTCATTTTTTCATAAACCAGACCCTCAGATATCTGAAGCATCTCTGCGATATCCCGTGGTGAATAGGAACTTTTCTTCAGTTCCAGTCCTGGCTCTTCTCCTGTGACCTTATGGTATTTCACCTGATTGGCATACCACTTTTCAAAGCTTTCCAACTCCACACGCATTTTGCCAAGGATCACTTCTGTTTTGAAAAAGTTCTTGTGCACCAGCCAGTATCGGTCTGTTTTCTTCAGCCCCAGAAGTCGTCCCATTTCTGGTACGGACATATATTTCTTTTCCAGAGGAGGCTGCCTTTTATATGCGCTCTGGCTTTCTATCTCTTTCACCAGTTCATGGAATTCCTCTTCCTTTGTTAATGGATTGTAATACAACTGTGACACCTCCTACATTACTAACATAACGCATCTGCAGAAAAAGCGTTAGGATGTCATCGTTTACACAAAACAAATCATTCTAAACGCTCTTTCTATTGATGCTGATCCAGCCACTCATCAAAGCTTTTCTTGGAAATACGGTACTTGCCACCGACCATCACCCAACTGAATTTCTTTTTCTTGAGCAGCTCATAAATACACTGTCTGCTTACACCCAAAATCTCCTGCAGTTCTGCTACTGAATAACATCTCTTGTCCATATCTGCCATCTCACTTTCTCTACTTGTTTATTCAGTTTCTAAATACAAAAAACACGGAGAAAGTTTAGGCAAGGAAACAAAAAATTATAAAAATGTTGTTTATCCTTCCATGTACATGTTTCGCATCTTTCTGAGAATCGTATTAAGTCTCTGACTCAGTGCTCCTTTTGTAACACCAAGGATTTCTGCCACATCCTTCTGTTTCATGTCATCAAAATATATCGACTTAATGATGAACTGTTCCTGAAGACTAAGCTTGTCGATCTTTTCATGAAGAATTCTGCTCTCCTCTTTCAGAATCATCATTTCTTCCATGCTCATCTGCGTGTCGTCTGACATATCGGCAATAGAAAGCCCATCGCTGTTGGCACTGAAAGCGCAATCCAGGATTTCACATCTCCTGGTTTTACGCTTCCATTTCTTATCTTTCTGATCCGCAGGCTCCTCTTTCTCTTGTTTATTTTCCAAATCCTGAAAATCTTCCATCTGATCATCTTCTTCTGACTCCGGTGCCCACTTACGGCTACGGTAAATTTCATTTCGATACTCGGCAAACATTGCCATTGCTACTTCCTTGGAGATCTCATAGAATACTCCATCAATCTTTGCATAATATTTTCCTTCGTATTTATATGGATGCTGTACGTACATCTTCTTTTCCTCCTGAATTTGAAATCTTGTTTTCTGTTTCAAATCCAGGGGCGGAGATGCACGTGATCCGCTGATGCATCTGATCATGCCTGATTCCCTTCCCAATCACGCGGTCATAGACAGACCCGTGGCTTTGGCTGGAAATCATTGATTTTCAGGCATCAAAAAAAGCCCCATTGAGTATTTAACCCAATAGAGCTTTAAAAAATTTTATTAAATTGTCCTGCTGATCTTCTACTTCCAGCATAATCATTATATCAGGCGGAAGTATCAGAGGTATCCCAAATACAGGCTATAAAGTATCAATTACGCTTCTTATATCATTTTGTTTTCATAATCTTGTAACTCATGGAAAATATCATCCACATATACAACATCATTTTCTATTCTATATAACATAAAATATCTGTGCTGTTGAAAATTTATTCGACGATATCCCAGACTCTGTAAACGTGGATTGTCGCATACTTTCAAACTACTCGCTACATACTTTAACTTTTTAATAGTATTCTCAAAATCATCAAGCACATTTTTCGCTGCTTGCTTATTTTTCTTAGCGAAAAACAGATACTGTATAAACTGATTCAAGTCTTCTTCTGCTTCAGCTGTTACAACTATTTTATAATCCATATTTTCCTCTTATATCTGAAATCACATCATCTGCATTTCGGTAATTTCCCCTTTTTGAAGATTCTCTGGATTGTTCCAGTCTTTGAAGCATCTCTTCTTCTGTCATAGATGTATAAGGATTATGCACAGTTCGTTTTATTTCAAATGGAAATCCATTATATGCAACCGCCTGCGTTAAAAACATCCTTATTGCTGATGTCGTGTCAGTTCCAAGATCTTTAAAAAGCTGATCTGATTTATTTTTCAAATCATCGTCTACCCTGATCTGAATTGTACTTGCCATTTTAGATACCTCCTTTTTTCTTCATTATAATGCTATTTCATTACTAATTCAATACAATTGTATTGATATTTCACTTATTTCTTTGCACTTATCTAAGATAGTAGGTATGGAATCTTAGATTACAATTGAGGTAGGTACAATAAAAATACAATCGGCACAACTTTTTCTTTCTGTACTCATTCAGTTCCTGACGTCCAATGATTGGGATGCCAGGATAACCACCTGTCTGTGTCCTGATTGCCGGAGAGCTTGTCTGGGTGCACAATTCCGATTTATCCAATTAAACAAATTCTTTTTTATTTTTTCTTTTATCCTATCACACTCGCACCAAATGGCATGAAAGAGAGTCTTGCCATCTTGAAAAACTGCTTTCCAAATGGAATTCCAACTATCGTAATACACCATATACAACCAACTATCAGGTTTCCAAGTGCCATTTCCCATCCAAAAAATATAATCCATATAAGATTTACCAGAAACGAAAACATGCCATTTCCATATACGATTTCTTTTCCAAACGGCCAGAATGCCAGGGTTGCAAATTTAAAGCATTGCAGACCTACCGGAATTCCAATAATTGTAATACACCATATGCATCCTGCAAAAATCCATGCCAGTCCACCCAGTAATCCTCCAAATATAAACCAAAGAA
This sequence comes from Blautia faecis, assembly GCF_020554845.1. GTDB lineage: Bacteria > Bacillota > Clostridia > Lachnospirales > Lachnospiraceae > Blautia_A > Blautia_A faecis. Next base: position 19,370 of record NZ_JAJCIA010000003.1, on the reverse strand, counting down.
TATTACCTATAGTTCTCATGACAATACATCCTCCTTATCCAATGTTTAATATTCTTTTGCAATTTCCTCTGTTATCTCATATATCTCTTTAAATTTTTCTAAGTCCTCCGGCGATCTGATCAGCATGATTTCTTCGATTTTTCCGGTCCGTATGTCTTTGAACCCTGCTACTTCTTCTCCGGTACAAATACTTGCACGAATAACTGGTTTCATATGTTCTCGGTCATATGTTTTTTTCATGATTTTCTTTTTGAATAATCCCATACTTCATCCTCCGAATAATTACAGTAACAAGATCAACTATTAATTTCTGGAACATTTTTCTGCATCGATTGCCAGTACAAACATCAGCGCATCCAACGCATTTCCTGGATCCTGCACATCAATAACATATGTATCAGTCATATGAAACAGTTCTTTACTAACCCGTGCAATTGAATAACCGCTTCGATCAAGAATGCTATAGTTCCATTCCATAATGGTTCCATCAATATGCCATCCATTGTAATCAATATTATAATGTGGCGTCAGGAATGAGAATTCTTTGCTCAGGCATCCAATATAACTGCCATTTTTATAAATCTCAAATTTAGGAAGAAAAGTAAGTACTTTCTGAACAACCATTCCTACTTCATTTCCATAGGCATCATAAATTACAAGTTTATGTCCCCAGGACAACTGACCTTTTACTACATAAACAGTGTTGCCTGCTTCATCATAAATATCATAGCTGTCAAACCATGAAAATAGCCTTTGTTTAAATAATAACTTCATAACTTTTCACCGCTCTCTCCAACAGATATAATTGGTTCTTTACACTTCTTCGATATTGGCTACGTGGATTTTTCCATCAGGTTGTGTATGGCTTTTCCATTGTTCTTTTGTTATGACATTTGTATGGCCAACTCTTACCTCATTAAGCAATGGTACTGGAACCTCATCGCAAGTATGATGATAAATAAATCCAAGTTTCTCCTGTACTCTTTTGGACTTTTTATTTCCGTCATAATAGCCACACCATATTGTAGTCATTTCAAGCGTTTCAAATCCTCGTTTCATAAGCGCATATGCCGCTTCTGGCATATACCCTCTGCCCCAGAATGGTTCTCCCAACCAGTAACCAAGTTCACATTCATCATCTCTATCTGTCATATCTGTATGTCCGTTTAGTTTTAGTTCAACAGCTCCTATTGCAACATTATTCTCTTTTTCACAGATTGCATAGCATTCTGCTCCGGTGAAAATATTGTCAATAACATATTTACTTGATTCGATATCCTTGTGAGGAGGCCATCCGGCAATTGGCCCTACTTTTGGATTTTTTGCATAAGTAAACAAACTTTCTGCATCATCTTGCGTCCACTTTCTTAAAATTAATCTTTCAGTTTCTAGTATCATTTTAAAATATATCCCTTCAGTATTCAATTTCGATTTATCCAATTAAGACAATTCTTTAGGTTAGAATCGATGATGGAGTAAACGAAAAAGCAGTTTTGACATTTCAGTGAACTGCCCCTTCGTTTACTCCATTTTCGATTTGACCTAATTGAACAAAGTGAGCGTCCGAGTAGCTACTACCTATGGACTTTTAATCTTTTGTTCTTATCCATGATTATACAGGATTTCCTGTGCAGACGCTACAGAAATCAAGAATTTTCAGATAAATAGGTATAACAATTAAACCTCAGGATTTTGAGGCTTAGAAAACATATAAAAGATTTGGATTTTAACACCTTTGCGGTATTCTCAGTTGTGGTTTTCCAAGATGTCCACCGCAGGATTTACATACATAGATGTTTATCCCGTATAGCTGTTTCAATATTTCTGGCATCTCCTTATCCCTGAGCTTTGAAAGATATTTTTTGCATCCGAGGAGATTCCGGCATAAAGTGAGCTTTTTGTGTCTCTTCAGGATTCTTATTCTGATATTTCAGAAAATAAGAGACATAGTTTTTATAGCAGTTGATGGAACGTTCTTTAAGGTTACGGATTTTTCCGGCTTCCTCAAGCTGTTCTAAATATTTTTCATACATAATAAAATCCTCCATATAAAATCAGTAGTTATCCGGAACACTGCTTTATATGGAGGTGCATTTTGGTCATAAAACCGCTTGCCAACCAAGCGGAAGGGTGGTATTCTTTTCATAGGCAGTGGGAAGGTCGATCCTGTTTGATTGTTTCGTTGTGGTGACTTAACAATACTACTTTTAGGACTTGCTTTCCACTGTTTTGTTATAGAAAAAAGAAAATCGCTATGCCATAGCCTTGGTAGGCCATCGCGCAGCGATTTTGTTCAATTTATGTTTGCAGGTTTGGGAGAGATTGTTTCTTTTCCCGCCTTTTCTCTGATTTACATCCCCGAATAAGGGGTGACAACAGAGCGGAACTCAAATGTTAGCTGGACTTTTTCTCACATGCTCTGATTTGATCTCATATATAAATCCAGCAGAGATTTTGCTCTCCACCGGTCTGCTTTTATCCTAATTATGTTCCCCTTGCATTGATTTTGCTAATAATGTCAGACAGGGATAGTCCACAGCTGGAAATTAGTTTTTCATTTAAGTAATTATTTCAGTCCCAAAAAGACATATGAATTTTCACAGCCTGCTTCTTCTAAGGAATTAAAAAACAGACCATATAACAACTTTATATGCTCTGTCTTTTTATTCCTACAAATCTTCGTGCAGTTTTACATCGCTATTATCTGCCATGCATTGTTTCAAGGCAATGATCATTTTTTCCGCATCCAGTGGCTTTGCAAGATGAACATTCATTCCAGCCAGCCGGCTGTTGATAATGTCTTCTGCAAAAGAATTCGCGGACATTGCAATGATCGGAACCCTCCTGGCATCCCTTCTTTTCATTTCCCTGATTGTCCTTGCCGCATCCAGACCATTCATCCTCGGCATCATAATATCCATATAAATTACCCCAAAATAATCCGGTGCAGATTTCTCGAAGATTTCAACTGCTTCCTGCCCGTCTACTGCACATGTAACTTCCATACCGCTGTCTTCCAGTATACATCTGGAAATTTCCATGTTCAACTCATTGTCTTCCACAACCAATGCCCGCATGCCTTCTACCGAATAATCATCAAGGCTTACTGGCTTATCTGATAAATTACTGTTTTTATCCTGTGTGCCAATTTTGAACGGAATTTTTACAATAACTGTTGTCCCGACACCTGCTTTGCTCTTCAGTTCAATACTTCCATCCATTCTGTCCACGAGTTGCTTCGTAATTGCAAGCCCCAGTCCGGTGCCTTCATACCTGGATCTGCTTGTCTCGCTTTCCTGAGAGAACATATCAAAAGCATGTGCAATAAAATCTTCACTCATACCCACCCCCTGGTCTTTACAGTAGAAAGTGAAATTTGCTCTGTCATCATCCAGAGTTTCTTCCTTAACCCCCAACGTGAGCACACTACCCGACTGACTGAATTTTATGGCATTGTCCATAATATTCGACAGAATCCTTCCAAGATATACCGGGTTTCCAACCAGAGTGCTGTGACTGTATGTACCATTTTTCCAGTCAATCTCATACCGGATGCCTTTCTTGGCAGCCCGCTCATCATAAATCTGATTCAGTTCCTGCAGTACCTCTGTCAGATCAAATAAAAGCTGCTGGTCCTTCAAATCCCCGCTCTGTAGTTTATTCATATCCAACACATCATTTACCAGAGACACCAGATATTTCAGGGATTCCATTACCTTTTCTCTGATCTTCTGCTGCATCTGTGGATCATCTGCGTACTGATTTCCCATATTTACCATACCGATAATACCGTTCAGTGGTGTACGGATATCATGACTCATCGTTGCCAGAAACCTTGTTTTCATTTCGGCTTCCCGCTTTGCTGCTTCCGCAGCAAAGTTAAGATCCTCTTCACGTCTCTTGGAATCGCTGATACTACGGACTGTACATAAAACATGGGTTACATTTCCAGACTCATCCCGTTTTTTTACAGTAAAAAGCATCCTGTGCCAACTGCCATCACACATTCTGTATTCTGTAGAAATATATTCTTCCGTCTTCAATCTTGCTGAAAGTGTAGAGACATCCAGAAATGGACGGATCAGCGAACGGTATTCAGATGCAACCATTGTATCACAAAGCTGATACAGTTTCTCCGATGCACTGCCTCTGTTTCCTGTCAGTTTGTGTATTTCACTGTCATTTGATATCTCTTCAAAAAAATCTTTCTGCACATCAATCCTGTAGATAGAACAGTAACTCTTAGCAATTGCTGAGATTATTTCATTACTCAGCCGTGCTTCATCCAGTGCCTGCTTTAATTGATTCTGGATCGTAGTTTCTTTTTCCATGATATCATCAATATGCCGAAAACCCACCAGTGCGAAAAAATGTTTCTCATCCTCGTATATTTTGGCTGCCTGTGCCTCAAAAAATTCATGCTGGTTCGGATTCGGTTTACTTCTATAATGGTATGTAATGCGCTCCTTCCGGGAAAGCTGTTCCTTTAGATGCCCTGTCGAAATCCAGTCCTTAAATTCCTGTCTTTCTTTCTCATACAGATATTGAACCGCATATTGGTCAGCAGAAGAATTGAAATTATCACCCTGTTTCAGATTCATTTTTTTTACGTTGGTTCCATCGTTTATATGGAGAATTTCAAAGGAACCGGTATTTAATTCAACATAATAGACAGCCGTAAAATCTGCACATATCTTATCCAAAAGCCGTCTTTCCGCCATCTGTTCTTCCAACGTACTTTTCAGTTTTCTGTTCCTCATATGTACCATTACAGTCAGGATAAGAAGCAGAACGATCAGCACAGTTATAAAAACCAAAACAGTCACAGACTGCGGTTGCTTCGGAAATAAATTAATTTCTGTCATAACAAAATCCTCTCTCTATGTTTCCTGTCTGCTTTTCCCATGCATCTGGAAGGCTCCTGATTGCTGCGGTTGCCTCATAATCATTTATGACAGGCATTTTGCTTTCTCAACTCTTCGCTTATGGTCTGCTTAATTTTTTCCGCATCCAGCGGCTTTGCAAGATGTGCGTTCATTCCTGCTTCCATACACTTTTCTGCATCTTCCCTAAATACATTTGCAGTCATAGCAATGATAGGGATTATTTTTGCATCCTGCCGTTCCAGGTCTCTTATTGTTCTTGCAGCAGTAAGACCATCCATCACCGGCATCATAACATCCATTAAAATAACATCGTATGTTCCCGGTTCGGAAGCTTCAAAATGCTGAACAGCTTCTAACCCATTGTTCACTGTTTCTACTTTAGCCCCATTTTCCGTCAGCATAAATTCTGCTATTTCCACATTCAGCTCATTATCTTCAACCAGCAATACCCGGATATCTGATATATCTGCATCAAAATCTTCTTTTTCTTCTGGCCGTGCATTCGTATCAATTTTAAATGGAAGTATTACAGTAAAACAGCTTCCTTCACCAAGCTTGCTTTCAACTGTTATGGTTCCGCCCATCTTTTCTACAAGTTGTTTCACAATAGGCATTCCCAGACCTGTCCCATTATAATCAGAACGTGGGGAATTGTCTGCCTGTACAAATGGAGTAAACAATTCATTTTTTATAAATTCTTCTGACATTCCAATTCCATTATCTTTTATTTTAAATTCACATGTCATGTGATCTTCTAATCTTTCAATCGTTCTCATACTCATGTAAATAAAACCATTCACCTTATTGTACTTCATACTGTTTGTAAACAGATTCATCAATATTTTTTTCAGATGAACTGCATTGCTCCAAACATATATACCACTGTAATCATCATGTTCTCCTATAACATGAAGTCCTTTTTCTTCTGCCTGAAAAGATAGTGACTCCGTGATTTCCTGACATACCTGGTCCAGATTGATGGATTCATCACTAAAAACCACTGTATCTGATTCTAACTTTGCCATATCTAAAACATCATTTATCAATGATAGTAGCAGTTTCGATGACTCATGTATTTTATTCATGCAATCCTTTGCCCGCTCAGCATCATTTCCGCTTTTCTCAAGAATCGTAAGCATGCCAATAATACCATTGATCGGTGTTCTGATATCATGAGACATATTATTTAAAAAGGAGCTCTTAGCCTTATTGGCACTCTGCGCTTCTGCAAGTGCATTATGTAATTCCTGCTGTTTTTCTTCAAGTTCCTGATTCAGTTTTAATGCCTGTTCAGCAGATTTCTTGGATCTTTCCTCCGCACGTTTTGACTTCTTCCAAGAACGAAGAATGATACACAGAACAACGAAAAAAGAAATTCCAACGATAAGTGAAACTGTCAGTAAATTATCCTGAATAAAATCCCTCGCTGTAACTTTTCGTGAGGAAGCATTATACGAAACTACTGCACCTGAAAATTGAGTTGTAGGCATAGATGTCAGTGTTTTATTCAGAATGGACAAAAGAACCGGTTCTCCCTGCTGAATAGCAAATGGAACATCAGCTTCTTTTGTCAGGAAAACACTATGAAGCTTATTATTTTTCAAATAGTCTGAAACAGTACCTGAATTGCTTACAATACAATCCGTCTCCCCTTTCTGCATTGCTTTTACTGCTGCATCTGATGTTTCATATTCCACAACCTTCCATTGCGGATAATTGTATGAAAGATATGCTTTCAATACAAAATCATCTTTTTCAACAGCAACTATATTCTCTTTATTTTCATCAAAAGAATCCTTTGCCGTAATTGCTGCCATATTGAGAGTCAATAGCGTATCCGACAAAGCAAATCCATTTGTTTCTGCAAAGTATGGATTCTGGTTTGCATGAAAAATCAGGTCTATTTTTCCATCCAGCAATGCCTGAAGCAGTTCACTTCTTGTCTCATATCCATTTAATTCAAATTCCAGAGTCTGACCTTGCAGACAATTTTCTGCAAGATCCACATAATCTGTAATAACACCTGTCAGTTTACCTGTTGATGGATCTACACTGCTGATACCTCCATCCTGATTCAGATACCCTATCCGGATTGCACCATGCTGCCCGATCCACTCACTTTCTTCTTTTGAAAGAAACGAGCTGCTCTGTGCAGAAAGATAACGCCTGTAGAGATCATCTGTGTAAAATGGGTTGTCATCCTTGATTCTGCGCATAGCACTATCCAGTGCTTCTTTGATATCCGGACGTTCTGGATTTATAGCGAAATAGATTTCTGTCTCTCCAATACTTGTAAGCGGTGAAATATCCGATTCTTCCCAACGGGATTCTTCTACCGAAACGAAGCAGTCAATTTCATGTTTCGACAGTTTGTCCATAACTTCTGCGGTATTAGAAACATTGACATGCTGCATATGCAGACCATACTTTAACTCCCATTCGTTAAGCACATCCTCCGTTATATTATCTTTAAACACACCAATATTTTTTCCCTCAAAAGAATCCAGATTTCCTGCTGTAAGATCCATATTGGATGCATCCGTATAGATGTAATATTTCTCTTCCCCCATAGGCATATCGGAAAAAAGCATATTTTCAGCACGTTCGTCTGTATAGGAAATGTCACCAAGAATATCAATCTCTCCATTTTCCAACTGTGTAAAGCAGTTTTTCCAATCACTTGTTATGTATTTATATGTCCATCCTGCATAACCTGCAATATCTTGAAGATACTCATAACCATAGCCGCTTCTTTCTCCCTTTTCATTGACGGTATTATAAGTTTCTTCAAAAGATCCTACCCGGATAACATTGTCAGAGTTTTCTTTGGCAAATGTAGGAACGGATAAAACAATAAAACATATAATTGTGCAAAATATAATGTAACAAAATTTGAAATTCATTATATTCTGTACTAATTTGCACTTCTTCATCTTTCTCCCCTCCTCTAGGCTACAGTTGCTTGCTTCCAGATTTTAATTTTACATTCATTAATTGTCAATAACCTCCCCGCTATTTTTCCAAACAGCTTCTGTATTACTTATTCAAGTGCTCTACCATAAAAAAGCACTGCCAAACAGACAGTGCAACCTCATTTCATGCAACTGGCTGCCATTTTACAGGCCCTATAGCTTTGCGTCCCAAACTTTCATCTGGTTTGCCGATTTCCTTATTATAGCTTTAATACTTATGCAAAAAAACTGATTTCATTATACTTTAATGCTCTAGTATACACAAGAAAACATTACCGTTTTAACGACAAAAATAAAAAAAGAACAGCCGATACATATACTCGAACTGTTCTTCTACTTCCGAAGACCACGCAGCATTGACATCACTGTTTCCTGCTCATTTGTACTCAGATTATTCCATATCCTTAAAACTTCTTTCTGTTTTTCTGTCAGATTCTCTGAATTACCTTCCTAAAAAAACTGTGATAATGTCACGCCCAAAGCTGTACATATTTTTTCAAGTGTGATCAGCGACGGCAGGTTTTCCTGCGCCATGATTCTTCCCAGTGATGACTGGGAAATTCCAAATACACATAAGCATGATACAATAGAGGCATGCTGAAGGAGGATCTCATATGGCAAAGCAACATGACAAACAATTTAAACTTGATGCAGTCCAGTACTATCAGGATCACAAAGATCTCGGAGTACGTGGATGTGCAGAAAATCTTGGCATCGGATACAGCACATTAACAAAATGGCTGAAAGACTTCCGGGAATCAGGTGATATTCCTGTTCGTGGTTCTGGTAATTATGCATCTGATGTTCTCACTATCGGAATCGTACTCTGTCTGTTCTACATAATCTGCGGAACAGTCTCGTTTATACGGATAAAAAAATAAACTGAGCCACGGCTGTTCCAACATGAAATCAGCCGTGGCCTTATTTATATCATTTCACTCTTTTTTGAAATAGAACAACACCACAGCAACAACTCAAATCGACTTAAAATTCCAGACTATTCGCATTCAGCAAGAAATACTTCATTCCCATGATGACAAAACCTTCATCATTTCTCCAAGGCTTTTTGCTGCCATTTACAATGACGATCTTCTTGAAAGAGTCCGGGATATTACGCAGAGAATTGAACTCCTGCGTCTGTTTTTCTTCCGAAGTCATGTCATATGCAACCTGGATATAGTATCTCTGGTTTCCTTGATTCACCACAAAGTCAACCTCCAACTGCTCGCGAACACGTTTGCCCTCTTTATCCTTATCGAAGATATCCACGACACCCACATCAACATTGTAGCCACGGATCAGCAGCTCGTTATAAACAATGTTCTCCATGATATGAGTAGGTTCCTGCTGTCTGAAATTCAGACGTGCATTTCTCAGTCCCAGATCAGTAAAGTAGTATTTCAGATTTGCACCGATATACTTTCTGCCCTTAATATCGTATCGGCTTGCCTTGGAAATCAAAAAGGCATCTGTCAAATGATCGATATGCTTGGAGATGGTTTTATTAGCATAAGTCATCTGGCGCTCACTGGCAAAGGTATTGGCAATCTTTGAAGGGTTGGTCGGTGCGCCGATTGCAGATGCAAGCACATCAACCAGAATCCCAATCTCATCCACGTTCTGAATCTTATTTCTTTCAATAACATCCTTCAGATAGACATTTGCAAAGATGTTCTTCAGATAGTCCGCTTTCTGTCGTTCGCTCTGGAAACTTACGATCTGCGGCAATCCTCCGTAGATCATGTAGTCATCCCAGGCATCATCATAATCGCCGTCATAGACAGAATAAAACTCTGCAAAGGAGAGAGGATAGATTCTAATCTCATCACCTCTGCCACGGAACTCGGTCACAATGTCGCTGGACAGAAACTTGGAATTACTTCCGGTGACATACACATCAATATTGCTCATGCGGAGCAGGCTGTTCAGCACTTCCTCAAATTGTGGCATGAACTGCACTTCATCCAAAAGGAGATAATACTTCCCGTCGTCTTTCATGGCATCCTTGATGTACTTGAAGCATACCTTGGGATCTCTTAATTCCTCGTTCTCAATACCATCCAATGCAATTTCAATAATATGATCAACATCAACGCCGTTCTCCAGTAAGTATCTCTTAAAGATGGTAAACAGCAAAAAGGATTTGCCACATCTACGAATGCCGGTAATCACCTTTATCATTCCATTATCTTTTCGCTCGATCAGCTGCTGTAGGTAAGTGTCTCTTTTAATCTCCATCGTTACACTCCCCATTTCCGTGCATCTACACATTTTTTAGTAATGAGATTCTATCACAGAACGACCTGAATTTCAATATGTATTCCCATTTTATGTGCATCTACACACTTTTATGTAATGTTGATAAATATATTTTCAGATTTTTTTGATTGCAGTGTCTATAATCGATTACTCCAATCATTATTATAGGTAAACAACAAAAAGGAAATTCACTCCTGTTGCTAATCTGTTACTGGAAGAAATAAAAAAGATCATCGTTTTACCATAATCGTGAAACGATGACCTTTTTGTGATTTGAACACAGCAAGACAAACTGGAATTGTACTACCGAATAAAATTAGTCAGTACTTTTTCTTCTGTATCGGGCATTTCAATCCCTTGCTTTTTTCCAAGTGCAATACATTTTAATAACCATGCCATATTATTAGCAAGTGTTCTCATTGTCTGCATTCCCTCTAAATCCTGTCTCACATCATCAGGTGTAAATCCGTGTACCCGATTCCAATACTGCGATGAAACAACAGGCATACTATTCATCGTAAAGTATTTGTTTAACTGATCAAAGGTTGCTGATGCTCCACCACGTCTACAGCTAACAACAGCAGCACCAAGTTTTCCCTCAAACTTACCACTTCCTGCAAAAAATGCCCAATCAAGAAATGATGTAATCTGTCCACTTGCCCCCGCATAATAGACTGGAGAACCTAATACGATTCCATCTATTTCTGGTAGCTTTGCAATGAATTCATTAACACGATCATCGACAAAACATTTCCCGCTTTTTTCAGGCGATACAACCTGCTATTGGCTTTACACCTAAATACATAATCTCTGTTTTAATTCCATTTGCCTCAAGGGTATCTGCAACTTCTTTTAATGCTGTGTATGTGCACCCTTCCTTGTGGGGACTTCCATTTATCCATAGTACTTAACAAACTTTCTGAAAACGAAAATGAATGATATATTTGGTGGCTACACCCCAAGCCCCTGTAGAATCAATAATGCCGGCACTGGATGCCAAAATCCCGCACCGGCATTATTAATTGTAATTCTTTTTTCTACTCAAATAAATTTGTCGGTAATTTCTTTTTCTCTACATCCTACAAGCCCAAGTAAAACTAACATATAAAGACCAAATAATAGTACTCTTTTCAAACTTATAATTCCTTTCCAAGTTCATATGCTTTCTTCATCACATCCACATGGCTTGCAGCTGTATTTGCAGCATCAATTCCACCGCCACTTACGATGCCTTTTAAGGAAGCCTTTTCAAAACAATCTGCCCAGCCTTGCAGACCATTGTAGGCTTTTTCAAATGTACTTTCATCATTCTCAGCGGCAGTTGCAATCATATAAATATCTCTGAATGAATAATCTGTCGAATACAAAGGATTCAATCTATCAAGAAGTGTTTTCATCTGACCGCACATCTCATAGTAATAAATTGGTGTTGCATAGACAATGACCTCCGCATCCTTTACCTTTGCCATAATATCTGCAACATCATCCTTCAATACACATATTCCAGTCTTCTGACAGGATAGACACCCGACACAATATTTTATATCTTTTCCTTTCAAAGAAAGAAGTTCCACATCATGCCCAGCTTCTTTTGCTCCCTTTGCACACTCCTTTGCGAGTACATAAGAATTGCTGCCTCCTCGAAAACTTGTAGATATGATCAATACTTTTTTTGCCACAATTAAATTTCTCCTTTTTCAGCGTCTTTTTTAACCTTACGTATAACTTTCGCAGGCACTCCTGCCGCAATCATATTGGCCGGAACATCTTTTGTTACAACTGCTCCGGCTGCAATGATCGAACCTTTACCAATCGTAACCCCTGGAAGAACCGTTACATTTGCTCCAATCCATACATTTTTTTCAATATGAATCGGCTGAAATATCATACCAGCTCTTTTCTCAGGATCTTCCATATGATTGATTGTTGCCAGTACTGCATTATGTCCAATCAGGACTCCATCCTCTATATAAATACCACCCTGATCCTGAAACTTACATCCTGCATTAATAAAAACATTATTACCTATATGGATATTTCGCCCACAATCCGTATAAAACGGAGGAAACATTCCAAAACTCTCATCTATTTTCTGCCCGGTAAGTTCTGACATAAGCTGTACAATTTCTTCTTTTGTATGATATTTGTTATTCAGCTCCATCGTTATTTTTAATGCCCTTTGAGACAGCTCATGCATGATCAGATGGTCTTCACTTCCACCGTCTACAGTATATCCGGGCTTCATATTACTCAAATATTCTTCAAATGTCATGATTAACCAACCCCGTTTTCTTTAAAAAATTTCTGGATTTTATCAAATGGGATTACATCCAGATTATCGTAAAGATCTGTATGAACAGCCCCTGGAATTGTCAGCAGCTCTTTATTGGATGTGTACTTGCTGTCCTTGATCATATTTTCATAAGCATCTTTTCCAAAATAATAACTGTGCGCTTTTTCTCCATGAACGATAAGGACTGCACTTCTGATTTCATTACAGTACTTTAATATTGGCTGATTCATAAATGACATACATCCAATACTGTTCCAGCCCCCATTGGAATTCAGGCTCCTTTTATGATAACATCTGCCTTTATAATACTCACTATAATCTTTTACGAAGAGAGGGGCATCTTCGGGAACCGGAAGTGGAACACAACCACCGCTTCTGGAATACTCGCCTTTACGGTATTCTTGTGTTCTGAGGGCATTCAGTGACTGTTTCTTTGCATAACGTGCTTCTTCACTGTCCTCAGAATCAAAGTACCCATTTGCATTTACCCTTGTCATATCATACATGGTAGATGCTACAGTTGCTTTTATTCTTATATCCAATGCAGTTGCGTTAAGAGCCATTCCACCCCATCCGCAGATTCCAATGATTCCTATTTTATCCGTATCCACATCTTCCCGAACAGAAAGAAAATCAACAGCAGCCATGAAATCTTCTGTATTAATATCCGGAGAGGCCATGAATCTTGGATTTCCTCCACTTTCCCCCGTAAAAGAAGGATCAAATGCAATCGTTAAATATCCTTTTTCAGCCATCGTCTGCGCATATAATCCAGAACACTGTTCTTTGACTGCACCAAATGGTCCGCTTACGGCAATCGCAGGATATTTCCCTGACACATTTTTCGGTTTATACAAATCTGCAGCAAGTGTGATTCCATAACGATTTACAAATGTCACTTTCTTATGGTCTACTTTTTCACTCTGTGGAAAAGTTTTATCCCATTCAGATACCAGCTTTAATTCTTCTGTTTTTAACATATTTAACATCCTCCATATGCAAAATTTCTTGTAATTACACTAACAATAGTATATGATATAAATATCTTACAGTCTAAAGTTAACTTTAGGTCAAGCATAAATTTGAAAGAAGGTTTTTTATGTATACAATCGGTCAGGTCTCTGCAATGTTTAATCTTCCTGTTTCTACATTAAGGTATTATGACAAGGAAGGCTTTTTCCCTAATCTGGAACGCAAGGGAAATATCCGTTATTTCAGCGATAATGAATTAGAAGCACTTCGTATCATTGAATGTCTGAAGAAATCCGGTCTTGAGATAAAAGATATAAAGCAATTTTTTATCTGGGTATCTGAAGGCAGCTCCAGCTATGAAAAAAGGAAAGAATTATTTGAAACCAGAAAATCAGCTGTTGAAACTGAAATTCAGGAACTTCAAAAAACTCTCTCCCTCTTAAAATTCAAGTGCTGGTATTACGAAACAGCAATGAAAGATGGTAACGAAGATGCTATAAATGCCATGTTGCCTGACAAACTTCCAAAAAATATACAGAAACTATATGATAAAGGGCATGACTGATTTTTGCTTTCTCCATCAAACTGGAATTTATTTGGAAGATTTTATTATCCATTCATCAAGAAATTTCATTTGTTCATCCGTATGAAACCAATGCTCTCCATTTTTCATAATAGAAAGTGTTGAATTAGTCCTCTGTACAAATTCAAATATCGTTCCATAAGCGGTAAGATTATCTTTTTCACCATACAAAATGTGCGTTGGGATTTCCCATATAATAGGATTTTCTCTTGCATAGCAAAGATAATCCCATGAAAGAGTCTCTCCAAAGGTTGTCTGAATTTCTTTTTTCTCTTTGAGTTCATCCTCTGTAACATTTGCCCAAATCATCATATCAGCAATAAGCCTTTCCATATCTACAACGGGCGAAATAAAATATGCTTTCTCTATTTGCTGATTTGATAAGGCATTGATAGCAAAATACGCTCCAATGCTATTGGCAATTACTTCAACAGTCTTGTAGTTTCTATAAATTGAATTAAAAAGTAATGGAAATTCTTCTTTTGCTTCCCATGGAAACTGTGCAATATAGTCGAGACCAATCACATCACAATTACTAAAGAGCGGTTTGTAATGAATAGCTTCTTCAGCATTACCACCTTTTCCATGTATATAAATAACTGCTTTATCCACAATAGTTATCCTCCACAAATTCAAATTTAATAGCGCAAAAGGAAATATATGACATACACCCAACTAAGTAATCCATGAAAAATCGCCCAGCCGACAGACTTCCACGTTGTATAACTAATAACCATAGCTAATGCACTTCCAAAAGTTATTCCTGATTTTACCGTTTTCTTGACAGTCATTGATTTATTATCTTCCATGTTTGTTTCCTCCACAAAATACCGATTTGCACTTCAAATCGTTTTCTTTATTCTATCATAGCATCCATTATTCCGCCATCAGTCTTTCCAGGTATCCATGACAATGATAAACTGGCCTGCTCCTGGCAATTCTTGCAGCATTTCATCAAGAGTTTTCTGTTTCACATATTTCTGCACATACACCCAACAGGCAACGCTACTGGCTTCTGATACAATGTCAGCTATGGTTTTGCGCATAAGCTCTTCAAATTCAGCAATTTCTTCTTTTGGGACAACATCATACAGTGTTGGTGCCTGATGACTTAATTTTACTCCATTTTCATTTGCATCTTTAAGCAGATTCTTAACTTTTTCTCTCGAGTTCTCCGGTACTTTCATGTACTCCCAGATAAATGCTACCACATCAGACGGTGTGTCTTTTTTGATTGGTGGTAATTGTATAAAATCATTCTTTTCACTCATTTTCATATCCTCCTCAAGATAAAATAAAATCAATAATAGATGCGAAAGCGATAAGACCCCTTGAAGACGACGAGGTAGATAGGTCAGAGGTGGAAGCACAGCAATGTGTGGAGCTGACTGATACTAATAGGTCGAAGGCTTAACCAAGCCAAAAGCACTTGACAATTGGCAAGTCGAAGACGAAGACAGAGTCTAGTGCGTTGGTTGTTCTGTGAGCGAAGCGAACAGAACTTCCATAACAAGGCAGTCTGGGTAGAAAGATTCGGATGGAAGAAATAAATTTCTGTGTGTGGTTTTGAAGGTATATGAGATAAGAGCCAGGAGCAAAAGCTTCTGGTTTTTTTATTGTCTGGATACAAAAGTTTCTCAAAATCTGTTATAGTAAAAAAAGAAAAGCGGAGGAGGGGAATATGGTGACAATCAAGGAAATTGCAGAGGAACTGGGAGTCAGTACAACTACCGTTTCTAATGTGATCCATGGGAAAACAAGAAAAATGTCAGCAGAAACGAGAAAAAAGATCGAGGAAGCGTTGGTACGTTATCACTATGTTGCCGATTACAGAACGGAAAAAGAGACAGAAGAATTAAAATTTATTCTGGTAAGCTTTTGTCTTGGAACGAAAGAAAATATTCTCATGGATCCTTTTTGTGGAGAAATGCTTGGAACGATTGAAAAAGAACTTCATCTTTATCACAGAAATGTGTGGTACGATTCTTCTTTAAATGAAGACGAACTGATTCGGAAAAGTCAGGCTTTTCAGGTAGAAGGAGTACTGGTTTTGGGACAGAATCCAAAGACCTGTGAGTACTTGTCAAAATGTATGCCAAAACCGGTGGTCTTTATTGATTCAGAGGAAGGGGATTATGATAATGTCAGCGGTCAGAGTGTGGATGGTGCCAGAAGCATGGCAGAGTATCTGCTCAGTCAAGGACATGAAAAAATCGCTTTTTTCTGTGACGAACGGATGGATTATGGAAGTACGAAAGAAAAGCTGCAAGGAGTAAGAGAGGCTTTAGAAGCTGTGGGGAAAAAACTTGAGGAGAAAGATATTTTTGTGGTGCCGGAGGAGCGGCTTCTGCGTTCAGAAATTTTCAGAAGCTTTGTTCCAAGAGCAAAAAAACAGGAATATACGGTAGCTTTTTTCTGCTCGGATTACTATGCCTGTGAGGCTATGGATGTATTCTCTGCGCAGGGATTAAAACTTCCGGAAGAACTTTCTGTGACAGGTTTTGATGATAATCCTCTTGCAAAACTTGTGACGCCCAGGCTGACAACCATCCGTCAGTATCCTTCTCTTCGAGCGAAGGAAGCGGTAAAACTTCTTATGAAAAGGATACGGGGAGAAGCAGTAGCCGTACATAGTTATAGTTTTCCGCTGGAACTGATCGTGAGGGAGAGTGTGAAAAACAGAAACTTTGGGCAGAAGTAACAAAAAGTGGTTTTCATTTTTGTTAAAAGATCTGGTTTTGGAAATAACCGGTTGAATAACCGGAAACAACCATTTAGGCTATATCTCAGCAAAAGAAATTTCCAAGGAGGTTATTCAAATGAAAAAGAAACTGATTTGTGCGTTGATGACAGCTGCAATGGCTGGTTCTCTCGTATCTGGTCTGACTGTGTCTGCAGATTCTGACAGCCAGGTAACGATTTCCCTTTACACCACACTGCCCAACAAGGATGCTCAGTTTGAGCAGTTATGTGAGGAATTTATGGAGGAAAATCCGGATATCAAGGTCAACTATATTGCCTATGACAGCAGTGAGAAACAGAAATGGATGACTCTTTACGCAAGCGGCGATGCGCCAACCATTTCCATCATGGATCCGGTCGATATCCAGCAAAATATTGAGAATATGGCAGCATATGATCTGACAGAAGATTCCTGGATCACGGATCAGGTAGATGAATCCTATCTCGATGTGTTTAAAGGTGAAGACGGAGAACTTTATGCAGTTCCCAACTGTGTGACAGCCATGGGTATCGTTTATAACAAAACCGTCATCGAGAAAGCTACCGGTGAGACTTTCGATCCTTCTACGATCAAGAGTAATGCAGACCTTGAGGCTCTCTGTGAGAAAATTCAGGCAGGCGGCGTGGCTCCGATCATGTTTACCGGTGTGGACTGGTCTTTGGGATCTCACTATCTCAGCCAGGTATTTTCCGGTATTCAGGGAGATACGGAAGCACAGCAGAATTTCATCAACAGTCTGAAGGATGGTTCCGCAGAACTGAAGAGCAACGATGCCTGGAACAGCGTGATGGACACCTTTGATATTATTGCAAAATACAATTATAATGCCAATGACCCGCTGGTTGGAAACACAGATATTGATGGTCAGGCCATTGCAAAAGGTGACGTTGCCATGTGGTTTATGGGTGACTGGGCATGGAATTATATAAAAGATTCTGCTTCCGCAGATGACGAATTCGGTTTAATGCCCTGTCCGCTGACCGGAAAGGAAGAGGATGCGGTAAATACAGAACTTGGCGTTTTCTGTTCCAAAGGTTACTGCATTGATGCAAGCCAGAATTCAGAGGAACAGCAGGAAGCAGGAAAGAAACTGGTAGAATTTTTCTGTGTGGAGAAAGCACAGGAGATGTCCGATCTTCTGGATATGGCATTGCCGTTCAGTAAAGTGGATGTTTCTTATGATAATCCGCTGGTTGCTTCTACTCAGGATTATATTGCAAACGGAGCAGTATCCAGTACCTATGCATTCAGCCGTCTCCTGCCGTCAGATTTCTGGTCAGAAAACGGAGCCGTTATGCAGCAGTATCTTACCGGTATGATGGATCGGGATACAGCAGCTGATGCAATCCAGACCTATTGGCAGAATCAGAAATAAGAGACAGGCAGGAAAAGGAGAAAAACATGCTTCAGTTTACTAATAGCCTGGATTCACTGATGCTTCAGAAAAAGGGAAAGAGCCGTTGTATCAATCAGGAAAATCCGAAAGGTGAAAAGGGAAAAGGCGGAATGGCAGCAGGAAGCCTCGGCGCAGGCAGAAAAGGCTCTCCCTGCATGCAGAAGATCATTCCAGGAGAAACAAGAGTATTGGCTGAAATGGAAGGACCGGGTGTGATACAGCATATCTGGATGACTGTGACAGACCGTACGGAAAAAGATTATTACGTGTTGCGTGATCTGGTTTTGAGGATTTACTGGGACGATGAAGAAGAACCGTCTGTGGAAAGTCCATTGGGAGATTTTTTCTGCTGTGGGTTTGCAAGAGAATGTCTGGTAAATTCGCTCCCGATCGTGGTGAATCCTTCCAGAGGCTTCAATAGTTATTTTCAGATGCCTTTCCGAAAAAAAGCCCGTATTACATTGGAAAACCAGCATGAAGCAGAAGTACCGGCATTTTTCTATCAGGTTGATTATACTCTTTATGATGAGCTTCCGGAGGATATGGCTTATTTCCATGCACAATGGAGACGGGAGCGTCTGACGGAGCTGAAGAAGGACTATACGATTCTGGATGGCGTAAAAGGAAAAGGTCATTACGTTGGTACCTACCTGGCCATTGCAGCCCTGGAACGTTACTGGTGGGGCGAGGGAGAATTAAAGGTTTATCTGGATGGTGATGAAGAATATCCGACCATCTGTGGTACGGGAACAGAGGATTATTTTGGCGGCGCCTGGAGCTTTACAAGAACAGAAAATGGCGTGGCCAAGGAACAGACGTATTGCACACCTTTTATGGGATATCCCTATTATTCCAGAGAAGACGACACAGTCTATAATCCCTATCATATGAATGATACACCAACGGAACGTGGTTTTTACCGTTGGCACATTTTGGATCCGATTCTTTTTGACGAAGACATCCGTGTGACGATCCAGCAGATCGGTGTCTGCCACAAAGGTCTCTTTGAACGGCAGGACGATGTATCCAGTGTTGCTTACTGGTACCAGTCAGAGCCGCATCAGCCTTTTCCGAAATTGTTATCCAAAGAAGAGCGCTGGCCGAGATAAGAATTGATCAGAGATGAAAAAGAGCAGGAACTTTTCCGGGAAAAAGTTTCTGCTCTTTTTCTGTGAATGCAGGCGAAGATATTTGGATTTGATTTTAAATACTGTCAAGCGTTTTTGAAAATGTCCTAAAATAATTGAAGTATTAGCCCCGGCTTTT
>NZ_JAJCIA010000029.1 GCF_020554845.1 Blautia faecis | reverse complement strand
CATATAAAAAATCAACGAGTCCTTTTTGATCTTGATTTTCTCCGCCAAGTCTTACAATGATTATTTCTATAAGGTCTGCTTCGGCAGTATTAAACTTGACAGATTGAGATAGACGATATATATTAATAGTAATGAAAATAGAGGAAAGAAATATTGCATTGTGGAATATGCTTAAGTAAATTTGATTTATGAAATATTATCAGGTAATGCTAAACGGCATTAGATGGCAGCGCAGGAAAAGAACGTAATTATATGACACCAAATATCACTAAGTAGTACCAAAAGATCAATGAAGGGGACAAAAATTAACCTTGAAACTGTCACATTTGGTGTTCAAAAAAATTGTTGGTTCCGTGTGTTATTGAGTGTTATCTAGTACTAAATGGTATCAAATGACACACGATATCATGTACAAGATGACATAGGATGACACTATATATTGTGAAATTGGCGTAGATGTAATCTGCTAATCACAGACATCCGGAAAACAAAATGCGACCCGGGTGGTCACCTCTTTTTTATCCTTCATTATGGAGTTGACTTTACCGCAAATATATCTTGCAGCCTTATCAACTCGAAGTGAAATTTCATCACTTAGTGCTAATTTTCTCATATTTTTTCTTTCATATATATACCTTACAACAAAGGCGTCAGAGTTTGCAAAACATAGATTGCTGCCATAGAATATCTGTCTTATAAAATTTCACTGGTTTTCCTGTGATTTTTGATGCTCTGTCCAGTGCTTTTTCACTTGCATTTCTTAAATTGTTCAGTACCACAACATCATATCCTGCATTCTGAAGCTCCACTACCGTGTGGATTCCAATATAACAAGCACCACCTGTAACTAAAACTGCCATAATGATTCCTCCTGAACGTTTTTTCTTTTATTATAGTCTGATTTTTGTAAAAACATATGGACAAAGTTTTAGAAAATATGGAGAAAATGCCACGATTTCTTATCCGTTTTCTTAATTGCAAAAACTTATATTTTTTTATATTTTTTACTTGCTTTTTCCAATAATCTGCTATATACTGCCACTTGTAAAGTAATGCAGAGTAAGTTCATGAGCGTAAAGTGCCTTCCGGATGGAGAGTTGCCGGAGGACGAAAAGAGAAATCTTGCGGTTCGCGAATTGCTTCTCGCTGCAACAGAAGATAAATATGAATCCATAAATTATCTCCTATTGTGAGCGAAAAAAGAAAAGGAGGTAATTTTTTTATGGAGAAAACAAAGAACATGTTTCTCACATCAGCCAAAGAGCTGAAAACCACTTCTACCCTGGCAGTCTGTGCAATGCTCGCTGCCCTGGCACTGATTTTAAATTCAGTTGCTTCTATCAATATCGGTCCTTATGTAAAAATTGGATTTTCCAGTATCCCAAACCAGATTGCTGATTATCTGTTTGGACCCATTACCGGATGTCTGTTTGCCGGTGTGCTGGATATTGTGAAATTCTTTATCCGCCCGGATGGTCCATTTTTCTTTGGGTTCACCTTTAACGCAATGCTCGCGGCATTTATTTATGGATGTTTTTACTACAAACATAAGCTCACCTTCCGCCGCGTGCTGATTGCAAAACTGGTTGTCGTTCTGATTGTAAATGTTCTGTTAAATACCTTATGGCTGGATATGCTCTACGGAAAAGGCTTCCTTGCAATCCTCCCAATGCGTACTGTAAAGAACTTGATCATGTGGCCAATTGATTCCTTTATCTTCTTTACCATCACAAGATTGATTGAGCAGACAGGAATTTTTAATCTTTTTAGAAAACCAGTTGCCAACTGATTACATATATTTGAAAATATAAAAACTTAGCGATATCAAATAAAAAACGCGAATATTCCAGTACTTAATAAGCCACTGATATTCGCGTTTCTTATTATCCTAACCACTTAAAAGATGGATAGTATCTTACAACAGCTTTCCCCACAATCTGGTCAAACCTGAAGACATATTTAGAATGGATTACTTGAAGCCGGGGCTTTTATTGAAGTGATCAGATCCATCCATTTATACATATACCAGTTTCCGTCCTTAGATGATTTATAAACATCGATCCATTTACCACTGTCAGAAGCCTTGCAATAGATAAAGGCTCTATACTGATCAGGAGATGGTATGGAAGGATTTGCCGGAATGTATATCTGATCTTCATCTACTACAGAATCCTGAGTTAATGTAATTGAATAAGGCTGTGAAGGTGTGTAGTCATTCGCCGGAGTTGCACCATTTAAGAATGCATTTCCAAGATAGAGATACTGTTTACTCTTTTTCATTTGCTCTGCTAATCTCTGCTTCTCATAAACAGATAACTGCTTATTGCATAAATATCCGATCATTTCTTCGCAATCTGTCTGATTTTCCGGTTTCCAGGTCCGAAGTGACATGACATAAAGAGCGAGCACCTTATATCTTCCATCATCACCGCTGATGTTATACTGCTTCAATTCTTCCACGTTTGTTGGAATTGTGCTGAAAGTATAGGTATAAGTATTCAGAGGAATCTCAATCACTACAGATTCGCCAGCTTCATTCTTGACTGACCGCTGCCCTTTTATAACTGCTTTCGAAAGAACTGGTTCAGTCTGAGGCTTTGTTTCCATGGTAACTGTAACTGTGCATGTAAGAACAATCCCTGCATCTACTTTGATTTCTGTTGTTCCAACATTAATTGCATGTACCTTTCCCTGACTGTCTACCTCTGCAATATTCTTGTTTGAACTGGTCCATACGGGCAGATGCTTAGGATCCTGTACGCTAAGCTGATAATATTCACCTTTACGCATGCTTAAAGATGTTGCACTTAGTACTGGTGTTTTTGCTGGAGCTGTGGTAGGTGTTGCTGTAGGCTCTGCCGGCGGATTTACCGGAGCAGAAGGTGTTGTAGGTGCTGGCTTTGCAGGTGCTTTTTTACTCTTAACAGTAACCTTACACTTGTATGTTTTTTTGCCAACCTTAGCTTTAATATATGCAGTTCCTTTTTTCTTTGCTGTAACGACACCCTTTTTATTGACAGTTGCCACTGATTTCTTTGTGGAGGACCATTTCACTTTCTTTTTTGTGCCTTTTACCTTTAAACGGTATTTCTTGCCCTGGGTCAAGGTAAGCTTTGTTTTGTTCAGTTTGATCTTCGCGGCACTTACAGATGTGGTATCCACTGCCAGACACATTACTACAAGTAAGAATGTAGTAAGCAGTACGCTGGCTTTTTTTAATGATTTTTTACCATTTCTCATAAGCATTTTCTCCTTCCTTATAAGCAATACTGTCCTTTTTATTCTTATTATACATAGTTGCTTCTGATTTGCACTAGCACTTCTGACAGTAATCGAAAAGGATTATAAAAATGCTGCTACGCATATATCATTTATTCATCCGCCTGTTCTGCCAATTTATTTCCTCTACAACGTATAACAATCATATCGAATCGCTTTTCCGCTTAACGTATAAGAAGGCTTCCTTCCTGCCAGAAATTCACTTTTCAGCGGTCGTTTTACAATGATCTTATCTGGGTCTGCGCTGATAGCGGCGTCGAAAAGGTCGGTCTCTTGGGAGCATGGGGGCTCCAGCTTCTGGATGAGCTGCAGTTTTTTGTTGATCAGGCTGGACTTCTGTCTTGCGGGGAACATGGGATCCAGGTAGATGACGTCTACAGGATCCAGGAGTGCAGGCATTAATTCCACACTGTTGCCTTCTGCCAGCTTCATACGGGCAGCGATCTCTTTCAATACGGGATGCTTCTTTGCCCGGCGCAGGGCATCCTTCAAAAGAACAGCGATCACTGGATTCTGCTCATACAGAGTTACCTCATACCCCTGGGCTGCCAGAAGAAATCCATCCTCTCCCATACCTGCTGTGGCATCTATCGCCTTGCGCCCTGGCTTTTCTGATTTGGAAGCCCGTACTAGCATTTCATGCTGTAATCTTCCGTTGGTCACCCGGTGAAGCATATTCTCGAAATCTCCCTGATAAGTCAGACCATATCCGGTTAAAGAAACACCTTTGGAATTAAAAAGCACCGTCAGGTGTTCTCCCGGCTTTTCAGCGATTGGGGTATTTGTGCGCCTGGAAAAAGCTTCAGCCATATCTCTTGCGCCACCTTTTTCAAGGCAAACTACAATTTTTTCACTCATGTTCTCTTCTCTTTCTTTGTATCATATAAGTATTATAATTGTTGGCTTCTTTCATTACATTTTCTCAATCAGCTTGGAGTACACATGTTCTACAAACCATGGTTCTGTAGATTTCTTCAGCGCTTCTTCAGGGGAAAACCAGGCGACACCGCTGTTCTCGTCGGCTTTTATGGAGACAGCTTCCTCAAAATCTGCTTCCAGCAGATATGTTACATTCAGATGTAAATGGCTGGACACATATTTGCCCTTTTTCACATGTCCATCTACTGTAAGGGATTCCAAAGAAAAAATCTCCTCAGATACAGGACAGACATGGGAAATCCCCGCTTCCTCTTTCACTTCCCGAAGGGCAACTGCAAGTAAATCCGTTTCTCCGTCCGCATGCCCTCCCAGCCAGGACCAGGAATTATAAATATTGTGATAGACCATGAGAATTTTGCTTTTATCCTGATTTACCACCCAGGCAGAAGCAGTCATATGTGCTACCGTGTTTTCTCTGGAAAAAGCATTGGTATTATTTCTGATCCAGTTCAGAATAAGCTGCTTATCCGTCTCTTCTTGTTCATTGAACGGGGTATAATGCTCAATTTGGTTAAGTAGTTCCTGTCTGTTCATTATAGAGTGCTCCTTTTTATTGGTCTTGTACAATAGTATAACATAAGCAGATATTTATTTACACCTGAAAAGGAAGTATCTTTGTTATTCAAAATGCTGTTTAGCGTTTTCAAGATTGGTCTTTCCCTTTATCTTTAGCAACACCTTTGTTACAGTCAGCGCAGTGCCAGATTCGCTGCACAGAATTCTTGCCTGGGAGAGCGGGATATAGATCTGATTATCTTCTCCGGGGAGTATTGCAGCAACTTTACAGGGAAGACAGGACACTGGTGAAATATTATTCCCGGGATTGTCCATAGCCGTGAAACTACTGCTGGAAACGGAACTGCTGTATTCAGTAGAACTTTTATTTGAATCGATACTGTCTAAGCAGTGCTGCTGTGTCACTCCACAGATTGCCTGGATAGCTGTTCTTCATGCACAGCACAGAAGTAAACAAAAGCATAAAACATGTATATAAAATCGTTACGAATGTAATATAGACAAACTGGCCTAAGAGTCATTTCTTCTTGGTGGTACGGATCAGCTGATAAGGAGTGACTGGTGTCATTTTCGGCAGATCGGAGAACAGCAAAAGCAAAAGCATGGAACTTAGAAGCACTGCTGTTCCATCCCCGAAGGTCCACAGGAAAGGTTCAATTGACTGTACAGGCGTATTGTAGTTATCCATAACAACCATGATTCTTCCTGTAAGCAGAAAACTGAGCACAAATTCCAGAAAGAAGGTAAAAATCACTTTGGGATTACAGAAAAAGCCGAAGAAATTGTAGCGTACAATTCCAAGTGTCTGCTTCATATCAGTATCCCAGACTACGGTCTATAATACTTCCGTCTACTGCATTGATGGTAAGAAAGCTCCAGGTAGGCCAATCTGTCGTATCTGAGCAGGTTTCGCCATCATATTCGGAGTCAATTTTGCGGGATCCGAAGAAATCCCAGACAGGAACCAGAAGACCGGTATGGGCATCTGTGGATGGCTCATAAATTCTGGCATAGCCAAGAACGATACGGTCAATATTGAATACCCTGGAATTTTCATAGGTAAGGTTGTCCGCGTTGGTGACGATCATCATTTTTTCGTAGATATTCATGATCTCGCTGAATGGAAGCAGGCTTAAATTCTCAGTCTTAGTTTCTCCGATGGTGTATGGATTGCAATAAGTCATGCTGTCGATTCCGTCTGCATTTACATAAAAATAAAGGTTTTCGTAAGCCCAGGTTTCCATAGTACTGTCCATGTCTTCAAGCGCTCCACCTGCATCCATGGTATAGGTAAGCGGAGTTCCATTTATGGTACGGCTGTAGTAGATAACATAACCACTTCCGAGATAACTGGAGTTATCATCTGTTCCAATGGACGTCTGAATCGCATAATCCCATCCGCATTGGTTTAAATCGTCAAGGCCCATGGCATCTGCTTTTTCCTGGGCTAATTTCTTCGCGTCATCCAACGAAATTCCAATAGATTTTTCGGTAGGTTTTTCATATGGACTGCTGTTGGAATAATCGGACCAGACAGCGTCAGAAGGGATTTCTTTACCGTCTTTTTGGGCTATCTTCTGGATTCTTACTTCCAAAGAATAGGCTCCCCAGGAAGAGGTACGATAAGAATATTGGGAGCCGTCATCTAACTGGGCGATACCGGTAAAAGCATCGTCCTCCATAACTTCACCAGTACTGCTGTATGTCTGCACTCCCACGGCAGGTCTTCCTTCTACCAGATTTCTCGTTTCAGGTGCAGATTCATACTGGCTTTCCCAATAATCAATGTCACCGTAAATATCATATACGAGATTGCCATTATCATCGGTTCCCCAATTATTGGGATCCAGATTACCGTTGGCAACATCTTCTTTTAATTCATCGATTTTTTTCTTGATCTCATCCTTTGTCTGTACATAATAGCTGTCTGCAGTGTAAATCTTCGCATTTGAGAAAAAGGCATCCGTGATACCATCAAGAAGATCCTGTGTGACCGCAGCTGGTGTAACAGAAATTGCAGATATCTTTTCCACATCTGGTATTTCTACAGCTGCATCCGTATTTACCACAAGCTTAGACGTGTCGTCTGTTACCTGACTTTTGTAAGTCTCAGGCGCATTGATCAGGTCGCGGATAGTGGTTTTGGCAGCTGAGGCATTATCCGGGTGAACGTCAGTGGGGGCAGCAGTATCACTTGTACCAGTACTTTCAGAAGCAGTTGTCTGATCAGCGGAGGAGGCATTTCCTGCCATATTGACATCCTTGTCATCCGCTTCTTTGTAAGAATCCAGTGCTTTATTTCCCTTCTGCCTTACAAGGGAAGATTCTGGTGTCTGTGCACATCCCGCTAACATTCCCATGCAAAGAGTAAGTCCGATTATTCTTTCTATATTCTTTCTCATTTGTGTGAAGTCTCCCTTTCGATGTTTGAACATAACCGGAGACCCAGGGGAACGGGTGTTTGATATTGCTCATAGTAATCATCCGGTTATGTTCTGATATAGATTATAGTACTTGGAATTACACCAAATCTTCCGTAAATTGTAACTGAATTGTAATCTGGAAAGAAATTCGTTACCATTTAATGAATACACAGGTTCCCTTTCCTATTTCACTTTCAATTTTCAATTGAAATCCATGTATATCCGCAATTTTTTTACAAAGTGCAAGTCCAAGTCCCACACTTCCATTGGCCCGGGAACGGGATTTGTCAACCATATAAAATGCCTCTGTCACTTTATCAAGATCTTCAGCCGGGATTCCTTTGCCAAAATCCCGGACCATCAGTTTCTCAGCCGTTGCTTCCAGTATGAGTCTGGAATTGTCCGCGGAGGCTTTTACTGCGTTGTCAATAAAATTGTTTACCAGACTTAACATAAGATCTCTGTCAAAGTTTTTCTTCAGATCAGCCGGTTCACACTGAAGTTCCAGACAGATATTCTTCTCTTTCAGACGGCAGAGGTTAAGCTGTCTGGAATCCTCCAGAAAAGCTTTCACTGAGTTTTCTGTTGGGGCAAATCGTGCCTCCCCAGTTTCATATAATCCGGTAAGTTCCAGCATTTTTACCGAAAGTCGGGACAGCCTGCGGCATTCACTGGAAATATAGGAGAGAGCTCTCTCCTGCTGCTGTCTTTGCAGGCGCACTGTGAGAAGGGTATCTGCATATCCCAGGATAGAGGTCATAGGTGTTTTCAGCTCGTGGGCAAGACTTCCCATTAACTGTCGTTGTGTATGGTTTACAGTGGAAAGGCATTCAATTTGTTCTTTAACCTTGGAGGACATCTGATTAAAGCTTTTGCCAACCTGTGCTAGTTCCGTATCTCCTTCTGCAGGAACTTGTATATCATAGTTGCCTTCAGATACAGAAACCGCAGCTTCCCTTAATTTTGTAAGGGGTGCCATAATTTTCCGCAGACTGAAAAAAAGAATTGTTCCGGTTAACAGAAGCAGAACCAGCGTCAACGTGCCCGCCTGATAAAAAAGGATCCTGTTACTCTCCAGAACATCAGAAACATCTTTATAAGTGACAATCTGATAATTCAGATTTGTAGTTGACTCTGTGGAGGAATAAAAAAAAAGCAACAGTGTTTTACCGTCGGCTTTGCTGATAAGGGGATCACAGATATAAGTATCCGCATCATACCATTTTCCGTGTAATTCCACTTCTCCCAGTTGCTCCTGGATTCCCTGAACATCGAAGTCATAGGCGGTCCCGTTGTAAAGTTCTTCGCCATTCTGATATAGAACAGCACTGTCATGGAAAATCTGTCGGAAAGCGTAGATCAGAATTCGATTTCGGACTTTCTCATCGGAATTAGCGGACTGACTGCTTGTAAGTCTTAATTTCTCTTCAAATTGTAAAAGATTATTCTGAAATTTGGTATATTCATAGTTATTGATATACTGAATACTCTGATTCTTCCAGCGATATGAAGTATAGAAAAAAACAGCGGAGGATAAAATCAGGATCATGCAGGCCACCTGTAAAAAGATTTTTGTAAAAAGCTTCAAAATTCCACCTCCAGTCGGTATCCAATGCGGGGAATGGTTTTGATCCTGTTCTGCCAGCCCAGCTTCTTGCGGATACGTCCCACATGTGCATCTACTGTTCTTGTTTCTCCTTCGAATTCTACGCCCCAGAGACCGGCCAGAAGCTGCTCTCTTGTAAGAGCTTTATTGGGATTGCGGACGAACATCATAAGGCAGTTGTATTCCATTGGTTTCAGGTAAATTTCCTCTCCATTTCTGGTAACGGTATGGCTTATGGTGTCTATGGTAATATTGTTAATCTGTATCTGCTCCTGTAAATTTCCATGACGTTCCAGTACTTTCTCCAGGCGGACCATCACTTCCAGCATCTCGAAGGGCTTTACAATATAGTCTTCGGCACCTTCTTTAAGGCCTTTTACTTTGCTTGCGATGTCGGCTCTGGCGGTGAGAAAAATGACGGGAATGCCGTAGTGATTCAGTTCTGGTAAAAGGGTATATCCATCTTTTCCAGGGAGCATAATATCTACAAGGGCGCACTGGAACTCATGATCCCAGGCAATTCCTTCGCTGGCGTCATTGCCGTCCAGGTAGCTTACGGTCTGGTAGCCGGTGACTTCCAGGTTCATGCAAAGTAAGTTATTGATTGCTGGTTCATCTTCTATTACAAGTATTCTGGCTTTCATTTCGGGTCCTTTCTTGTATACTCTGAAAAATAGTCCTTATTTGATGTACTGGTTCTATTATACATGTTTTGGTAGTGATAAATGTAACCATATTGTAAAAAGCAGATATAGGGAAAAGTTGTGTGCGTTATTGATGGAAATGTGGCAGACTTTAAAGCTTTGTAGATATGGAGGCAGTCCTTATACAATCGCCCCACCTGAGATGGGTGGGGCGATTAAAAAATTATAGTATTTATTCAGCAGGTATTATTTCGCGAAGTGGTAACTGAGAAGTACAGAACAGTTACAAATTATTTACATGGAAATCAGTCCAAATGCATTTGCTACAGAGCTAAGCAGGATAATTGCTGCAAATATCGGGCAGAGGTATTTGATCATAAAGTTAAAAATCTTTTTCCTGCGGAAAGTTCCGCCTTCAGCTACTACTTCCTCCTCAATCTTTTCCACTCCCACTTTTCTGGAAATTAAAAGACAGGTTGCAAGTGCGGCAATTGGCATCATTACAGAATTGGTGAGGAAATCAAAGAAATCCAGAAACTGCATTCCAATGATTTTTACAAAGCCAAGCGGTCCATATCCAAGGGAAGAAAGAGTTCCAAGAAGAATCATGATCACACCAACAATAACGGTTGCTTTCTTTCTGTGCCATCTCAGTTCGTCCTGGAAGGTAGATACAGCGCTCTCCGTCAGGGCAATAGAGCTGGTAAGAGCTGCGCACAGCACCAGTACAAAGAACAGAATCCCAATGGGAGTTCCCAACCCCATACTGGCAAATACCTTGGGAATAGTGATGAACATAAGCGCCGGTCCTGCCTGTAAAGTATCCGGATCTCCACCGGAGAATGCAAACACAGCCGGAATGATCATCAGACCTGCCATAATGGCAATTGCAGTGTCAAACACTTCTACATTCTTGGTGGAACCTTCGATAGATACGTCCTTTTTCATATAAGAGCCAAAGGTTACCAGAATTCCCATGGCAATAGACAGGGAATAAAACATCTGACCCATGGCGGCTACCACTGTCATCCAGGAGAAATTCTCAATATTTGGTACCAGGAAATATTTCACTCCTGCAAGGGCACCTGGTCTTGTAACAGAGTAAACAGTAATAAGCACAGATAAAAATACCAGAACCGGCATCATAAATTTGGAAACGCGCTCTACTCCGTTTCGGACTCCTGCATAAATGATTGCAACTGTTAAAAATGCAAAAATAAGGAAACAGACCTCTGTGGAGGTACCATTCGAAATAAACTCAGAAAAATATCCGTCTTCTGCCAGCTTCTGGCTGTTACCTTTTATATATTCGATCAGATATTTGATAACCCATCCGCCGATAACGGAATAGTATGGCACGATCAGGACTGGAATGATGGCATTGATCCAGCCACCAAAGGACAGCCATTTAGACTTGCCAAATTTTCCAAAAGCACCTACCGGACTTTTTCTTGTCATTCGGCCAAGGGCGGTTTCGGCGACAATCATGGAGTAGCCAAAAGTAAGTGCCAGAATAATGTAAATCAGTAAAAATATTCCACCGCCGTATTTTGCCGCAAGGTAAGGAAATCGCCATATATTTCCCAGTCCGACGGAAGCTCCGGCAGCAGACAGTACAAATCCCAGTTTACCGGAAAAAGTACTTCGTTCATGATGATGTTTTTCCATAAATTTTTCCTTCCAAATTCGTAAAATTTGTTTTTGCTTTTTATAAACTCCAACTCTTATGATGATAACATGGTTTTGTGTTAAAGGCAAACAATATATATAAAATAACAGCAATAACAAATAATACAAAAACGAGGGAGAAATTATTGATTTTAACAAAATAAGATCTTATAATTAAGATTATCAATTAATATATATATGTTATGGAGGGTGCGGATTATGAATGAAGAATTGTTTAACGAAGCAACGAAATCAAATGTTCTCACAAAGAAACTGATCGACCAGCTTCTTGAGAGCATGACCTACAGCAGCATTTCCTTTATCAACTGGACCATTGAGACTTTGTCTCTGATCAAGGCGCGTCTGCAGCGCGGAGACCGGATTACAGACGAAGTCAGCGGAGAGGTTTATACCTTATACTCTTTCCAGCAGTTTGTGGAGAAGAATTTTTCTACTTATATAGCAAGCCAGGTATTTAAAGAGACTTCTAAGCCGGAGAAAATTTACTTCTCTCTGAAACCGTGTGAAGAGGGATACAGTCTGGTTGCTGCTGATTCTGACAGTAATAAGACCTATTCCTGGATCTCCAGCCTGAGTAAACGTTTTTCATTGGTAGAAATGATCGCCACAGGAATTGTATATGTGAAAGATACACGTACGAATACTTATCAGCCATTTATTTCCGGAAATGGCAAATATTGTAAGTATGATAAAGAGAAGGGAATTCTTGTAGAAATTTAATTATATTAACTTCCAGAGCGTATTTGAAAAGGGCTTTCTGCAAAAACTCCCGCAAAGTGGGGCGTGCAGATTACGGGAATGATTTATCAAATACGCTTTAGGGTATCAGACATAACAGACGGACACAGATCGCAAGGACTGCTTTTCTGAAATTTCAGAAAAGCAGTCCTTGCAATCTGTGTCTATTTTATTACATTCTAAGTTTTTTATGAAACTCCCGAATAGTATCATTGCTGTTAAAAATAAACATTCCTGCAAATACCAGCAGGCTGATTCCTGTGCATACCACAGATGGGTATGGAAAACGGATCAGGTGAAGAAACATAAGGATCAGCGGTACGAGACCAGCAAAAGCAGCCTGAACAAGATAAAACAGATACTCTTCTTTTTCCAGCTTTTGTACTTTTACGATCACGGGTATAGAGCCAAGCACTGCAAGAGCGCCAAATGGAAGGACAAAATCCAGAGACCATCCATGCCATCCGGTATATTTGTCCCACAGAACAGCGATAATAGTTACCAGGATCAACTGTATGATCTCGTTTTTTAAGATATTCCTCCGTTTGGCATAAGCAACCGCTACGATTAGCCATCCGCAAAGACAGCCAGCTGCGGCGAACCAGAACCAGTCCAGTTTTTCCCGTGTAAGGTAATTGATCATGCCGCAGAGAATTGCAGCTGCAATGCAGACAAAATTGAAAACCTGCACGATTCTCTGCGCCTCCTTTTTCTCTTTCAGGGAACAGCCGGGGAAATTATTGGTTTTTTCTGTATAAGGAATTTCTTCTTTTTTCAGCATGTTCAGAAAATTTCGCTGAATATTATCCTTGGGAAGCTTGGAGGTAAATCCAAGAACCATTTCGTTTTCGTAAGAACAGGAACAAAGCTGCATGGAGTTGGTACTTGCGAAAATTCCGAAACGGTCAATGTACTGGTTATACTCCTTTGGAAAACGAAGAATTCCAATATTGGAATAAACAGCCGTAATGCTTCTAGAGCTTAGGTTTGCTCCCAGCATAAGGAAATATTTCTTTATTTCCAGGGGAACTGCACGGATGACCGGATTTTTCTCCAGACGGACATAGCTATTCATATGTCTGGCAATTTTCTCTTCTACCAGTTCTGCGGCAAACTGCTCTTTCACGTGAGCCAGAATTTCTGTAAAATCAGAAGTTTTGGAAAAATCATGTCCCACTTCTATCCAGCCAAAAAAATTTGCCATAGACTGTGAGGGAAAATAATTCCGCAGATTTACAGGAACCATAAGGGCAATGGGGCGATTTTGCCTGCTCTTGGGAATTTCCTCATGGATGGAACAAAGAAACATGGCTGTGATCAGAATGGTTATGGAGACACCGTATTCTTTTGCTTTTGCATGAAGCTCTTTTACCGGAAGTACAATCTCTGTAATATGCATATCCTCATGAAGCAGCCGTTCTCCCGGAAGTCTGACAGCGCGAGGTTTTTTCTCAGAATTTCCGGGAATATCCGAGGAATAATACTGGGAAAAGCTATCCTCCTCCTGATCACCGGGGGTGCTCATATCCGTGACTGGAAGAGAAGGCAGATCCTGTTTCGGGTGAGCCTTTTTCAGATAATTGCTTACCAGTTCCTGGAGAAAATGCATTGCCCCGGTACCATCTGTCAGTGCATGGAAAACTTCAAAATTGATTCTTTTTTCATAATAGCTGACCTGAAAAAGAAGATTCTTTTTGTCTGGAATATACAGCCTGCTGCATGGAGGCTTCTTCTCTTCCTTTACAATTGGACGAATATCCCTGTGTTCCAGGTAGAACCAGAATAATCCTTTTCGGAGAACCATCTGAAACAGAGGATATTTTTCCATGGTTTTTTCAAGAGCGGCCTGGAGAAGCTCCGGTTTTACATTTTCCTTTAGTTCACAGTAAAAACGAAATACTCTGGTATCATTTTTGCCAGTTACCAGAGGAAAAGCAAGGGCCGCGTTATCCAGTTTTCTCCAGTTCGAATATCCTTCTTTCAATTTTCACACTTCCCTTTTTAAGAATTCGTTCATATAAGAAAAACTTTCCTGCACATGGAAAAAGCGGATTCCAAGAGCAAAAAAGCCGTGAAGTGCATCTTTGATCCGGTGTACTTCTACATAATTACCAGCCTCTGCCAGTTTTTTTCCATAATCTTCGCCTTCATCACGAAGAGGATCAAACTCTGCTGTGAGAATCAGGGTTTCTGGCATATTAGAAAAATCTCTTGCCAGAAGAGGTGCAAAATAAGGGTTGACCCGATCCTCGGGGCAGCTTTCATACAGATTCAGATAATCCTGCATTTTCACTGCAGTAAGCAGATATTCCGTACCGTTCTTCTGCACCGAGGCATAGGGCGAAGCGGCTGTATACGTATTATATAAGGCCGGATAAATAAGAATCTGCCGGTATACCTGGAATTCTCCATTGTCCCTTGCCATAAGAGCAACTGCGGCTGCAAGATTTCCTCCGGCACTGTCACCCATGATAGTGATTTTCCGGGGATCAGTATTCAGAATCAGCTTATTGGTGTAAAGCGCTTTCGCCGCTGCATAACAGTCCATCAGAGCCGTTGGAAAACGATATTCAGGAGCAAGCCTGTATTCCACAGATACTACAATATGACCGGTAGACTGGGACATTCTGGCACATACACGGTTATAGGTATCCACACTTTCTGTCACCCATCCTCCGCCATGAAAAAATAGAAGAACTGGAAAAGTATGGCCTTTTTCCACCCCGTTTGTCATGGCTTCTTCAGTAGGAAAATAAATCCGCAGAGGGATTTCGTAGTCCTCGTTGAAAATCTGGATATCCATTTTTTTCAGAAAAATATTCATGGCATCCAGCTTCTTAATGTCCACCAGTCTGCGGGAGGATTCCACTTCGATATTGCCGTAGGAAAGGGTGTGGAGAATTGCTCGCATGGTTTTGGAAATCATGGCCTGTATTCCTTTCTGGTTTTAAAATCAAGCTTCATCAGACTGTTCTGTTATGGAAAAATCAGTCTTCTGCATTAGCTGGCAGGCATCAGATAGAACGGAAGCCTTTTCCAATGATTTCGCTGCTGTTTACGATGGTAATAAATGCATGAGGATCAATCTGTCTTAAATGAATACGAAGACGGTTGGTCTCGCTTCGGGTAAGCACAGTCATCATTACCTTCTGCTCCTTCTTGGTATAGATGCCAAAGGCCTTCTGCTCTGTGGCAGAACGATGCAGGTCATTGATGATGAACTCTTCTACCTGCTCCGGATATTTACTAATGATCGTACATACCTTTCTCAGGTTCAGACTCTCAATTGCACTGTCTACTACAGTGCATTTCAGGATCATTCCAAGAATACAGTAAAGTCCGGTCTGGGCACCGTAAAGGTAAGCAGCGATCAGCACAATTCCCAGGTCACTGACCAAAAGTGCACGCCCGATCTCAAGGCTGGTATATTTGTGCAAAATCATTGCCACAATATCAGTACCACCAGTGGAGGCACCGACATTAAATACCATAGCAGCTCCCACTGCAGGAAGGATCACTGCAAAACAAAGCTCCAGGAACACGTCATGTGTAAGTGGCGAACTAAGGGGATAAATAGCTTCACAGGCACTTACATAGAAAGACAGGGCAAAAGAGGAATAGACAGTCCAGCCCATGGAGCGGATTCCAAGGAAGAAAAATCCAAGTACAACAAGTGCTGCATTGACGATCCACATAAATGCACCTACATTCCACTTCGGAAATAAGGTAGAAAGGATAATAGACAGACCAGATGTACCACCAAATGCGAAATGGTTGGGTGTTTTAAAAATGGCAATTCCAACCGCTGTAAAAATCAATCCCAGATTCAGAATGATAAAGAACATCAGGTTGTCTTTTGTAAATATATTTTTTTTCATAAAACGAGTCCTCTCCTTCTTTCGGTGAACTCAGTATAACGTAAAAAATGAGTCCTGTAAAGAAACGGAATCAAAGAATCCCGCAAGGCAGAATTATACAAACTCTGTTTTCCCGCTCTTCTTCGCTGCATCTATAAGCTCTCCTAACCGCTTATTGCAGCTTCCAACCGGAACAGCCGTGCAGATTATCCTCTCACAGCTTTCCATGGCTTTTTGCGCCTTCTGGAAGGCTTCTTCACTGATTTCCATGAAGGGTTCTTCCGTGATCACCTTTGAAGCCAATAGTCTTGCCAGGCGGTAATCCACGTCATTGGTGTAAAGAATACCTGCAATAAAAGGTGTATGCTCTTTCTGCAGCTGACGGAATATGGGAATACCAGTGCCGTTTCCACAGATTACGAAAGTTTTCGCTTCTCCGTCTGGTTTCGGAAGCTCAATACTTCCAAACAGGGGATCAAAAAATCCATTGTTGATCTCATACAGCTCCTTGATCATGTTCTCTTCAAAAATATCTTCCGGCTTTCCAAAATGAGAAATGGTATCTCCCTTTACGCAGATGATCTTATCTGCAATTTTCTGTGCCAGATCGATTTCGTGAAGAGACATGATAACTGTGATCTGCTTCTTTTTTGCCATATCCCGAAGAATGGATAAAAGATCCAGCTTATGTTTGATATCAAGGAAAGAGGTTGGCTCATCCAGAATAATAATATCCGGTTCCTGGCAGATCGCACGGGCAAGAAGCACTCTCTGACGCTGGCCATCGCTGATGTTGTTAAAGTCACGACTGCCAAGCGATTCCGCATGCACCGCTCTCATGGCTTCCTCTACCTTTTCCTCATCCTCTCTGGAAAGAATACCGAGTCTGCCTGTATAAGGGTAGCGTCCGGTTGCCACAATATCATGACAGGTCATAAGCTCCGGACGCATTCGTTCCGTAAGAACTACTGCCATGCGTGTGGAAAGCTCTTTATAGGAAAAAGAATTCAGATTGCGATCATCAAAGTAAACTTTTCCACCAATGATCTGCAGCTGTCTTGTGATACTTTTCAGAATCGTAGATTTACCAGAACCATTTGGACCAATGAGGGTTACAATCTCCCCTTTTTTAATTCCAATACAGATATCATGAATTAAGGCCTTTTTGTCATAACCGACAGAAAGGTTATCCATATGAAAATAGTAATTATCCATTTCAGTTTCCTCTCTTCTTCCGCAACATCATGAAAATAACAACAGGTGCTCCAAAGATGGAGGTAACGGTACTGATATTCAGCTCCAGAGGGGCAAAAGCCATTCTGGCAATCAGGTCACACATCATACAGAAAACTGCACCGCCCAGGAATGTTCCCGGAATGATTATAAGTGGTCTGGATGTGCCGAAGCTTCTTTTCATCAGAAATGGGACTGCAATTCCAACGAAAGAAATCGGTCCTGCAAAAGCAGTTACAGTTGCTGATAAAATACTGGAAAGCAAAATCAATGCAACACGGAAGAATTTGATATTTACGCCCATGCTTTGTGCATAAGCTTCTCCCAGCTGATAAGCACCGATGGGCTTTGACAGCAGGAAGGTCAGGGCCAGGGTAATTCCTACCACCACACAGGAAATGTAAACGTTACTCCAGCTCATACCGGAGAAGCTTCCCTGTGACCATCCGTGAAGATTTACAATATCGGAATCATCTGCAAAAGTTACCACAAAATCAGTTACTGCAGAACAGATATAGCCAATCATGATTCCGGCAACCAGAAGGGTGGCCATGTGCTTGATCCTTTTTGAAATCAGAAGAATAAAACCTATGGAAATCAGGGAACCAATAAAAGCTGCAATGATCAGAGTGTAAGAAGTTACGTTTACGGCTCTGCCAAGATAATAAATCATGGTAAGAGCTACTACCATTTTCGCACCGGAAGAAATTCCCAGAACAAAAGGTCCTGCAATGGGATTTTCAAAAAAGGTCTGGAGAAGAAAACCAGATAGGGATAAGGCACCTCCAAGAATGGCAGCCATCAGGATCCTGGGAAGACGGATTTTCCAGATGATGCTGTATTCTTTTGTATCTGTGGCTTTTTTCAGCAGGATATCTATGATCTCAGACAGAGAAATATGAACATTTCCTGTGTTGATATTCAAAACTGTGATCAGGCCAAAGGCCAGGATCAGCAGAATGAAAACCATAGCGTAACGAGATCGTCTCTTAAAATTTTCCATGTGGAAGCTGGTTCCAGCGGATTGATTGCTCATTTTATTTTTCTCCATTTTTGTTTCATTTACAACAGAACCTGCTGTCAGCTCAGCTTATGAAGAAAAGTCATATCCTCTTCACTTCCGCCGGTAAGCATCAGGTTCAGATCTGTGATCAGTTCACCAATTGTATCTGTATGCTGGTACATGGAATCATCAGTTACCCAGACATTTCCCTCTTTTACGGCTTTAAAATCAGCCATCAGACTTTCTTTTGCAAGAAGATCGTCTATGCTTTTTACAGACGCATCAATACTGGAGTTGTAGATCAGATAATCTGCATCTGACGCAGTATTATAGAATTCCTCCATGGTAATGGCAACGGAAGTTTTTCCACTGTCATCCTGAAGATCTGCGAATGCATTTCTTCCACCGGCAATCTCGATCATGCTGGAAATATAATCTTTAGGATTACGTACTACAGGAGAACCGCTGGTATTGATGTAGAAAAATGCAACTGTTTTTTCTGTATTTGTAAAGTCCTTTAGCTTCTCAATAACCTGTGCCTGCTGGTCAAAGAAGGTCTTTGCCTCCTCTTCTTTGTTCATCATTGCGCCATAAAGCTTGATCCACTCTGTACGTCCAAGGGGCTGGCTCTCATAGCTGGAGCGATCGGTGAAAACAGGAATTCCAAGAGTTTCGATCATCTCCTGTACCTTCGGTGCATGAAGGATCATGGTAGACTCTATTGCAAGATCACAGTCGTCACCTACCAGAAGCTCGTAATCCGGTTCATCGTATTTTCCCGCAAAGGTCATTTCGCCGTTATTGATAGCATCAGCTGCTGACTGGATATACCAACCGGAAGCATCAAGACCTGACAGCTTGATGGAGTCTACACTTCCGATTGCATCGAACAATGCCATCGGGGAAGTGGCTGCCATGTAGATGGTGTCAAGTGGCTGCTGAAGGATCTGGATTTCAGGATCCAGATCATCAGGTGCCTCTTTGCCCTCTGGGACGATCAGATATCTGGCATCATCATGGATGTCCAGAAGTTTGTAACCGTCATTGTAATAATACACGTCAAAGCATTCTGCAAAAGACAGATCCATGGCGGATTCATAGGTCAGACCTGCAATTTCAGGTGCAGCATTTTTTTCTGATGTGTCAGAAGAAGTCTCCCCGGAAGCATCTGCTTCCAGGTTCTCCTCTTCTGCCCATACCGGAGTAATGGCAGTAAATGTCATAACTGTTGTTGCAAAAATACTTAAAATTTTATATTTCAGCTTTTTGTCATACATTTTTATTTTCTCCTGCTGATTATTCTTGCTACTGTGCATATGGTGAAGAATAGTAATTTATTCTTCCTCATCAGTTACAAAAATTGCTTCGTAAGCTTTTTCCCACTCAGCTTTTGCATTGTCATCCTTTTCATCTGCAGAACGGTCTACGATAAACGGGATTTTCAGAGTGGAATATTTCTCTGCGGAATCTTTCAGAAGGTTTTCTTTTGCTTCTGTGTCTGCTTCCTCTGTCGGGAGAATATCAGAAGAAAGGATAGAAATACCGCACTGACTCTTTACAAGAGCTTTGTAATCTGTATCTTCATCTTTTCCTGCAAAAGTTACGGAACCATCTTCCAGAGCAGCTGTAAGGCTGTCTACCGTACAGTCCTCTTTTTCCATTCCAAGAGCAGTAACTTTGTCTGTAAGATCAA
This sequence comes from Blautia faecis, assembly GCF_020554845.1. Lineage (GTDB taxonomy): Bacteria > Bacillota > Clostridia > Lachnospirales > Lachnospiraceae > Blautia_A > Blautia_A faecis. Next base: position 31,735 of record NZ_JAJCIA010000029.1, on the reverse strand, counting down.
GCTTATCCAAAATGTTAAGAGCATCTGTGGAAGCCACATAAGCAGATTCTACCGGCTGGTTGATTACGATTACATCTTTATCAAGTCCTGCAGGGATAACAGCACCCTCAGGTACGATCAGGTATTTTACAACATTGCCCATGTAGAGCTTTTCTGTACCTGTAAGTTCCTGGGAATCAGCAGCTTCTGTTTTTGCATTTTCTTTTCCGGAATCAACAGTTTCCGGTTTTCTTGCAGTATCTGTTGTCATATCTACTTCAAGAAGGGTAATACCCTTTGCGTAGTGATAAAGCTTAAAGTATTTTGCATGCTCAAGAGTAGTTTCGTCTTTATACTCAAGACCTGTGATCTCTGGTGCAGAATCATCCAGCTTCTTGTTTCCTGTGGAAAGCATGCTGTTGTCATCTGCCGGGTTATCCTTGTCTGTTTTCTTCGGATCGTTTGCACCCTTTAAAGCGATATAAATGGTGTAAGTGATTTCATGAGCCTGGGACATTCTGGTTGTCATACCAATGATCGTATTATTCTGGTTCAGTGCTACCGGAATTGTGAAAGTAGAAGTTCCGCCGCCGCATGCACCGTAGTATTTATTTCCATTGGCTTTTACATAACCGTAATATTCACTGCTGAATACAATAGTCGCATATGCCTGACCATTTGTTACCGTAACTTTGTTACAGGAAATGCTGACCTTTCCAGAACCACCAGACCAGGAGAAACTGTCAGGAGTATAGGTTCCATCTGCTAATGTAGTAGAACTGTTTACAGATGCTGTTCCGCCGCTTAAGTCAGATTCGTATTTGGATTCCTCTTCCGGTTTCTTGTCTGGCTTTGGAGTTGCTGTTGGTGTAGGAGTTGCTGTCGGTTTTTTATTTGGTTTTGCAGTGGGTGCAGGAGTTGCTGTGATTGTTGTGTCAGGAGCAGTATCTGGCTGCGGATCATCCTGTACGTCACCTATCTTATTTAAAGTGCTGGACTGGAAAGTCAGGATCCTGTCATACCAGATCTGGTTTTTGTGGGAAAAAGCAGCAACTGCAATTCCATTGTCCAGGGCTTCAACAGGAATCTCATATGTATATTTGCCATTTGCGTCTGCCACATATGGAACCCAGGTGGAGGAATCTGCTGCGGCAGCTTCTTCTTTTGTTCCCAGACATAGATAGTCGTAACCAGTTCCGCTTAAAGTAAGAACAGCTGTCATTTTTCCGTTTTTGGAAGTAAGGACACAGTCAATTACACGGAACATAGATGAACTGGAGTTTACTGTAATATTATAAATTCCGCTTGCACAGCTGCCTGGAGCAGGGGTTGCTGTTGGCTCTGGGGTGGTGGTTGCTTCCGGAGTTGTGCTTGGCACTGGAGTTTCAGTTGGTGCAGGAGTCTCAACCGGTGCTTCGGTAGGCTCTGGGGAAACAGTTGGTTCCGGTGTTGGAGCAGCCTCTCCATATCCTGGAACCGCCGGTACGGTAATCGTCAATATACCCTTTGCGTACCAGTTCTGGCTCTTCTTGGAATGAGGAACGACTGCTATTGTCTGAGCTTCCTTGCTTGCAGTAACTTCAAAGGTGTAGGTATAGCCTCCTGCACTGTTCTCTACTCCTTTGATGGAATTTGCTTCTTTATCAGAGTCACTGGCACTGCCAAGATAGATCATGTCATAATTCTGTTTTGCGGTAGAAAGTGTGACAATATATTTATCCTCCGAAACCTTTACAGTGGAACCGGTGATTACGAACATTGCAAATTCATCACCGTTTTCTTTTTCAAGCTTGATTCCGGCGTCTGTAATTTCATTCTGAGATGGTGCCTGGGTTGGAGCTGCAGTTGGCTGTGGAGTGGCAGTTGGCTCCGGGGTTGCAGTTGGCTGTGGAGTAGCAGTTGGCTCTGGTGCAGCTGTAGGCTGTGGAGCTTCTGCTTCCTCATTTTTGCTTTCTTCAGCAGGGGATGCAGTAACCGCAGGAGTGGTCTCAGAGGCAGGTGCTTCTGTAACTGCAGGTGTCTCTTCCACAGCGGAGGCGTCCCCGGCTGCCGGAGTTGCTGTAGTTTCGGTGTTTTCTTCTTCAGTTGTTACGTTTTCCTGCACAGGAGTCTCAGCAGCAACAACAGTCTTCTCCGCCTCTGTTTCTGGAGTTGGTGTAACAGAAACCTGTACGTTTGCATCCTCATTTTCTGCCTGTGTAAGTACAGCAGGAGTGACCGTCATCGCGACGGAAAGGAACAGTGCAAGAAAGCGTTTTGAATTTCTTTTCATTTCTTTTTCCTCGATTCTTCCTATTATTTTATAATTTGAATAAATCCCAATTGCTTCTGGAGCCTGTTTGTACAATGGGCAATCCTGACAGGATTATTTCAAAAAAATGCCTGCTTCCTCTGAGAAAACAGGCACTAAAAATTCAATATATTGTATTATCAAATATATTAATGAGAATGAAGTACTTTCTTCGGAAGCTTTCATTAAACGAATTCAGCAGGTTTCCTGACTTACAGATCAACACAGAATCCATCCTTCTCAGCAATATACCAATGGTTTCACTGGATTCTACTCCCTGGTTACAGTGACCGGATCGTTCAGGACTTTCACCTGATTCCCTCTTAGAGCGTGTTGAAAAAATATTCCCACAATCTGCACGCTGTAGCAGACAGATATGTCTGGCACTGAAAACGGATTTATTCAATTCACCTCATTATAGCAGACCGTTATGTCGAAATCAATAGATTTATAGGGTTATTGCTTGTATTTACTGTACCCGACTTCATCTGTGCGGAGAAGTGTTCCATTCTCATCGTAGACACTGCGGTAGGTTTTACAGGTGTTTGGATCGGAATGCTCTGTAGTAATCTCTACCGTATTATTGTCAGTTTTGGTTCCGTAAATGGATACCGTTACGGCTTCCTCTTTTTCATCGTAAGAGGCTTCAATTTTAATTGGATAAGCAGTATTATTCTGAAAACGGAAATCCTGACCTCCCCACACCACTGCTGCGTCCAGACCATCCTCAACATAATCAATGCGGGCAGCGTGATTATGACGCTCAACAATGGTCAGATCAGACTGCAGGCATGCCATAAACAACGTAGTGGAAATCTGGCAGATTCCGCCTCCGATATCCTGGGCATGTTCGCCTCCTACAATTACAGTTGCTTCCCTGTACCCTCGTTCCTCAGTACGTGGACCTAAAGTATCGTTGTAGGAAAAAATCTGTCCTGGCTGAAGTTCCACTCCATCACAGGCTTCCACGGCAAGCTTCAAATTGGCAACACGGTTTTCGGTACCGCCGCCATATGTAGTATAAGTACCAAGAAGATTCAGATAAGGAAGGGCTTCTATCTCTTCTGTAGAAACTTCGGGCAGGGTAATTTCAAGGGGAATGGTGATCTCTGCACCTTCTTTTGCTTTTTCCAGCTTCTTTGCAGCTGACTTTACATCAAATGAAATTCCGGTAACTGCCGGAATAATTTCATTATTTTCCCCCAGAGAAGCATCTGTGGCTTCTGTATGTACTTTTTCATAATAGGCTTCCAGATCCAGTTCCTCTGGCGGTGTCTTCATAGTAGGACATTCGATAACAGCTTCATAATCTTCTATGGAAATTGCTTTTAGAATCGCTTCTTTCAGTGCATCCATATCCGGACCGATTCCGGTTTTTCCCTTAGTGATAACCAGCTCTGTATCTGTAAGTTCACAGGAAGTCTGTATAGTGGTGGATCCCTTTGAAATTCCGGCATCCTCCAGAATCTTGTCCAGTTCGTCTTTATTTCGGGCTTCCGGCATAAGGGTGACTTTTTCCTTTGTCTTGCTGTTCATCAGTTCGATGCGGTCAGTTCCATGAGTAAACCAGGCACCATGTCCAAGAGCATAGGCACTTTCTACAATTGATTTTACATCAAGACCGAGAACAGGATAGATGGATACCTTAAAGTTCTTTCCGTTCAGGGTAATGGTCATCTGTGTGTCCTCATATTTTTCCTGAAAATCTTTTGAAATTGCGTCAATGGCTTCCTCTTTGGTCATTCCCTGAATGGCTATGCCGTTTATTTTAAGCTTCTTCCAGATTACATTATCTGTAAGAAAATGACACCACAGCCCATACGCGCCTGCCAGAATCAGAACCAGGATCAGAACTTTGATCACACCGTTTTTCACTTGTTTTTTCATGTAATAATTTTACCTTTTGCAGTCTTTTTTAGAGCGTGTTTGAAAAAGGCTTTCTGCAAAATATATCGCAAAGTGGGGCGTGCAGATTGCAGGAATGATTTTTCAAACAGGCTTTAGAGCAATGGGGTAAAAAAGCATGTCCGGTTTCCGGTATGGCATGCAGCCCCTACCTGCTCTACTTTTGCCAGAATTGTATCATTATCACAGTCAATAGTCAATGATTTCACATACTGAACATGACCGGAGGTTAGTCCTTTGGTCCAGAGCTCGTTGCGGCTGCGGCTCCAGTAAGTCATTTTTCCCAGCTTCAGAGTGGTCAGATATGCTTCCTCGTTCATGTACGCAAGCATAAGAACTTCGTTTGTTTTGTGATCCTGCACAATAACCGGAACCATGCCGTCACTGTTTAATTTGAAATCTGACCAGGACATTTTGGACTTTAATTGGTTTTGTTCCATATTTTTAATACTCCTTTATGAAAAATTTTTCTGCAATTATGCCACCTGCTTTCATGCTCAATTCGAAAAAAATGAAAACAAGTGGCATATATCATATCGTCTTAATCGTAATTCTGTTTATTCTGCCCTTAGAGACTTCCCTTCGTAGAAAGCACATCTGTAATACGAGGATCATAAGCTACCGCCATATCCAGCGCCTTTGCAAAGCTTTTGAACATGGCTTCTGCCATATGGTGATTATTTCCCGGGGTGAGAACCTTAATGTGAAGATTCATGGCTGCCGTATAAGAAATGGCATAAAAGAATTCCTTTACCATTTCTGTGGACATATCTCCAATTTTTTCACTGGTAAACGCACCTTCGAAAGAAAGATACGGGCGTCCCCCAAGATCAATGGCGCAAAGCACAAGACACTCATCCATTGGAAGGATGCAGCTTCCGTAACGCCTGATTCCTTTCTTGTCTCCAACCGCTTCTTTAATAGCTGTGCCAAGAACAATTCCCGTATCTTCAATGGTATGATGATCATCAACCTGAAGATCACCATTTACCTTTATATCCAGATCAAAAAGTCCGTGACGGGTAAAGCCATCTAACATGTGATCGAAAAATCCCACACCTGTATCCAGACAGCTTTTTCCGGTTCCGTCCAGATTCAGCTTTATGGCAATTTTAGTTTCTTTTGTATTTCGTTCAACAGTAGCTTCTCTTGTCATGACTGCTCCTTTTTATCTTCCTCTTCAAAGCGGACTGCAATGGAGTTGGCATGTGCAGTTAGCTGCTCGGAGGATGCAAAACGGATGATGTCCTTGTGGATTTTCTGTAATGCAGACCTGGAATAATATACAATACTGGATTTCTTAATAAAATCGTCGACGGAAAGTGCAGAGAAGAACTTAGCTGTTCCGTTGGTAGGAAGAACGTGGTTTGGTCCGGCAAAGTAATCACCAAGAGGCTCAGAACTGTACTCTCCAATGAAAATAGCGCCTGCATTTCGCACCTTCATCATTACCTCAAAGGCGTTTTTGGTGACAATTTCCATGTGTTCAGATGCAATCTCATTCGCTGCTTCAATCGCTTCATCCATATCTTCTGCAATAAGGATATATCCAAAATTCTCCAGAGATTTTTCGATGATCTCTTTTCTGGAAAGAACCTTCAGATAGCCTTCAATCTCTTTCTCTACATTCTGTGCCAGTTCTGTACTGGTAGTAATGAGGATTGCAGAAGCCATCTCATCGTGTTCTGCCTGAGAAAGAAGATCTGCTGCTACATAGTGTGCATTTGCAGTTTCATCTGCAAGGACAAGGATCTCACTTGGACCAGCAATGGAATCAATGCTGACATGTCCATAAACAGCCTTTTTTGCAAGGGCTACAAAAATGTTGCCAGGTCCTACGATCTTGTCTACCTTTGGGATGCTTGCAGTACCATAAGCAAGTGCTCCGATTGCCTGTGCACCACCAACTTTATAGATCTCATCAGCGCCTGCTTCTTTGGCAGCAACCAGAGTGGATGGATTTACTTTACCGTCTTTCCCAGGAGGTGTGGTCATAACGATGTGAGGTACTCCTGCCACTTTTGCCGGCACAATATTCATTAATACAGAAGAAGGATAAACTGCTTTTCCGCCTGGAACATAAACACCTACACGATTTAATGGTGTTACCTTCTGACCAAGCATGGTGCCATTTTCGGTACTGGTAAACCAACTGTTCTGACGCTGTTTCTCATGGTAGCTGCGGATGTTTACAAGTGCCTTGCGGATAACTTCCAATAAGGATGCATCAACTGCTTTATAGGCTTCTTCAATTTCCGCTTCGGTTACACGTATGGTTTCCGGAGTTACCTCTACTTTATCAAATTCTTTTGTGTAAGAAAAAAGAGCTTCATCCCCTTTTTCTTTTACATTTGCAAGAATATCTGCTACTGCTGCTTCGAACTTGCCGTAATTATTAGGGCTCCGTTTTAAAAGATTTTCCAGGATATCTTTGGTAGATTCTTTTGTTAATCTTACTGTACGCATTGTGATCGATCCTTCCAATTTTATTTTATTCCAGAAAAAAACAGTAATTTCAGATTACCTTTCGTAAATCTTCAATCAGCTTACTGATTCTTTCATTTTCCATTTTCATGCTTACCTGATTCACAACCATTCTTGCTGAAAGAGGGCAAACTTCTTCTAACACCTTCAGTCCATTTTCGCGAAGTGTGCTTCCGGTCTCAACGATATCTACGATCACTTCAGAAAGACCTACAATAGGTGCAAGCTCAATAGAACCATTCAGCTTAATGATTTCCACAGTCTGATGCTTCTTATTATAGAAATAATCTTTGGCAATGTTTGGATATTTGGTTGCCACACGGATCAGCTGGTTTGAATTCAGAAGGGGTTTGGCACTATCAGGTCCGCAAACGCACATGCGGCAGGCTCCAAATCCAAGATCCATTACCTCGTAAAGCTTACGGCCTTCTTCCAGGATCGTATCCTTTCCGACAATTCCGATGTCAGCTGCGCCATATTCTACATATGTAGGTACATCTGGTCCTTTGGCAAGGAAAAAACGAAGCTTTAATTCTTCATTTACAAAAATTAGTTTACGGGAATCCTTATCTTTCATCTCTTCGCAGGTGATCCCGATTTTCTCAAGTATGGCAAGGGTTTTGTCTGCAAGTCTTCCCTTGGTAAGGGCAAAAGTCAGATATCTCATAATTCCACCTCACAAACCTTAGTAACTTTCTCTGGGCGAAGGGCTACATTTCTGCCCTGGGCGCGAAGCTCTTTGGCCTTCTGGATTGCCTGGATACGGTTTTCTTTGCGGTAAGTGATAACCGTAACGCCCTCCTCTTCCTCCATTTCGATTTTTTGTCTGGAAAGAGCCATCAGAAGGTTATCTACTACAATGGCAAACCCGATGGATGCAGCAGGCTTGCCGAAATGTTTCATCAGCTGGTTGTAACGGCCGCCCTTGATCAACGCTTCTCCTGTACCGTAGGTATAAGCCTGGAAAATGATTCCGGTATAGTAATGATATTTGCTTAACATTGCAAAATCAAAAGTAACGTATTTTTCATAGCCGTAAACTTTCAGAAGCTCATAGATTTCTTCCAGACGCGCAACCGCCTTTAATGCCTGTGGATTGTCCGTAAGGGATTTTGCCTTTTCCAGAACTTCTGTCGATCCGAACATCTGAGGAAGCTGGGAAAGAACTCTTGCAAGGGATTTATCCATGTTCTTATTCTTTACAAGCTCTTCCACACCAAAATAGTTTTTCTGGGAAATCAGCTCCCGAAGCTCTTCTTCCTCTTCCTGGCTCATGCCTGTCTGGGCAAAAATCGCTTTATAATAATCAACCTGCCCAACGCTTACCTGAAATTCGGTAAGTCCTGTCGCAAGCAGACACTCTACCGTCATAGCCAGAATCTCTGCATCTGCTTCCGGTGAATCATCGCCCATACGCTCAACGCCCATCTGGGTTGTCTCTTTCAATCTTCCGCGAAAGCTGGAATTATTGATAAAAGTGTTGCCTGTATAACACAGACTTACTACCTCTTTTTCAGGGTTAAAATAGGTGGCACAGGCTCTGGAAACAGACGGTGTAAAGTCAGGTCGAAGAACAAGGGTATTGCCTTCTCTGTCAAAAAATTTATAAAGCTCCCTGGAGGGAATGGTTCCCACTTCTTTACTAAACACTTCAAAATATTCAAATGTGGGAGTTTCTATATCTTCAAAGCCATACTGATGGAATACACGGTGAAGCTTTTCCTGAAGTTTTTGCTTTCGGCTGCATTCCTGACTGTAAATATCCCGTACACCCTCCGGCGTATGAAAAATTCTCTGCATATCATGTTTCCTCCATGTTGTTTCTTGCTTGTTAATTACATAGCACTTTATCACACTACTACGATAATGCAAAATCAATGTTGATTATAGTGGAATATTCCAAGATTGTCAAGACGAAGTGTTGCGTGTGTTATGGCAACACGCGTGTTTCCAGATCCAACTTTAATCCCTCTAAATAAGGAACCAGAAAGCCGCTCTTTTTCGGCAGGTAATACTTCTCATCCAGTTCCTCCCTGCGGAAGCTTTTCCGTCCGCCCTCTTCCATCCGTCTCCAGTATGCCAACAGTTCCCGAAAAGGCAGATAATAAAATAAGTTCAACTGACTGAAAAATATAAGAAAAAATGCCACGCCATTCTGTTTTTCAAAGTCCTCCATAAATTTCACCTGATGAGGATGAATATTTGCCAGAGGAAACGTCTGGGCGCTGCATTCCTTTGCATCAAAGCAGACAGGAATTCCCTGTACTGCACCTATATAGTCAACAGTACTTCGCTGGTCAAAGTATGCCAGAGTAATGTGACGGTTCTCTTTGTCCATGCGTACCGGAGTGATGGGAGTGGGAATCTTCTGTATCAGAGCAAGTCCCTTCTCCCTGTACTGATCGTTTGTTCGGTTTACAAGGTCCTCCAGGGTAGAACCCCGGAGCCCTCTGCTGTTCCATGTCGCCATTCTTACGGTTCCTCGTAGCCAAGAAGCTTGATGGATGGATAATATCTTACAACTGCTTTCCCTACAATCTGGTCAAAGCGGACGAATGTGTTCTTCCAGAAGCGGGAATCCTTAGAATCATTTCGGTTATCACCCAGCATAAAATAGCAATTGTCCGGAACGGTATATGGACCGAAGCTTCCCTGCATTTTCTCTGGAATAAAGGAATCATCAAGAGCAGTCTCAGAACCGTCGATATATACCTTTCCGTCTTTGATCTCAACAGTCTCTCCCGGAAGTCCGATCACACGTTTGATGAAAAGCTGGCTTTCATCATCCGGATACTTGAAAATTACAATGTCAAAGCGCTCGGGATCCTTGACTTTTTTGGAAATCTCATGTCCAAACAGATCCAGATTGATACCATATGCAAGACGGAATCCAAAGATACGGTCGCCGGTCATAATAGTCTTCTCCATGGATGGAGAAGGGATTTTTGCGTTGATCAGTACTACATTGTTGATAACCAGGACTATAGCAACTACAATGATGATCATTTTTATATAGTCCCATACTTCATGCCAGATTTTCATATTATTTATTCTCCTCTACGTGTTCCTCTTTCAGGATTTTTTGAAACAGATAAGGCAAAGGAGCCGTGAACTCTTTGCCAGACAGATAGGAAAGACGCCCTTCAATTTCCGGGATTTCCAACCTGTATGCGTGAAGCAGCTGCGATTTCAGACCATACTTTCTGCAGTATTCATCGTTTAAGGTACGCCTGCCGTACTTGTAATCTCCAATAAGGGGATGACCAGTTCCTGCAAGGTGTGCCCTGATCTGATGTGTGCGTCCGGTAATCAGCTCCACCTCAAGAAGGGTAACGGTTCCGTTATCTCCAAGGGGACGGTATCTGGTCTCAATGGGAAGTGCTCCGGATGTTTCCGTTTCCTGTACTGTTACTTTATTACATTTTTCGTCTTTATGCAAATATCCTTTGATATATTTTTCATTTTTTATAACACCATTTACCAGGCAGCGGTAAAATTTGTGAAGGCTTCGATCATGAAACAATGAAGAAAGCTCCTGAAGTCCTGTCAGGGATTTTCCTGCAGCCACAAGTCCGCTGGTATTACGGTCCAGACGATTGCAGACAGATGGGCGGAAGGTATGTAAAGACGCTTCCGTAACCGCTCCGCTTTCAAGAAGATACCCCGTCAGATATTCTACCAGTGATGGTTCCTTATCATCTGCAGGCTGGGAAAGCATTCCCACAGGTTTGTTGATCAGAAGGATATTATCGTCTTCATACACAATGTCAAGCTTCTGATGAGCTCTTGCTACCGTTTCCTGTACTCCTGCAAATTTCCCGAAAGTCTCATCCGAAAGGAAAAGCTTTACGTGGTCACCAGTGGAAAGCTTCTCATTTCCAGTGGCTCTGCCGCCGTTTAAGGTAATATTTTTCTTGCGGAGCATTTTGTAAAAAAAGCTTTTTGGAGCTTCACGGAGAAGCTTTCCTAGATATTTGTCAAAGCGCTGTCCCGCTTCATTTTCATTAATAATAAATTCTTTCATGCTGGATATCCTCTTAGATACACAAATTCAGGATCACATGCTTCACCATTTCATCTCTGGTAAAATCAGGATATCTTGGATCTGGTGTAAAGCGAAGCCCTTCTTCTAAGGATTCCTTGTGTTCGTTCATAGAATCAAGACGTTCCAGGAAAGGACGAAGCTCTCCAAGAATTTTTACATCTACTTTATAGCCGTTTTTGCGAACCAGTTTCTGGGCTTCTGCAGCCATAAAATTTGTATCTGCTTTCGGATCACTGGTATAACCGACTACAGTATTTCCGCATACTGCAATGGCATCTATGGTGCATTTTTTTTCATAGAAAGTCATATACATCTCGTACGCCATTACAAGATCACCCTGATGCGCATGGATCTTCTTGTACAGGACCGGATCTACAGGCTTTGCCAGATAGACCATGATCACATCTACCACAGCCTTACAGCCTGGAAGAGATCCTACCAGAGCAATGATAGTCCAGATAGAATTTCTGGTACCTAGGTAAATCCACATACTGATAAAAATAAAAACGGGGACACCAAGCATAATGGCAGCAATTATGATCCTGCGCTTTCGTTCACGCTTCAGATATCCGAATTCTCCTTTGTTTGTCTGCATTAGTTTCATGAAAACACTCCTATTTCTGCTTTTTTCTTGTGTGATGATTGCGGATGGTTTTCTTTGGTGCCGGACCATGCTTTGATCCTCTGTTACGCCCGGCATTCTCTGTATATTTGCTGTCCCCATGCCCTTTTCTGACAGGCCGGATCAGACATTTTTCCCCATACCCAACCAGATCCATACGCCCTGCAATTTTCAATCCTTCGAGAACCAGTTCTCTGTTGACCGGATTCTTATATTGCATAAGCGCACGTTGAATGGCTTTTTCATGGGCGCTCTTCGGCACATAAACCTTTTCGCCTGTAAGAGGATGGATTCCCGTGTAATACATACAGGTAGACAGTGTAGAAGGTGTTGGGTAAAAGTCCTGCACCTGCTCCGGAGTAAAGCCAAGATCACGGACATATTCTGCCAGCTTCACAGCCTCTTTCATGGTACATCCCGGATGAGAGGACATAAAATATGGCACGGCAAACTGCTGTAAGCCAGCCTTCTTATTTGCCTTGTCAAATTCCTTCAAAAATTTCTCATACACTTCGTGGGACGGCTTGCCCATATATTTCAGCACCTGATTGGAAACATGCTCAGGAGCTACACGAAGCTGTCCGCTTACATGATATTTGGCAAGTTCATTAAGAAAAGTTTTGTCCGGGTCTGCCAACACATAATCGAAACGCACACCGGAACGGACAAATACTTTTTTTACTTTTGGAAGATCCCGGAGCTTACGAAGAAGAGAAACGTAATCTTTGTGATCCGCGGTCAGATTCTTACATGGTTCAGGAAACAGACAATGACGGTTCTTGCAAACGCCTCTGGTCAGCTGTTTCTGGCAGGAAGGCTGGCGAAAGTCCGCTGTAGGTCCGCCTACATCGTGGATATATCCCTTGAAATCTTTCTCCTCGGTCATGTGGACCGCTTCTTTCAGAATTGATTCATGACTTCTGGTCTGCAGGATTCTTCCTTGATGAAAAGTTAATGCACAGAAGCTGCAGCTTCCGAAACATCCTCTGTTGCTGGTAAGACTGAATTTAATTTCCTCTAATGCAGGAATTCCGCCGTCTTTCTCATACATGGGATGATAATTTCCCGCATAAGGAAGATCATATACATCGTCCATCTCCTCCTGTGTAAGAGGTAATGCAGGTGGATTCTGGATCACGTAACCCTTTGTTCCGTAGGATTCGGCCATGGTTCCTGCTGTAAAAGGGTCAGTATTCTGATACTGGATGGCAAAGCTTCTGGCATAAGCCTGCTTATCCGCCTGTACTTCATCAAAAGAAGGAAGTATGATCGGCTCGTAAGTGCGGGACAGATCCCTGCATTTATAGACGGTTCCTGCCACATAGGTAATTTCGCTGACAGGGATTCCGCTGTCAAGAGCCTCTGCAATCTCAATAATAGAATGCTCTCCCATTCCGTAGGAAATCAGGTCTGCGCCGGAATCTATGAGGATACTGTGCTTCACCTTATTTTCCCAGTAATCGTAATGTGCCATACGTCTGAGGCTTGCCTCGATTCCACCAAGGATTACAGGAGTTTTCTTAAAAGTCTGACGAATCAGATTACTGTATACAATAACAGCACGGTCTGGCCGCAAACCCATTTTACCGCCAGGAGAATAAGAATCCTTCTGGCGGTGCTTTTTTGCAACGGTATAGTGATTAACCATGGAATCCATATTGCCGGCACTTACAAGGAAGCCAAGGCGAGGCTCTCCAAATATGGCAATACTCTCCTTCCTGCGCCAGTCGGGCTGAGGGATAATTCCCACTTTATAGCCCCGGCTCTCCAGAAGGCGGCTGATAATAGCAGTTCCAAAAGAGGAATGATCTACGTAAGCATCTCCTGTCACGTAGACAAAATCTACCTGATCCCAGCCTCTGTCCTCCATGTCTTTTTTTGTAACTGGTAAAAATTGTGACATCTATATTTTTCTCCTATGCACTGCTCATTCTGTAAGGCGTGTTCCAAGAATGATGTGAACAAAATGAACAGTAACGTATTTTCGGACAGATTTATGAAATACAGCTCTTGCCTGGCTGATGTCCGATATTATGGTAAACAGCCTGGGCGCGGTAACCTTCCGCGATAATATCAAGCTGTCTGTGAAAACGCTCCAGCTGTTTCAAATCTTTGGTATGGAAAACACGAAGAAATTCTGTTTGAATTTTGGTAATCTCCCGTTCGCTGGATACGCGGTAAAGATTTTCTATATTATTGAGAATATCTTTTACAAGATTGGACTGCATCTGGGAAGAATTCTGGGCATCCATGATTTCATCGCGCACAGAAGACATTTCCTGATCCAGCAAAATAATAGCATCCGCGGCATTCGTCAGACGCTCTGCCACATGCGGCGGCATGTCCCCTTTATATTTGTACTGAAGGGAATGTTCGATCGTTGCCCAGAAGTCCATAGCCATGGTGCGGATCTGAATTTCCGCCTGCAGCTTCCGGGGACCATTTAATGTTTCTACTGTATAATAAATGATCAGATGGAGACTTCTGTAACCACTCTGTTTCACATGCTTCAGATAATTCTTCTCACTCTTAATGGTCATATCTGACCGGTTTTGGATCAGGGATGCTACTGTCTCAATATCTTCCTCAAACTGACAGATAATACGGATTCCGGCAATGTCTTCTACTTCTTCCTCCATGCGTTCCATAGGAATATGCTTGCGCTGCATTTTCTCCAGAATGCTGGATACACTTTTCACTCGTCCGCTTACCTGCTCAATAGGGGAATACAGATCATTTTCTCGATGTTCGCTGATAATGTGTTCAAATTTGACAATCAGTTCCCTGACTGCCAGTTCGTAGGGGCATAAAATGCTTCTCCATAACTGTATTTCCATATAAATCGCTCCTTACAGAATATGGGCATTGTATTATGAAAAATATTCTGCAGTTAAATTTAAGTGTGTCTGCCCATATGTTTAATCATTATAGCATATATTTCAAAAAATTTGTTATCAATAAGTGTATTTTTTTACTTTTTTCTCCATTGCCTGTAAGACATAGTAAGGGTTTACACTCAGTTCCTCTTTTCCCTGTGGATTTATGTAGATTCCCAGATGAAGATGAACCGGAAATTTTCCGGACATTCCTTCTTCTCCGTATCCGGTATCTCCCATGAATCCAAGGATCTGCCCCGCTTCCACTGCTTCACCTGTCTGAAAATATTTTTCATAGGATGCAAGATGGGCATAATAAAAATACCCTCCATGAGGAGAACGGATTCCGATCCGGTATCCGCCAAGAGGAAGCCATCCGATTTTTTCTATTTTGCCATCAGTCATGGAAATCACAGGATAAAATCCGGATTGAGAAACCCTGCCAAAGAGATCGCAGCCTTCGTGCGTCCGGCTTCCACCATAGCTTCGGGCAGCGCCAAAGGTGTTTTCATAAAAAATCTCTTGCCATATTTCTCTATCGTTTCTGATTGGAATGGGAAAACTTTCCAGGTCTTTCCAGACAGCCAGATAACAGTTTCTCAGGTCATAATAGGCTTTGGGTTTGAAGCGCAGATATGCTTCCCTGTTTCCGGAAAGATATTTTGGAAAAAATTTTCCATTCAGCATAGTTGTTGTAAGAAGATCGGCAAATTCTCCATCCGAATGTACTCTTTCTTCTAACTCTGCATATAGCGCAGACGACAAAGCCTGTTCCCGGAAGCTTTCTGTAAAACAGGTGTCCGGTTTTAACAGGGAGGCCTGGCTTCTTTGCTGAATAAAATTCTGAAGCAAGATAAGCAGCGGCAAAAGAAAAAGAAGAAGGAGTAAGTGTTTCCCGGTCTTTCTTTTCATGGCATTTCCTCTCTTTAATATATGGGAAAAGGTGGATGATTTTTTTGTTACCAGTAAATAGTAACGATTTTTTCACCCTCAGATAATATATGGAAAATCAGAAAAATTAGAACAAAAAATCAGCTGTATGGAAAATATTTTTCCAAATACAGCTGATTCGAATGATCAAAGGCTATGGCAGCCACAGTTACTATTTAATGGGGGTATGCCAAAAGCTTTATGAAAAACAGGCTTTTAAATATACATGTAATTATCAGTCTTTCAAATTTTTCAATACTTCTGTCAGATATTCCCAAACCCGTTTCACAGAAGCCATATCAAGGCGTTCTTTGCTGGTGTGGATGTCCAGAATATCCGGTCCAAGAGAGGTGCAGTCAAGGTTTTCCATTCGCTCATAAAAAATACCACATTCCAGACCGGCATGAATGGCAACTACGTCCAGGTCTTTGTCGTACATGTTTTTATAAATTTCTACCATCTTGTCACGAAGAGGAGAAGCTTTACGATACTCCCATGCAGGATAAGCCCCCTCAGTCTCATATTCGCCTCCCAGAAATTCTGTCAGGTATTGAATTTTATGGGAAAGAGCCTCTTTGGCAGTTCCTACAGAGCTTCGGATACTGGTCTGTACAAACAACTCGTCCCCATACAGCTTCAGAATTCCGGGATTGCAGGAGGTTTCCACCAGATTTTCTATGGTACCACTCATTTTCTTAACACCAAATGGCATGTTCATCAGATAAAAAAGCACTTTTTCCTGGCTGGTGGGATGAAGAACCTGTGCATCCATATCCCCTTCTTCTGTTATCTGAATTGTAATAGTATCATCTGTACCAGTGTATTCTGCCTGGAAATCCTTCTGCATTTTCTTTGCAAGGGAAGTGATCTGAGAAATTTCTTCCGGAAGCACAAGAAGAACCGCTTCGCATTCTTTTGTAATAACGTTGTCCTGCTGACCACCTTCTAATTCTTTTAATGCATAGCCACAGACATGGGAAAGTTCATAAAGAAACTGTCCCATAAGAATATTGGCACTTGCGCGGTTTTTGTGTATTTCAGCTCCGGAATGGCCTCCCACAAGTCCACAGACTTTTACGTTAACTTTTCTGCCGGAAGCGTCCACACGCCGGACTGGCAGATAAGAATTTCCAGCAACACCACCAGCGCAGCTTACCCACAGACAGCCCTCTTTTTCAGAATCCAGATTGATCATTCTTCTTCCCTTCAAAAGGCTGCAGTCGAATCCGTCAGCGCCCAGAAGCCCCGTCTCTTCATCGACGGTGAAAACAACCTCCAAAGCCGGATGCGGCAAATCTGTACTGTCTAAAAGCGCAAGGCCATAAGCCACTGCAATTCCGTCATCGCCGCCAAGAGTAGTGCCCTCGGCTGATAAAAAGCCATCTTTCACAACCAGCTTTAGTCCATCCTTTATAAAATCATGTTCGATTTCCGGGCATTTCGCACAAACCATATCCATATGTCCCTGAAGGATGACTGTGGGCGCGTTTTCGTAGCCAGGTGTTGCAGGTTTATAAATCACAACATTATTCATGTCATCCTGAACATATTTCAAATCATGCTCCTTTGCAAAATTCACCAGATAATCACTGATTTGTTTTGTATTTCCTGAACCATGTGGAATACCACAGATTTCCTCAAAATAGTGAAACACATTTTTGGGTTCGAAGTTTTCTAAAATTGCCATATGGGTTACCTCCAAAATTTTATATATGGTTTGTATTTATCTTTTCGGCATTTTGAGACAGAAACAGAATATAAATTTTATATAATGATTTTTTAAACATACTTCAGGCTGCTGAACACAACCTGACTATAACTTCACATGTTGGGCTTTTATTTTAATAACGAGGTCAAAATGAAGAAAAAAATAATCCTGCTTTCTGTTATCCTGCTTTTACTCTTCCTTCTGTGTTACCCGGCCGAAGCTCTTGCTGCGGCAAGAAACGGACTGAAACTGTGGTTGGAGACCTTACTGCCTACCCTTCTTCCGTTTATGATCCTTACAGGAATTCTGGTGCACACAGATTGGATTACAAAAATTTTACAACCAACTGCTCCTTTTTTCAAGGTCGTTTTTGGGCTTTCTCCGGGAGGAGCCTATGTATTTCTTCTGGGACTTCTCACCGGTTACCCTATGGGGGCAAAATTAACCGCAGATTTGTATTATGCTGGAAAAATCAGCCGGCAGGAGGCTGAATATTTGTTAACTTTCTGCAATAATCCAAGTCCGGCCTTTCTTATTACTTATGTGGGACATATCTGTCTTGAGGGAAAATTACATATTGGTTTTCTTGTGGGGATTCTGTTTCTATCAGACATGATCTGCATGTGTTTTTTTCGCTTTACATTCTATAGAAAAAACTCACTGCTTTCCTTTTGTACGCCAAAAACATCTGAGCAGGAATATACTTCTGCCGGGCTCCTGGATTTTGTCATTATGAATAGTTTTGAAACTATGGCAAAACTGGGGGGTTATATTCTTATGTTTTCTATTCTGTCCGCAGCCATAAGTCATTTCTGGTATCTTCCGGCACAGGGAAAATATATTCTTCTCGGACTGATAGAAGTTACCACTGGTCTCCATGGGCTCCTGCTGTCCGGGTTTTCTTATTCACTTCGTGTACTTCTTGCACTGTGCATGAGTGCATTCGGAGGATTCTGTATTATGGCGCAAACAAAAAGCGTACTTGGAAAGGAACTCTCCCTTCATCCGTACGCTTCTGCCAAATGTATGAATGCAGCAGTTACTGCTGCTCTCATACTTATATTCTTATAAACATGATCCCTGCTCACATAAAACATTTATAGAATAGTTTTAGTGAATCACAATCAGATAAAGTCTGCTATATTTCGCGCAGCAAAATTAGTTATCGCCAATCTCGTCCAGAAGAGCTTCATCTTCCTTGGAAGCCTCTGTATCAGCCGGCTGATAAGAGCCGGACATTGCAGCTGCCTGAGCAGTCTGTGGCGCAAGCTCCTGACGATTATGGTTTACAACATCCATGCATGCCTGAAGAGCATCGATGAATCCTTTATATTTGCCGCCAGCATCCTCAAGAGTCTGGGTAAGTACGGAACCGATGTTTGCCATCATGTCATCTGTGTATGTGATCGCGCTGAGACGAATGCTGTTAGCATCCTGTGTAGCGGAATCCAGAATCTCCTGAGCCTGACGATTCGCTGCATTGATAGTCTCGTTTGCCTGCGCATATGCTTTCTGCATGATCTCATGCTGGGTAACAAGCTCCTGAGCTTTATTCTGTGCATCTGCGATCAGTGCATCTGCCTTTGTCTGTGCATCCTCAAGGATGGCATCCTTATTGCTGATGATCTTCTGATAACGTTTGATCTCGTCTGGAGTCTTAAGACGAAGTTCACGAAGAAGCTCTTCGATTTCTTCTTTATTCACTACAATCTTAGTTGTAGAAAGTGGCTGATATTTACAACTGTCTACATATTCTTCGATTTCTTCAATGATCTGTTCAATTCTGCTGCTCATAGTAAACTCTCCTTATTCTATTTCTTCAAATCGTGCATTTTTTTCTTAACAGCTTCGGTAATTTCCGGCGGAGCAAATTTGCTCAGGTCGCCATCATAGCCTGCTACTTCTTTCATAATAGTAGAGCTAAGATATGCATATTCCAGGCTTGTCGTCAGAAACACGGTGTCAATATCCGGAGCAAGCACTCGGTTTGTCTGTGCCATCTGCAGTTCAAATTCAAAATCTGTAACTGCACGAAGCCCGCGCACGATCACCTGTGCATGATTCTCTCTGGCAAAGTTCACAGAAAGACCCTTGAATGCCTTGATTTCTACATTCTCCATGTCTTTTGTTGCCTTTTCTAGTATATTAACACGTTCTTCAACAGAAAACAACGGACTTTTTGCAGAATTATGCAAAACTCCTACGATTACTTTGTCGAAAGATACGCTTGCACGCTTGATTATGTCCAGATGACCATAAGTGGCCGGATCAAAACTTCCTGGATAAACAGCTATTACCATGTATTTTTCTCACTTTCCCCGGCATAAAAAGATATGCTTGTTAGTTTTGTATTCTTTGGAACGCAGCTGTCTGTAGCCAAGATCTTCCACATAACCGAAATCTGTAGTAAGGTCAGCTTCCACGATGATCAGTGTATTCTCATCCAGAATACTGCTGTCCTGAAGGTATTCCAGAACCTGACGCTCCAGCTCATGGTTATATGGGGGATCCATAAATATGCAGTCGAAAACGCCCTTTCCTTCTAAGGAACGAAGGGCCTGCATCACGTCCATATTCAGCAGTGTACCACTATCTGCAAGTTTTGTAAATGTCAGATTTTCTCTTATGCATGTGCATGCCTTGGGATTTTTTTCAACAAAAACAGCCCGAGCTGCTCCGCGGCTTAATGCCTCAATGCCGATTGCACCGCTTCCGCTGAACAGATCAAGGAAGTGACAATCCAGAAGTTCAGGCTGAAGAATATTAAAAAGAGTTTCTTTGATGCGGTCTGTGGTCGGGCGTGTGTCCATACCCGGCACAGTCTTAAGGTTCAGTCGTCTTGCTTTTCCTGCGATGACTCTCATTTCAGATTCAGTCTCCAATCCAGATCACCACGGGCCAGTCCAAGAATAAGAAGTTCTGCAGTAGCGATATTGGTCGCCACCGGAATATTATACTGGTCACAGCGCTTTACAATAGCTGTGATGTCTGGCTCCTTCGGATCTATCATAACAGGATTATAGAAAAGTATTACCATATCCAGATCCTGCCGCTCTACCATTTCCATGAACTGCTTATCGCCTCCGATACTGCCCGGTAAAAACTTATGGACATGAAGACCGGTGGCTTCCTCAATTCTTCTTCCTGTAGTGCCGGTAGCATATACTTCATGCTTGGCCAGGATGTTCTTATAAGCGATACAGAAATCTTCAATGAGAACTTTTTTACTATTATGTGCAATGATACCTAAATTCATAGTTCACCTCTCCCATTTCTTTCTGTTTATTGTACCAATTATAGCAAATTGACAAAAGAAGTGCAACAAAAACGTTTGAATATATACAAAATTCATTATTTGTTAAGAATTTGTTTTTAAATGACGTATTGACTTTCCTGGTTTTTGTTATATTTTATTGTGCAAATCAGCTCCGTATTCTACCGCTACGCTTCATTTTTTAGCTTTATTACATGAAAATTCTTCTGTATAAGTATATGAATACGCATAATTTTCATAATTTTCGCACATTTAAAGATAAAAATTTCACAATTTCTTTTTATATGTAAAAAAATATAACAACCCACTTTTTTTTGCATATTTATATGAGAAGCGTATTGTTTTCAATAGTCTTCACAGCTGATTTTTGTTTGTTTACACCACTTTTACACCATTTTATTTTTCCATTTTCTTCATTTCATCAAACAACTTATCATCAGAAACATGGCAATAGAGATTCATTGTCATTTGTAGTGAACTATGCCCCAGAATTCTCTGAAGTGTTTTAGGGTTCATATCATTTTCAATCGCTCTTGTTGCAAATGTATGTCTGAATGTATGTGGACCAAATTTTTCAACATAAACGCCATCCGCAGCCATTTTAGCAATTACATTATGTATTGACTCAAGTATGACCATATCATGAAAAGGCTGGTTCTTTTTAGATGGAAATACCAAATTCGTAAAATTTGTATCCTTATATTTCTGCACTGTAGATGTATTTAATGTCTTTTGTCTCATAAGTGCCTCTATACATTTATTTGTAAGAGGAATTAATCGATTTCCACTGAAAGTCTTGGGATTATGTACCTCGAAATATGCTCCATGGTCACTACGCACAAGGCACATTGTTTTCTTTACCCAAAGTGCTCTTCTGGAAAAATCTATATCGTTCCAATACAGTGCCTTTAGTTCTGCTTTTGTCAATATAAGTCTAAAAAAAATTTGCTTTTAATTCGCAAAAAGCACCACTGTTTTCATCCAGTGATGCTCCTGCGAACAATCTTATTCCGTTTATGCTTTTTCTTCTTTGTAGAAAATGTCATCCATCTTCCAGCTTATCTCCATACGACCTGGTTCATAAATAAAGACTTTCTCAATAATCTTTGACAGCTGTATTTTGTCAAAATCCTGCAATGCTGCAATCTCATTTACTTCCATTTCTTTTTCTGTTGCTTCATCACATTTTTTCTTCGCTACTGCAATCTCATTCTCCAATTCTGCTATCTGCAAAGTGATTTCTAAAATACGGGAAGTCGTTTTTTCCAGTTCTTCCATATACCCTTCCTTGTCCAACACTTCTGAACGATAATCAGAATATAGTTTCATCTTTCTTGACGAGAGTCGCTTTTTTTCACTTTTCAGTGTTGCGATATTTTCTTCTTTCAAAATTGTTTTATGCCATTCTCTTTTCTTTTTCTCAAGATTTTCCGAAATGAATTGTGCCATATTTCTGGCTGCATCCAGTACTGTTTCTTCTGCTTCTTTCCTGTCCATTTTACTTTCCGCACACCCACTAAGACCACTGATATGTGCCTGCATACAGCGATACCCAGTCTCTCTGCTGGTAAAACCAAGTCTTCTTCCACAGGTCGGGCAAAAGAAAATAGGGCAGGCTACTCCTCTTTTTGCAAGAACTTTTTTCTGGTTAGTAAACGCTTTCTCATTTGCTTTCCGGAATAATTCATCGGATATAATTGGTTCATGTGCATTTTCTACAACAATCCACTCCTCTTTATCATTGGAAAC
Source organism: Blautia faecis (assembly GCF_020554845.1). GTDB lineage: Bacteria > Bacillota > Clostridia > Lachnospirales > Lachnospiraceae > Blautia_A > Blautia_A faecis. The sequence goes on along the minus strand of NZ_JAJCIA010000029.1, from coordinate 9,873 downwards.
CAATTTATTGCTTCCTGTTCTTGCCACTCTCTTTTTATTCCAAATAATTTTTCCAAGATACACTTCATTTTTGAGCATATCTGAGATTGTTGTGACTGACCAGAGTTTCTTTTCTTTTTCGTTTTCTCTGTGCATTTTTATACCTTTTCTGCACATATACTCCCTGCATGTAAGCACATGGGTTTCGTTCAGATATTTTGCTATCTGTCCTTTGGTTTTCCCATCTGCCGCCATTGTGAATATCAGTTTCACTGTTTCAGCCGCTTCTGGATCTATAACCAGATGATGCTTATCTTCTGGATCTTTAATATATCCATATTTTGGAAAAGCCGGCATATATTCACCGTTTTTAGCATGTGTTTTCATCGCAGAACGAACTTTTCTGGACAAATCTCTGCTGTACATTGCGTTCAGCATATTTTTTAACGCTACACTCATTCCTCCAGTAAAACCAGAGGAATTGATACTGTCAAAACCATCGTTAATTGAGATAATTCGAATACCAAGGACTGGCAGGATTTTTTCCAGATAATTCCCCACTTCCAGATAATCTCTTCCAAATCTTGAAAAGTCCTTTATAACAATACTTTTTATACGTCCTGCTTTTGCATCTTCCATCATCCTCTGAAATCCTGGACGGTTAAATAATGAGGTGTGATAGCGATAGCGGCAAAAAGCTAATAAAATCAATGGTTTTGCGGACAGCGGATAGACAGGGAATGTGTTAAAAACTGAATACGCACACAAACGGCGTTACCTTAACCCCTTTGGGGGAGAAAGTAACGCCGTTTTTTTATGCCCGCAGGAAAGGAGGTGCAGCCGGAATGTATTTCACAAAGGGCAAGCAGCGGGCGTTTGAATTGCTCATGCAGCAGAAGCCGGGATTTGACCGCTATCAATCCGGTTGTGCCGGAGATGATGAAGATTGCGGCACTTGCCGTTTCTACCGCCCCGGGTGGAAATATGAGTTTTGCGTTTTCAAAGAGTGTCCCTATTGCCCCGGCAAAAGGACGCGGAAAACGCACGCCAGCATGGACAAATAGACGGGCAAAAGCCCTTGTGCCATGCGGCTTTGCAGACGCGAAAACGGCAAAGGGCATATTGCAATACCAAAACAGCCGAAAACGGCTTTCTAATTGTCCACGCATACCAAGAGAGGAAGTGAGGAAATATGGCAGTTTTCAGAGTGGAGCGAAATACGGGATATACCGTTATGAGCAACCACCACTTGCGAAACAAGGAATTGTCCTTAAAGGCAAAGGGCTTGTTGTCGCAAATGCTTTCGCTGCCCGAAGATTGGGATTATACCCTTGCGGGCTTATCCCATATCAACCGGGAGAAGATCGACGCAATCCGCGAAGCGGTAAAGGAACTCGAAAAAGCCGGATATATCGTGCGCAGCCGGGAGCGCGACGAAAAGGGACGCTTGCGGGGCGCAGATTACGTCATATACGAGCAGCCGCAGCCGCGAGAGCCGGAAGCAGCTACCAGCGGCGGACAGCCGCCTATATTGGATTTACCTACATTGGAAAATCCAACATTGGATAATCCAACGTTGGAAAAACCTACGCAGGAAAAACCTACGTTGGAAAATCCAACGCAATTAAATAAAGATATATTAAGTAAAGAACAATCAATTACTGATTTATCAAGTACCGATTCCATTCCTTTCCATTCCCTAAACCCCTTGCCCTTTGCGCATGGCGAAGCGGCTACGCCGCCGGAAAGGAAAAGAACGGAAGCGAAAAGCAATAGCGCAGTAGAGATTTACAGGGAGATTATCAAGGACAATATCGAATACGACCATCTCATTCAAAACTGCAAAATTGACAAAGACCGTTTGGACGAGATTGTTGACCTTATGCTGGAAACCGTCTGCACAGCCCGAAAGACAATCCGTATTGCCGGGGACGACTACCCCGCCGAATTGGTGAAATCCAAGTTTTTGAAGCTGAACAGCAGCCATATTGAGTTTGTTTTGGATTGCATGAGGGAGAACACAACCAAAGTGCGCAACATCAAGCAGTATCTAAAAGCGGTGCTGTTCAACGCGCCGAGTACCATTGACAGCTACTATACCGCCCTTGTCAATCACGACTTATACGGCGGCGAATGAGCATAGCCGCACTTTACCGGGAAAGGAGTTGATACCTTGCAGGAGGAAGTAACCCAAAAAACGATTGCCCTATACGTCAAAGTGGGAAAAGGCGCGGCGCGGCTTACCGAACAGGCGTTACAGAAAGCAATCCAAAAGTTTTTGGAGCAGAAAAGCAAACCCGCGCATGGGAAACAGACCATGCGGCAGCTTATGAAGCAGAACGCGGGTGTTTCCAACATCGAGATCACCGACAGCAATATTAAAGCCTTTGAGAGTACGGCGAAGAAATACAACATAGATTTTTCGCTAAAAAAGGTTAAGGGCGAGCAGACCCGTTACCTTGTGTTTTTCAAAGGCCGGGACGCGGACGTTATGACCGCAGCGTTTCAAGAGTTTTCCGCAAAGAAGCTGAACCGGGAGAAAAAGCCCTCTATCCGCAAAGCCCTTGCCGCTGCAAAGGACAAGGCGAAGCAGCTTAACGCCGCCCGCGACAAGGTAAAGAAAATGGACAGGGGGCGCGAGATATGAAGCAGATCAACTACAAAAAGCTGATACTTCCGAATATCCCCTATGTGTTCTTTGTCTATCTCTTTGATAAAGTCGGACAGGCGGTGCGGCTTGCCCCCGGCGCGGATATTTCTGCAAAGATACTGAATATCACACAAGGATTTTCCGCAGCCTTTGAAAACGCCTTGCCGAGCGTTTACCCGTTGGATTTGCTTGTCGGCATTGTCGGTGCGGTGATTATCCGCTTGATAGTCTATGTCAAAGGGAAAAACGCGAAGAAATACCGCAAGGGCGCGGAGTACGGCTCTGCCCGATGGGGAAACGCCGAAGATATAAAGCCCTACATAGACCCGGATTTCCAAAACAACATCATTTTGACGCAGACGGAACGGCTTACCATGAACAGCCGCCCGAAGCAGCCGAAGTACGCGAGAAATAAGAACGTCGTCGTGATCGGCGGCAGCGGCAGCGGAAAAACAAGATTTTTTGTCAAACCTAATCTAATGCAGCTTCATTCCTCTTACGTCTTAACCGACCCGAAAGGTACGGTTTTGATTGAGTGCGGGAAGCTGCTGCAACGGGCGGGCTACCGCATTAAGGTACTGAATACGATTAACTTCAAAAAATCTATGCACTACAACCCCTTTGTGTATATCCGCAGCGAGAAAGATATTTTGAAGCTGGTAAATACGTTGATAGCGAATACCAAAGGTGAGGGAGAAAAAAGCGCGGAGGATTTTTGGGTAAGTGCGACACGTTCACAGGCGGTAAAAAGTCTGTGCACAGTGTTGGTTTATTAAATAATAACCAGTCTGTGAACTGGTAATCCGATAGATGGAATGATGGGGTAACGCCCTGAAACGTCTATCCTTGACGGACTTGCGTCAGCTGTAATGGCTGGGGTGAGAAGCTCCGTGACAACGACCGAGAGTAGTCGTAGGAATCTGCCAAAAGATTCTCGAAAATGCCCCAGAGGTGGGGTGCGCTACCTATAGGTCAAGGATCTATAAAATATCTATGGTTAGAATGTTTACTTTGGCGGGTAAACTGACGAAAACTGCGAATGTACGGTTCTAAAAGAAGACCATATAGAAATGTATGGGTGCGTTAAAGCGCAGTCAGTGTGGTTAAGTAGAAATTTGCCCTACGAACAACCATGTTGTGTTACAGGCACATCCGAGCTGACAGGACTATAGCAGAGACCTAACGGTATATGTACAGATAGGATTATCGGAACGTGGAAAGGTATCAGATTCCATTATGGGATAGCCTGACGAAGAAAATAAGCAGGCGAACTGGTGCTGAAAAGCCGTGATCGAACCTATGATGAGTTCTGCGAAAAAGAAGAACTCGGAGGAATGGTCACAAGTCGGTTGAAATAAACAGGCATTATTCAGTCCTATGATAAGGATTACGAGTAAGACCAAAAGGGTCACTTTCGATGGGAGGTGATGCCTTATGCCAAAGAAAAGTAAAACATTATGTGTAGATGACCTGCGTCACGCAGAGTATTACGGAATGCAAAGTACTTTTGATGAACTATATCAAAAAAGTCAGAACGGTGAAGTATTCGAGAATCTTATGGATTTAATACTGAACAGGGATAACATTTTACTTGCGTACCGAAATATTAAAGCAAACAAAGGCAGCTACACGGCAGGCACAGACAAAAAGAACATCACAGACATTGGGAGTCTAAATCCTGATGATGTGATAAAAAGAGTGAGATTTATTGTCACGGGAAGCAAGCACGGCTACAGACCTAAGCCTGTTAGACGGAAAGATATCCCGAAACCAAATGGAAAAACACGTCCGCTGGGAATCCCATGTATATGGGATAGGTTGATACAGCAATGTATCAAGCAGATCATGGAACCAATCTGCGAAGCAAAGTTCAGCAATAACAGTTATGGATTCCGTCCGAACAGATCTGTTGAACATGCCATTAACAGAACCTACACCATGCTTCAAATGATGAACCTGCATTATGTAATCGAGTTTGATATTAAAGGATTTTTCGATAACGTAAATCATAGCAAGTTAATCAGACAGATATGGTCGTTGGGTATCCATGATAAAACTTTGATTTTTATTATCAAGCGGATACTGACAGCTCCAATTAAACTGCCCGACAATACAACAGTATTGCCTGACAAGGGTACACCACAAGGAGGAATCATTTCACCATTACTGGCAAACATCGTTCTGAATGAATTGGATTGGTGGGTAGCTAGTCAATGGGAGGAAAATCCGATTGCTACAAGCAGGGGGCGAGAAAGAATAATCGGAAAGACTAAGGTTTTTGATAAAAGCCATGGTTATAGGATTATGAAAAACACAGAAATGAAAGAAATGCATATCATTCGGTATGCGGATGATTTCCGGATTTTCTGTAGAACGAAAGAGGATGCAGTCAGGACAAAAGAAGCGGTTGCGGCGTGGATTGAAGAGAGGTTGAAATTAGAGGTGTCCCCGGAGAAAACAAGGATCGTGAACACCAGAAAACGGTGGTCAGAATTTCTTGGATTCAAAATAAGGGTAAGGCTGAAGCATCATAAATATGTGGTGCAGTCGGCAATCTGTGACAAAAAGGTTGAAATTGAAAAAGCAAAGCTAGTGGAGCAAGCGAAAAATATTGCAAAACCCAGAGAGAAAAAAAGCTGTTTATCAGAAATCCAGCTATATAACTCTATGGTGTTAGGCATACAGAATTATTATCAGCTTGCCACCTGCATCAGTATTGATTGCAGAGAATTCCATAGGCGAGTAATGACAGTTTTGACAAACAGGTTAAATACGGAAACAGGAAGTATGCTAAAACGTGAAGGTGGAACTATCACCCAAGCAGAAAAGGAAAGATTCGGACAGTCAAAAATGATTCGATATGTTTCGGGAATTGACCAGATGATCTATCCGATTGCATTCATCAAAAACAAAGTACCAATGGCGAAGCGGTCAATCGTTTGTAGTTATACAAAAGAAGGTCGTTCTGCAATCCATACAGAACTTAATCTTAATCAATATGTTCTGAAAGGACTGAGAGAAGATATATCGGTTGGTCACAGCACAGAATACCATGACAGTAAAATATCTTTATTTTCTGCTCAAAAGGGAAAATGTGCAGTCAGTGGAGAAGAATTCGTAAATGCGGAACATGTAGCTGTATGGCTCAAAGTACCAGGACCACTTGGTGGATTTGAAAGATACAAAAACATGGTTCTGATTCACAAGAAATATCTGGTTCTGTTACAAGAACTGCCCCAAACGGCAATGAAAGACCTGATAAAAACACTCAATGTCACGAAAAAGATGCTCACGAAAATCAATAGTCTGCGAGAGCAGGCGAACCTGTCAGTAATAATATAAAACTTAAATTTGGTGACTGATTAAATGACCTGCGAAAGCAATCGATGGAGCGCCGGATGCGGTGAAAGTCGCATGTCCGGTGTGAAGTGGGGGAAAAGGTGGAGATAATATCAAAACCTTACCTATCACTATAGGCAGAACGGCTTTTGTATTGCGCGTTGGTGGGCTACATCTGGTACGAAGCCCCCGCCGAGGAAATGAACTTTATTACCCTGTTGGAACTTATCAACGCCAGCGAAGCCCGCGAGGACGACGAGGAATATCAAAGCCCCGTCGATTTGCTGTTTGCCGACTTGGAAGAACGCGACCCCGACCATTTCGCGGTGAAGCAGTACCGAAAATATAAATTGGCGGCGGGCAAAACCGCAAAATCAATCCTCATTTCTTGCGGTGCGAGGCTCGCTCCTTTTGATATAAAGGAATTGCGCGATCTTATGTCCTACGACGAATTAGAACTTGACACGTTAGGCGACAGAAAAACAGCTTTGTTTTTGATTATGAGCGATACGGACAGCACGTTTAATTTTGTTATCGCTATGCTGCAATCGCAGTTATTTAATCTCTTGTGCGACAAGGCCGACGACGAATACGGCGGCAAGCTGCCGGTTCATGTTCGCTGCCTGTTAGACGAGTTTGCAAACATTGGACAAATCCCGCAGTTTGAAAAATTGATTGCCACAATCCGCAGCCGGGAAATCTCGGCTTCTATCATTCTGCAATCGCAGAGCCAGCTAAAAGCCATTTACAAGGACGCGGCAGAAATCATACTTGACAATGCCGACAGCACCTTGTTTTTGGGAGGGCGCGGGAAAAATGCAAAGGATATTTCGGAGAACTTGGGACGTGAAACAATCGACAGTTTCAACACTTCCGAAAATCGCGGCACGCAGGTTTCTCATGGCCTCAATTATCAGAAATTGGGAAAGGAGTTGATGACACAGGACGAAATCGCAGTTATGGACGGAGGAAAATGTATTTTGCAGTTGCGCGGCGTGCGCCCCTTTTTCAGCGATAAGTACGATATAACGCAGCACCCGAACTACAAATACCTTTCCGACTTCGACAAGAAAAACGCTTTTGACGTTGAACGGTATATGTCCACCCGTCCGGCAATCGTAAAGCCCGACGAACCCTTTGACATATACGAAATAGATTTGTCCGACGAGGACGCAGCCGCCGAATAAAAACGGCGGCATTTTTATTTCCAACAACATTTTTTGAGCCGTTTTAGCGGCAGAAAGCGAGGTTTATATGGATTTTTTCAACAGCGCAGTTGACGTATTGCAGACTTTGGTAATCGCGCTTGGCGCAGGACTTGGCATTTGGGGCGGCATTAACCTCATGGAGGGGTACGGCAACGATAACCCCGGCGCGAAGTCGCAGGGCATGAAACAGTTCATGGCTAATTAAAGGGAACAAAAAGAAAGGGAATGCACAATCCAGACGGTATCAGCGGCAGGCTACAAGAATAAATTGTGATTTCACAAGATTGGTGCTATAATAAGAGAAAAGTTCCTGCCGGGGCAGCCGCCCCGGTGGTATGGATAGAAAGGCAGGAAAACAATATGCACATCAGCTATAAACCACTCTGGCACACACTGTTAGAGCGTGATATGAGAAAAGAGGATTTAAGGCTTGCCGCTGGTATGACAACAAATATGATTGCCAACATGAGCAAAGAGGGAAAGCACATCAGCATGGATACATTAGCCCGTATCTGCGAAACGCTGAATTGTGAGATTACCGATGTGATTGAGTTAGTATCAGACGAGCCTGCTTCCACAGGAGGTAAGGAGCATGAGCGAATTGAAACCAAGAATAACGGAAAACGGAATTGATTATATCCTTGTCGGAGATTATTACATCCCGGACTTGAAACTGCCGGAGGAACACCGCCCTATCGGAAAGTACGGACGGATGCACCGGGAATATTTAAGGGAAGTCCACCCAGCCAGATTGAATACATTGATACTGACCGGGGAATTGTGGACATATCTTGCAGACCTGAACGAACAGGCACAGGAACGGTTAGACACCATCATGGAGCAGATGAAAACTGCCGAGGGCGTAACCGAGGAATTGAAGCGTACCCACCAAATGGAATGGGTGCAGCGTTGCAATAACATTCATAACCGGGCAGAAGAAATTGTTTTGCATGAGATGATTTATTCATAACGGGAGCAATTAAATCGGAGGTATATAAGATGATTGAAATTGTATTTGGTGAAAGTGCCTGTGGAAGTTTGAAAATTGCCCAAACTTACGGCAAGGGAAAGTATAGAGGAAGTGCTGTTTCAATATTTATGAGGCATGAAGACGGGAGTGTTCCATCTTCAGATGAAATGAAAAAAGCACAGCTTCAAGCACAGGAACAAGAACGCATTGCTTGGGAGAATGCTATTCCATTGGGAGGCAAGAGCTGTGATGTTTATTGTTTTGATATGGCTCTTAGTGTGGGAGATATTTCTGATAATGGAATTGGCGAACAGCGGAAAAATGTTTTCAAGAAAATGCTGTCTGTCTGCTTTGTAGAGGATTTAGATTATCAGGTTGAAGAAAAAATACAGAAAATTAAAACTACATTGACCTCAGTGATTGAACGATATGTAGCTGGGGAAGAAATTCGCATTTGGTATAGCTATAATCCAGATGAGCTTTGTGGTATGTATTGGCTTATGAAACAACTTCAACCCTTAAACTGCCAGACAACAATTTATTTGGTTAAGTTACCTACATGGGAATATGGAAAAGAAAATACTATGACATCCAAAATAGCATGGGGCGAGGTCTCTCCTGGCGAATGGGGAAACTATATAACTCTACAAGAGAAAGCTAATCCTGTATTTCTTTCAGCTTGTGCTATGAAATGGAATCAACTTCAAAATGAAAATGCACCTTTGCGTGCAATGTTAAATGGTAAATTGCAAAGCGTTTCAGAAGATATATATGATAGTTTCATTCTTCGTGAAATTGCGGAACAGCCAGAGCAATTCAAAATGGCTATTGTCATAGGTAATGTTTTAGGAAAATATCAACTTGGAATTAGTGATGTATGGATTTCCAATCGCATTGATAAAATGCTTGAAGATGGTGTGTTGGAAATTATACAGGACGCACCAAAGGGAGAAACAAATTATCGCCGAATATTAAGAAAACGAATGAAGTAATAACCACAGCACAAACCGCTGCTACATGGAATCCAACAAACCATGCAACAGCGGTTTTCCTTTACCGTTTTTTCCTCTGGTTGATAGGCGTTCCCGTTTTCTTTGATTTTTGGAGAATCCGAATAAGCCAGCGAAATTCTTCATCTGACAGATTTTTATAGTTGATACCGAGCTGCTTGCAGTAAAGCACTGCCAGTTTTTCCAAACGGCTGCCCTTGAAATTTTCGACCGCTTCCAGATTTTCTTTCAGTTCATTGGCAACAGTGGTCTGGGGCGCACTCTCACTATCCTTTTTATGGGTTTCCCGAATATCCCGGATAATCAGGTTTAGGTCATCCAGAACCATGTGGCTGAAATATTCATCATCACTGATATGGGCGGCTTGCAGCACTTTCAAATGTGGGTCATCTTCGCCAGGGCGATACCGTTCTATGATTTCATGCCGGACAGTATCGACAAGGGTGTTGAGGTTTTGAATCTGCATGGTGGCAATCCCATCCACATAAATCTCAATGTCCGCAAGAAACTTGATAAAGTCCTTATGGGTGGCAAGTTCGCAGAGCAGACGGTTGTTGATCCGTCCGCTTTTCAGAAGTGCAACCATTTCATCGTTCAAATGCAGCTCCGTCAGTGGCGTGTTGATCTGCTCCCTGTTCTCTGTCCGGCACAGCAGATAATCGACGGAAACCCCATAGAAGTCTGCCAGCGTGATAAGGTTGCCATGATTGATTTCCT
>NZ_JAJCIA010000028.1 GCF_020554845.1 Blautia faecis | reverse complement strand
CCGTGCGGGCATTTTTCAATTCAAGAGAGCGCCACAGGCGGTCTTTCCTATAAAGCAAAAAAGTTTCTGTTCACTCCGTGACCAGTAACCCAGAAAACTTAGTTTTTAAAGCTATGGATCGGAGCTGGAATTCTTCCGCCTCTTGCCACAAACGCATCACAGGAGAAATTATTTACCGGCATGATTGGTGCATAGCCAAGAAGACCACCGAATTCTACTGTCTCTCCTACTCCTTTTCCGATAACAGGGATCAGACGGACTGCGGTTGTCTTCTGGTTCACCATTCCAATTGCTGCTTCATCTGCAATAATGCCGGAAATGGTGGATGCCTTCGTATCACCTGGTACTGCGATCATATCCAGTCCCACAGAGCATACGCAAGTCATAGCCTCTAATTTCTCAATGGTAAGTGCACCTGCTGTTACCGCATCGATCATTCCCTGATCCTCGCTGACCGGAATAAATGCACCACTCAAACCTCCAACTGCTGTGGAAGCCATTACACCACCTTTTTTTACCTGATCATTTAACAGGGCAAGAGCTGCTGTAGTTCCAGGTGCACCGGCTCTTTCAAGACCGATTTCTTCCAGGATCTCAGCCACACTGTCACCAATTGCAGGAGTAGGCGCAAGGGAAAGGTCCACAATTCCAAACGGAACCCCAAGCATTTTGGAAGCCTCCCTGGCAACCAGCTGACCTACACGGGTTACCTTAAATGCAGTTCGTTTGATCATCTCGCAGAGAGTTTCAAAATCCTCTCCTCTTACTTTCTCCAGAGCGGTTTTTACAACGCCTGGACCGCTGACACCAACATTAATAATACTGTCAGCCTCTGTAACGCCGTGGAATGCACCCGCCATAAACGGATTGTCATCCGGTGCATTGCAGAATACTACCAGTTTGGCACAGCCAAGGGAATCCTGCTCTTTGGTTGCCTGAGCTGTTTCCAGAATAATCTCTCCCATAAGCTTCACAGCATCCATATTGATTCCAGTCTTTGTGGAACCAACGTTCACAGAACTGCATACCCGCTCTGTACTGGCAAGTGCCTGCGGAATAGAACGGATCAGAAGCTCCTCTGCCGGTGTCATTCCCTTACTTACAAGAGCTGTATATCCACCGATAAAGTTCACTCCCACCTGCTTGGCAGCTTTGTCCAGAGTCCTGGCAATTGTTACAAAATCATCTGTAGTCTTGCATGCAGCACCCCCAACCAGACCGATTGGTGTAACAGAAATTCGTTTGTTTACGATCGGGATTCCGTACTGTGCTGATATTTTCTCACCGGTTGCCACCAGATCTTTGGCATATGTGGTAATTTTGTTATAAATTTTTTCGTTTAATTTCGCAAGATCGCTGTCAATACAATCCAGCAGGCTGATTCCAAGAGTAATGGTACGTACATCCAGATTCTCCTGCTCGATCATTTTATTGGTCTCGTTTACCTCAAATATATTAATCATAGCATTCGTATTCCTTTCTATGGATATATCACCTACAGGCGACATTTTTGTGAAATGAATGTCCAATAGACGTGGACGGAACTTTCATTTCAAATTCGATGCATTACGTTGAAAATATCCTCATGCTGGCAATGGATCACTACGCCGATCTCATCCCCGAGAGCAGCCAGTTCCTTGGAAAGAGTTGCAATTTCCTTGTCTGAAGCGCTGGTATCTGCGACCATCATCATGTTAAAATATCCCTGTACAATCGTCTGGGAGATATCCAGAATGTTAACCTGATTCTGGGCAAGATAAGTACATACCTTTGCAATAATACCAACGGTGTCATTTCCTACTACTGTGATAATTGTTTTTTTCATGATACTCCTCCTGTATTTGGGCCTGCAGCCCATATTTGACTGTCTTAGAGCGTGGCTGAAAAAGGCTTTCTGCAAGATGTGCGTCACAATTTGTGGGAGATTTTGTCTGGATTCGGTTGCCGTAGCGGGCTACGACAACCGAATCCGGGCAAAATATACCGCAAAGTGGGGCGTGCAGATTGCGGGAATGATTTTTCAAACAGGCTCTAGGGAAAATACAGCTTTCATCGTTGCATTTCTAACGCCATAATTTCTCCTGCTTTGTATATAAAAACTGAACTTATATTCCAAATATAGTTTTCTCTTCTACAATACAACCACATCTGAAATACTGTCCCGTTTCGCAACCTGAATCTGAAAATCTTTTGATCTATATGGATTATCTCCAAGGGTTACCTCTGAGCAAACGGTCTCATAGGCAAGCGCCTCATAGTTGTTTTCTTTACTTAAATGTCCAAGAAAAACAGCCTTCATGTCATCATGTAAAAGCCTGCAAAGCAGCTTTCCTGCATTTTCATTGGAAAGATGTCCCCGATCTCCCAGGATACGCTGTTTCAGATAATAGGGATAACTTCCCACCTGAAGCATACGGATATCATGATTTGCCTCCAGCAAAAGAGCATCCAGATTTTGTAAATTATCTACTATGTAATCGTTATATTTTCCAAGGTCTGTGGCGATCCCAACTGCCTTGTCTTCACACTCAACCCGGTATCCTACCGGCTGTGCCGCGTCATGTGGAATGGAAAAAGGATGAATAGTCAGATCCCTGATATGAAAATCCTGATCCTCCACAATCTCATGAAAAGTGTCTTCCGGAAGGTTCTTCATATTCTTCATTCTGCTGATCGCATCTGCAGTTCCACCTGTAGTATAAACCGGAATGTGGTATCTGCGTGCCATCACTCCCAGACCGCTGATATGATCAGAATGCTCATGAGTGACCAGAATCGCGTCAATGTCCCTGCCAGTAAGCTCCAGCTGGTTCAGTCCCTGCTCGATCCTTTTGCCGCTTATTCCTGTATCTACAAGAACATGGGTCTCTTCTGATCCCACATAAATACAGTTTCCGCTGCTTCCACTGGCAATGCTACAAAGTCTCATTTCTTCTTACTCCTTCATCTATCTGCTTCCAGGTTTTTTCCACATTTCCGTTATTTTCTACAACGAAATCTGTATGGGCTCGAAAATAATCTTCGCTGGCCTGATTTCCGATAATTCCAAGAGATTTTTCCCTTGTATAGCCTCGGTTTTTCATCAGGCGCTGAATGCGGATTTCCTCATCTGTATGAATATACCATACTTCATCACAAAACTCCTGGTAATGTTCTTCCAGAAAAAGTGCAGCTTCCACAATGCATAGCTTCCGTCCCTTATTCTTCTGTTCCTCCAGGCTTTTCAGGATATATCTTTTTACAGCCGGATGAATTATTCCATTTAGGCGGCTCAAAAAATCCGGTTGCTCAAATACTACATCGGAAACCCTCTTCCGGTCAATAGTTTTATCGTTTTTTATCACATCTTTCCCAAACAGATCAATCACTGGCTGATAACATTCCTGTCCCGGAGCCATCACAATATGTCCCACTTCGTCAGCCTGTATAACAAAAGCATTATATTTTTTCTCAAGATAAGCAAGCACCGTACTTTTTCCGGCACCAACTCCTCCTGTAATACCAATTGTCTTCATTTGTCCTATTCCTTACTGCTTCGATTTCACCTGGTAATTATGAGGTGCAAACTATTTTCTTCCTCAATCCTATTCCAGACATAGCTCTGATTCTACTTTGCCTCGTACCAGTTATTCCCCTGATGCATATCTACTTCCAGCTCCACTGCCAGATTGGCTGCACCCTTCATTTCCTCTTCCAGAATTCTTGATACCTGAGGGATTTCATCTTTCCAAGTCTCGATCAGCAATTCATCGTGGACCTGAAGCACCAGTCTGGATCTCAGTTTCTCATCCAAAAGACGTTTATACACACGATTCATGGCAATTTTGATAATATCTGCGGCAGTTCCCTGAATTGGCGAGTTCATGGCAACACGCTCGCCAAAGGATCTCTGCATAAAATTGCTGGATTTCAGTTCCGGAACCGGTCTTCTTCTGCCAAACATAGTGGAAACATAGCCTTTTTCTTTTCCCTGCTCCACAAGTCCATCCAGAAATCCCTTTATGCTTGGATAGGTCTCAAAATATTTCTGGATATAAGCGGCAGCCTCTTTTCTTGTAATACTAAGATCCTGGCTAAGACCAAAAGAGCTGATGCCATATACAATGCCAAAGTTTACCGCCTTGGCATTTCGTCTTTGCAGAGGAGTGACCTCCTCAAGCGGAATATGAAAGACCTGAGACGCTGTCAGTCGATGAATATCTTCCGCCTCCCTGTAAGCCTTGATCAGCTTTTCATCCCCGGACATGTGAGCCAGAACACGCAGCTCAATCTGTGAGTAATCAGCATCCAGGAATACAAATCCAGCTTCCGGTACAAATACTTTGCGGATCAGTCTTCCAAGCTCCATTCGGACTGGAATATTCTGAAGGTTTGGCTCTGTACTGCTGATTCTGCCAGTGGCAGTTATGGTCTGGTTAAAAGTGGAATGGATTCTTCCATCCTTCTCGATTACGGCTCCAAGACCGTCTGCATAAGTGGATTTCAGCTTTGTAAGCTGACGATATTCCAAAATATCATTTACGATTGGATTCTCTGATGCCAGTTTCTCTAATATATCTGCGGATGTGGAGTAGCCGGTCTTCGTTTTCTTTCCTCCCGGAATAGCCATTTTTTCAAAAAGGATCACACCAAGCTGTTTCGGAGAATTGATATTAAATTCTTCTCCTGCCTGCTGCCAGATCAGCTTTTCCAGTTCATGAATGCGGACAGTCAGCTTTTCACCATAATTTTTCAATTCTTCTCCTTTTACTTCGATTCCCCATTTTTCCATGGAATCTAACGTAAATACAAGAGGAAGTTCAATCTCTGTGTATACCTTCCACATACCTGTTTCCTGAAGCTTCGCTTTCAAGGGGGCTCTGGTGGCAAAAGCGGTATACGCCATATAGCATGCCAGATGTTCCAGTTCCGGCATATCCTCCTCCCAGGCCTTTTTCAGGGATATTTTTCCCAGAAGCTCTTCTTTTCCCGGAAGGAGCTTCCCATCCAGATAATCTTTTGCAAGCTCTTCATAAGTATAAGTACTTTTCAAAGGATTCAGAAGATAAGCTGCAATGCCACAGTCAAATACGTTTGCATCGGGTGTTAGATCAGCACGCTTGAGCATGGTTTTTACGTCCATGGAACAAACTGTGGTAGACTTCCCCAGCCTGCCGATCTTATCACTTAAATAAGCTGCTGTTACCATTCCCTCCACAGGAACATAATACATTTCATCTTCCCCTAATGCCAGACCAGCTCCATAGACACCTTCTTTATCCCAGAGAAGCGCTATTCCCACAGCTTCTGCCTGTCCCGCTTTTTCAAAAAGTGCCTCACAGCCCTCCAGATCATTGCAGATGAAAAAATCCTGTTCTATTGTATTTTCATTCACTTCAGCCGGATCAAATTTCATCAGAAAATTCCGGAAATCCAATTTTCTGCATAGCTCGTAGGCTTCCTTTGTAAAAATATTTCCTAACTGGAATTTCTCCTGTTCAAATTCTATGGGGCTGTTTGTACAAATAGTTGCAAGCTCCTTACTCAGCTGGGCCATCTGGTAATTTTCCCTCAAAGATTCTCTGGCCCGCTTTTGTGAAATCTCTTCCACATGGGAAAAAGCATTTTCTATGGAGCCATATTCTGCAAGCAGCCTGGTGGCTGTCTTCTCTCCGACACCTGGAATTCCAGGAATATTGTCGGCAGCATCACCCATAAGAGCCTTTAATTCTATAACCTGGGCAGGAGTAACCAGATACCGCTCCTGCACCTGGTCTTCCTTATAGTCTTCTATAACAGTCTGCCCTTTTGCAGTCCTTGGCAGACGGATCATGGTTTTCTTAGTCGCCAGCTGTAAAAGATCACGGTCACCGGAAAGAATGATTACATCCATACCTTTTTCTTCACCTTTTTTCGCCAGCGTACCAAGAATATCGTCTGCTTCAAAGCCTGCAAGGGAAACTGTGGCGATTTCCATCTTTTCAAGCATCTCTTTCAAGAGCGGAATCTGTTCCTTTAGTTCCTGAGGCATGGGCTTACGTGTACCTTTGTATTCTGGGTATTTCGCATGGCGAAAAGTCGGCTCACTTCTGTCAAATGCCACTGCCAGATATTCCGGTTTCTCTTCTCCCAGCACTTTAAACAGGATATTTAAAAAGCCATAGACAGCACCTGTATGCAGACCTTCTGAATTAGTCAGATCCGGAAGTCCGTAAAATGCCCTGTTTAAAATACTGTGACCATCTATCAGTAAAATTTTCTCACACATATAAGCCTCCTGTACCGTGTTTCCTATAATACCTGCATAATAATATAAATCAAAAATCCACCCAGTCCAGCAATCAACGCACAGAATCCCATTCCACTCAGCGCGCGGCGGAATCTCATCTTCAGTATATAATGCTTGGATTTACGAATATCTTCTTCCAGAAGCTCCCGAAGATCCAATGAGGAATCTCTGCTCTCCTCATCCAGCTGCTGCATGGCAGCATGAACAATAAAATAAGTTTCCAGCTCGTCGTAACAGGACGGACAATTTTCCACATGTTCCAGAAAATCCTCCAGTTCATCTACAGATAAATCATGCTCAATGTATCGGTTTACCATACTCTCTGCTGTCTGACAATTCATGGAAACACTCCTCCCTTTTGCAGCCCATATTTGTTATTATATCCGAATCTTCCCCAAAACACAAGAGACAGCAGATGTTTGACCGGATACTCTTTAAGCAGACAAGGGAAATAACCAAAATCTGTTTAAAGGGCATCTGATCTTTTTCTGCTGTCCCTTATTTTATATATCCGGCAATGCGGTTCTTTTTATTGCCGCAAAGTCCGGTCAAATATTACAAAAATGCTCTTTTTACTCTGCACTGGCTGTAAGAGACTTCGGCGGATCATTTAAAATCTTCATAAATTCCTCGCCTGTGATTGTTTCATGCTCATACAGATATTTTGCAAGTTCATGAAGCTTCTCAATATTATCCTCAAGAATCTTATAGGCCTTCTCATGCTGTCTTCGTACCAGCTCTACTACCTTTTTGTCCAGAAGCGTCTGTGTCTCAAAGGAGCAGCTAAGACTTGAATCACCACCCAGATACTGATTGCTCATACTTTCCATCGCAACCATATCGAACTCATCGCTCATGCCATAGCGTGAAATCATGCCTCTGGCAATCTTGGTAGCCTGCTCGATATCATTCGACGCGCCAGTTGTAACACTGTGGAAAATCAGTTCTTCAGCAGCACGGCCCCCAGTAAATGTAGCAATCTTATTCTCCAGTTCTTCCTTTGACATCAGGAAGTGCTCCTGCTCATCCACCTGCATGGTGTATCCAAGAGCGCCTGAGGTACGGGGAATAATGGTAATCTTATGAACCGGAGCAGAATCCGTCTGTTTCGCCGCCACAAGTGCATGTCCCACCTCATGATAGGATACGATCAGCTTCTCCTTATTGGAAAGCACCCGGTTTTTCTTCTGGTAACCAGCGATAACAACCTCTATACTCTCCTCAAAATCAGCTTGCGTAGCAAACTTCCTGCCATCACGGACAGCACGAAGAGCCGCCTCATTTACAATATTGGCAAGCTCTGCACCGGAAGCGCCGGCTGCTGCCTTGGCAATTTCATCGAAACGGACACTGTCTGCGATTTTGATCTTTCTGGCATGGACTTTCAGGATTTCCTCACGTCCTTTCAGATCCGGAAGTTCTACCGGAATACGTCTGTCAAAACGCCCCGGACGCAGGAGGGCCGGATCCAGGGAATCTGGACGGTTGGTAGCAGCCAGGATTACAACTCCCTTGGAGCCGTCAAATCCATCCATCTCTGTAAGCAGCTGGTTTAATGTCTGCTCACGTTCATCGTTTCCACCTGTGAAGCTTCCGCTGTCACGTTTCTTACCAATGGTATCAATCTCATCAATAAATACAATACAAGGTGCCTTCTCATTTGCCTGCTTAAACAGATCACGAACCTTGGCAGCACCCATGCCCACAAACATTTCCACAAATTCTGAACCGGAAATAGAGAAAAACGGTACTTCTGCTTCTCCTGCAACTGCCTTGGCAAGCAATGTCTTACCTGTACCTGGAGGGCCTACAAGAAGGGCGCCTTTGGGCATGGATGCTCCAATCTCCGTGTATTTCTGCGGATTATGAAGATAATCTACAATTTCCGTAAGAAGCTCTTTCGCCTCGTCCTCACCTGCCACATCTGTAAATTTAATTCCTGTAGAAGACTTCACATATACTTTGGCATTGCTTTTTCCAAAGGACATTGCTCCGCCAGGACCACCGCCCATAGAGCTCATCATCTTCTTACTCAGCCATCTTCCAAGGAAAACAAAGATTACGATTGGGATCACATATCCGATCACCAGACTGAGGAAGATGGACTGCTTCTGAGGCTCCACTGCTTCCATACTGGTTCCGGCTTCATAAAGGCGGCTTACAAGGTCCGGATCATCCATGCGTACAGTCTTGCACACCACGTCCTCGCCGTTCTTTCTCACTATATAATAGATATAATCGTCCTGCACCTCTGCCTTAGATACATTTCCACGCTCTACATTGCTGAGGAATGTACTGTAGTCGGTTTTCTCTACAGAGCGTTCCTGCATGGCTGGAATGGCAAATATGTTCAGGAAAAGGATCACCACAACCGCTATCAGTGCAAAAATGTACAATGGCCGGTTCTCTGGTTTTTTATGGTCAATATTCATTGGCATTTCCTCCATTTTCTGTCAACTGTTAAATACTTTAGCATTTCCATGTATGAATATCAATATTCTGCCTCGAAAATTTATAAACTTTTCATAATTTCATCTTTACTTTATTTTTATAATGTGCTATTATATCAATTGTTCAACCGCCGGCATGTCGGAATGGCAGACGAGGCAGACTCAAAATCTGTTGTAGGCAACTACGTGTGGGTTCAAGTCCCACTGCCGGCACTTTTTCATATTTCATATGTTATATAAATCCTGTCAAATCTTTGATTTTACGGGATTTTTTATTGTTCAGAATTTCAAAAAATGGCAAAGGTTGTCAAAAATTTGCCCTGCATTTGCCTCGTGGGTTCATACTTTTGACCATCAATCTCCAACTGTTCCAAAGAAATTCTTTCTATATAGCAAAAGAGGATCCGCCAGCATCTCAGCGGTTCCTCTTTTCATTTACACAGTCTGCAAGCCAAACGCATCAAACTGTTTTTATTTTACTCATAAGTAATTACGCCCGGTCTTCATCCTCCAGCATTTTCTCAAAAATCGGGAAGCAGTCGAAAGTTGCAAAATAATCTCTTGGGGTCTCGGCGCGACGGATCATATCGAAGCTTCCATCTTCGTGAAGAAGGATCTCCGCAGATTTCAATTTACCATTGTAATTATATCCCATGGAAAAACCATGTGCGCCAGTATCATGAATCACCAGATAATCTCCCATATCAATCTTCGGAAGATAACGGTCAATTGCAAACTTATCATTATTCTCGCAAAGAGATCCTGTGATATCATACAGGTGATCGCAAACCTGATCCTCTTTTCCAAGAACAGTAATATGATGATAAGCACCGTACATAGCCGGCCGCATAAGGTTTACTGCGCAGGAGTCCACACCGATATACTCTTTGTGAGTGTGCTTCTCATGAATCGCTTTTGTTACCAGGCAGCCATAAGGTCCCATCATGAATCGTCCAAGCTCTGTATAAATAGCTACATCTCCCATTCCTTCCGGAACCAGAACTTCTTCATATACCTTGCGTACACCTTCTCCAATTGCACGAATATCGTTTGGAGTCTGCTCCGGGCGATAAGGAATACCAATACCACCGGAAAGATTGATGAATTTAATATGCGCCCCAGTCTCCTTCTGAAGCTTCACAGCAAGTTCAAACATAACCTTCGCAAGCATCGGGTAGTAATCGTTCGTCACTGTATTGCTGGCAAGAAATGCATGAATTCCAAACTCCCTGGCGCCCTTACTCTTCAGGATACGAAATGCATCAAAAATCTGCTCCGTAGTCATGCCATATTTTGCATCCCCAGGATTATCCATAATATCATTGCTGATCTTGAACACTCCACCAGGATTATAACGGCAGCTAATGATCTCCGGAATCTTTCCAACAGCTTTCTCTACACTCTCAATATGAGTGATGTCATCAAGATTGATAATTCCACCGATCTCATCTGCATATTTAAACTCTTTATCCGGAGTGTCATTAGAGGAAAACATAATGTCTCCCTTCTTGCATCCGATAGCTTTGGAAAGCATCAGTTCTGTCATGGATGAGCAGTCACATCCGCAGCCATATTCCTGCAGAATCTTGATCAGAAACGGGTTCGGGGTTGCCTTTACTGCAAAAAACTCCTTAAAGCCCTTGTTCCATGCAAAAGCTTCCTTTAAAGCCTGTGCATTCTCCCGGATTCCCTTCTCATCATAAAGATGAAATGGGGTAGGATATTTTCCGGCAATTTCCTGTACCTTCTCCAGTGTTACAAAAGGTGTCTTTTTCATAATAGTTTCTCCTCGTTTGTAAAATACAGCACTCGCTGCTCTTAAAAAGTAATTTTTCTGTTGTCACAAGTCAGAGCCTGTGACAGCTTTATTTGGCTTCAATCACATGCAGCATATTTGTTACAGCACCTTCCCGGGTCATATTGGTAGCAGGATCTCCAACCGTAAATACGATCAGGTCTCCTTTCTTTGCAAGCCGCTTTCTGCGGACAACGCTCATGGCCTGGGAAATAATATGCTCTGTGGAATCCTTCTCGTATCCTTTCAACGGTGTAACGCCCCATACAAGCTGAAGTCTATGCAGAATCGTATCATTGGGAGTAACAGCATAAATAGGAGCTTCCGGCCGGAAATTGGAAATCAGTCTGGCTGTTCTTCCTCCAAAGGTAGGAGTCACAATGGCCTTGGCCTTCAGATCTCTTGCAGTCTGCACTGCAGCCAGTCCCACAGCACTGGACACTCTGCTCTCACCACACATATTGCGGTTATGGGTATAATCCTCATAATTCAGGTGAGGCTCTGTGGTCTGTGCAATCTCCACCATCATCTTCAGTGCTTCCAGCGGATATTTACCAGCTGCAGTTTCACCGGAAAGCATGATCGCATCTGTACCGTCGTAAATAGCATTGGCAACGTCTGCCACCTCAGCTCTTGTAGGACGTGGATTACGGATCATGGAATCCAGCATCTGGGTAGCAGTAATAACCGGAACATAGTTCTCATTGCACTTGCGGATGATCATTTTCTGGATATAAGGAACCTCACTTGGAGGAATCTCCACGCCAAGATCGCCTCTGGCAACCATAATACCATCTGCGGCCTTGATGATCTCATCAATATTTTCAACACCTTCGGCATTCTCGATTTTGGCAATGATTCCAATATCATGTCCGCCATTTTCATCTAAAAGCTGACGGATTTCTTTAATCGCTTTTGCGTCACGTACAAAAGAAGCTGCAATATAATCAAACTCCTGTGTAATTCCAAACAGAATATCCTCTTTGTCCTGCTCTGTAATTCCCGGAAGCTTCACTTTCACATAAGGGACGTTGATTCCTTTGCGCTCTCCAAGCTCGCCGCCGTTTAAGACACGACAGACAATATCCCCATTCTTAATATTCTCAATCTCCAGTTCGATCAGACCATCATCAATCAGGATTTTACCGCCTTTTTTCACATCTTTGTAAAGATTTTCATATGTGATGGCGACTCTGGTCTCATCTCCCTCTATATCACCGGTAGTAAGTGTAAATTCGCTTCCAGCCTCCAATGTAATCTTCTTATGATCCTTAAGAAGCTTGGTACGGATCTCCGGTCCCTTTGTATCAAGAAGCAGGGCAACCGGAATATTCAGTTCTTCCCGTAGGTTTTTGACCATGTCTACTCTTCCCCTGTGTTCTTCATGAGAACCATGGGAAAAATTAAAACGTGCAATATCCATTCCGGCACGCATCATAGCTCTTAAAGTATTTTTCTTACTGGATGCTGGTCCCATAGTACAGATAATTTTTGTTCTCTTCATAAGCAGTCTTTCCCTCTGTCTTTTCAGTCATTTGCTGGCTGCTGCCCACATCGTTCACAGCAGCCATGCAATGTTACCGGTTAACAATTACATTAATTTCATTTCACATGTGTATGTGTAAAAAGATGGTCCTGGCAATACTCATAATTTCCATTGCATCTGGAACAAAAACGAAATTCCAGATTAGGATCATCAAGCTCAGTACGTCCGCAAATCGCGCATTTGTGCTTGGTCACACTGCCGCTGCCTGATTTCATACGTCCCTGGGGTTCCATTGCTCTGCGGAATTCATTTCTTCTGTGGACCTCCTTCGGGTTATACCGGCTGAAATCCTTTGTTCCAAAGTAAAAAATAATGAAATTCAACAGAGAAGCCACAATCGGGATCACCAAATACCATGCACCTGCCATAATGTACTGAATCATTTCATATACAACGATCACCACATAAAAAATTGCCATCCACTTCATCTTCACCGGAATGATAAACATAAGCAGAACCTGCATATCCGGATAACACATTGCATATGCAAGGAATGTGGACAGACTGATATAGTAAGTAGAAAATACGTTTCCTACCAGAACATTTCCTCCGAGAAGGAAATACAGAATGAACGCTCCCAAAATTGTAAATATCACGCCCGAAAGAATATACAACGTATATTTAAAAGTTCCAATCGTCCGCTCCAGAGAAGTTCCAATTGGATAATAAAAGAACAGAACTGCAATTGCAAACCATAATACTCCGGAAGTGCTCGGTGGATACAGTACCCAGGTCACTAGTCTCCATACCTGTCCCCGCAGAATATACGCTGGTTCCAGGCTCAGCCAGTTCAGTATGCCTGGATTCACGATCATCAGTGCATAACCGATCACATAGCATACAATCATGTAAATTGTGAGATTGGGAATACCAAATCTTCCAAATTTTCGTTCCAGCTTATCAATAAATTTCATGTAATCCTCCTATTCAGAAAAATTTCTTCTTGGACAGAATCACAGCTGCCACAATACTCACCAGTATGGACAGCAATATCACCACTAAAAATCCCCATTTGTCAGCAGAAAACGGCATTCCCGAAGGGCTCAGGTTCATTCCATATGCACTGAACACAATAGTGGGAATACTCATTACAATCGTGATAACGGACAAAACCTTCATAACCACATTCAGGTTATTGGAAATAACCGAGGCAAAAGTCCCCATCATGCTGCTTAAGATACCGCTGTATATATTGGCCATCTCGATTGCCTGTTTATTCTCAATGATAACATCTTCCAGAAGATCCGTATCCTCCGGGTACTGCTTAATGCTCTCTACCTTCAGAAGCTTCTCCAGTACTACCTCGTTCGACCGAAGAGATGTAGTAAAATAAACCAGGGATTTCTCCAGTTCCAACAGTTCCATTAGTTCCTGATTACGGGTGGACATGTGGAGCTTCTCCTCCACCTGTTCACTTTTCTTATCTATAATACGCAGATAATGCAGGTACATAGTGGCATTGCGGTACAGGATCTGCAAAATGAATCTGGTTTTCATATAGGTAAAGAAATTACGTACTCTTCCCTCCATAAACCGGGTAAGCACCTGGGTATCCTCCAGACATACGGTAAAAATCATCTTCTTGGTAACAATAATACCAAGAGGGATAGTGCCATACCAGTCCTTGTCATTGCGTTCCTCGATCATAGGAACATCTACCAGGATCAGTGTATAATTATCTTCCACTTCAATACGAGAACGCTCTTCCTCATCCAGAGGAGCGCGAAGATCATCTACTTCGATTCCGAATCTTTCGGACATCTCAAAGATCTCAGTTGCAGTGGGATTGGTCATTGCAATCCAGCAATCCTCCTGTGGTTCCTGAATCTCATGGATCGCACCCTCTATTGTCTTAAAAATCCTTACCACAAGCTGCACTCCTTCCAATCTCTTGCTTCTGTATAAAAACCAGCTGTCCCACTTTTCTGTCAGACAGGGCTCCTATCCTCAAAAATACACGCTTAATTATAATTTCTACAGGAAATTTTGTCAATTCTAATAGATTCGGTTTACAAATTTTTTGCATTTCGCTATAATGTCTTTAACATCACATTCATACTTTAATTCGGCACAGCAGTTTTCCCTCCACAACTGGCGATTGCTGCAGTCCGAAGAAGAAAGGATTTATGCCTATGAGTCAGTCAACATTTGGAAAAAAATTTACAGTAACTACCTGGGGAGAGTCCCACGGCAAGGCACTGGGCACCGTTGTAGATGGCGTTCCAGCAGGACTTTTCCTTACGGAGGCAGATATACAGACTTATCTGGACAGAAGGAAGCCTGGCCAAAGCCGTTACACCACTGCCCGAAATGAAGGAGATGAAGTCGAAATCCTTTCCGGAATCTTTGAGGGACAGACCACTGGCACCCCCATTTCCATGATCGTGCGGAACAAAGACCAGCGTTCCCGGGATTACGGAAATATCGCGCAGACCTATCGCCCTGGACATGCAGATTTTGGTTTTGACAGTAAATATGGTTTTCGCGACTACAGAGGCGGCGGACGTTCCTCTGGACGTGAGACCATCGGCCGAGTTGCCGCCGGAGCCATTGCAGCCAGGATTCTGAAAGAACTTGGTATTACCCTGCAGGCCTACACCAGTTCCATCGGACCAGTCTCATGCCAAAGCTACCACCCTGAAATAATACCGGAAAACTCTTTCTATATGCCAGATATGGTTGCCGCAGAAAAAGCAGCCAAGTATCTGGAGAAATGCATGAAAGAGGAGGACAGTGCAGGCGGTGTTGTCGAGTGCCGTATAAGCGGCGTTCCTGCTGGCATTGGAGATCCTGTATTTGGAAAACTAGATGCAGCTTTTGCCCAGGCACTGATGTCTATTGGCGCCGTAAAAGCAGTGGAAATCGGCGATGGTGTAAAGGTTTCCACCATGAAGGGTTCCGAAAACAATGATGGCTTCCACATGGAAAATGGCAGAATTGTAAAGACCACCAACCACTCTGGAGGCATTTTAGGCGGAATCAGTGACGGCGGTGAAATTCTCCTCCGCGCCCACATCAAACCAACCCCATCCATTGCACAGCCTCAGCAGACTGTTACCACTACCGGCGAGAACACCTCCATCGAAATCAAAGGCCGCCATGATCCGGTAATCGTCCCCCGTGCCGTTGTAGTAGTAGAATCCATGGCCGCCATCACACTGGTAGATGCTATGTTTTCTAATATGAGCGCACGGATGGATTATGTGAAGGATTTTTATCTGTAGATTACGAAAAAAACGTCGTTAAAAATTTTTCCAGCAAGTAATAACAGTCTCCAATGCCATTATCAAAGGTAATTTGGAATTTCATAATGAGGAGGACCAATATGCAAATTGCAGTTTATGGAAAGGGAGGGATTGGGAAATCCACAATAAGTGCGAATCTGACCGCAGCCTTAGCAGTCTGCAACAGTAAAGTACTTCAAATAGGATGTGATCCCAAGCACGACTCAACCCGTCTTCTACACCATGGGCAAAAAATCACAACTATCCTCGATTATCTTCTAAACACTCCTGAAGATGAACAAAACCTGGCAGATGTATTAATACCAGGTTTTCTTGACACTGGTTGCATAGAAGCAGGCGGTCCCAGACCAGGAATGGGCTGTGCAGGCCGGGGAATTCTGACTGCATTTGATTTTTTAAACAAATACCACGCCATAGAAAAATATGACCAGGTCATATATGATGTATTAGGAGATGTTGTCTGTGGCGGTTTTGCGGTTCCTGTCCGCAAACAATATGCCGATGCAGTAGTTCTTGTAACAAGTGGGGAATCTATGTCTATTTATGCTGCAAATAACATTCTGTGCGGAATAAAGAATCTTAATCCCCAGGGCAGACAGATTGCCGGGATCATCTATAACAGCCGCGGAGTCGGTGATGATCGCAAATATGTAGAAGACTTTACCAATGCTGTCAATCTTCCAATTCTTGCAGAAATTCCCAGAAGTAATCTTTTTACCCAGGCAGAAAAAGAAGCAATGACTCTGGTTGAAAAATCCCCCAAAAGTGCCGAAGCTAATATTTTTCTGGAGCTTGCACAAAAATTACAAACGCAGCCTGTTCTTTATGCCGCTGCCCCTTTATCTGAAGAGCAGATGGAGCTTTTTATGCGTGGGGAAAGACTATCCCACACTACCACTACAATTTCCAAACATACATCTGCTCCCGTGATTACTGCTGTTCCCGCACAACCTTCTGCCACGAAAAAGAGAGCTTTATCTGATCCTTTTAGCAGAGTTCCGCTATATGGCTGTGCTTATCGTGGTGCTATCGATCTGGCGGTTCATATCAAAGATGCCGCAATTCTCGGACATGCTCCCAAAAGCTGCACCTGGTATGCCATTAACGGTTTTACCAGCTACGGACGAAGAGGATTGTATGAACGCGGAATCCTTTACCCGGCCTTTGTTCCAAGACAGTTTGAGAATACTGATATCACCATAAACGAAGCCGTATACGGTGGTGTAGAACAGACACGGCGTAAAGCTTTTCAAATGGTGAAACGCGGAATCCGCAATATTATCACTGTCACTTCCTGTATTCCAGGCATGAGTGGCGATGACCTGGTTCCACTTCAAAAAGAATTAAAAAGTCTTGGTGTCGATATGTATATTATTCATACTGACGGAATCGAAGCCGGTGACTATAACGAAGGAATGGCACTTTGCTACAAAACGCTTGCTCTTCAAGCTGTTGATCCGAACGTAAAGCCAGAACCTGATTGCATCAATCTTGTCTATGAACATACAATTTCTTCTCAGACAGATCGTACTTTTATGAATCTGCAGGAAATATTTAAAAGAATAGGAATCCGAATCAACTGTCGCTTTATCTGCGCAGAATCAATGGAGAACATCCATAATTTTTTAAAAGCGCCTTATTCGATCATGGCACGCTATGATAAACTAGGACATGAACTGCAAAAAATATTTGAAGAAAAATATGGTTGCCGTTTTCTTTGCAACGAGCTTCCCAGGGGATTTTCCCAAACAGCCTCCTGGCTTCGCAAAATAGGAAAACTTTATGGAAAAGAAAAAGAAACAGAACAGGTAATTTTAGAAAACCGCATTCAATACACCCAAACTATTAACAACCTCAAACTTTTGTATAAAGGGAAAAAAGTGATTTTATTCTTAAAGAACAATAGCATTGATTGGATTCTTGAATTGGCTCATGATCTGGATTTGGATGTATTGGATTCTATCCTTATCGGAAGTAAAGAAGACAGCGTTGCAGATTGGAAGCATCAATTCTCAGCGGACTGGGAAAATGCACAAAATACATTATTTACTTCTATTGCAAAACAAAAGCCAGATCTTATTATCCTGAATGATTTTATGGGACAGGCTTTCATACTTGATGAAATCTGCACCGTAAATCTTGCACGGGATATCAGCACAGGTTTCTTTACTGGAACAGATTGTGCTGCAAAATGGATCCGTTTATTTGAAAACACTTTGGAAGGACGATGGAAAAATGACAAATCATTATTTGAGAAACGCTGTCCCTGATCACATTGCGGGTGTTATCTCTGCATGCGAAGGGATCCAAAACAACCTGGTTCTCCTAAATGGTCCTATTGGCTGTAAAACCTACTATACCTTTAGTGGTGTTGATTCTTTGATTCGAAGATCCAATCTATGGACTCTTGGTGATGAGCTTCGACTGGAAGATGCTATGGATGACCGGTTGCTTCGCAGCCAGTTTTGCATCGGCAGTCCTCGCATACCAGCTACCAATCTCCGCTATTCTGATTATATTTTCGGGACCGCCGAACAACTTCATCGCGCATTAAACGATCTGTTTTCAGAAAGAAGTTATGACTTATTCACAGTAATCCAGACTCCCGGTACTTCTCTCCTCGGCGAAGCACTGGAGCCGGAACTGGATGCCATCAGCAAAGAATTTGGAATTCCACACCTTTTTATCGAATCCCCTGGCTTATCAGAAAATTCTATGATCGGATACGACGAAGCAACCGTTCGCCTGATGGAATTGTTATGTGATAAACCTTGCACCAATAAAAAAGCCTCCAAAATTCCATCTATTAACCTTTTTGGTTTTGATGCACATGAGAAATTCCCGGAAGGCGGTTTAAAGGAAATCACCAAATTACTGAAGCTTTGCGGAATCTCTGTTCATGTAGCAGCTGGTATGAATTGTCCCATAACTGATTTTCGTACAATTGCTCAGGCAGACGCCAATATTATACTCTGCCCGGAGCGTTGTAAAAAAACAGCCGAATATCTCCGCAGCCATTTTCCCATACCAGTTTACGAGACCGGAGGAATGCCAATCGGTTTTGACCTCACCGAAGAATTTGTCCGGGGGATTTCCTCTTTGCTCGGAACAAATTGTGAACCTGCATTAGATTATATTGAAGAAAGCCGTTCGCGCGCTTTCTATTTCATTGCACATAATATGGGAAATAAAGGCTTCCCAAAGGATCTTCGCTATGCCGCGGAAGGCGAACCATCCGTTCTAAGAGGATATGTGGATTATCTTTCCGGTTATTTAGGCATTAAGCCCAAAGTCATCCATCCACTTTATTTACAATGCCACACGGAAAATCTGATTCAGGAAAAGCTTCATGAGCTTCATTGTGAAGACGCACTGGAACAGGATATTGCCTCTGTAAATAATGTTATCCTTCTTGCTGGTGCAAACACAATCGTAGAATTGAACACTTACAGCGACAACATTTTTGGCATTGAAACTGCCAATCCAGGTTCCGGATATATCCATGTCATTCCCAAAACTTACGTTGGATGTACAGGTGCTCTATATCTTCTGGAACAAATCTTAAATGGTACAAAACTGCTTCGAGCATGGAATTAACTTTATTCCACCTCAAAAAAGCTGCCTGGCATCTACCAGACAGCTTTTGCTGCTCAGAGCAGTATTTTATTTCATAAATTGAAAACAGGCAACCTTATGTCCTGGCTCAATCTCCTGCAAAAGAGGCAGTTCTTCTTTACATTTCTCCCTGCACCAGTTGCAGCGCCCGGCAAAAGCACAGCCCTTTTGCACTTCAAGAGGACTTGGAGGCTCTCCCTTTGCAGCTGCAATTTTCTCATTCTGATCGCAATATACATCAAAAACAGAACCAAGCAGCATTTTCGTATATGGATGTACTGCTTTTGCAGCAAGCGTCTCACTCTCCAGAATTTCCACAATTCTTCCCAGATACATAACTGCGATTCTCTGACTTACACTCCTTACCAGTGCCAGGTCATGCCCAATAAACAGACAGCTGATCTGCTTTTCTTCCACCAGCTTTACCAGCAGCTTCGCAATCTGGTTCTGTATGGAAACATCCAGTGCACCTGTCGCTTCATCACAGATCAGTAGTTTAGGCTGAATAGAAATGGCCCTGGCAATAGCCACACGCTGCAGCTGACCACCCGAAAGCTCATGTGGATAACGATTCACAAAATCTTCCGGAAGACCTACTTCCAGAAGCAGTTTGCGCGCTTCCTTAAGACCATTTTCTTTACTGATCCCATCAAAGTTTCTCCTGGATTCCATAAGATAAGTGCCAACTTTCATTCTTGGACTGAATGAACTTAAAGGATCCTGGAAAACCATCTGAATGTTTCGGCGGAAACGTCTTTTTTCACTGCCCTTCAGGTTCATGTAAGCTTCCCCTTCCAGCAGTACTTCTCCACCCGAAACAGGTATGATACCGGCAATCATTCTCGCCACTGTACTTTTCCCGCATCCACTTTCACCCACAATCCCTAGGCATTCACCTTTTTTGAGGGAAAAACTAACATCACTTACTGCATATAATTTTTCTTTTTTCACTGGAAATGTCTTATTCAGATTTTTAACTTCCAGGAGAATCGTATCATTTTGCAAATCGTTTTCCCTCCAGCCTTGGCACTGCCGCCAGAAGTTTTTTGGTGTATTCGTGCTTCGGATGAAAGATCACATCATCTCTTTTTCCAAATTCCACCAGCTCACCCTTGCACATCACACCGATCTTATCTGAAATGTAAGAAGCAACCCCCATGTTATGTGTCACAAGAATAATTGCAGTTTCATACTGCTCCCGAAGCTTCTTCATTTCTCGTACCACTTCTGCCTGAATTGTCACATCCAATGCAGAAGTAGGCTCATCTGCAAGAAGAAGTCTTGGTCTTGCAGTCATTGACATTGCAATTCCAACACGCTGTTTCATCCCGCCGGAAAGTTCAAAAGGATAAGATACCATTACACGTTCCGGATCTGTCAGATGCATTTTTGCCAGCATTTCTTTTTCCAGTGACCGACAGTCAGCCTTTGCCATTTTCCTGTGCGCCAGAATAGATTCCCGATATTGAGACTCTACAATCCGTATGGGATCCAATGATGCTCCAACATCCTGAAAGATCATTGCAATTTCCGTTCCCCGGAGCTTTTGTAAAGACGTCTCATCTAATTCCAAAATATTTTTTCCCTGAAATAAGATTTTCCCCTCTGTCACTGTCCCGCCAGGAGATAAAATTCCGAGAATAGCACGAATTAAAGTTGTTTTTCCACTTCCACTTTCACCTACGATACTGACGATTTCCTGCTCTCCTACAGAAAGAGAAACATGCTCTACTGCCGCTTCCTGCTCCTGATAGCGAATCGTACAGTTCTCAATATTCAGAATATCCATAATTATTCAGCTAATGTCCACTTGTTTGTTACAAGATAATAGTCAATTGGGAATACTGTTACATTCTCAAGTTTACTGTTTACAAGAGTCACGTTATCATTTGCATACATCCAGATTGCCGGGGCATCATCTGCCAGGATCTGCTGGGCTTCTACAAATGCGCTTACACGGTCCTCCTGAGTAAATGCAGCATCCAGTTTATCCAGAACAGACTGGAATTCATCACTGTGATATCCGCTGTAATTGTCACTTCCTCCATCAGACCAGCGGTTCATAAGATATTTCTGACCATCACCAGCATTTACAGTCTGCCAGTTTGGAGATACCAGCATATCGAAATCACCAGAAGCACGTTTGTCACTTACATTCTCCAGCATTTCAATCTGTACATCAACTCCGATCTGCTTCCACATATCCTGTAAAGTCTCACTTACTGCTGTTGAAGAACCATTGGCAATAGAAATTGTAAGGGACAGATTCTCTCCATCCTTATCCACAATTCCATCTCCGTCAGAATCGCTGTAGCCTGCTGCCTCAAGGCATTCTTTTGCCTTATCCAGATCATAAACCTGTCCGTTTACATCTTCAGAATCGTATCCTACAGATGGCGGGAATGCTGTGCTGATTGGAGAAGAATAACCATTTCCTGCTACCTGTGCTACAACATCACGATCTACTGCATAGGACAGTGCAAGACGAAGGTTCTTATCAGAAAGGGGATTTCCCTCGCGGCAGTTTAATTCGAAATCATTCTCTCTTGTTCCGGTTACTTTTACAATGTTGATATCGTCATTATTTTCCACACGATTAAGAGCTGTTGCATCCGGTCCCTGTGCAAGGTCAATATCTCCGGAAAGCATTGCATCTACCTTTGTATCACTTCCGATATTCTTTACAGTAATGCTCTTGATTTCCGGTGCTCCATCCCAGTAGTTCTCATTTGCCACAAGCTCAATCTTCTCTTCAGATACATACTCAGACACTGCATAAGGTCCTGTACAGATTGGCATAGTATCATAATTGCTTGTATCAGCTGTGGTGTCTACAATAACTGTCATCGGCTCTGTAAGCTGTGAAACAAAAGCACTGTATGCACCATCTGTAGTAAATACTACATTCTCTCCATCTACTTCGATGTTTGCAATTTTAAGATCTCCTCCACGAGAGTTATTATCAATAGATCTCTGGATAGAATCCTTTACGATCTCTGGTGTCAGCTCGGTACCATTGCTGAATTTTACTCCCTGGCGGATATGAAAACGATAAGTTGTATCATCAACCTGCTCCCACTCATCAGCTAACTGTCCTACAATTTCCATATTTTCATTTACAGTCACAAGAGTTTCTCCTACACCACAGCGTGTAAGATTCCATCCGCACCAGTCTGTTGCAGGATCCATGCCTTCGATGTAGGTGAAAAGTGCCAGATTAATGTGACTGTCATTTTCGGCTGCAAATGTAGTAACACCGCTTCCTATTACGCTGCATGCCATAATTCCTGCAAACAATAAAGATACTAACCGTTTTCTCATTTTTTATTTCTCCTCCTGTTGTTAAACTATAATCTATGTTCAACTCTTTATTTTAAAGAGTAAACATTATTAATTTTTTCTTTTCGGATTCATCAGATCCTGAACACTGTCTCCAAGTAAATTAAATATGATTACATTTATTAAAATAACAATACCAGGTGCCATAAGCATCCAGGGTGCCGAATACATATAGTCTTTTCCCTCAGACAGCATATATCCCCACTCCGGTGTAGGTGGCTGGGAACCAAGCCCCAGCAGGGAAAGACCTGCAATGGTCAAAAGTTTACTTCCAATATCCTGCGTAATATTTACTAACAGCGAAGGCATGACATTTGGAATAATATAACCTGTCATAATCCGGAAATTATTAGCGCCTCCCAGTCTTGCCTGCTCTATATATGTATTATTTTTTATGGAAAGCACTAATGACCGGCTAATTCTTGCATAATAAGTCCATCCTGTTATGGTCATTGCCAAAATCAGATTTGGAAGTCCTGTACCAAGAAAGCTTACAAGTGCAATTGTAAAAATGGAACCAGGAAAGGCCATCAGCATGTCAGATAAACGCATTAAAACAGCATCAAAAGCGCCTCCCCAGAAGCCTGCTATTGTCCCGATAAGAATTCCTACAACGGAAATGATCGCTGTCACAACAAATGCGATCAAAAGTGATGTTTTTCCTCCGTAAAGAATTCTCGAAAACATATCCCTTCCCATCTGATCAGTTCCCATGAGATACTGTTTGCATGGCGCTTTCAGAAGGTCTGTATAGTGTGTTTCCAACGGATCATAAGGTGCAAATTTTCCCGCGAACAA
This sequence comes from Blautia faecis, assembly GCF_020554845.1. Lineage (GTDB taxonomy): Bacteria > Bacillota > Clostridia > Lachnospirales > Lachnospiraceae > Blautia_A > Blautia_A faecis. The sequence continues at coordinate 29,203 of NZ_JAJCIA010000028.1, read as the reverse complement.
TGCAAATAATAAGAAAAGCACTGCAAATGCCATTATAATCACAAAACGAATCCATAATTTTTTCTTACTCTTCATGTTGCAGGGCTCCTCTTCTAATTCTTGGATCAAGCCACTGGTAAGATATATCTACCAAAAGATTCACCAGTACATAAATACATCCCATCCACATAACATATCCCTGGATCAGCTGGTAATCTCTGCCGGAAATCGCAGCCACTGCTGCGCTGCCGATTCCATTCCAGCTAAAGACCGTTTCAACGATCATTGTTCCACCAAGTAATCCTCCAAATGACATGCCGAGCATTGTCACTACAGTAAGCAGGGAATTTGGCAGCACATGAAAGAAAATTGTACGAAACCTTCCAATTCCCCTTGCTTGACAGCCATTTATATATTCCTCATTCATCTGCTCGACCATTACCGCCCTGATCCGTCTTATGTAGTACGCACTCATGCTTAACGAAAGTGTTACAGACGGCATGATCAGACTTTTAAAAGAATCTGATCCCCCCACAGGCAGCCAGTGCATCTTAACTGCAAAAAAATAGATCATCATCATACCAACCCAGAAGCTAGGCAGTGAAATTCCAATAAAAGACATAAACCGAATAATATAATCAGCCTTTTTATCCTTATATACTGCTGATAAAATTCCTAACGGAAAAGAAATTAATATCATCAGAATAAACGATGCAACTGCCAGTTTAACCGTATTGGGGAGTTTTCTTCCTAATACCTGAGAAACGGGCTGTGCATATTTTACCGACATTCCGAAATCGCCATGTAACGCACCCTTCAGCCAGTTCACATACTGCTCTCCAAAAGATTTGTCTAATCCGTATTTTTCTTCAATCTTTGCGATTACCTCCCGGTCATGACCTGCACCCATAGATTCTGCCAGCTGTTCAGCTGGATTTGACGGCAAAATATATGTAAGTCCAAAGGTCATCAGAGACAGCCCAAACAAAATAATCACAAGTGAAATCAGTCGTTTTATAATCTCTCTTTTCACTTTTTCAGCCTTTCTGTGCTACAATACAAAAACTCATCGGTAAAGGGCTGCCAGCTATTTCCACCTGTATTTTATGAAATCCTGTTTCTACAAGTTTATTAAAATCCCAGGCAGGTCGATCTACCTGACTCATTGGCAATTTCTTTGCAATTTCATCCATAATGGAAAAATCTACATTTTCTTTATTATGTCGCGCATGGCACCCTTGTTCTTCTTTTTCATGTCCCCGCTGAAACTCATCATAGGCTTTCTGATACTTATCACTAAAAAAACGGCGATAATAATTTCCATCTTCCAGAATTAGAATTCCATCTTTTTTTAGAACCCTGTACGCTTCCTCATAAGCTTTATCTGCATGCTCCAGGTTCCAGAATACGTTTCTTGATACCACTGCGTCGAAGGAATTATCAGCAAATTCTAAGCTTTGCACATCCATCTGATGAAGTTCTGCTTTAAGTCCTTCTGTCTCCAGATTTCTTCTGACTTCTTCCAGCATTTTTGTGCTATAATCTACCGCAGTCACCTGAAATCCCATCGAAGCAAGCAAAGTGGTAAAAAAGCCAGCGCCACACCCATCATCTAATACATGGCATCCCGTTTTAAGAGAATTTTTGAAAATATTTTCCCATCTCTCTCCAGGTTCTGTTTTTCTTTCTTCCATACTGGCATCTGAAAATCCTCCAGCTCTCATATCCCAATATGACTGAATATTCTTTAACAATTCTGCCATTTGTGTTTATCCTTTCCAATAGCATAAACTTCTGCCAAATCAGGGAATTCATGTAATAAAAGCGTGAAAAAGCCGCTGCTAACGCAGCGGCTTAATGACATAATAATCCTGTTATATAAAACCAACCCCTATACCGTGCCCCGCAGCAAAAGTTCTTCATTCTGGCCGGTATTCTGGCTCCAGTGTCATCATAATGCTTTCCCTTCCCGATAAAAATTCAGTGGTTTCGAAAGCTTACTCAACTGTTACAGCTACGGCATAGCACAGGATTTTCACCTGTTTCCCGTTTGACCTGCTAGAATTTATTTTAATTTCCACCAGGCACCAAAATGGTCGTTTTATTCAATTCTCAACACAACATCGAAAAGTATAATACAGCATTTCCTGTTTGTCAATCAGAATGTATCAGGCCTCTATATCCTCAATATCCTCTCCATCCGGTACCGGCCAGATATTGATACAGTTCGGGGTCTCGATCTTACGTGGTTTGCCCTTCATCATAATGATGTTCTTCTCGTAGTCAACCTTGAAGGTTGTAATGCTGTTGCTGGAGTGGTTGGCAACGGCAATGTGCTGATTATCCGGGAAAATAACAAGGTCTTTCGGATAATCACCACTTACAGGAAGAACAAATTTACGATCCAGAAGACCAGTCTCACCATCTACCTCAAACATACCTACTGTATTCTCACCTGCTGTAGTGCAGAATAAATGCTTGCCATCCGGTGCAAGAGCAAGACCTGATGCGGCATTATGAGATACGCTTCCGTCTTCCTTCTTCGCAAGGGTGGAAACACTTTGAAGCAGCTCAAACTCCGGAGTATCACCCTCTCCATTGTAGCTGTACACTTTAATCTCATTGCTCAGCTCAAACAGAACATATGCATAACGTCCATCTGCGCTGAAACGGATAATACGCGGTCCGCTCTCTCTCGGGCAGCGGACAATATCAACAAGCTCCAGCTTATCTGTGCGCTTATTGATCCGGTAAACCTTGATCTGGTCAATTCCATTATCTACTGCGCAGAGATATTTATTATCCGGAGTAGGACGTACACAGTTTACGTGAGGACGGAAGTTACGCTCTGCAACACTTCCAAGACCAGTGTGGAAAACACCGTCCATAACACTTCCAAGACGTCCATCCTTATGAGTGTGTACAACGGTTACCTTTCCATCGTGATAACCTGCTACGTAAAGATATTTGCCATCTACGTCTGTAGCAAGGAAACAACCTCTCATGCCATCAATATCCACGCTGTTGATACGTGCCAAATCGCCATTATGATCACGCTTGAATACCGCAACGCCCTCATCCTCGATAGAATAAAGGTATTTTCCATTCTTGGATACCGCAGTATAAGACGCATTACTTACTTCCACTTCACTTCTCTCTGTGAGAGTACCTTCTTCCAGGTTCACGTCATAAACCTGAATTCCCTTGCTGGTTCCGTGAGTATAGGTTCCTACATAAGCCACATATTTCTTACCCATTTGTCTAGCCTCCTACAGTCTCTTTCTGGAAACCGTCCGTTCACGCTGTTCTTCCGATCTTTTTTACAGCGTAGCGGGTCACTGTGCAGCTCTGAATATTACTGCATTCTCTATATCAGTAAATCCTCTGCCACGGTTCATTTATTACAGCCGCATTTTATTACAGCAACTCGTATTCTGGTTTCTTTTATGTAATTGTGTCTAAATTATACCACACACATTTTCAAAGAACAAGCTTTACTGCATCCAGAGTTTCCATAATAATTTCATCTGTATGAGCCGCTGACAGGAACATGGCTTCAAACTGGGACGGAGCCATATGAATTCCCATATTCAGCATTTTTTTGAAATATTCTGCAAATGCCACTGTGTCAGAAGATTTTGCAGAAACATAATCGACAACAGGCTGTCCCGTAAAGAACAGGCTTCCAAGAGAGCCCACATAATTCATCTGGTAATTCAGACCTTTTTCTTTCACGATTTTTCCCATTCCACCGTAGAGAAGCTCTCCCTTTTTCTCCAGTTCCGTGTAAATTTCCTGATGGTCATACAAATATTTCAGCTGGGTAAGCCCGGCAGCCATAGCTACCGGATTTCCGCTTAAAGTACCTGCCTGATATACTTTTCCTGCCGGAGCAACCAATTCCATCACATCTCTTCTTCCGCCATATGCACCTACCGGCATTCCGGCACCAATGATTTTTCCATAAGTAACCAGATCCGGTGTTACACCAAAATACTGTGCTGCGCCGCCAAATGCAAGTCGGAATCCGGTAATCACCTCATCAAAAATAAGAAGGGCATGGTATTGGTCGCAAAGAGCGCGAAGTCCCTGCAGAAATCCTTCCCTTGGCGGAACTACACCCATGTTGGCTCCAACTGCTTCCACGATCACTGCTGCCACCTGGCCATCTGCCTGCTGAAAAAGAGTCTCCACACTGCCAAGATCGTTGTAAGCTGCCAGCATAGTATCCTCTGTACAGCCTTTTGGAACACCGGCACTGTCCGGCACACCACTTGTCATCACACCGGAACCTGCGCTTACCAGCATGGCATCACTGTGTCCATGATAGCAGCCTGCAAATTTGATGATCTTATTTTTCCCCGTATAACCTCTTGCCACACGGATTGCACTCATAACAGCCTCTGTACCAGAATTGACCATTCGGATCATATCCACATGCGAGATTCTGTCACAGATAAATTCAGCCATTTCCACTTCAATCTCTGTAGCGCATCCAAAACTCAGGCCTTTTTCACATGCCTTCAGAACGCTTTCCCGTATTGCAGGAAAATTGTGTCCCAGGATCATTGGTCCCCAGGAATCTATGTAATCAATATAACGATTGCCATCTACATCATAAATATAGCAGCCATCTGCACGTTCAATAAATCTCGGTGCTTCTCCAATAGCGCCATATGCACGCACCGGACTGTTTACACCGCCAGGGATTCTTTTTACCGCTCTCTCAAAAAGCTTCTCAGACTTTGTCATTATCCGATTCTCCCTTCCTCCATCATTTTTGCAATTTCTTCTGCAAAATAGGTGATATAAATCTGTGCACCTGCACGATAAGCTCCCACCGCCATTTCTCCAACGATCCGCTCTTCATCGATCCAGCCCATCTTTGCTGCAGCCTTCACCATGGCATACTCACCGCTTACACTATAGGCAGCTACCGGAACATTCACAGCCTTGGAGATCTCAGATACCATATCAAGATAGGACATGGCAGGCTTCACCATAATAATATCAGCGCCTTCTTCAATATCCATAAGAGCTTCTTTCATTCCCTCTCTTCTGTTGTGGAAATCCATCTGATAGCTCTTGCGGTCTCCAAAAGCAGGAGCACTTCCGGCTGCATCGCGGAATGGGCCATAGAACGCAGAAGCGTATTTTACTGCATAAGACATGATTGGAATATTGGTATAACCGCCCAGATCCAGTTCTTTACGGATGGCAGCCACACGTCCGTCCATCATATCGGAAGGCGCGATCATATCAGAGCCAGCCTGCGCATGAGACAGAGCTGTTTTTGCCAGAAGCTCCAATGTCTTGTCATTGTCAACATCATGGCCGCAAAGAACGCCGCAGTGACCGTGGGAAGTATATTCACACATGCACACATCTGTCACATAATACATCTCTGGAAATCTGCTCTTTGCTTCCCGAAGTGCCTTCTGTACAATACCATCCTGAGCGTAAGCGCCGCTTCCGACTTCATCCTTATGATCCGGGATTCCAAAAAGCATAATGCTGTTTACTCCTGCTTTTTCCAACTGCTCCAGCTTATAGGGAAGACGGTCCAGGCTGTAACGGTACTGCCCTTCCATGGAAGGGATCTCTTCCTGGATTCCATTTCCTTCCATTACAAACAGCGGATAGATAAGAGAAGATTTGTCCATTCTGGTCTCTCTCACCATTTTACGCAAATTCGCACCGCCCCTTAATCTTCTAGGTCTCTTAATCAGTTCCATTTTTCTTCTCTCCTCTTCAGTGTCTCAACCAGTTCGATCAGACTGTCGATGGTTGCTTTTTCTGACATATATGTCTGCATTCCATAAGAATCCGCCGCTGCACGAGTCTGTTTTCCAATGCATGCAGCACGAACCCTGGAATAATCAAGTCCTTTGGTGCTCTCCACAAAGCCTTTCACTGTGGAAGCACTGGTAAATACAGCCAGGTCAATAGTGCCCTCTTCAAATTCTTTCTTCTCATTAATAAGAGGACTGCTTACATATCCAGTCTCATAGGTCGGAACATCATCCACCTGTGCACCTGTTTTTTTCAGTTCTTCTGCCAGTTCCTTGTTTCCAAGGGAGGCTCTTGGAATCAGAATCTTTTCTGTTCCATTTAAAAGAGCGCCAAGCTCTTTTCCAAGGGTATTTCCATCATAAACAGAAGGCATGAAATCCGGATAGATTCCTCTTTCCAGAAATTTCTTCTTTGTGCCCTCACCGATCACCGCGATTTTTGCATTTCCAAGAGAACGCAGGTCGATCTTCTTTTTCTCCATTTGCCTGAAGAAAACTTCCACGCCTGCAGGACTTGTAAATACCAGCCAGTCATAGCTGCGGATATGAGAAAAGGCCTGGTACAGTCTGCTCTGATCCTCCAGAGGGATAATACTGATGGATGGAAGTTCCAGTACTTCTGCACCTTTCTCCCGAAGAAGGGCCGCAGTTCTGGAAATATTCTCCTTTGGCCGGGTGACAAGGATCTTCCAGCCTGCCAGAGGTAATTTCTCATACCAGGCAAAATCATCTGCCAGAGTGCAGACCTTTCCTACCACAATAATGGCCGGTGTCTGGATCTTCGCCTGATCAGCCGCAGCTTTCAGGGTACCAACAGTAGCTACCACTCGTTTCTGGCCTGCTGTGGTTCCTTTGGACAAAACAGCGGCAGGCATATCCGGTTCCATACCAGCTTTCATAAGGCCATTGCAGATATCCTCCATGGCAGTGATTCCCATAAGAAAAACAAGAGTTCCCTTTGTATGCACCAGTGCCCCAAAATCAATGTCGTACTCCATACCCTTGCGTTTATGTCCGGTGATAACATGGACAGAGGAACAGAAATCCCGGTGTGTCACAGGAATCCCATTGTATGCAGGTACGGAAATCGGGGAGGTCACACCAGGAACTATTTCATAAGGAATACCCTCCTTTGTAAGAAGCTCCAGTTCCTCTCCTCCTCGTCCAAAAAGGAAAGGATCGCCGCCTTTCAGGCGTACTACCCGGTTGCCCTTTTTTGCCTCATCCGCAAGAACCTGGTTGATCTTCTCCTGGGACATGGTATGGTGGCCGGCTCGTTTTCCCACGTTAATCAATTTTGCAGAAGCAGGAATTCTGGTCAGGATTCCCTGTCCTACCAGGCTGTCATAAACAACCACATCTGCCTGTTCCAGCACCTGGGCACCTTTCATTGTAAAAAGTCCCACATCTCCAGGGCCAGCTCCCACCAGCCAGACTTTTCCCGGTTCTTTTTTGTTGTCTTCCTGCAAGCCGGACTCTTTGTATTCCACTTTGCAGCGCTCCTGCAGTTCTTTTGCAAGAGAAGTTCCCAGTTTTTCTGCATCTGAAGGATTTCCGGTTTTATATCCTTTCAGGTAATGTCCGGTTTCTTCCTCGTAATAAAGGCCGGTAAGTTTCAACTGACCATCTTTGATTTCTCCATAGGCTGCCACAGGAGAAGTACAGCCTCCGTTTAAATATTTCACAAAGGCACGCTCCGCTGCTGCCGCCTGGTGTGCCTGCAGATCGTCATATCCTTCCAGATATTCATAATCCAGCCCTTTTCTTCCCTGGACAGCCAGGATTCCCTGACCTGCTGCCGGAACCATTTCTTCTGTATCAAAATACCGGCTGATTCTTTTTTCAAGTCCCAGACGCTTCAACCCTGCGGCTGCAAGAACTAACCCAGCATAATCTCCGTTATCCAGCTTCTCCAGTCTTGTCTGAAGATTTCCACGAATGCTTTTCACATTCATATCCGGATAAATTTCTTTCAGCTGCAGTTTTCTTCGAAGACTGGAACATCCGATGGGTTTGGATGGATCCAAAGTATAGCAGCCTTCTGGAAGAACCAGTACATCCCTTGCATCTTCACGTCTGGAAAAAGCAAGTATGGGAAGTTCCTCTGAGATTTCCATTGGCATATCTTTCAGACTATGAACCGACAACTGGCTTCTTCCTTCCAGAAGCGCCCGGTCCAGTTCTTTTACAAACAGACCTTTTCCTCCGATTTTATCAAGCGTACGGTCCAGAATTTTATCACCTGTGGTCTTCATGGTAAGAATTTCCACATCTGTTTCCGGGTGCTTGCAGACAATATAGTCCCTCACCATCTGGCTTTGCAGTACGGCAAGCTTGCTTTCCCTGCTTCCGATCACAACTTTTTTATTCATAACTATCCTCATCTTTTTCCAGTTCTTCCAGAAGTGCCTGCATTTTTTCTCTTACTGCCTTAGCCTTTTTGTGATTGACACCGCTGGCCGTGATTCCCACTACAATATCATCCTTCAGGCAAATTCCAGGAAAGTAAAAATCGCACAAATTCTTATCACTTGCAACATTTACATAAATTCCCTCTTCTTTACAGATACGGTAAATTTCTTCATTTAACTCAGTGTTATTCGTAACAGCCAGCACCATATAAGCCATAGAGAAATCTGATTTTTTCACAGGGCGGGGCTGGATCTGAATTTTTCCCAGCTTGCCCAGTTCCCAGAGATCTGCTGTCATCTTCGGCGCAATTACTGTAATATTCCTGGTAAATAATAATAATGCTTTCACTCTTCTTGTGGCAATGGTTCCCCCACCCACTACCACAATATTCTTATCCGATAGATCCACATACAGTGGGAAATAGCGCTTATTTTTCATATGTTTTCTCCAGTCCTGCTACACATTCCAAAAATGCTTTCTCATTCACACTGTCTCTCAATGCAAACAGCATTTTATTTACAACCTTCCCCATTGCAGTATCCACTGCATTTATCAACTTCTCTTTTTCCTGCTCATCCATCTGTGTGTTTTTCAATGGCTTCATGATCCGCAGGTTAAAATCATTCACTGCATTCTCTTTGATTTCCTGAATTCTTGGTATCAGTTCCTTACCATCTAACCATTTAAAAAATTCATCCATCTGATCTCTCACGATCAGTCCTGCCGCCTCAAGATTTTCCTGAAGCTCAGCCGGAGTTTCTTCCATGCGGAAGCTATCCATATCAAACAAGGTTATCCCTTCGAATTTTCCAAGCTCCGGTTCAATATCCCTTGGAACTGCCAGATCAATGAGAACAATACTTTTTTCCAGTTCCAGATTTTCAAACAGTTCCTCACGCAAAGTAAAATTCGGACTTGCCGTAGCACTGACTACAAGATCACACTTAGGCAGATAGTCCATTCTTTCGCCATAATTAATTCGTTTACATCCAAATGGAATATTCACCATTCCGCTGCGATACTGACGCACGGTTACAGTCACATCTGCACCGGCTTCCATAAGAGCCTGGGCTGCAACCTTTCCCATTTCTCCATTTCCGATCACCATGCAGACCTTATCCTGTACGCAATAGCCCTGTCTGTCAAGCATTTCTATCGCCTGATGGATCACAGACGGATTCCCATGAGAAAATGGCACCTCAGTTTTAATCTTTTTTCCTGCTGTTACAGCCATTCGGAAAAGCACTTCAAGGGCTCCATCTGTTGTAAAATGCTCTCTGGCAATTCCCAGTGCATCTTTTACCTGAGTAAGAATCTGATCTTCTCCAAGTATCTGGGATTTTAGACCGGATGCAAGGTAAAACAGATGTTCCACAGCAGCATGGCCTTCACGCTTTGTAAAATATATCTCGTACTGATCATCATTAATATTTTTCAGTTTACAAAGCTCTTTATATAAAGAAAGCTCTGCCTCATCATCCACACTTGCCCATACCTCCAGGCGATTGCATGTAGAAAGAATAATACAGCCGTCTATTCCCCGCTGTTCCTTTAATTTTTCCATAGCCTCCCCTGCATTTTTTCTGGTAAATGCAAACAAGGCTCGTATATCTACGGGAGCCATACTATGGTCTATTCCAATCATAGAAATACTCATCTTATGTAATTCTCCTTAAATATCATTTTCTGCCACCGCTCATTTTACTAATTCCTGCGTATATTGTCAATAAAGCCAGGCAAAACACAGCAATAAAAAAGCTTCCAGACAGACTATTTTCCACAATCTGCCTGGAAGTTTCCCCTATACGATTTCTCTATCCTGTTTCAGGATTCTCTGTGAGTTCCTCTTACCACCTGGATTCCCCTGGATTCTATCATCTCACAGATTTTGGCTATTCGTGGGCACTCTTTTTTCTCCCTGTCCAGACGACAGGCTCCCACATGCATTACCTTAATTTCTTCGCTGACCAGCCTGTCTATTTTTTCCAGAATTCCCTCATCTACATCCGGTTCTTTGGGATTTGTACTTTTGCATCCATTACAGGTCATCATTGCTCCCAGAAGTGTGTCCGGAGAATATCCATCAAAAAAGTCACTGCGATTCTGAAAGGCCTTCAGGCATCCCACTCTGGCACACACATTATTGGAGTGAAGGCAGGTCAGTGTTCCAATTTTAATCATACCGCTTCCCTCGCATGTTCCACAAAGAGTTTTCGAATACTTTCATATTCCCCCAGTCCTTTCAGAACTGTCTGCACTTCATAGCCAGCTTTGCTGATGATATTTTTCCAGGAGTCTTCTTCCTCTCCTGCCATGTCATTTTTCGCATGGTCACCGGCAACGATCATAAACGGTGCGATTACTACTTTTTTTACCCCGCATTTTCCAAGCTGTTTCAGGACCTGGTCAATTTCAGGATAACCTTCCACAGTTCCTACGATCACATTTTCATATCCCATATCCTTGAATCTGTAATCCAGTGCGGCATAAACGGCATTTGCGTAGTGCTCGGTTCCATGCCCCATAAGCACAAGTGCCGTTTCCTTATCCTTAATTACAGGGAACTCATCTGCAACCGCTTTCACCACATACTCATTATCTTCTTCTGTTGTAAGCAGAGGAGCTCCGAATTTCACAGATCGGAAATGATCCGCATACGCCAGAACATCCTTTTTCATAAGATCATTTTCCACACCGTTCATTACATGCGTAGGCTGGACGATCACCTCTGTGATTCCATCTGTTCTCATACGCTCCATTGCTTCTGTCACATTGTCATAGTGAATATGATCTCTCTTTGCAATTCTGGCAAGGATCATCTTGCTTGTCCATGCGCGATAAACTTTACAATCTGTAAAAGCAGCTCCAATTTCTTTTTCAATTGCATCAATGGTCACTGCTCTGGTGTCCTCGTGACTGGTGCCAAAGCTGACTACAAGGATCCCTTTTTTTGCTGTATCGCTCATTCAGATTTCCTCCACTTTTCCTTTATTTTTTCACATGCAAAGGATGGTATGTAACATTCAGCATGCCGTATTCATCCTTTTTTACAGTTGCATCTACTTCATACAACATATGTATAAAATCTTCTGTAATGACTTCTTCCGGAGTTCCGCAAGCCACCAGACGACCGTTCTTCATGGCATAGATCCGGTCGCAGTATGCTGCTGCAATATTCAGATCATGCAAAGCACCGATCACAGTGACCCCAAGACTTTTTACAATATCCAGAAGCTGGAGCTGGTATTTGATGTCAAGATGGTTGGTAGGCTCATCCAAGATCAGACAGTCAGTTTTCTGCGCCAGAGCTCTTGCCAGAATGATTCGCTGCTGCTCACCGCCAGACAGACTGGAAAAAACACGGTGCCGATAGGGAAGCATTCCCACTTTTTCCAGACACTCTTCCACGATCTTATAATCCTCGGCATTATCCCGTTCCATGGTTTTCTTATGAGGAGCCCTTCCCATCATTACAATTTCCTGTACGGAAAATTCAAAATTATAGTAATTGTGCTGGGACACCACTGCCAGTGCTTTTGCAGAATCCTTTACCTTATATTCGTTCAACGGTTTTCCATCCAGCATGATCACGCCGGTATCTGGCTTAAGTACACGGTAAATACATTTCAGCAATGTACTTTTTCCACTTCCGTTTGGTCCTATAATTCCTACAAATTCCTTTTCCTTTATGGCTGCGTCAATTCCCTTAAGAATCTCATTTCCGCCAAGCTCCACATGGATATCAGAAGCTGTCAGTTTCATGATTTCTCACCTCCGAATCCATAAGATCTGCGTACCAGCAGATAAATAAAGCAAGGTGCTCCGATCATGGATACCAGGATTCCGATTGGGACTTCACTCTTGGGAATAATGATCCTGGAAGCAACATCTGCCCAGATCAGGAAAATGGAACCGCTAAGTGCTGACAGTGGAAGCATTTTCTTGTGATCGGTTCCAAAGAACATTCGTACCACATGAGGAATAATGAGTCCTACAAATCCAATGATACCTGCGGAATATACCACAAAACCGATCAACAGTGCTGTCACTACAAGATACACCTGACGATATCTGTGCAGGTCAGTTCCTAATGTGATGGATACCTCATCTCCAAGCAGCATCATATTGAGAATACGGCTCTGGGTGCAGAAAAACAGGGTTGCTATAAAAACGCAGGGAATAATCACAGCCAGATTTTCCCATTTCGCGCCTGCCAGACTTCCCATCAGCCAGAAAGTAACTGTCTGGATTCCATCTCTGTCGCCCGCAATATAGACAACAAAGTTTGAAAATGCACTGCACACACTTCCAAGTGCTGTACCTGCAAGCAGAAGTCGGACTGAATTTGCCCGGCCTCCTATATTTGCAGTGATCTGTACCAGTACAGAAATAAGGAAGGCTCCGATAAATGCGCAGATTCCAATAGAGTTGGAGCCAAATACGGCTCCAACTCCAAGAAAGATTGCCACTGTTGCACCAAGAGATGCACCAGAGGAAATACCCAGAATATACGGATCTGCAATCGGATTTTTCACAATGGCCTGCATTACCACACCTGCAACTGCCAGCCCCATGCCAACGGCTGTTGCAAGAAGAATACGGGGAAGGCGGATAAACCACACAATATCAGACATGGCTCCTACACCATAAACCTCCGGATCCCCGATTCCAAACACTTTATACAAAATTACACTATACACATCTTTCACAGAAAGATCTACAGAACCAATGGTAACTGCAGTCAGAATGGATATCACCAGAAGCACAGTCAGTAATATCACCGCCAGCACATAGATCGGCTTTCCATGAAAAATTCCATTTTTAAAATCCGGTTTTCTTTTCATTTTATTCGTACAGATCCGGATATAATGCTTTTGCAAATGTCATAATTCCATCATAGGTTCTCACACCGCTGCAGTATACCTCGTTCAGGTTTACAGAGAATACTTTGTTGTTCTTAACTGCAGAAAGGCTCGCATATGCAGGGTTATCTGTAATATCAGCGATTGCCTCATCAGCTGTCATAAATCCATCATAGTTGATCATGAATAATACATCCGGATCAGCTGCAATCAGATCCTCTGCACCAACGTTTTCAGAGTTCTCTGCACCAAGCTTCAGCTCTGCACCAAGTGTCTCCGGAATATTTCCGCCAAGTGTCTCTGTTCCATATACACGGAAGGAATCTCCCTCATCCTCAAGAACGGCTACGGATAACGGGTCTGTTCCTTCCACATGCTCTTTTACTTTATCAATCTCACCCTTCATCTGATCAACGATTTCCTCTGCCTTGTCTTCGCAATCAAAGATCTTGCCAAGGTTCAGGATATCCTCATATTCGTCTTCAATTGTACGTGGGAACTCAGAAGCCGGTCCCTTTGCAGAACTGTTCAGGGACATGTATGTATTTACATCTCTCTCCTGCCAGAAGCTTACATCAGAAAGCCAGTCATCACTGAAAGAAGAATACCATGCCGCAATAAAATCAGGCTCCATTGCAACAACTTCTTCTTTGGATGGCTTGGTATCCATATACTGAATCTTGTCAAATTCATCTTTTAAATCCTCACGCACATCACCGTCCAGACCGCAAGCAGCTACGATCTTATCACCGAGACCAAGTGCCAGAAGCTCTTCGATATTGGAGTTTGCATATGCAAATACTTTCTCCGGAGCTTTCTCAAAAGTCATTTCAACCGGTTCGTTCTCATAATTGTAGGTTGTGATTGTTACGGGATAATGGCTGTCTCCATCCTCCGCAAATACAGTTGTTCCCATTCCCAGGCTGAGAATTCCTGCCAGACATAACATTCCTGCTGCTGTTTTCATGTTTTTCATGCTTTTTCTCCTCACTTTTTCTTTTGAATTTCTGTTTTTAAAAGAAAAAAGTCCGCTTCCATGAAAAGCGGGCATCACAAAAAAACATGATACGAAAGACAGCACTTTACACGGAAGTTTCTTTCTATGAACCAAGCAGGTTTCCTGGCTTACAGCTTAAATCCCCATTCCCTTCTCACATAAAAATGCAATGGATATGAATGTGGCATAACTGAATACAGTGACCGGATCGTTCAGGATTCTCACCTGATTCCCTCTTCTGAAAATAGTATAAATTTTGTATATTTTTCAGCACTTGGCACATTTATTCTTTTAAGCAGAATTATTATAACTTACCCTTTAAATAAAGTAAAGATATTTCTTTAACAATGTTTTTATGAACCTTTTTTGAAAACAGGGACTACATCGCATACACATTGTTAGTCCCTGTTTTCACACTGAATTACATTCGTGCTATTCGCAGCGAGATATAAAAGCTGACATACACAGCACTCCTTCCTATGATTGTTGAGGAAATATTATCCTTAACGCCTTATCTCGTCACCATATTAAAAAGACTCTGATAGCTATCCACAACATCATAAACAACGCTGTCACTACTGATAGCCTTAAAGTGTTCCCGTGCGCAGTGTATCTTAGATTCCTCAATCAAGCGCAACTGCATAGAGGACATAGAGCCCTTGGTTTCAGCTACAAAATAAATATGCTTTACCTTTCCCTTATAGAAAGCAATTGCCCAGTCAGGGTTATAATTTCCTACCGGTGTTGAAATATAGAATCCATTCGGCAATTTTACATATAAGGCCACATCTGTGCTCATATCCAGTCCTATAGCAAAATCACGTTCATTGGTGGAATCAAAAACAAGATAATCGTACAAATGCTTCTTTGTTTTCATTGCATTGACGCCCAACCTGCCTTTAATAGTGGAATCAGTAAATACCTTCATGCTGTAATGCTCATCCAAAGCTGCATAAGTAATGTGCTGGATAATGGCTGTAGCCTTTTCCTCATTAATAAGTGCAGCTGCCTTGATAATGAACTCTTCCGGATTATCTTTAAACTGATCAAAAACAGTCTTTTTGATACCACACAGAATAGCAATAACATCCTTACGAGTCAACTTTGTCTCTTCCACCAGTTTGCCAACCAAATCGTATTTCACACTACTATTGACAGGAATCCGTGTCTGCGTACCGTAAGCAGAAGTTTCCTTTGTAAAAGCTGCTCCACATTCCAAAGCTTCTTTCGATTTAATTTCTTCCATTGCACCTGATTCAATCTTAAAGAAAATCTTAGCAACTCTCAGCTTAGCATCCAGAGATGTTATTGCATTTCGGATCAGTTCATCAATATCAAAATCTACGATATAAATAGACTTTGCATTAATCTTTGACCAGAGCGCTTGAAACTCAGGCATAGCAAATTTTTCTTCATTAACCCTAAGCTCAACATTATTACTACGAGCATTTTCAGGCTGCATTGCCCTCGGGTTGTAAACCGAGTCGATGAGTTCTACAATGGATGCTGCGAAATCATTCACTTCTTCAGCAATTTGCAAAATGCCATTGGATTTGTCTTCGTAGTATTTATCAGTCAATACACCCTTCTTGTCGATATAGCGGTTAATAGTCAAATCATACATGATGGCATAGGCAGTATCCCTATCAACCACTTGTTCACGACCATCCGAATCGTTGATGACCTTTCCTACAAACAGATCAGCTGTAATAGCACGAGGCCGATCTGCCACAGTCTCTGCGATTTCACTCTGTAAGCCTTTCGCAAAGGAATCATAACTTTCACTGGCAATGACAGTCAGAATATTGACATTATGAACATCATTTCCCAAAACATTCGCATCTTGGCGTTCACCATCCTGGTTGACGCACAGGCGTAGACCACGACCAACCTCCTGGCGCTTGCGAACATCACTGCCGCTCTGTTTCAGTGTACAGATTTGAAAAACATTCGGATTATCCCAGCCCTCACGTAACGCTGAATGCGAGAAGATAAACCTAACGGGGGAACGTTTCGGATCTCTGTCCAAAAGCAGCTCTTTGTTTTTCATAATCAAATCGTAGGCGTCAACATCATCTGTTGTGGTTTCTTTACGGCCAACCTTGCTATTAATCATCTTGCCCTTTTTATCAATCGAAAAATAGCCTGCATGAGTGGATTCGGCAGAGATAGAAGCCAGATAGCGAAAATATTCAGTCTCTCCAACACCTATCTGCAAATTTTCTACAATGTCGCGATACTCTTCTTCAAACATCTCTGCAAAGATACCATTACTCGGTTTTCCGTTTGCATCATACTGTTTGTAATGAGCAACTTCATCAATAAAAAACAGAGAAAGGACTTTGATTCCCTTGTAATACAGCTGTCGTTCTCTCTCAATGTGAGAGAGAATCGTTTCTCGAATCTGAATACGGCGCAGTTGCTCCTCACTAACTCTACCGATCACATCACCAGCATAAATTTTGATACCATTCAAAAACTCTACAGAATCATCACGACCATCAATCGACTTTACTACAAAGTTATTATGATATTCTTCCATGCCGTTAGACTGATCATAGAGGTTAAATCCAATTCCTACTGTCTTAGTAACTTTCCGAATTCCAGAAGCACCTTTATAGTCAAACTGAATGGTTGCAGTCGGATCAGCTTTAGATAAGTTAATGCTTTGCAGATAAACATAGCTTTCTGTTGCCGTGCTGCCAGATTCTGTAATCCCTTTAACTGCAATCTTCTTTACAAGACGTTTGTTATAGGCTTCCATAGCGTCCAGGCGATAGATCATGTTGTAGATACTGTCATCCTTATGTGTTGCAGAATAACGCAATGTCATCAACGGATGAAACTCCCGCAGCCGCTCCTTTGTCTGCTTACCCTCGACAGACTGTGGCTCATCAATAATAAGAATCGGATTCGTTTTCGCAATGATATCTATCGGACGTCTAGAACGGAAGTCATCCAGTTCCATATAGATGCGACGCGCATCCTTTCCTCTGGCATTAAACGCTTGCGAGTTAATAATCATAACATTGATGGCACTATCAGACGCAAAGCGGTCAATTTCCGTAAGCTGAGCGGAATTATATATAAAAAAGCGAATCTTCTTTCCGTATTCTTCCGCAAAGTGTTCCTGCGTTACCTGAAAAGATTTGTAAACGCCTTCACGAATGGCGATACTCGGTACCACAACAATGAACTTACTCCAGCCATAGTGCTTATTCAGCTCAAACATGGTTTTGATGTAAGTATAAGTTTTACCAACACCAGTTTCCATTTCAATTGTCAGATTATAACCTTCACCTTCTAATTTCTGAGAAGGCGTGATTTGATAGGTTCTTTGTATTTTCTGGATTTGTTCCAAGATCATACGGTTAGACAGCTCCGGCACAAGTGGGTGGTTACGCCATCCGGTAAAGTCTTCCTCTTCATTCATACCAAACTGGAAATTACCGGTACCTCTGTCCATCATATAAGTTGGAGTCAGATATGGCTGCCCGGTAAAGACATCTACCACTGCCTTGGCAGCGTCCGCCTGGAACTTCTGATGCTTAAATTGAAGTTTCATTCTTCCGCTCCTCCGTTCTCAACTGCAATTTGCTCTTCCAGAAGTTTCTTTAAGTCTTCCTTTTTTGGAAGAACCGTTTCGTACTTGCTGGCAAATATCTGAGAATTATCTTCTGGCAGCGTCATTTCTACTACCGCATTATTTTTATCGCGACAAAGGACAATACCGATTGTTTTATTCTCATCCGGCAGTTTTACTTTGCGGTCATAGTAATTGACATACATCTGCATCTGCCCAATATCCTGATGCTTGAGTTCCCCAATTTTCAAGTCAAACAGAACAAAGCATCGCAGCAGACGGTTATAGAAAACCAGATCAACCATAAAATGTTCTTCATCAAATGTGAAGCGCACCTGACGCCCGATGAACGCAAAACCAGTGCCCAGTTCCAAAAGGAACTGCTGCAAGTGATCAATAATTCTGCTTTCCAGTTCACTTTCTGAATATTCCGGAAGCTCTTTCAAGCCCAGAAATTCAAGCACATATGGGTCTTTCACTGCATCTTTCGGTGTCTCTACTTTCTGGCCTTCCAGTGCCAGCCGATAAACCTTGTCCTTGTCCGTACTGAGAGCAAGCCGTTCATAAAGAGCACTATTATATTGACGTTTCAGTTCACTGAGGCTCCAATCGTTTTTAACACACTCGATTTCATAGAAATGCCGTTCGTCTATATTATCGATCCGCATGAGTTTCAAATAATGCGACCAGCTCAGGTAAAATTTTCTTCCTGTACTGATCGCCGGAAGATTCTCGAATTGGGTAAACACTGTTTCCCCAATTTGATCATGCGAATAGATGCTATAGAAACGCCGCATAAGTTTCAGGTTTTCAGCGGAATAGCCTTTTCCAAACATGCCTGTCAGATATGTGGAAAGTTCCTTCAAAAGCTTTTTGCCATAAGTTGCCCGATTCTCGCCATGCTGTTCTTCCTCTACAATCATTCTGCCTATCTCGTAATAGGCATAAACCATAGAGAGGTTAACAGCGGTTTTTGCATTTTTCTGGGCTTGCAGAAGAACATCGGAAACATTCTTTAAAAAATCACTTTGATTTGCCTCGTGAATCTCATTATTTTTCATCTCCGCGCCTCCCGTCAAATCACTTTTACTCTGGTATCCGGTGCAAGCAATTTAAAAATCTCTGTGACGTTAATCTTAGCTGGGCTGTTTGCAAAGCCGCTGTCGCGGAAAACAACGCGAAGTGGTTGGCGCTTGGCAATTTTCTCAACCACACTTTCAGGCACATTCTCATCAAAGCAGGCAATCAGATCACCATCATTGTAGGTGTGAACGGTGCAGCCATCGATCTGCTCAGAAGAATAGGGCATAGACAGTGGCAGCCCCCAGTCCAGCAGGCAGCCGAACAGCAGGTCAAGATCAGTGCGGTCATCCTTGATATTGGATTCCAGACCGGCAAGCAAGCCCTGGTCGTAATCATCAGGTGCATAGTAGACATCCTTCATATTGGTGTCATCCAGTTTGAGAACGCGGAAGCCAACGTCAAGATCAGCAGTTGTCAATGGGCTTTCGGACTTGATCTTTTCACCGGCACGGCGGATGCGTTCCTTTGCGAGTTCTGTCAGAAGATGTGGATGTTCCATTTCATCGAGGACGGAAACAGCGTTTTCGGCAACCCTCTTTGCATTAGCAGAAGAACTATTCACAAGCGGATCAATATTTTCAGGAAGTTGCACAAGAATAAACTTGTTTTTACCTCCTTCAAGATTAGAACGCATGACAGCCTCCGCCGTTGTCCCTGATCCGCTAAAGAAGTCCAGTACAATGTCATTCTCACCAAGTCCAAATCCTAAAAGGAATCGAATTAGTTCAACTGGTTTCGGATTAGAGAAAACATCCTTTTTGAAGTAGTCATAAACATCACTTGCGCCTGTACTTGTAGTACCACGGTCATCGATCACAGTTTCTGTTGTAAAAATACTACGCGGCGTCTTCCCAAGCGGTATTCTTTGCTTAAACTGGACTGACCACTTTTCTCCAATTTTTATAATTCTTATTTCTCCTGCTGCAATGTCAGAATCAAATCTTGCTTTTGAACGCAACCAGCTAATTGCATTTCCGTCTTCATCATATTCTAAGACTGTTCCGTCCGGGCATGTAATAGGATAGTATTGCTTGCCAGCTTTTCTCTTGAATGTATCCCAGAAAAAGCGCCCAATATTATCTTCTTCTTTGTACCTTTTGATGTAGTCGTCGGAATATGATTCATAGAACTCTCCGAGCAGTGCTATATTCTTTGCGTAAGTAAGGATATATTCATGCTCAATAGCTATGTGCGTAGAATCATTGCCGCCTCCTTTTTTATTTTGCCATATTAGTTGTGCGACAAAGTTTGCCGCTCCAAAAACTTCATCACAAATATTTTTGAGATTTTTTACTTCGCTGTCGTCAATAGAAATAAAAATCACGCCATCATCTGTTAGGAGATTCTTAGCAAGATGCAGTCTGGAATAGATCATGCTGCACCAGTCAGAATGAAAGCGCCCGTTGGTATCGGTGTTCTTGAACAGACGGTCACCGTCCTCGTCGTACATTCCCATCTGCTGGTTTTCTTGTTCCTGTGAGTGCATGAAATCGTCGGCATAGATGAAGTCGTTGCCTGTATTGTACGGCGGATCAATATAGATCATCTTGACTTTGCCGAGATAGCTCTCCTGCAAGAGCTTCAACACTTCCAGATTGTCGCCTTCAATATAGAGGTTCTCGGTGGTGTCCCAGTCTTTGCTTTCCTCTTTGCAAGGACGCAGCGTCTTGCGAATGGGTTGGTTTGCCTCTACAATAGCAGCCTTCTTTCCCACCCATGTAAACTCATACCGCTCATTGCCCTCCACCACATCAGGCGAAAGCATCTGCTTCAACAGCTCAAAGTTGATTGCCCGCTTGTACACCTTCTTTTCCGGCGTGCTGTGTTCTTCATCCAGCACCTCTGTGACGCAGTTTGGGAACAGTGCGGCAATGCGGTCTACATTCTGTGCCGTCATATCCGGCGATTCCATTCTCATCTTATCCATTCAGTTTTTCCTCCTCTTACACTTTCTTGACACGCAGCTTTAAGAATTTTTGCGTTTTCTTTCTTTCTAAAGCAGGATCAAATTGAGTTTCTGTTTTTTCTTCCTTACTTGTGATATATCCAATCTTCTCCAAATATTCAGCCAGCAAGTAATGTTCTTGAGTCGCTGATAGAAGAACCTCATGGCGTTTTGTACGGTCTACAAGATCAGCATATTGTCCACCAAGTTCATTGAATTTTCGTGGGAGATCGTCAGCACCATATACATCGATATTTGTAAATAGAATTTCCGCTTTATTCTTCTGATCTACACAGTTCATTGCAATATCCACAATTTCTTTTGTAACCGGCAATTTTAATACAACCATTTTCGTGGCCACACCTGCTGTCATGTAGCTTTCGGCATATTCAATAAACAATTCATCTTTATATTCCTTCTGAATGCTTTCACTAAGCATGAGGCTTTCAAACAAACTATCAGATATAGGAATACTGTTTTTTGTCGCCATAAAATCAGCCTGATTCTGCGTTATGAAAGCTACACCGAGAGCAGGTGAGATTGCCGTAACATCTGTGTATCGGTTAGCGGAGAATGCAAAATATCTGCAATCGATCATGACCTGTAATGTGAATGGATCTATCGCCGAAATATCCATATCAAAGTCATTCATCTTCAGCACAGGGATGAGCTTTCTTTGAACTTCTTCGTCGAATTTGGAACTTATGAATTTCCTTATAAACGCATCGCTTACAACCGTAGTATCGGCCTTTTTCAATACATCGACCTGAGCGGATACATATTTTTTCAGCGTATCTGTAAGGCTGTAAATCTTCCAATACTCAATGATATTATTCCAATCAGGCTCAATAATATTTTCCTTCAGAAGCTCATCCCAAATAGCACTCCATTGTTCTTTATTTTTTCGAGCCAAATCACCTGCACAATCTTCAATATTACTTAGTGCAAATTGCTCCTGCCGAACGATCTGAACCTGCAATTCCGTCATACCATCCAAACGCCTGAGCAGGTCAATAATATCCTCTGCACTATCCTTCAAAGCTTCATTCGTCAAAACAATTTCACGAACATACAATTCGATGTTGTCTTGAACATACTGGAGCAAAGGCAAGTATTTTAGATCGATCAGTGTAGAATATGGACGAGTGGTCAAATTGCCAACCATGCTGCTATTTTTATACCCTACTATCGTTTGGATCATTTCTTGATTCAGAGCAAAAAATTTTCCATCGAAAACTGCATCTAAAATATTATTTGCAACATTTTCTATTAGCAAGCGAGTAAAGTGAACATTCAGGCACTGGATCACCGAAATGATTTTTTCATTTTCGCAAGATTCTAACCCCTGAAGGATGTCTTCATGCTGTTCAAAAAATGCCGTCATACTATCGTCTGCATTCAACTCCTCAATTACAGAAATTGGAGAAGTATTCATGATTTCGCATAGGTATTCCAGTTTGTGAGCATATGTCATTGTTGCATCTGCACTGATATGCGTCCACATTCCGGTCCACTTTTGGGACAACAATTGAATAAATTGTTTTCTTTGCTTGGTACAGCTGAAAAACTCATCAATAAAGTGCCAACTGATTTCTCTTTCATCAGATAACTGGTTAATAAAAGCACTTAGCTTTACTGATTCACCTTCTGATAGCAATTCTTCAAGTAAGGTAAAATTATAAATAGCCTTTTCCTCAAATTCATATTCTTGAAGTCTTTGAAGCACCATTGGCGTCTTAGTCAGCTGATAGTCAAATGCAAGTGGCTCTTGATTCTTCACCGAAAGAATAAAATTCATATCATCTTTAGTAATGCTTGCGCCTTTAAAGTAGTTAATATAACTGGCATACTCTTCGTCAATATAGGCTCTGCGCAAGAGGAATACAAGCAATTTGTTCCGTTTGACCTTTTCTGATAATACTTCCTCTGGTGAATAATCTTCCAACAGCTTAGCAAGTGAAAGACCCGAAAGATCATGCTGCTGCATTCTAAGTTCTTGCAATTTTTCCTGTATTTCCTGCAGCCCGATTTTCCTTATTCGATTGATTTCTTTCCACCGTTCAATGTAGGATTTGAGCGTTTCTTTATTTATTGATGTTTGACCAGAATATCCACTTCCATAATAATAATACATTTCGGTATAATTTTTGTTGAGTATTTTCACTAAATCAAATTTATCATCCATGATTTCACTTGCGGAAATTGCATCCCACCCAGCTCTCAAAGACTCTGGTGTTCCCAATTGCCCCATCAACTCACCAAACATTGCGAATTTAATTTCCCTCACCGATTTCATGCTGTCCGCTTTGTATCGCTCTACCGTGGTTTTATAGTCATCAATTTCTGCTTGCATTTCCTGTTTCTTGGCCGAAATAAACCTTTGTTTATCCTCAAAAGCTTGTTTAATAACGCCCGATTCGCTTTGTATATCTGCAAAATCACTCGGATGGACATTTTTAAAGATGGTCATTGCAAGCATTTGCTCATCCGACAATGAAAGTTCCTGCGTTGTCCTTAATGTATCTTTGTATATAACAAACTCATTATATATATTTTGCAGAACACGCATATCCGAAATATACGGAGAAACATCCAATACAAACCCCTGTGATATATTGTGCTCAATGGCTTTCCCTTTTGCCTCTTGAAGCCGCTGAAGAAGAATCTCCCCAGAGTTCGTCTCATTGATTACAGGAATGATAGGAATGATAAAATCAAAAAACTTGGTTCTATCTTCTTTTGAAAAAATATCATCTCTAACAGCATAAACAAAAACGATCGGCTTTCGTTTAATAGCGTCATCGTTATTAAGAAGGTTGTTCAGCTCTCTAAGGTGAACAAAAATCTTTGGATCGTCCAAACGATCCAGGTCTTCAAAAAACACGATTCTGTATCCAGTAGCTTCAAAGAAGTACATGATTTCATCAAGATTCTTATTGAAAACAGAATCCGATTCTTCTCTGCCGCTTTGAATGGTTGTATCACTGGGCAGCTTTACTTCTTTTATCCTGAATCTCGAAATCACTGTGCGATACAGATAAGCAATTATGCCAGATGTTACCGTGAAAAGTATTCCAATAAAAAAATATGTATTGATATAGGGCAGTTTTTTTCTTGAAAGGAAGTTACTTACCGTCTCAACAAAGGTACTAAACTTTTCTGGCACAAAAATATCAGACAGAATAGCCGTAAATATCATTACAGCCAAAACACCTACAAACACTGGAAGAAATTTTATTTTATGTATTTTTCTATATCGACTTTGCGGGATTTTACCTGGTTCTACTTTGTAAAAAAGCTGCTTTAAGATTCCCTTTTCAACCTCGTCAGCATCTACTTCAATTTTTTCTCCTGATTCATCATTTTCCAAAACCTTTCCCTTAAAGAATGTGGCCATAGAGATTTTAAGAGATTTGTTTCTGATGGTATTAGCACGAAAGGGAATGCCCTTGTTATTTTTTTCATCATCCTGCGCAAGAAAAGTTTCAATAACGCTGCTCTTGCCTGCACCATAAGGGCCTGTTAAAGCAATATTCTTAACTTTCTTATTTTGAAATGCCCAGTTAAGGGCTTCTATATATTTGTCGCCGTTTTCGATATTGTCAATTGGTGCCAAATCTCTGTATTCAAAATTCCCCACCAGTTTCACCTCTTTTTCTATCTGACCATCTTGGTTAAAAGATTTCTCAATTTCTTCAACTCCGCATTCATTTCCATCTGTTTATTCAGCTGCTTTTCTTTTCGTATCTTTGCCTGCAAGGCTTCGATCTGTTTTTGAAGCTTTGCTTTCTGCTCACTCCGCTGCACAGCTTCCTGCAAAGTCTCCTGCACGCCTTCTGTCTGCTCTAACACGGCACCCGCCAGCTGGCGAACAAAACTCTCATACACCGCATCCAGATTCAAGCCTTCCACTTTTAATGAAAGCTCATCTTCTGCCAGCCAATCCGTGTGATAGTAACGTTCCACCTTGAAAGCATTATTTCCAGCAGTCGCTTCTTTGTATCCGATCCAGGCCTGATACTTGCCGCCATATTCCATCAGGAATAAAATGTGATACGGGATTTCACGGTCAATTTGTCGCAGTATCGCTTCATTCACAGTTTGCGTGTTCCACCTGATTTCAAACACTTCAATTTCAGTCACCATTTGCCCCGCTGCCAGATTCATCGTAGACGCAGCAATCTTATTACGCCAATATATAATCCGAATATCATCAATAACCCTCTTTTTCAAAGCAGGTGTAATGGTAAGGTTCTCATAGAACTTCTGCTTGGGCAAGCGCTTGTTAAATTCTGTCGACTTAGGAAGTCCTAACAAAATAAATTCCTCCTTTACTTCACGACCAGGAAGCAGATCAGCTCAAAGTCACTCAGTCCGGAAATATCCGACATCAGAGCCGATGTACCACCAGGCGAGAACAAGCTGTCAATATCGCTTTCTTCTTTAGTATCTATAATAGAATCAATGGCCATGCTCAAAAGTTCCGACATCTCTGCCATATTCCGGCCATCATCTGTTTCTTCATTGAACTTTGTATAAACTTCTTTGATTGGTTCCGACTTACCACGGCAGAGAAGCCGCACATCATCCAAAAGCTGCTTGGGATTCAGGTAATCGCAGATCACATCTTCATCCCGACCGATATAAACCATGTAAAACGGATGGATGCGGTTCTGATTGTCTATATTCACGCTATTGTTTACATTCCGCAACACGAAGATCACACCTTCCGGCAGTTCCTCCATTGCCGACACCACAGCATGAAGACCGCGTGGCTTTCGTTCCATGTCTGGATGTGTTTTCAGGTATTCCAGCAGATCGAGGCGGAATTCATTCAGCCCCAAATCCATGATTGAGATTCCCTCCGACATATCCTCGATGTCAACCACTTCCTCCTGTAACCGTTTCAGCTGTGCCTTACGATATTCTAGGTCGCCTTTTTCTTCTGCGTTGATCAGATCATCATCACCGGTAGCAGTCATGACTGAAATTTTCATCCTAGTTTCTACACGGCTTTTCAGATTGATATACTCATCCAGATTCATATCGGGCCAGAAGTTCACCAACTGGATATATTCATTCTTACTGCCAATACGGTCTATACGTCCAAAACGCTGGATAATACGCACGGGGTTCCAATGAATGTCGTAATTCACCAGATAATCACAGTCTTGCAGGTTCTGACCTTCCGAAATACAGTCCGTGGCGATCAGAATATCAATATTAGCTGTACTGTTCGGCATAAGCGCTGCCTTGCTCTTGCTGATAGGAGAAAAGCAAGTCAGAACATTGTTCAGTGTTGCTTTCAGCTCTTTAACAGTAGTCTTTCCGTCAACTGCTCCGGTAATAAGAGCGGTATCCAATCCATATTTCTTTTTTACAAATACACTGACATTCTCGTAGAGGTATTCTGCCGTATCTGAAAACGCTGAGAAGATCATGATTTTCTTGTTGTCTTGATTGATCGGATGCTCAATTTTTTTGGAGATCAGACCAAATAATGTTTGCAGCTTCGTATCGTATTCCGGTGTAATGTCAGCGATCATAAGTGTCAGTAGTTCCAGAATATCAGCATCGGTCTGAAGCTCCTCTCTCCATGTGCGATAATCCATATCCGCAAGATTGATTTTTATTTTCTCGCCCACAGAGAAGAAATCTGTATTGCCGTCATCCATATCAAAGTCATTATCAGACGCTTCAGACATATCCAGATCAGATACACCATATTTTTCAAAACGATTGATCGCATCGATTGTTTTCGTGATCAGCTCGCGAATACGGCTAAGCGTCAGGTTGAATGAAAACACAGAACTTTCCAATCGCTTCAGTAGGTTGATACTCATCAGTCTGCGAATTCCTTGCTCACGACCGCGCTGGGTAAGATTGATGCCCTTGTTATGCGTCAAATCCATGTACTTATCCAGCTTGCTTGGAAAGATATAGTTGGACGGCGTATAAATGCAAAGGCTAAGCTTCATCAGCTCTTCATAAATCTGATTGTAGTTGATTGCCGACTTTAAGCTGGTAAGACTCGGCCGCAGTGAAATTGGCTTCAATCTCTCCGGAAACTTGCCAATTTCTGCTGTGCTATAATACTTGGAAATGTGCTTTCTGGAGCGGGCAATTGTTACGCTGTCCAGCACTTCAAAGAAATCAAAATCCAAGGTTCTTAAAAGCGCATCCGTTGTGCGGTCTTCCGGATCAAGCTTGCACCAGGCATTGTATGCTTTCTGTGCCTGACGAAAAATATCATCGATAGATTTTTTTGTTGCAAGCTTACTGTCGATTTGCTCACTGTCTCCCTCATAAGCAATAGCCAATTGATTGCGCAAATCCACAAATCGGTTATTGACCGGAGTTGCAGATAACATTAGAACTTTCGTCTTCACACCGGTGCGGATGACTTTCTCCATCAGCTTCACATATCGATTTTCTGTTGTATTCGCATGCGTGCCGACGCCGTTGCGAAAGTTATGAGATTCATCAATGACAACAAGGTCATAATTCCCCCAGTTCAGGCGATCCAGCTCAATGCCATTGGAAGTACCGCCTGTTCGTGATAAATCTGTATGGAACAGCACATCATACCGCAGACGATCTAGCGCAATCGGGTTGTTCATATAGTTTCCCTTATAGGTATTCCAATTTTCCGCCAGTTTCTTAGGGCACAAAACAAGAACCGACTTATTTCTATTTTCGTAATACTTCACAACGGCTAAGGCTGTGAAAGTTTTTCCAAGACCAACACTATCCGCCAGAATACAGCCATTGTATTTTTCAAGTTTGTTGATGATTGCGAGAACAGCATCTTTCTGGAAATCGTAAAGTAGGTTCCAGATCTTGCTTTCTTTGAATCCTGTAGATTCGTTGGGAAGAACATCTTCCGAAATATCCGCCAAAAACTCGCTGAATACATGATACAGAGTCATAAAATAAATAAACTCTGGAGAATTTTCATTGTAAGCAGAAGAAATATTCTCAATCACCACATCTGTAACATCCTGCATCTTACTGCGATCATTCCAAATTTTCTCAAATAGCTGCATATACTGAGTGGAAAATGGTGCTTCCATTCGATTGGTCATATTATAGCTGTTGTTGCCTCGTTCACATCCTATATCAACTGTTGTGAACCCCGTCATCGGCATATAGGCGACTTGTTCTGTCGAAGACTCCACGGTCATAAAACCCTGCATGTTTTCACCTGTAATATTAGATTTGAAAACAGCTTTCCGCCTGATCCAATCTGCACATTCTTTTGCAATCGACTTCTGCGTCATCTCATTCCGCAATTTGATTTCAAATTCCGTTCCATACAAACTGCTCTCACGGTTCAATCTCGGAATATAGAATTCCCGCTTTTCTTTTGAGGCTTTCTCAGTTGTAAAAGTAGGTGAAGTGAATATAAAACGAAACTCACCCACGCCTTCTAACTGTTTTTTCAGTTCTTTATACGCGTACATGGAAAAGCAGGCAGCTGCAACAGACACCTTACTTCCTTTTGCAATTGTAGTGGTCATGTCGTCACGCACAATTTCAGAAATATTATCAAAAATCTTCATTTGTATGCAGCCTCCTTAGCCCTTGTTATTCCGAAGCCTCAGAACATTTTTTGTTCTTTAGATATTTTCCTGACTTAATGCGGGCATCAACGGGCTTTTCTGCATCGTCAGGTATAATCCATGAGTAGCCAACTTTTTTAGCTCCGGGGATTCGCCCTGTTGAACACAGAGTTTGAATTCTTCTTTTTGAAATCCCCCATTTTTCTGATAATTGTTTAATCGATAAATAATCCATAGTTAACCTCATTCTTCATGTTGCAATCTACTCTCAGCGGAACATAATTAATCAAATTTATTATACGCTAAACTGCGAATAAAATCAATCTATGTATTTTTACACTTTAATTTTCCATTTGCCCTTTCTTTCCGTTTATGGTAAATTTTCTCTAGGCCATACAAATTGTTGAAATTTTTTGACATACGTTAGGAGGTATATTGATATGAATAAGGAAAACCAAGCCAGAATCATAGAACTGGTCAAGCAGGCCAAGCCCTTGATTCTCCAGGAAATGGTCCACGAAAAGGTTACCGAAAAAGGGGCTGCCGATTACGTTACCAACGTAGATGTTGCCGTACAAAATTACCTGAAGGAGGCTCTTGGAAAAGAATTTCCGGACATTGCACTGATTGCTGAGGAAAAAGAAAACCTTGGACTGAATTCCCGGAAATCTTACTGGATTCTGGATCCCATTGACGGAACCACCAATTTAATCCGGGATTATCATTTAAGCGCAGTTTCTCTGGGGCTTTATGAAAATGGGGAAATCACTTTCGGAGTGGTCTATAATCCCTTTACCGAGGAACTCTTCTACGGTGCCAAAGGGGAAGGTGCCTATCTGAACGGAACTCCTATCCATGTGTCCGACCAGCAGGAATTCAAAGATGCTGTGGTGTCTTTCGGCTCCTCTCCTTATGAAAAAAACAGGGCAAAGGAAGGCTTAATAGTGACAAGTAACTATTTTGTCGCAGAGAACGGTGTGACCCGAAG
>NZ_JAJCIA010000027.1 GCF_020554845.1 Blautia faecis | reverse complement strand
CCACAAATTGTGACGCACATCTTGCAGAAAGCCTTTTTCAAACACGCTCTAGAGCCTTTTTCAACACGCTCTAAAATGTCAGATCGCAGAAGATTATGGAAATACAGGATCTCTGCGGTCTGTTTTTATAGTATGTAGCATAAAAAAACGGCAGCCCGGAAATTCCCGGGCTGCCGTAAATTTTTCAAATATGCTTTAGAGCCTGTTTGAAAGATCAGATGTTCAGAAGATCACTGAATACTTTAAGAGCGCCGTCGGTATCATGTGCAAGTACACGTTTCGCAAGAACTTTACCAAGCTGAACACCCTCCTGGTCGAAGCTGTTCAGATTCCATACAAAGCCCTGGAACATGATCTTGTTCTCAAAGTGAGCAAGCAATGCACCAAGGGAAGCTGGTGTAAGCTGCTGGCCAATGATAATGCTGGACGGACGTTTACCTTTAAAGTTCTTGTTCAGGTTCTCATCCTCTTTACCGCAGGCAAATGCAACAATCTGAGCTGCCACGTTAGCGCAGAGCTTCTGCTGGCTGGTGCTGTTCTCAATGTCAACATCTACGCCAAGCTGGCTGTTCTTAAAGCCGATGAACTGAAGCGGGACAATGTCAGAGCCCTGATGCAATAACTGATAGAAGGAATGCTGACCGTTGGTTCCTGGCTCTCCGAAGATAACCGGACCTGTTACGTAGTTAACCGGCTCGCCGAAACGGTTTACGGTTTTACCATTGGACTCCATGTCACACTGCTGAAGGTGTGCCGGGAAGCGGCTTAATGCCTGTGAATATGGAAGAACAGCTGTGGAAGGATATCCCTGCACATTTCTCTCATAGATACCGATAAGGGCATCCAGCATATCTGGGTTCTTCATAAGGTCACGGTTTGTTGCAAGCTGATCCTCAGCTGCAGCACCTTCAAGGAGCTGAGCAAATACTTCCGGTCCGAATGCCAGGGAAAGGATTGCTCCGCCTACGCCGGAAACAGAAGAGTAACGGCCTCCGATGTAGTCATCCATGAAGATGGCGGTAAGATAATCTTCACTCTTTGCAAGAGGGGAAGTCTCACTTGTAACGGCAAGCATGTGTTTGGAAGGATTCAGACCTGCTTTTGTCAGGGCATCCTTTACAAATGCTTCGTTGGTCAGTGTCTCAAGGGTTGTACCGGATTTGGATACAACGATGAATAAGGAGTGTGCAAGGTCTACAGAAGCAAGTACTGCAGCTGCATCATCCGGGTCAACGTTGCTGATGAACTTCGCTTCCATCTTGAATGTGTTATTGGCCTTCGCCCAGTTCTCCAGTGCGATGTAAAGAGCACGGGGACCAAGGTCACTTCCGCCGATACCAATCTGAACGACTGTGGTGAATTTCTCACCAGCTTCGTTGGTGATCTCACCAGCATGAACCTTATTTGCAAAATCAGCAGCTTTTTTCTGCTGGGCAACGTAGAATTCACGTTTGTCTACACCATCTACAACAACCGGGTTACCAAGCTGCTTACGTGCAAGGTGATGAAGAACCATACGTTTCTCTCCGGTGTTGATCACTGCACCATTATATAATTCCTGAAATTTGTCGATCAGCTGTGCCTCGTCAGCCAGTTTCGCAAGTGCGGATAAAACGGTTTCGTCTACTTCTTTGGCTGCATAGTTGTAAGAAAGACCAGCTGCCATTGGTGTACTATAATCAGCTACACGCTTGCCACCTTCTTCACCAGACAGAGCTGCCGCAATGTCTACGTGATTCTTAAGCTCTTTCAGTTTGCCAAAAGAATCAAGTGTGTCAAGATTTTTCCATGTTGCCATAATATAATTCCTCCTTTAAATGGTTGAGACTATAGTTGCTGTTCAAAGCTTGTTCAGCAACGGATTATGCTCTCAAAGGAGTCTCACTGTGAGACCCGTATCGAAATCATTATACTGAAAAATTTATAGAATTTCAATGCAAGGATGAAGATTCTTGAAAAATTAACATTAATATAAGAAAGAATGGGGCTGATATGAAAAAAAGAACATAAAAGCTGGTGAAAAAGAGGGGATAGAAGTAAAAAAACAGCCGACAGAAGCTGAAAAATGTTTCTGTCGGCTGTTTGAACGGACCTTTGCAATAGGTTTCTGCATTGGTCAAGTTGAATGTGAGGGATGGATTACTCCTGTGTAATTCCGGTTACTTCATAGCCAGCGTCTTTGATTACCTGGCGGATTTTGTCCTCGTCCACTTTCTCTGGTGCTGAGAAAATAGTAGTTCCGGCATCATGGGAGGATACAACATCCTGTACCCCAAATGCTTCCTGGATTGCTTTGTTTACGTGTGCTTCGCAATGTCCGCACATCATTCCTGTTACATTAACTGTCACTTTTACCATGGTATTATTCTCCTTTTTGTTAGTATTGTTATTAATATCGCTGCATTCGTTCAAAAGCTTGCAGCTGTTATTAATCGTTTGTTCTGCATCTGAAGTTTTATCTGCATTGAATGATTTTGAGAAAACAGCAGATGATGCTTCAGAGAAATCAGCAATATTTCCAGAATTGGATTCTATGGAAACCGGATTCTTGACTTTTTTATCTTTAACTGCGTCATGAATTTTAAACAGGTTTAGCCTCAACGCGTTGGTAACTACACAGAAGCTGGAAAGGCTCATGGCAGCAGCGCCGAACATCGGGTTCAAGGTCCATCCGAAAATTGGAATCCATACGCCGGCAGCCAGCGGAATACCAATTACATTGTAGAAGAACGCCCAGAAGAGATTCTCGTGGATGTTGCGAAGAGTAGCGCGGCTCATACGGATAGCAGCTGGCACGTCGGAAAGCTGGCTTTTCATAAGGACAATATCTGCTGCGTCGATGGCTATATCCGTTCCGGCACCGATGGCAATACCAATATCTGCTCTGGTAAGGGCTGGTGCGTCGTTGATTCCGTCGCCAACCATGGCAACCTTGCCTTTTTCCTTCAGGGAGCGGATGACGCTCTCTTTTCCATCTGGAAGGACGCCTGCAATAACCTGGTCAACACCTGCCTGTGCGCCGATGGCTCTGGCCGTGCGCTTGTTGTCTCCGGTAAGCATAACTACGTGGATACCCATATTCTGAAGCTCTTTGACCGCCTGTGCACTGTCCGGTTTGATTACATCAGCAACTGCAATGATTCCAAGAAGTTTTCCATCTTTTGCGAAAAGAAGAGGAGTTTTTCCTGCTTCGGCAAGCTTCTCGGCCTGGTTCATAAGAGACGGAGAGACAGCTGCCAGAGTGTTGATGTATTTCATGCTTCCGCCGATAAGCGTGGAAGCGCCAAGCTTCGCAGAGAGTCCATTGCCGGGAAGAGCCTGGAATTCTGTGACTTCCTGGGCTGTAAGACCAAGGCTTGCAGATTTTTCCAGAATGGCTTTCGCAAGAGGGTGCTCGCTCTTTTTTTCAAGGGCGTAGGCAATGGTGAGAAGATCGTTCTCAGACACGCCGTCTGCAGGGAGAATGTCAGTAACCTCCGGCTGACCGTTTGTGATGGTTCCGGTTTTGTCAAGGGCTACGATCTGAACCTTTCCGGCTTCCTCAAGGGAGACGGCTGTTTTGAAAAGGATACCGTTTTTGGCACCCATTCCGTTTCCAACCATAATGGCAACCGGAGTGGCAAGACCAAGGGCGCATGGGCAGCTGATGACCAGAACGGAAATTCCTCTTGCCAGGGCGTAGCCAGCCTCATGACCGGTAAGCAGCCAGACAATAGTAGTTATAATTGCAATAGTGATAACAGCAGGTACGAAAACACCGGAAACACGGTCTGCGATTTTGGCAATAGGAGCTTTGGTGGCTGCAGCATCACTGACCATTTTGATGATCTGGGAGAGTGTGGTGTCTTCGCCAACGCGGGTAGCTTCACATTTGATAAAGCCAGACTGGTTGACTGTGGCTGCGGAGACAAGATCTCCGGCAGCTTTGTCGACAGGGATACTCTCACCTGTAAGGGCAGATTCGTTGACTGCACTGGAGCCTTCGATAATCACACCATCCACCGGGATGTTCTCACCAGGACGGACAACAAAGGTGTCACCTTTTACAACCTGGTCAATGGGAACGGTGGCTTCCTGGCCGTTTCGGATGACAACGGCAGTCTTGGGAGCAAGCTTCATAAGACCTTTTAAGGCATCCGTGGTCTTGCCCTTGGAACGGGCTTCCAGCATTTTTCCAACGGTGATCAGGGTCAGGATCATAGCGGCAGATTCGAAATAGAATTCCATCATGTAGTGCATGACAAGTTCGGAATTGCCGTCAACCTGGGCTCTGGTCATGGCGAACAGGGCGTAGACACTCCATACAAAGGAGGCCATGGAGCCGAGAGCTACCAGGGTATCCATGTTCGGAGAGCGGTGCCACAGACTCCTGAAGCCACTGATGAAAAATTTCTGATTGATGACCATGACGATTCCTGCAAGAAGCAGCTGTACAAGTCCCATGGCGATATGGTTGCCATCAAACCAGGCTGGCAGCGGCCATCCCCACATCATGTGTCCCATGGAAAAGTACATCAGCACCAGAAGAAAACCTACTGAGGCAATAAGCCGTTTCCTGAGGAGTGGCGTTTCGTGATCTTCCAAGGCTTTCTCAGCATCGGAAACGGATTCCGTCTGACCGGAAGCACCCTTCAGGCTGCAGCCGTATCCGGCTTCTTCTACAGCTGAGACAATGGCAGAGGCTGAGGCAGTTCCTTCCACTCCCATGGAATTGGTAAGCAGGCTTACGGAGCAGGAAGTAACTCCCGGAACCTTGTTTACCGCTTTTTCCACACGGGCGCTGCAGGCTGCACAGCTCATGCCGGTGACGTTGTATTGTTCCATAATAAATTCCTCCTTCGAATACAGTGTTTCGATACCAACGGACTGCTCTGCGCATTCGTACTTCCGCAGGCAGGTACACATTCGGAATACGCTGGTATCTCACTTCATTAGCTTCTGCAAAGTTGCAACCAGCTCATCAATGGTTTCGTCTTTACCATCACGGATATCTCTTGCCACACAGGTTCGGATATGATTGGCGAGAAGTTCCTTATTAAATGCATTCACAGCGGCATTTACAGCTGCTGACTGAATAAGAATATCGTTGCAGTAAGCGTCATTCTCCAGCATTCCTATAATACCCCTTATCTGGCCTTCAATACGTTTCAGACGGTTTACCAGCTTCCTGCGTTCTGCTTCGGAACGGTCGGTGTGCTTGGTACAACAGCAGGAACAGACCTTCTTGGTAGGTTCCTGGCTGGAAAGAGTTGCAGGATCGGCTGCGGTGTGGCTGCAGCAGGATTCGGATTTATAATCAGCTGTCATAGGCGGACTCCTTTCCTTATATACCCCTTAGGGGTATGTATTTGATGAAACCAATATATACCCTGGCGGGGTATTTGTCAATAAGTAATTCACAGAAAACCTGAGAATTGCGGCGCGAAACCATGCGAAAGCATGATTCCTGTGTATCGCGAAGCGTGTTGCTATGAACGGAGTGAATAGTAATCTGTTTGAAAAATTATTCCCGCAATCTGCACGCCCCACTTTGCGGTATATTTTGCCCGAATTCAGTTGCCGTAGCCCACTACGGCGCCCTCATCAGGACAAAATCTCCCACAAATTGTGACGCACATCTTGCAGAAAGCCTTTTTCAAACATACTCTAGTTCATAAAAAATACATAAAAAGTTCATAAAAAATATATAATAATATGGTACATATTAAATATCCGAGTCGAATATGTATAATGGTTATAGCGCGAAGGTTGCATCATGAACATGATGCGCAAAAGAGAATCCGGTGAGAGTCCGGAACGATGCCGTCACTGTGTAAGGGAACTGCTTCAGAGCCCACTGGGAAACCGGGAAGGGGGAGCAGTGTTGACCGAAGTCAGGAGAACTGCCTTGGCGTGGAATCTTAGGTCTGCGGTACACAGAACCTGTATTCTCATAACGATACATGAATATTTCCTGAATGTTTTTTGGAAGAAAAGTGTGTATATGAGAATGTGTGCAGTCGCAGAAAATGCGGCTGTTTTTATGCAATGGGAGATTGGTGATAGATTTCCCATGGGATTCTTTATACGTGATTCTATCCGGAAATACAAAAAAAAGAGGAAAAAGAAATGAAAAGAAAATCTTTATTAGCAATCCTTCTTGCAGCTTCTATGGCAGCAAGCATGACAGCAGCAACAGCAACTGTTGCATTTGCAGAGACAGAGGAAGCAGCAGAGGAGACAACAGACGATGCTGAGACAGCTGATGATGCTGAGGCAGCTGACGATGCTGAAGCAGCTGATGATGCTGAGACAACAGACGATGCAGAAGCAGCTGATGACACTGCAGATGCAGATAAGGAAGCGGCTGATAAAGTAGCAGCACTTATCGATGCTATTTATGTTCAGGAGAGAACAGATGATACAGATGAGCAGTGCAAGGAAGCTAAAGAAGCATGGGATGCCCTTACAGATGCTCAGAAAGAGCTTGTAGAGGGAGAAGAGGCAAGTCCAGAGTATTTCGGACGTGACACAGGTGATGCTTCCAAGGATGATCCGCGTAATCAGGACGAGATCGGTGAGAATGAGCTTCTTGTAGTAAGCTTTGGTACATCCTTTAACGACAGCCGTGCAGAGGATATTAAGGGAATCGAGGATGCTCTTGCAGAAGCATTCCCGGATTGGTCTGTAAGAAGAGCATTTACCGCTCAGATCATTATCAACCATGTACAGGCAAGAGATGATGAGAAGATTGATAACATGCAGCAGGCACTTGACCGTGCAGTAGCAAACGGTGTTAAGAATCTTGTAGTTCAGCCTACACATCTTATGCATGGTGCTGAGTACGATGAGATGGTAGAAGCTATTGATGCTTACAAAGATAAATTTGAATCTGTAGCAATCGCTGAGCCAATGCTTGGTGAGGTTGGCGATGACGCTACCGTTATCAACGATGACAAAGCTGCTGTTGCTCAGGCAATCACAGATGAAGCTGTAAAAGAAGCTGGATATGACAGCATGGAAGCAGCTGCAGAAGATGGAACCGCATTTGTATTCATGGGACATGGTACTTCCCATACAGCAAACGTTACATATGACCAGATGCAGACCCAGATGGAGAAACTTGGATTCACAAACGCATTCATCGGTACTGTAGAAGGTGAGCCAGAGGATACAGCTTGTGATGAAGTTATCAATAAAGTAAAAGATGCCGGATTCAAGAAAGTAATCCTTCGTCCGCTTATGGTTGTTGCTGGTGACCATGCAAACAATGATATGGCTGGTGATGATGACGATTCCTGGAAGAGCATGTTCGAGGCTTCTGGAAATTTCGATGAGATTGATTGCCAGATCGAAGGTCTTGGAAGAATTGACGCTGTTGAGCAGCTTTATGTAGCTCATACTCAGGCAGCTATTGATTCCATCGCGAAATAATTATTTTGGTATAAATTGTTATTGCAACAGAACAAAAGCAGCTGCTCCTACACTGTGGGGCAGCTGTTTGAGTAATAAAACAAATACGGTACACACAAGTGCACCGTAAATAAAGAAAAAGCAAGGAGAGTTATTATGAAACGTTCATTAGTCATTTTATTAACAGCTGTAAGTATTTCCGCTATGACAGCAGGAACTGCATTCCCGGCATTTGCAGAAGCCACAGAGGCTGAGGCAGAGGAAACCACAGATGGTGCAGAGAATGCCGCAGACAGCGAACTTGAAGACGGTGTTTATGGTGTAGAGTTTGACACAGACAGCAGTATGTTCCATGTAAATGAGGCTTGCAACGGAAGAGCTACCCTCACTGTAAAGGATGGTAAAATGACCGTTCATATCACTCTCGTTTCCAAGAATATTGAGAATGTTTTCCTTGGAACAGCAGAGGATGCACAGAAAGACGGTGCCGAACTGATTCAGCCTACTATTGATAAGGTAACTTACAGCGATGGCATGACAGAGGAGGTTTATGGATTCAATGTTCCGGTAGAGAAGCTGGATGAGGAATTTGACCTGGCAATCATTGGTAAAAAGGGCAAATGGTATGACCATAAGGTAAGCGTTACGGATGTGCAGGAGCAGACTGAGGAAGAAAAAAATGCAGTTGAGATCGGTGAGGAAGAGAAAAGTGAAGATGCTGATACAACTACAGATGCAGCTGCCGAGGAAGAGAATAAGGATTGATCAATAATCTGAAAGGGACATCACATGAGCGAAAACGGTTCATGCGATGTCCCTTTTTATATTTATTTTGTTTTGCCCTCTCCGGCAAAATATTCTTTTGTCAGCTTCACAACTGTACCGGAAAGCAGGAACAAAGCAATCAGGTTGGGAATTGCCATAAGACCGTTAAATGTCTCTGCAATGCTCCACATCAGTCCAAGGTTGGCAGTTGCGCCAAGGATGGCAACCAGGGAATAAATAACCATAAATGGTTTGATCACTTTTTCAGAGAACAGGAACTCGATGCAGCGGGCACCGTAAAGTCCCCATCCGACTGCTGTGGAAAAAGCGAAGCAGCACATGGCAATTGCTGTAAAAATGGATACCCAGCTTCCATATGTAGAAGTAAATCCAAGGATAGTAAGCTCTGCACCGGCTGCTTTTCCATAATCAACAGCAACGCCGCTGCAAAGGATAACCAGTGCAGTCAGTGTACAGATCACGATGGTATCTGTAAAGACTTCGAAAATACCGAACATACCTTGTTTTACAGGCTTTTTGGTATCTGCACACGCATGGGCAATGGATCCGGTACCAAGACCAGCCTCGTTAGAGAAGATACCACGGGAAACACCTTTTTTTAAACTGGTGAACATACTTAAAACAATGCCGCCTGTTACAGCTCTGGGCTGAAATGCCCCTCTGAAAATAGAAGCGAATACAGCTGGTACATTCTGAATGTTCAGAAGGATAACTCCCAGTCCGAGAAGGATGTAAAGCAGAGCCATAAATGGAACCAGCTTTTCGGTAACATGGCCAATTCGTTTGATTCCGCCAAGAAGGATCATGGCGATCAGAATGGCAATTATGATTCCGATGATCAGGTTGGAAGTAGAAACGGCGCTTTCGCTGATCACGTTATAATTCAGCAATGCAGAATTGATGGCAGTGGTGATAGTATTGACCTGTGTAGCGTTGCCGGTACCAAATACAGTGAGCACGCCGAATGCTGCGAACAGATAAGCCAGCCAGTGCCATTTTTTGCTAAGACCGTTCTTGATGTAATACATGGGACCGCCTACCAGTTCACCGTTGGCATTGATCTCGCGGTAGTGTACCGCCAGAGTAACCTCAGCATATTTGGTACACATGCCAAACAGTGCAGAAACCCACATCCAGAATATGGCTCCGGGACCGCCAATTGCGATAGCACCTGCTACACCGGCAATATTGCCAGTACCGACCGTGGCTGCAAGTGCTGTACACACTGCCTGGAAAGGCGTGATAGCACCGTCAGATGCGTCACGTTTGCGGAAAATACGTCCAAGGGTTGTTTTGATTGCGTAGGGGAATTTGCGAATCTGAAGAAAATTGGTGCGGATACTAAGATAAAGACCAACTCCGAAAATACAGACCATTGCAGGAACGCCCCAGATAAAATTATTTACAGCGGTGTTGATGGTTTCGATTATTTGCAGCATAAAATACCTCTCTGGAAGTTTTTTTTGATGTATGCGAACGGAACTTCTTCCATGTCACACACATTATTAAACTGGTGCAGCCAGAGCCTGTTTGAAAAATCATTCTTGCAATCTGCACGCCCGCTTTGTGGGAAATTTTGCCCGAATTCAGTTGCTGTAGCCTGCTACGGCGCCCTTATCCGGGCAAAAACTCCCACAAATTGTGACGCACATCTTGCAAAAAGCCTTTTTTAGATATGCTCTGGAGCTTCATTTATGTGAAGATATGACAACTACTGCACCATATTTAGCGGATAAAATTTGTCTTGATCTTATCTTCCGCCTGAGGAACTGCAATACCTGCCGCTTTCCCTGCTTCCAGGGATTTCAGAAGCCATGCCATATTGTTTCCAAGTGAGCGCATGATCTGAAGTCCTTCTTCATCCTGCGCAACTTCTGCAGGAGTATTTCCGTGAACCATGTTCCAGTAGTTAGCAGATACAACAGGCATTTCATGATAGCTGAAATATTTCTGAAGAACGTCTAAAGTAGCTGTGGTGCCGGCTCTTCTTGCAGAAGCAACTGCTGCAGCTGGTTTGTGGAGCATGTCTTTGCCTGCCATGGAGCAAAGCTTATCCATAAATTCAATGATCTGTCCGGATGGGGAAGCCCAGTATACCGGAGAACCAACTATAAGCGCATCTGCTTCTTTTAATTTCGCCGCGGCGGCTTTTACATTATCTGTATCCGGATTTCCAGCTTGGAAAATCTCAGTATCAATTCCATTATGATTCAGTGTTTTTGCCACTTCACTAAGTGCGGTGAACGTACAGCCTTCCTTGCGCGGGCTGCCATTTAAGAGTAAAACCTTCATGTTTTTCATCCTTTCTGAAGTAAGTTATATCAGACTGCGATAGCCGCAATCTGCATGCATCATCTCTCTAAAGCGGTAATGTATCTTCTTATTATACGATAGAAATAGTTGGATTTCAAGAGAATGGTTTTATTTTAAAAACACAATATGTTCACAATTTAAGATTATAATAAAAAATATTTGAACTATTCAGCAAATATTATTCCGCAAGGTATTTTATGTGAATCTGACTCACATAAAAATCGAAATCTTCGGCGCCCCACTTTGCGGTATATTTTGCCTGAATTGGTGAATGGTTATAAACATTTATTATGCGACAGAAAGGAAGTAGTAAGTGCTTCAGATCAAAGACATACACAAAGAATACAGAACAGGAAATTTGGTACAGCGTGCCCTGGACGGAGTGAGCCTTAGTCTTCGGGACAATGAATTTGTGGCAATTCTTGGTCCCAGCGGTTCGGGAAAAACCACTCTTCTGAATATTATTGGTGGTCTTGACCGGTACGATAGTGGCGATCTGATCATCAATGGGATTTCTACGAAAAAATATAAAGACAGGGACTGGGACTCTTATCGAAATCATACCATAGGATTTGTGTTTCAGAGTTATAATCTGATCCCACACCAGACAGTTCTTGCAAACGTGGAGCTTGCCCTTACCATTTCCGGTGTATCAAAAAGTGAGCGGAGACGCCGTGCAAAAGAAGCTCTGGAAAAAGTAGGCCTTGGTGCCCAGATCCACAAAAAGCCAAGTCAGATGTCAGGCGGTCAGATGCAGCGAGTGGCAATTGCCAGAGCACTTGTAAATGACCCGGAAATTCTTTTGGCGGATGAGCCAACAGGAGCCCTGGATTCAGATACCAGTGTACAGGTTATGGATCTTTTGCAAGAGGTCGCAAAGGAACGATTGGTAGTAATGGTCACCCATAATCCGGAGCTTGCTCAGCTTTATGCCACCAGAATCGTGACGGTAAAAGATGGGCGGATCCTTTCTGATACAGATCCGTTTGTGATAGACAGCGAGAGCATGGCACTTCCTGTTCACAAGAATATGGGAAAATCCTCCATGTCCTTTTTTACTGCACTTTCCCTTAGCTTTCAGAATCTGAAGACCAAGAAAGCCCGGACCTTACTTACTTCTTTTGCAGGCTCCATCGGTATTATCGGAATTGCGCTGATCCTTTCCATATCAAATGGTGTAGACAAATACATTACAAATATGGAAGAAGAAACACTTTCAGAATATCCGTTGCAGATACAAAGCACAGGAGTGGATCTTACCTCTATGATGATGGGAGCAGCCACAGCGCAGAGTGGGAAAAAGGATAGGGAAGTAGGAGTTGCCCAGATGGTGACTAATATGTTCTCCAAAATGAATTCCAATGATCTGGAGTCTCTGAAGGTTTACCTGGACAGTAATGAAAGCAGCATTTCCCAGTATGCAAATTCGGTGGAGTATACGTATTCTGTTTCTCCCCAGATTTTTCTGGAAAATGGAAAAAATATCCGACAGGTAAATCCGGACAAATCTTTTTCGGCTATGGGTTTGGGCTCTGGTTCCTCCAACAGCATTATGTCTTCTACCATGAGCACTGATGTTTTTCATGAAATGCCGGAAGATGCTGATCTTTATAAGGATCAATATGACGTGAAAGCGGGAAGATGGCCTGAAAATTATAAAGAATGTGTACTGGTGCTTACTTCACAGGGCGATATCAGTGATTTCCTCCAGTACACTCTTGGGCTTCGGGACGGTAAGGAACTGGATGATATGGTTCAGAAATTTATGGCAGAAGAGGCAGTGGAAACGCCAGAAAACGAGGGTCCATACACCTATGATGAAATCCTGGGGAAGAAATTTAAGCTGGTAAACAGTACCGATTATTATGAATATGATGAAGAATATAAGGTCTGGAAGGATAAATCAGACAACAGCTCTTATATGAAAAAACTGGTGAAAAACGGAGAAGATCTGACAATTGTGGGAATTGTCCAGCCTGTGGAAGGTGCCACTGCTTCCATGCTCACTGCAGGAATCTGTTATACCCCGGAGCTTACCAGACATGTGATTGAGAAGGCCGCTTCCAGTGAAATTGTGAAGCAGCAGCTGGCGGATGAAAAGATAAATGTTTTTACCGGAGAGGAATTTGGAAAAGAAGACAATGAGAACAGTAAGTTTGACATGGAATCCCTTTTTTCCATTAACGCGGATGCCCTGCAGGAGGCCTTTCAGGTAGATCTCAGTGGATTTAATATGGACCTGTCCAGTCTTTCGGGGCTGTCCTCCGGATTGAATGTGGAAATGCCGGATATGCCTGACATGTCAGCTCTGGCTGGAAATATAAATCTGGATGAGAGCAGTATGCCGGATCTTTCCAAGCTTATCAAGCTGGATGACCTTGATCTGGATCTTTCCCATATGATTGATCCGGAAGAAATTCTGAAAAATCTTCCGGTAGACCAGGTTCCGGATATGAGTCAGGCACTGAAGTCAGTGAAGTTTGATTTTACAGAAGAAAAAGTAACTGCCCTGTTAAAAGATGTTCTTACAGGCTATCAGGAAAGTATTAAAGACAAACCGGAAGCCGATATGGATAAAATGCAGGCAGCATTGAAGCAGTATCTGACATCAAAAGAGATGAACGAACGTCTGTGCAAGGATCTGCAGGAGCTGGTGAAAAATAACGTGAACGTGGATATGTCTTCGGAAAAACTGATCGCAGTGGCTGTGGGGCTGATGAACCAGTATCAGGAGTATGCC
The DNA here is from genome assembly GCF_020554845.1 of Blautia faecis. Classification (GTDB taxonomy): domain Bacteria; phylum Bacillota; class Clostridia; order Lachnospirales; family Lachnospiraceae; genus Blautia_A; species Blautia_A faecis. The sequence goes on along the minus strand of NZ_JAJCIA010000027.1, from coordinate 42,599 downwards.
AAGGCAAATGGTATCACCCAGACAGATGTGGCCAGCATTCTTGCCTTTTTAAGTCAGGGAGAAATCCAGCAGCAGATCAAAGAGGAAGCAGAGAATCTGGTTAAAAACAGCGTGACAGTGAATATTACCACAAAACAGATACAGGATCTTCTTTTGCAGGACGTTGTAGCTGCTTATCCGGAGTATGCCAGGAATAATTCCCTTCCGGACCCGGCTAATCTGGGAACCTATTTTCTGGAATATATGCAGACAGAGGATGGGCAGAATCGTCTCATGAATGGACTTATGACTCTTGTGGATACCAGCGAGGTGCAGACGCAGTTTTCCCAGGCAATGGAAACTTACATGAAAGCCATGATGACTTCTTTCACTGATGCGATCACAAAGGGGATTGAGTCAAAATTCACAGAGATAATGGAACAGGTGGAAAAACAGCTTACGAAGGGAATCCAGACTGCTATGGAGCAGATGATTGGAAATATCAGCTCCGGTATGCAGGAGGCGATGCAGTCTGTGATGACCAGCGTGTCATCCAGTATTACTTCTGCAATGAGCCAGGCTATGAGCGGACTTGGCGGATTGGGAAGCGGCATGGGAAATATGGAAGATGCGCTTTCCATTGATCCGGAGGCTTTTGCAAAAGCAATTCAGATGAACATGAATGAGGACGACCTCTCAGAGCTCATGATGTCCCTGCTGTCATCTGAAAATTCTTCTTATGACGGAAATCTGAAAAAGCTTGGATATGCAGATCTGAATGTTCCTGGCGGAATTAATATCTATCCAAAGGATTTTGAAAGTAAATCAGAAATTGTAGGTATTCTGGATCAGTATAACGCGGATATGGAAGCGGCAGGAGAGGATGAGAAGGTGATCACTTATACGGATCTTGTGGGAACGCTGATGTCGTCAGTTACGAATATTGTAAATATTATCAGTTATGTTCTGGTGGCTTTTGTAGCGATTTCCCTTGTGGTTTCTTCCATTATGATCGGTGTTATCACGTATATTAGTGTTCTGGAGAGGAAAAAAGAAATTGGTATTCTAAGAGCGATTGGTGCTTCCAGGCACAACGTGTCACAGGTGTTCAATGCGGAGACGTTTATTATCGGATTTTGCGCAGGTGCTATGGGGATTGGAATTACATTGCTTCTTCTCATTCCTGCGAACAGCATTATCCGGTCACTGGCTGACGGAGTGAATGTGAAGGCGGCTCTTCCTCCTGTAGCAGCAGTAGTTCTGATCGGACTGAGCGTGGTTCTGACTCTTCTTGGCGGACTGATCCCATCAAGAAAAGCTGCTAAAAGTGATCCGGTGACAGCGCTTCGAACTGATTAAAATAACAGAATTTGATGACTGATTTTGACCATCATTATAAAATACAGAAAAATGCAGGGTTCAGGTTGAGGCACAGCCTGATATCTGCATTTTTTTGTGATTTATGGATATTACTATTCGTACAGCCAATAGTAAATAACCGCCATATTGACCTGTCTGATCTGTCATATACTGCGCCAATGTGGCAGATACTTAATTTTTACTGTACTGGAGCGCGTTTGAAAAATCATTCCCGCAATCTGCACGCCCCACTTTGCGGTATGTTTCGCCTGAATTCGGTTGCCGTAGCCCGCTACAACGCCCTCATCCGGACAAAATCTCCCACAAATTGTGACGTACATCTTGCAGAAAGCTTTTTTGCACATGCTCTGGCACATCGTTGCATATAAAAATCAAAAACGGTCAAAATAATTCATATTTGTGCAATTGTAATAAATCATAAGTGAAAATCTTGTGAAAAAGATTGATTGACTTTGACTGTGCGTGAAAGTATAATAAGCACAACAAATCAAAAACAAGCAAAAATAAGCAGGAGGCAGAAATGATTTACACTGTGACTTTTAATCCGTCACTGGATTACATCGTGTCGGTAGAGAACTTCCAGCTTGGTCTTACCAATCGAACCAGTTCGGAGATGCTTTTGCCGGGAGGCAAGGGAATTAATGTTTCTACAGTTCTTATGAATCTGGGAATTGAGAGTACAGCCCTTGGATTTACAGCCGGATTTACCGGAGATGAGATTATCAGACGTCTTGAGGAGATGGGTGTGAGGAATGGTTTCATCCAGGTAGGGGAAGGCTTTTCCAGAATCAATCTGAAGCTGAAGAGTATAGACGGTACAGAAATCAATGGACAGGGACCGAAGATCGGAACTGATAAGGTGGATCTGCTGATGAAGCAGTTAGGAGAGCTTGGACAAGGCGATGTACTTTTCCTTTCCGGAAGCATTCCATCATCCATGCCGGATGATGCCTACCAGAAGATCATGGCTATGCTGGACGGCAGAGGCGTAAGAATCGCAGTGGACGCGACGAGAGATCTTCTGATGAAGGTTCTCCCTTATCATCCATTTCTCATTAAGCCAAATAACCATGAACTTGGTGAGATCTTCGGCGTGGAACTGAAAGACCGCCAGTCCGTGATCCCATATGGTAAGAAACTCCAGGAGATGGGAGCTGTGAATGTACTGATCTCCATGGCAGGAGAGGGCGCAGTCCTTATTGCTGAGAATGGAGACGTTTATGAGGAGCCTGCACCGAAAGGCAAGCTGATCAATGGTGTTGGAGCCGGAGACTCCATGGTTGCCGGATTTATGGCAGGATATATGGAGAAGCAGGATTATGAATATGCGTTCCACATGGGAATCGCAGCTGGAAGTGCCAGTGCGTTTTCTGAGAATCTTGCTACCAGAGAAGAGATTAAAGCTGTATATCAGAAGATCACAGGAAAGGATCAGGAGGAAAGGAAGAAATGAGGATCACAGATTTACTGGACGTAAGAAGTATTTCGTTAAATGCTGCCCCAGCAGATAAGTCTCAGACTCTGGATGCAGCGGTTTCCCTTATGACCAGAAGTGGCAAGATTAATGATGAGGAAGCGTACCGTAAGCAGGTCTATGCCAGAGAGGAAGAAAGTACTACAGGAATCGGGGAGGGAATCGCCATTCCTCATGGTAAATGTGATGCAGTAGAGAAACCAGGACTTGCCGCTATGGTGATACCGGGAGGGGTTGACTTTGACTCTCTTGACGGAGAGCCGGTTACCTTGCTGTTTCTTATTGCTGCGCCGAATACAGAGGATAATGTTCATCTGGATGTGCTCAGCAAGCTTTCCATGATGCTGATGGATGAGGACTTTACCAAGAGCCTTCGTGCAGCGAAGACACCAGAGGAATTTCTTGCGATCATTGATCAGGCAGATGAGGAGAAGAAGAGCGTAGATGAGCGTCTGGCCGATATGGGAGAGGCTGAAGCGGATCAGTTTAAGATTCTGGCTGTTACTTCCTGTCCTACAGGAATTGCCCACACCTACATGGCAGCAGAAGGAATTGAGAAGGCTGCCAAGGCGAAGAACTGTTTTGTGAAAATTGAGACAAGAGGCTCTGGCGGCGCCAAGAATGTGCTTACGGATCAGGAGATTCAGGATGCAGACTGCATTATCGTTGCAGCCGATGCCCAGGTTCCCATGGACCGTTTTGACGGCAAGAAGGTGATTCAGCGTCAGGTTTCTGACGGAATCAATAAGGCTGATGAGCTTGTAGAGCTTGCCATGTCTGGAAACGTACCGATTTATCACAGCGGAAATGCATCAGCCTCATCACAGAGTCAGAATAAGGCCGGTGGCAGTGTGGGACACAAGATTTACACCCAGTTGATGAATGGTGTTTCCCATATGCTTCCGTTTGTAGTTGGCGGTGGTATTCTGATCGCCATTGCCTTTTTGATCGATGGTCTTATGGTTGATATGAATGCTCTGGATGTGGCAGAGCGAGCTAATTTTGGTACCATCACCCCGGCAGCAGCCATGTTCAAGCAGATTGGTGATGTGGCATTTGGCTTTATGCTTCCGGTTCTGGCAGGATTTATTGCCATGGCAATCGGTGACAGACCGGCACTTGCACTTGGCTTTGTGGGTGGAATGATGGCACACAGCGGAACTTCAGGTTTCCTTGGTGCTCTGGTAGCTGGTTTTGCAGCAGGATATATTATTCTGGGACTTCGTAAGGTATGTGAGAAGCTTCCGGAAGCTCTTGAGAAGATCGCGCCGGTTCTGATTTATCCGGTTGTTGGTATTCTGATCATGGGACTTCTGATGCTGTTTGTTGTAGAGCCCATCATGGGGGGTATCAATACAGCACTGAATAACGGACTTACCTCCATGGGAAGCTCCAGCAAGATCATTCTTGGACTGATCCTTGGCGGAATGATGGCAATCGACATGGGTGGTCCGTTTAACAAGGCAGCATATGTATTTGGTACTGCAGCGATTGCAGCTGGTAACTATGATATTATGGCAGCTGTTATGGTTGGTGGTATGGTTCCGCCATGCGCCATCGCACTTGCTACACTTCTTTTTAAAGACAGATTTACGAAAGAAGAAAGGGAGTCTGGTCCTACCAACTTTATTATGGGACTTGCCTTTATCACAGAGGGAGCCATTCCTTTTGCAGCAGCCGACCCGCTTCATGTGCTTCCGGCATGTATTGTGGGATCTGGTCTTGCAGGTGCAATGTCCATGGCATTTGGCTGTACCCTGATGGCACCTCACGGTGGAATCTTCGTGGTTCCGGTTATGGGAAATGCAGTGCAGTATGTGAGTGCACTGGTAGTGGGAACTGTTGTTTCCGCAGTGCTCCTGGGAGTTCTGAAAAAGAAAAATGCCTGACAATGGATGTTCAAACAGGCTCTAATATTGGCTGCGGAATGAATGGTAATCCATGTCTGGAAAAGATATGCAGGTATAATCGTGTTATTGTGAAGGTCATGAACAGTAACATAATCGTGAATAGTGATTGACACAGAATGTGAAATCCGATATAAAGAAATTAAATAATAAGAAAATCAATAGAGACCAAAGATAAAAAAATGGAGGAATGAATCATGAGAGAATTTAAGTATGTTGTAACAGACCCGGAAGGAATCCACGCACGTCCAGCAGGAGAGCTTGTAAAAGCAGTAAAGGCTTTTTCTTCTGATATCAAGATCGCAAAGGGCGGCAAGGCTATGAACTGTAAGGCAATCTTCGGAATTATGGGACTTGCAGTGAAGAAAGGTGACGAGGTTACTCTTACATTTGAAGGCGCAGATGAAGACGCTGCATATGAGGCAGTGAGCAAATTCATGCAGGAAACTCTGTAAGACAGGAAGGGGACATACCTGCGGGTATGTCCCTGTTTGTTTGTAAACAGTCTGTCAAAGTGATATTTGCGTGAGTCTTTGGTAAGTATCACGAGAACGGGAAATGCTGGAAGGAGCGTTTGTTCTCCTGTCAGCAGATCAAATAAGTGGGAGAGAAAAAATGCAGATATATAATGGAAAAAGTGTTTTCGGTGGTATTGCCATCGGTAAGATCAGCGTATATCAGAAAAAAGAGCAGCAGGTTAAGCGTGTGAAGATTGATGATCCGGAACAGGAGATGGCGCGCTATGAGAAAGCTAAGGCAGAAGGGATTAAACAGCTCCAGGGACTTTACGATAAGGCCTTGAGAGAAGTCGGGGAAGCCAATGCAGCAATCTTCGAAGTTCATCAGATGATGATGGAGGACGATGGATATAATGAATCTGTAGAGAATATCATTCGCAGCCAGGGCGTAAATGCAGAGTATGCAGTGGCAACTACAGGTGACAATTACGCGCAGATGTTTTCTGCAATGGACGACGATTATATGAGAGAGCGTGCGGCAGATGTTCGTGATATTTCTGAGCGGCTTCTCACCATTTTAAATGGAGAAGAGACAGGGGCTGTAGATGCAGACGAGCCGAAGATCATCGTGGCAGAGGATCTGGCGCCATCAGAGACTGTACAGCTGGATAAGGATAAAGTTCTTTCTTTTGTTACAGTGAAAGGTTCCTTGAATTCCCATACAGCGATTCTTGCAAGGACCATGGCGATTCCTGCACTTGTAAATACTTCCGTGTCTCTTGAGAGTGAGATTGATGGCAGACTTGGAATTGTAGACGGTGCAAACGGTACATTTTATGTAGATCCGGATGAGGCGACTCTGGCAGAGATGAAGAAGCGCCAGGAAGAAGATCTTTCCAGAAAGCAGCTTCTTTTGACCCTTAAAGGAAAAGAGAACGTTACTCTTGACGGACAGAAAGTAATGCTGTACGCTAATATTGGCAACATCAAGGATCTGGCAACAGTCATTCAGAATGATGCCGGTGGAATCGGTCTTTTCAGAAGTGAGTTTATTTATCTGGAGAAAGAAGATTTCCCAACAGAGGAAGAACAGTTCCAGATTTACAGACAGGTTGCACAGACTATGGCAGGCAAGAGAGTGATCATTCGTACACTGGACATTGGTGCAGACAAGCAATGCGATTATTTCCACATGGAGCATGAAGAGAATCCGGCACTGGGATGCAGGGCAATCCGTATCTGTCTGACAAGACCGGAGATTTTCAAGACACAGCTTCGTGCTTTATTCCGTGCCAGTGCATTTGGCAAGATCGCAATTATGTATCCTATGATCACCAGCGTACAGGAAGTGCGTAAGATCAAGGAAATCGTAGAGGAAGTGAAAGCGGAGCTTACCGCTCAGGGCGTAGAGTTTGGCAATCCGGAACAGGGAATTATGATTGAGACTCCGGCAGCAGCAATCATCAGTGATGATCTTGCGAAAGAGGTCGATTTCTTCAGCATCGGAACCAACGATCTCAGCCAGTATACTATGGCAATCGATCGTCAGAATCCTCAGCTCGACCTGTTTTTTGATCCTCATCACCCGGCAGTGCTGCGCATGATCTCCCTGGTTGTGGAGAATGCTCATAAGGCTGGTATCTGGGCTGGAATCTGTGGAGAACTTGGTGCTGACCAGTCACTTACAAAAGAGTTTCTGGCAATGGGAGTGGACGAACTTTCTGTTTCACCGGGAAGTATTCTGCCACTGCGCAAGATCATTCTGGAAACCAATGTTACAGATTATAAGGCGGGAAAAGAATGTTAACACAGCAGCGACATGAGATCATTTTGGAGCTTCTGAGAGAGAAAGGAAGTATTACTGTCACAGAAGTGAAGGATCTTTTAGATACATCAGAGTCAACAGTGCGAAGAGATATTACCGCACTGGATAAGGAAGGCAAGCTGGAGAAAGTTTTCGGTGGTGCCGTGGAACTGAAGGAGCGGGTAACTGCATATGAATATTCAGTTGCCGAGAAAATGGGACTGAAGCTGGAGGAGAAGGACCGGATCGCAAAATATGCAGCAGGTCTTATCCAGGATGAGGATTTTGTCTATATTGATGCAGGTACTACTACTGGGGATATCCTGAAGTTTCTTAAGGTTACAAGGGCAGTATTTGTTACCAATGCAGTGGTACATGCCCAGACACTGGCAGGAAGAGGCTTTAAGGTTCTTCTTGTAGGTGGAGAGCTGAAGAGCACTACAGAAGCAGTAATTGGTAATCAGGCTATGAATACGATTCGTGGTTATCATTTTACCAAAGGCTTTTTTGGAACCAATGGACTTACCAGAAAGAGTGGCTGTACTACCCCGGATGCCAATGAAGCGGCAGTTAAAGCAGCTGCCATGGAGCAGTGCAGGGAGTGCTATGTGCTCTGTGATAGTTCCAAGTTTGACAATATCAGTTCTGTGACCTTTGCAGATTTTTACAGATCTACGATAATTACAGACAGGATTCCGTCTGGCTATGAAGATTGTGCCAATATTATAGAAGTACAGAAGGAACAGTAACTGTCTTGTTACTGCAGGAATGATTTTTTAATATACTCTGGATAAAGTGTTCCTTTCATAGTATAATAGTCCACAGGATTTCTGACAGATAAAGGTTGGGAGTTCTGTGGATTTTTTATGGAATAGAAAATATGTTGGAATCCCCTGTTATGTACTAGCAGAAATACATGAGGTAGAGCTATGATAAAACTGATCGCATCAGATCTGGATGGTACACTTCTGAAAGAAGGCACCATGGATATTAATCCGGAAATTTATGACATTATCCGAAAGCTGAAGGCTAAGGGAATTGTATTTGCGGCTGTCAGCGGCAGAGAATATGACAGTATTGAAAGAGTGTTTGCACCTGTAAAAGATGATATTTATTTTATTGCAGGAAATGGTGGAATCATTTCCTATCAGGGAGAAATTATTGAGAAAATGGCAATTCCTGCAGATATACTCAAAGAGGTTGTGGAGTATGTGAGAGCCCAGGAGGGAGCTTCTTTCATGACAGCAGGCAGTGCCCAGGCATACGTGGAGCGGGCAGACCAGGCTTTTGTGAAGAAACTTCGGGAAGGATATAAACTTCATGTAAATGAAGTGGACGATGTATTGAATGCCCCGGAGACTATGACAAAAGTTGCCATGTATAACGAAGAAGTGGATGCAGCTCTAGGAGCAGAGGAAGCGAAGCGGCGTTTTGGAGATAAGATTCAGATCATGGCTTCCGGTGATTACTGGGTAGATTTCGTGGATGTACATTCCGGAAAGGGAAATGCTCTTCAGAAACTTTGCAATCGTCTTGGAATTACGAAGAGAGAAGAGGTTGTTGCTTTCGGAGATAACTGCAATGATGTGAGCATGCTGCTGGAAGCTGGAAAGAGCTATGCAGTTACCACTGCCCGCGAGGAAGCCAAGCAGGCCGCCAGATACGTACTGGAGAAACCAGGTCCGGACAGTGTGCTGAATGTATTAAAAATGATTTTGGAGTTATAAGAGAAAAGAAGAATAAAGAAATGGGAGTACATTCAATTTTGTAATTCCATTGGAGAAATTTTTGATATTGTAGTGGAAGATATGATTCGTCAATCAAAGGGATTACAGGGATAAAAAATCCGGGCTGTGTGGAGCAGTCCGGATTTTTGTGGGGCAAAATCAGGCAAGAATCCTTCCATCTGTGGAGATGGTGTATACCTGCCATGGAAGAAATTTTCCACTGGCTTTCATGGCATTTATGGCTGCATTCTGGATTCCGCCGCAGCATGGAACTTCCATGCGCACGATGGTAACACTCTTGATATTGTTCTGACGGATGATTTCGGTGAGCTTTTCGCTGTAATCTACAGAGTCCAGTTTCGGACAGCCGATAAGAGTAATCTTACCTTTGATAAAATCCTGATGGAAGTTAGCGTAAGCATAGGCTGTGCAATCTGCAGCAATAAGAAGGTCAGCATCGTCAAAATATGGAGCATTGATGGGAACTAACTTAATCTGTACCGGCCACTGTTGAAGCTGGGAGTGTGCTTCCAGCTTTTTCTTATTTTCCAGAACTGCGGCTTCGTTGTAAGCAGCTGCCTCCTTTTCTATAAAAGAAATGGCATTTGTTGGACAGGCAGGGAGGCAGTCTCCCAGACCGTCGCAGTAATCTTCCCGAAGCAGTTTTGCTTTTCCATCTATAATTCCAATTGCACTTTCGTGGCAGGCGCGGGCACAGAGCCCGCAGCCGTTGCATTTTTCTTCATCTATATGAATGATTTTTCTGATCATGAGAGTATCCTCCTTATCCCAATAACGTTTTCAAATCTTCCTCTGGCGTAGTAATCGCAGCAATCCCAAAGTTTTCTATCAGATAATTGAGCACATTCTGTGATAAAAATGCCGGAAGGGTCGGGCCGAGACGGATGTTTTTGATTCCAAGGTGAAGCAAGGTAAGCAGAATGGAAACTGCTTTCTGCTCATACCAGGAGAGCACCATGGAAAGAGGAAGCTCATTTACCCCACATCCAAATGCTTCTGCAAGAGCGACCGCAACCTTGATCGCGCCGTAAGCATCATTGCACTGTCCCATATCCATCAGTCTTGGAAGCCCACCGATGGTTCCAAGGTCCAGATCGTTAAATCTGTATTTTCCGCATGCAAGTGTAAGAATTATGGAATCAGAAGGAGACTGCTTTACAAAATCGGTATAGTAATTGCGTCCGCTTCTTGCGCCGTCGCAGCCTGCTACCAGGAAAAAGTGACGGATAGCACCTGCTTTTACAGCATCAATTACCTGATCTGCAACGCCAAGAATGGTTCCATGGGAAAAGCCGGTTGTAACAGAAGTTCCGCCGTTGATTCCGGTAAAATGCTGATCTTCCTGATATCCGCCAAGCTCCAGGGCACGCTGGATAACTGGTGTGAAATCTTTTTCTTCATTAATGTGAACAGTTCCAGGGAAAGTGACAGTTCCTGTAGTAAATACCCGGTCCATGTAGCTTGGTTTCGGCGGCATCAGGCAGTTTGTGGTAAAAAGAACAGGAGCTGGGAGCTCTGCAAATTCTTTTTGCTGGTTCTGCCATGCAGTACCGAAGTTTCCTTTCAGGTGACTGTACTTTTTCAGTTCCGGATAAGCATGACAGGGAAGCATTTCACCGTGGGTGTAAATATTAATGCCTTTTCCTTCTGTTTGTTCCAGAAGAAGTTTCAGGTCATGGAGGTCGTGACCGGTAATGACGATGAATGGGCCTTTTTCCACAGTAAGAGGTACTGTAACAGGAGCTGGTGTGCCGTAAGTGGCAGTGTTAGCGCGGTCAAGAAGCTCCATGCAGGAAAGATTGTATTTACCTGTTTCCATTACAATAGGAAGAAGCAGGTCCATATCCCAGTCCTCGCCCAGTGCAAAAAGTGCTTTTGCGAAAAATTCGTTTACTTCTGTGTCAGTATATCCAAGTGTCATTGCATGGTAGGCATAAGCCGCCATTCCGCGGATTCCAAAGAGAATCAGAGATTTCAGGGAGCGGATGTCTTCCTGGGCGTTCCAGAGAAGCTTCATATCGTAGTCGTCGTTATGTCCGCAAGGGGAAGCGCAGCCGCCACAGTCTGGGCGAAGCCGGGCTTTTTCCTGGTGGATGCGGTCTGTAATTTCTGCGATGGCTTTGTCATCGAAGCTTACGTTTGTAAGGGTAGCAAATAGACCTTCCACCATCAGTTTCCATGTGGTTTCTGCAAGTGGTGTATTCTCATCTGCTGCATGGGCGAGTCCGATGAGAGCTCCGGTAAGTTCATCTTGAAGTCTGGCTGTATCCGCGGTCTTTCCACAGACTCCTTTGGCACCTGTACAGCCGGTACATCCGGCAGTTTGTTCACACTGAAAGCAAAACATGTTCTGTTCCATAAATAGTTTCCTCCTGAATTTGATCATATTGTTCTATAAGGTATAAGTATTTCGTAAAAATAAGTTGACTGGGTTCTGAATGTTTTGTAATTGCAAAAGGAAAAGTAACAGGAAATTCTTTTCGTTTCGCATGAGAAAGTCAGAGATGGATAATTAATTTCTGTCTCCGCCCTTGACTTTGTACGCATACTATAATATAATCCAACAAACAAGTATGTTGTTATAACAACAAAAGGAGAAAAATGAATTATGAATTTCTTTCCAGGACTTTTCTCTTTCAGGGAACAAGTCCAGAAGAAACAAAGCATATGCTTTCCTGTCTGAAAGCCACTCCGCAAAGCTATGCCAAGGGCAGCACGATCTGGCAGGTGGGAGACCAGGTGAAGGCGATGGGACTTGTGCTTAACGGCAGTGTTCATATTGAGAACATTGACATGACGGGAAACAAGAGTATTCTGAACCGGATCGCGCCAGGCCAGGTTTTCGGAGAGACATATGCCTGCATTCCAGGGGAAAAGCTGCTCATAGGGGTGACGGCTGCAGAGGATTGCCAGATCCTTTTTCTGGAGGTGGGAAAGATTTTTCACACCTGTCCGGATACCTGTCCCTGCCATGAGAAACTGATCCGTAACATGCTGATGGTCATGGCGAAGAAGAACCTGGAACTTTCCAGAAGAAGCCTTCATACGGCACCGAAATCCATCCGGGGGAGGCTGCTTTCCTATTTTTCCCAGGAGATGGTGCAGCAGGGCAGCAGCCAGTTTATGATCCCCTTTAACCGGCAGGAACTGGCTGATTATCTTGGAGTAGACAGAAGTGCGCTTTCCAATGAGCTTGGCAAAATGCGAAAAGAAGGGATTATTGAAGTAAACAGAAACCAGATCCATTATCTGGAGCGTGTTTGAAAAAGGCTTCATAGCAGGAGGGAAAATTTAAAATGAATCTGACACCATATTTTAAAAGTATTATCGATCAGGATGTTGCATCCGTTGTCATCTGCAACCTGAAGCATGAAATTATCTACATGAATCCGAAAGCTGTGGAGAGTTATCATAAATGGGGTGGTGAGGCATTGCTTGGAAAAAGTCTTATGAATTGTCATAATCCGAAGTCAAAGGAAATAATTGAAAAAGTGGTTGCCTGGTTTGAAGAAGATAAGGAGCACAACCGGATCCATACTTTTTATAATGAGAAACAGGCGAAGGACGTATATATGGTAGCCCTGCGTGATGAGGATGGAGCTTTGATTGGCTATTATGAGAAGCATGAGTATCGGGCACGGGATGAGGAACCGTATTACAATTTCTGAAGCTAAAAACATGTTGCTGTTTATGACCTGACCGGCAGCACGCTTCGTGATGCACAGAAATCATGCATTCGCATGATTTTGCGCCGCAATTTTCGGGTTTTCTGTGAACAGGAACAAAAACATTAATTAAAAAATGAGTGGGAAAAGAAACTAGAGCGTGTTTGAAAAAGGCTTTCTGCAAGATGTGCGTCACAATTTGTGGGAGATTTTGCCCGGATGAGGGCGTCGTAGCGGGCTACGACAACCGAATTCGGGTGAAATATACCGCAAAGTGGGGCGTGCAGATTGCAGGAATGATTTTTCAAACAGGCTCTAAGACGAGCGAAAACGACAGAGGCTTGTTTTAGTTTCTTTTAAGGCATAAAAAAAGTATATGAGTTTATTCGCAATCAGATAAACTTCATATACTTTTTCTTGTAATCCTGTCAGCTGAATACTGCAAATAATGCCCCAAAAAGTCCTGCACTTGCAGCGCCCATGATAAGACCAGCCAGAATGACACCAAGCATTACAGCCAGAACACTGGACTTAAAGTCCATGTCCAGAAGGCTGGCAGCCAGGGTTCCGGTCCAGGCACCTGTGCCGGGAAGAGGAATTCCTACGAAGAGCAGAAGCGCTACGAATAATCCGCGGCCGGCCTTTGCCTGAAGGGCCTTTCCTCCTTTTTCCCCTTTTTCAAGACAGAAGGTAAAGAAGCGCCCGATCACCGGTTTATCCTTGCCCCACTCCAGAACCTTGCGGGCGAAGAAATAGATAAAAGGTACTGGAAGCATGTTTCCGATAATGGCGATAATGTACGCCGGAACCAGCGGAATTCCGAAGCCTACAGCATATGGGATCGCGCCTCGCAGCTCAATCAGCGGTACCATAGAAATAAGAAAAACGATTAGATAACTTTTCATGTTTAAAATCTCCTCTAATTTCAATCCAATAATATTCGACTTATTATACACGAAAAAAAACGAATTGAACAGGGCAAAAAAAGAAATTACTATATTAATACAGGAAAAAGAAAGCATTTATGCTACATCATAGAAAAAGAAAGATTTTATGCCAAACCTATTGACAGAAGTTATTTAAATGCTATAATAAAAACAAACATATGAATAATTGTTCATATGAAAAAGAGAACATTTTCAAAAGGAGACCACTATCATGAAAAAAACTTACAAGATCGATGTTGACTGCGCAAACTGTGCAAACAAGATGGAGGAAGCTGCTAAGAACACTGCTGGTGTTAAGGATGCGACTGTAAACTTCATGACTCTGAAAATGATCGTTGAGTTTGAAGATGGACAGGAGCCGAAGGCTGTTATGCAGGAAGTCCTGAAGAACTGTAAGAAAGTAGAAGACGACTGCGAGATCTTCTTATAAAAACAATGAGGAAAAGCAGTTACTAGAGCGTGTTTGAAAAATCATTCCCGCAATCTGCACGCCCCACTTTGCAGTATATTTTGCCCGAATTCGGTTGCCGTAGCCCGCTACGGCGCCCTCATCCGGGCGAAATCTCCCACAAATTGTGACGCACATCTTGCAGAAAGCCTTTTTCAGACACGCTCTAGGCACAGAATGAACAGTAGGACAGTGACCGGACTGGATGTACTCTGTTCAGTCACGTAAACGAATTAAGCGAATATGTCGCTTGCCGGCGATATCATTATAATGGAGGCCATGCCTTCAGGGCATGTGAAAGAATATGAACAAGAAGCAGAAAAAAGTATTGACCAGAATTATTATTGCTTTTGTCCTTTTGGTTTTGCTACGCTTTCTTCCGGTAGATGGCTATCTTCGAATGGCACTATACATGGTCCCGTATCTGGTGATCGGTTATGATATTCTGAAAAAAGCGCTTAAGGGAATTAGGAACCGTCAGGTATTTGATGAGAATTTTCTGATGGCAGTTGCCACAATTGGTGCCATTGCTCTCGGCGATTATCAGGAAGGCACTGCGGTTATGCTGTTTTATCAGATCGGAGAACTTTTCCAGAGTTATGCCGTTGGAAAGAGCAGAAGAAATATCAGCGAGCTGATGGATATCCGTCCGGATTATGCAAATATCGAGCAGGACGGCAAGCTGGAAAAGGTAGACCCAGACGAGGTAGAGATTGGAACTATCATTGTGGTTCAGCCGGGAGAGAAGATTCCAATTGACGGAATGATTGAAGACGGAAATTCCACATTAAATACAAGCGCATTGACAGGAGAAAGCCTTCCGCGAGATGCGAAAGTGGGAGATGAGGTCATCAGCGGCTGCATTAACATGACAGGTGTATTGAAAATCCGCACCACGAAGGAATTTGGTGAATCTACGGTTTCCAAGATCCTGGATCTTGTTGAGAACTCCAGCTCCAAGAAATCCAGATCTGAAAACTTTATTTCAAAATTTGCGAAATATTATACCCCGGCAGTTTGCTACAGTGCTCTGGCACTTGCAGTCATTCCGCCTCTTTGCAGAATGCTGTTTATGGGACTTTCTCCGGAATGGGGAGACTGGATCTACCGTGCCCTGACGTTCCTTGTAATCAGCTGTCCATGTGCACTGGTGATCAGTATTCCCCTCAGTTTCTTTGCTGGAATCGGTGGTGCCAGCAATCAGGGCGTTCTGGTAAAAGGCTCCAACTATCTGGAGACGCTTTCCCAGACGAAGACCGTTGTTTTTGATAAAACAGGTACTATGACAAAGGGCGTATTCGAGGTCAGCGGAATCCACCATAATGAGATGGAGGATGCAAAGCTTCTGGAATATGCAGCATATGCAGAGTGCTCTTCCTCACACCCCATCAGCAAGAGCCTTCAGAAAGCATATGGCAAGCCAATTGACCGCAGCCGTGTCACAGACATTGAGGAAATCGGTGGAAACGGTGTTATTGCAAAGGTGGACGGTGTGTCTGTAGCTGCGGGTAACGCGAAGCTGATGAACCGTCTGGGCATTGCGTACAAAGAGTGCCATCATGTAGGAACGGTTGTCCATATGGCTGTGGATGGAAAATATGCAGGTCATATCCTGATTTCAGACATTATCAAACCTCATGCCAAAGAGGCAATTGAGAACCTGAAAAAAGCAGGTATTACAAGAACGGTTATGCTCACCGGTGACGGAAAAAAAGTGGCAGAGTCTGTAGCAGCTGACCTTGGAATCGGAGAGGTTCACAGCGAGCTTCTTCCGGCGGATAAGGTTTCCAAGGTGGAAGAACTTCTGGCAAATAAGTCTGAAAAAGAGAAGCTTGCCTTTGTTGGAGACGGAATCAATGATGCACCGGTTCTTTCAAGAGCGGATATTGGTATTGCAATGGGTGCGCTTGGTTCTGATGCTGCAATCGAGGCGGCTGACGTTGTGCTGATGGATGACGACCCGTTAAAGATTGGGAAAGCCATTCGCATTGCCAAGAAGTGTATGCGAATTGTATATGAAAATATTTATTTTGCAATTGGCGTGAAACTGATCTGTCTGGTACTTGGTGCCCTCGGCATTGCAAACATGTGGATAGCCATTTTTGCAGATGTAGGCGTTATGGTACTGGCAGTGCTCAATGCAATCCGTACTTTGTTTGTGAAAAATCTTTGATGATGATATCGAGGTATTCAGAATGAAAAAAGACATAGATAAAGAAGTGGAAATCTGTGATTGCTGTGAGGTCCATGAAAATCTTCTGCAAATTGTAAACGAGACCATCCCGGAGGAAAACGAGCTGTATGATCTGGCAGAGCTGTTCAAGGTGTTTGGCGATTCTACCAGGATCCGGATCCTGTTTGTACTTTTTGAAGCAGAGGTGTGCGTGTGCGACCTGGCAAAGGCATTGAACATGACTCAGTCAGCTATTTCCCACCAGCTTCGTATCCTGAAACAGAATAAACTGGTAAAAAGCCGCAGGGATGGAAAATCTATATTCTATTCTCTGGCAGATGAGCATGTTCGGACGATCATTGACCAGGGAAGAGAGCATATAGAGGAAGATTAGAGGTTGACTTCTTAACGGCAATTTGGTATATTAACTACACATATGGATTCTGTGAGGGAGTAGTTTGCGTGAAAACGTGGTTTGTCAACAGTCGCGGCTTTGATCGGATCTGATTCTGGCCTGGCAAATCTTAAAGAATGAGACTCATGTATGCATGTTATGGCATACATGAGTCTTTTTACATTTTGGGCAGATGTAATTCCAAAGAAGCAGGCTTATGAAGTAAATACTGTTTTGTAACACACATTTTGCAGAAAGCCTTTTTCAAACACACTCTGGAGAATCTGTAAAGGTAAAAATATGCGGATAACAAAAGGAGAATATTATGCAAAATATTATTAATGGATTGCCAATTGCAGCTGTTATCCTGCTGCTGGCAGTGGGATTTGCCTTTCTGGTAAAAGGGGCTGACTTTTTTGTGGAGGGAAGTTCCAGCATTGCGAAGAAATTAAAGGTTCCGCCCATCATCATTGGTCTTACGATTGTGGCTATGGGAACTTCACTGCCAGAAACAGCCGTGAGTGTGACTGCTTCTCTGGTACAGAATAATGAACTTGCGGTCAGCAATGTAGTAGGATCCAATATTTTTAATCTGATGTTTGTAATTGGTGTCTGTTCAATTCTGACTCCAATTATGGTCCAGAAAGCAACTGTGGTAAGAGATATTCCCTTGTCTTTAGGCTGTGCACTATTTCTGCTTGTACTGGGAATTTCAGGATTGGGAGATAAGACGGGAATGACGCTGGGTCATGCAGATGGAGTTATTTTCCTGATCGTGTTTGCCGGATACATTTTTACAATGGTACGAAGCGCAATGAAAGCGCGTGCTGCAGGACAGAAGGTTGAAATAGAAGGCGTTGAAGAATGTGACAATATGAAAGAGCTGTCATACGGCAAAAGTATTCTCTTTTTGATCGTGGGTGCAGCTGCAATTGCTTTTGGCGGTGACCTTACCGTTGATACAGCCAGTAGGATTGCAATAGAGCTTGGAATGAGCCAGACTCTGGTAGGGCTTACCATTGTGTCTATCGGAACTTCGCTTCCGGAGCTTGTAACCTCTGTAGTTGCAGCAAGAAAAAATGAAGTTGATATGGCAGTTGGAAATGCAGTCGGATCCAATATTTTCAATATTCTGATGGTCCTTGGAATCTCATCTGCTATCAGTCCGGTAGCTTTGATCCGGGAAAACATAATCGATATAGTGCTTCTTATGGTATTTTCGGTTATGGTCTGGATCTTTGCAGGAACCAGGAAAAAAATTGAGCGCAAAGAGGGTATTATAATGGTAGTGGTATATCTGGTTTATTGCGCATATATTATTGCCCGCTAATAAAAGCAGAAAAAGCTTTCATCCATCCCGTAAAGGGAGAGATGAAAGCTTTTTTTGATTGGAAAACAGGTGAAAATTAACGCTTGTATAGTAAAACACCTGGCGGAACAGTACCTGCTGAATAGCGGTAAATATGCTGAAATAATTAAAACATATTGTTGATAAAAATTTCCAGACCAATTGCAATTAGAATGACGCCGCCGAGAATATCCGCCTTGTTGGAAAGTCTGGTTCCGAAGCGTTTTCCAAGGGAAAGTCCGGTCATGCAGATAAAGAATGTGACTATGGCAATGATCAGGGAACAGACAAGAGCCATTAGCCAGTCATACTTAGAGATGGTGAATCCTACGGACAGGGCGTCAATGGAAGTTGCAACGCCCTGAATGAAAAGGGCTTTGGGACCAACTCCCGGAATTTCATCATTCTCATCGGTTCCCCGGATACCATTGATCAGCATGGAGCCACCAATATAGCCAAGAAGGATCAGCGCGATCCATGGAATAAATTTCTCAAATGTCCTGAAGTATTCTACAATGGTGTGGACACATAACCATCCGGTCATTGGCATGATGGCCTGAAAAGCACCGAATGTGCCCGCAATGCCGCACATTTTTTTCATGCGCATCCTAGGCTCGTGAAGGCCGTTTGCCAGGGATACAGAAAAAGCATCCATTGCAAGTCCGACTCCAAGCAGGGCGCTGTTCAGAAAAAACACAAAACTGTAGTTCATTTTTACATTCCTCCGTAATGTATTTTATTGCTGGTTTCCAATTTTTAATTTGCTGTGGAAACAGATCGTTTAGTAAAGCCTCTTACAGCATGAAAAAAGACCCAATATATAACCACAGGCTATATATGGGTCATCTGCATTCTTATAAAAGGACAGACTCCATGTATAGCATAACGTTATACATGAGTCTCGCAATTTAATGCAAGCCAGATCGAAACACTGCTTTAAAAGCTGCTGTTCATTCAGTGAACAGCAATCTATACAAACAGATTCATACGGTCGGTATGTTGACTTGCCACGCGTCTGTGGACACGCTTGCTACTCCCTCACAGGGAAACCTTGTTTCGTAACTTTATCAGATAATGAGAAAATTGTCAATAATTTTTCTCAATAATATTGACATCCTGACAATATTAGAATAAACTAACTCCTGTAACATTAATGATAAAATTTATCATTAGCAGATGGAATTTATCAAAATTTGTTGCCGTTTAGTTTTGAACAGCAGCAAAAATCTTACATATGGGAAAAGAGGACAAGTACATATGACATTAAAAGACCTTCCCATCGGGAAAACCGCCACAGTTACAGTAGTAGGAGGAGAGGGTGCCCTGCGGCAGCATTTCCTGGATATGGGAATCATTCCCATGGCTGACGTGACCATGGTAAAATATGCACCTATGGGTGATCCTGTTGAAGTCAGGATACATAGCTATGAGCTGACTCTGCGTCTTGCAGATGCTGCCCAGATTCAGATTGATAATGTAAGGGATGAAAAAGAGCAGAAACGAGGAAGCCGTGTCAGGGCGATTCCTCATCCAGGTCTGGGCGAGGGAGGTAAATATCATGAAAAAGCAGATGAGCATCCCCTTCCTGACAGTGAGCTTCTTACCTTTGCGCTGGCAGGAAACCAGAACTGCGGTAAAACAACCCTGTTTAATCAGTTAACCGGCTCCAGTCAACATGTAGGCAACTTTCCGGGAGTTACAGTAGACCGTAAAGATGGTATTATCCGTGGGAAAAAGAATACTTTGGTGACAGATTTGCCGGGAATTTATTCCATGTCTCCTTATACAAGCGAGGAAATCGTAACCAGAAGCTTTATTCTGGAGCAGCATCCTAAGGGAATTATCAATATTGTGGATGCCACGAATATCGAGAGAAATCTTTATCTTACTATGCAGCTGATGGAGCTGGATGTGCCTATGGTACTGGCATTGAATATGATGGATGAAGTAAGGCAGAATGGTGGTTCTGTGCGTGTGAACCAGATGGAGGAGGCCTTGGGGATTCCGGTTGTACCTATTTCCGCAGCAAAAAATGAAGGTATTGATGAATTGGTTGCACATGCCATTCATGTGGCAAAATATCAGGAAAAACCAAAGCGGCTGGATTTCTGTGATGCAAACGATGACGGCGGAGCCGTTCACAGATGTCTTCATGGAATTATGCATCTCATTGAGGATCATGCACAGCAGGCAGATATTCCGGTGCGTTTTGCAGCCAGTAAGCTTGCAGAAGGGGATGAACTGATCCTGGAAAAGCTTGGACTGGATCAGAATGAAAAAGAAACCCTGGAGCATATTGTAAAGCAGATGGAGACAGAGCGTGGGCTTGACCGGTCCGCAGCGATTGCCCATATGCGCTTTGATTTTATTGAAAAAGTCTGTGCTGAGACTGTGATTAAGCCTCATGAGAGCAAGGAGCATCTGCGCAGTCAGAAGATGGATAAAATACTTACAGGCAAATATACAGCTATTCCATGCTTCGCAGGTATTATGGCTCTGGTTTTCTGGCTGACCTTTGGCGTGATCGGAAAGGGTCTTTCGGATCTTCTGGATATGGGAATTACCTGGCTGACTGCAGTGGTGGATCAAGCAATGACTGCATGGAACGTAAATAATGTGCTTCATTCTCTTGTAATTGACGGTATTTTCAATGGAGTTGGAAGTGTGCTCAGCTTTCTGCCGATTATCGTCACCCTGTTTTTCTTCCTGTCACTTCTGGAAGACAGTGGCTACATGGCCAGAGTGGCATTTGTAATGGATAAGCTGCTTCGAAAGATTGGACTTTCCGGACGAAGCATTGTCCCAATGCTTGTAGGCTTTGGATGCACAGTTCCCGGCGTTATGGCAAGCAGAACCCTGCCTTCTGAGCGTGACCGTAAGATGACTATCCTCCTTACTCCTTTTATGAGCTGTTCGGCAAAGCTTCCGATTTATGCTTTCTTTACAGCTGCCTTTTTCCCGAAATACGGTGCACTGGTAATGATAGCACTTTATTTCGGCGGAATTATTATGGGAATCCTGATGGCACTGATTTTTGGAAAAACCATGTTTAAGGGAGAAGCGGTTCCCTTTGTAATGGAGCTTCCTAATTATCGTCTTCCAGGTGCAAAAAACGTTGGTCAGCTTCTCTGGGAAAAGGCAAAGGATTTTCTTCAGAGAGCCTTCACTGTTATTTTTGTGGCAACCATTGTGATCTGGTTTTTACAGACCTTTGATCTGCATCTGAATATTGTGACAGATTCCAAAGACAGTATTCTTGCAGTACTTGCCGGATTTATTGCACCGGTATTTAAGCCTCTTGGCTTTGGGGAATGGAGATTTTCCACAGCCCTTGTAACAGGTTTTATGGCAAAGGAGAGCGTGGTTTCCACATTGTCCATATTATTTGGAAGTACAGCGGCACTGGTAGATGTGCTTTCTCCGCTGGCAGCAGTGTGCCTTCTTACCTTCTGTCTTTTATATACGCCTTGTGTAGCCGCAATCGCTTCTGTGAAACGTGAGCTGGGCGGTAAATGGGCTGCAGGAGTGGTAATCGGGCAATGTGTGATCGCCTGGATTGCGGCATTTTTGGTAAAAATTGTCGGTGTTTTGATTGGTTTTTGAGAAAAATGACTATTTTTCATTTTTGTTAAAAATAATATTGACTATTGGTCATTTTGGGTTATACTATAGTACGAAAGAAATGAATTTAAGGAGATGACATCAATGGTCAAAGTAGGAAAATGGATAGCCAAGCATAAGGTCCTGGTGCTTTTGATCGGACTTTTGCTGGTAATCCCGTCTGTGATCGGAATCGCAGAGACGAGAGTAAATTATGATCTGTTAAGTTACCTGCCGGATACCCTTGAGACGGTAAAAGGTCAGGATATTCTGGTGGATGAGTTTGGAATGGGCGCCTTTTCCATGGTAATCGTAGAGAATATGGATATGAAGGATGTCCAGAAGCTGGAAGAGAAATTCAGTGAAGTAGAGCATGTAAAGGATGTTCTCTGGTATGATGATGTGGCGGATATTACTCTTCCGGTAGAGATGATTCCTGAGAAGTACAGAAAGGTATTTATAAATGGCGATGCAACCATGATGCTGGTTCTGTTTGATAATACCACATCTTCAGATACTTCCATGGAAGCTATCACAGAACTACGTAAGATTGCTAACGAGCAGTGCTTCCTCAGTGGCATGACAGGAGTTGTTACAGATATTAAGAACATTGCCATGCAGGAGCTGCCGATTTACGTTGTGATCGCAGCAGTACTTAGTCTGGTCGTTCTGGAGCTGACAAGCGGATCCTTTGTTGTTCCGTTTTTGTTCCTGCTCAGTATCGGACTTGCTATCCTTTACAACCTGGGAAGCAATATTATTCTGGGCGAGACCTCTTATATTACACAGGCACTTACCGCAGTGCTTCAGCTTGGTGTTACCATGGATTATTCCATTTTCCTTCTGAACAGCTACGAGGAAAATAAGAAGCGTTTTCCTGGAGAAAAGGACCGTGCCATGGGGCATGCCATTGCCAATACTTTTAAGTCTGTAGCTGGAAGCTCTGTTACCACAGTAGCCGGCTTCGTTGCACTTTGTGTTATGACCTTTGCTCTTGGACGTGACCTTGGTATTGTTATGGCAAAGGGCGTTATTATTGGTGTTATCTGCTGTGTAACCATTCTTCCGGCACTGGTATTGTTTTTTGACAAGCCCATTGAGAAGACTCAGCATAAGCTGCTTTTTGCCAGAATGGATAAACCGTCTGCATTTATTACGAAGCATTACAAGCTTTGGACTGTGATTTTTCTGGTGCTTCTGCTTCCGGCTATTTATGGAAACAATCATACAAAGATTTACTATAATATTGCAGAATCTCTTCCATCCACTTTGGATTGCAACATTGCCAATGATGAGCTGGAGAAAACTTTCGCAGTAGGCAATATTCATATGATTATGATGGATAAGAATATGGACTCCAAGCAGAAACAGCAGATGTTAAATGATATCGATAAGGTTGAGGGTGTGAAGTGGAGTCTGGGTATGAATTCCCTGATCGGACCTACCGTTCCGGAGTCTATGATCCCGGATGATCTGAAGAAGATTTTCAAAGGAGATCAGTATGAGCTTGCATTTGTATGTTCTGAATATGGTTCTGCTACAGATGAGGTAAATGCCCAGCTTGCAGAAATTGATAAAATAGTAAAGAAATACGATAATACAGCAATGGTAATCGGTGAGGCACCGCTTATGAAGGATCTTCAGGATACTACAGATGCCGATCTGGTTCGTGTAAATGTAATCTCCATTGGTGCCATTTTCCTGATCATTATGATTATCTTTAAATCAATTTCCCTTCCGATCATTCTGGTTGCGGTTATTGAGTTTGCGATTTTTGTCAATATGGCCATTCCATACTATCAGGGAATCAGCCTTCCGTTCGTTGCAAGCATCGTTATCGGTGCCATCCAGCTGGGTGCGACTGTTGACTATGCAATCCTGATGACTACCCGTTATCAGAGAGAGAGACAGCACGGTAAGAATAAGATGGAAGCCATCAGCATTGCCCATAAGACCAGCATGCCGTCCATTATCAGTAGCGGTCTCAGCTTCTTTGCGGCAACCTTCGGTGTTTCCTGCTATTCACAGGTTGAGATGATCGGTTCTATCTGTACACTGCTTGCCCGTGGTGCGATCATCAGTATGGTAGTTGTACTGTTTATCTTACCAGCTATGTTTATGATCTTCGATAAACTGATCTGTGTTACATCGATTGGTTTCCTTGGAGATAAAAAGGCAGCCAAAGCGAAATAAAACATAATCAGACGGTCTGGGAGCGCTGTTTTCGCGCAGAATAGCCGGTTTTGGAAGAAATTCGTTACGGTTCGCTCCGTGACCAGAACGCAACACGCTTCGCGATGCACAGAAATCCTGCTTCAGCAAAATGAGGCAGGATTTTTTTGTTGAATAAAAGAGAAGAAAACGTTATAATTGTGTTGCATTTTAGAGCCTGTTTGAAAAACCATTCCCGCAAATTGTGACGCACATTTTGCAGAATGCCTTTTTCAAACACGCTTTAGGAAATGGAGTGATTTGTACATGACATTAGAAGAAATCCTTGCCCAGGTGCAAATGGGAGGACTTTCTCCGGAAGCAGCAGAGAAGCTGATTCGACAGGATGGCTACAAGGAAATGGATTATGCCAAGCTGGATACGGGGAGAAAAGCCCGCACTGGTTTTGCAGAGGTGATTTACTGCAGCAATAAGGCAGATGCCCATTTGCTGAAAATATTTGAACGTTTATATATGG
Organism: Blautia faecis; assembly: GCF_020554845.1. Classification (GTDB taxonomy): domain Bacteria; phylum Bacillota; class Clostridia; order Lachnospirales; family Lachnospiraceae; genus Blautia_A; species Blautia_A faecis. The sequence continues at coordinate 18,585 of NZ_JAJCIA010000027.1, read as the reverse complement.
AAGAGGGAGAAGTACTTGGAACAAGGGCTTCCCAGGCACAGTATGAGCTGGTGAAGGAGAAGTTTCCAGAAGTTCAGTATGACCCTGTTTCCAGAATCCTGAAAATAGAGAAAACAGATAAGATTCATGAGGGAAAGGTGGCTGTCTGTACTGCAGGCACTGCAGATATTCCAGTGGCCGAGGAAGCAGCACAGACTGCAGAATATTTTGGAACTTACGTGGAACGAATTTATGATGTTGGTGTAAGTGGAATGCACAGGCTGTTTTCCAGGCTGGAGATCATTCAGGATGCTAATTGTGTTGTGGCTGTGGCTGGCATGGAGGGCGCTCTTGCCAGCGTTATGGGAGGTCTTGTGAGCAGACCGGTGATCGCAGTACCTACATCTGTGGGATATGGAGCGAATTTCCATGGATTATCAGCACTTCTGACCATGATCAATTCCTGTGCCAATGGAATTGCCACAGTGAATATTGACAATGGATATGGAGCCGGATATCTGGCAACGCAGATGAACCGGCTGGCGCTTGGTAAGTAAGAGACACAAATTGGAAAGCAATTTGATAAATTTGTAACGAGGAGAATTATGGGAAAATCATTATATCTGGAGTGTTATTCCGGAATCAGTGGTGATATGACAGTGGCAGCACTGCTGGATCTGGGAGCAGATCAGAAGGTGCTGGAGGATGTACTTGAAAGTATTCCGGTGCAGGGATTTGAGATAAAAGTAAGCAGGGTGACGAAATCCGGGATTGATGCCTGTGATTTCGATGTAATCCTGGATGCAGAGATAGACGGACATGACCATGATATGGAGTATCTGCATGGACATGATCATAGTCATACGCATGGGGCAGAAGAACATAATCACAGTCATACGCATGGGGCAGAAGAACATAATCACAAGTATGAGCATAGCCATGAGGCAGCTGCAAAGAATGTGGCAGCACATGGACATGATCATGGAGATGAGATAGCAGCACATACTCACGAGCACCATCGTCATCACAAACATCGCGGTATGAACGAAATCTGTCAGATACTTGCTGACACAAAGATGACTGACGGCGCCAGAGGTATTGCTCTTAAAATTTTTCAGATTCTGGCAAAGGCAGAAGCAAAAGCCCACAATGTTCCGGTGGAGGAGGTGCATTTTCATGAAGTTGGAGCTGTGGATTCCATTGTAGATATTTTGTCTGTGGCAGTCTGCCTGGACAATCTTGGAATTACAGAGGTCATTGTACCTGTATTATGTGAAGGAATGGGTACGGTCCGCTGCCAGCATGGCATTTTACCAGTTCCGGTTCCAGCGGTAACCCATATTGTACAGCAGTGTGACCTGGATCTGCGGATCACTCCGGTACAGGGTGAACTGGTAACTCCTACAGGTGCGGCAATTGTGGCAGCAGTCCGTACTTCCTGCAAATTACCGGAGACCTTTGCAATTGAGAAAACAGGTATCGGAGCCGGCAAGAGGACTTATGAGTGTCCGGGAATCCTGCGTGCAATGCTGATTCACCCGGAAGAATCCCATAAACCGGAAAAAGCGGTGGGAATTCCGGCAGGAAATGAAAGTGCGGCAAATGAAACTGCTGAAATTTTCAATCGGGAAGCTGCTGCCAAAATTCAGACCGGTGTTACGGAAAGCGCGGATTGTGCAGATTACATCTACAAGCTGGAAACAAACATCGATGACTGCAGCGGTGAAGTACTAGGCTTTGTCATGGAGAAGCTTTTTGAGGCCGGTGCAAGGGATGTGCATTATACTCCTGTATATATGAAGAAAAACCGTCCTGCATGGCTTCTTACCGTAATCTGTAAGGAAGAAGATGTCCCGGGAATGGAAGCTTTGATTTTTGCAGAAACTACCAGTATTGGTATCCGCAGAGCCAGGATGGAGCGCACGATTTTGCCCCGGAGAAAACGGAAAGTAATGATTCCCTTCGGTGAGGTGGAAGTGAAAATCTGCGGTCCGGAAGGAGCAGAGAAATGCTATCCGGAATATGAAAGCCTGGCGGAAATCTGCAGAAAGACTGGAATTTCTTATTCAGAAGCCTATCAGATGGCAGTAGATGCAAGTAAGAATCTGGAATGATTGATGTTACTGGTCACGGAGTAACACAGTAACTGATTGATCGCTTCCAGGTTAAATCGCAATATTGCAACCTGCGAAAGAGTATGTTACAATACAGTTTGGCTTTTTTTCAAAAAGAAGTTTATATACGAATGCTTTGGATAAAACAGAAAGCCAAATTTTTCAAAATATAATGGAGTGAATATGAAGAAATATTTAGATAATCTCAGACAGTATCAGTTCCTGTTAAGTGAACTGGTCAAAAAAGGAATCAAGCTGAAATATCGTCGTTCCTACCTTGGTATTTTGTGGTCCATGCTAGAACCACTGCTTTCCATGGTGGTACTGACCATTGTCTTCGGAACCCTGTATGGAAACACGGACAAAACATTCCCTGTATACATTCTTTCCGGACGTCTTCTGTACAGCTTTTATTCCTCTGCAACCAAAGCTGCGCTGAAATCCATCCGGTCCAATGCAGCAATGATCAAGAAAGTGTATGTACCGAAATATCTGTATCCACTTTCAACTGTAATTTATAATTATATTATTTTTCTGATCTCCCTGGTTGTACTTGCCATTGTAGGCGTGATCCTGGGTGTGAAACCGACTATTTATCTGCTTCAGGCACCGGTTGCCCTGATCATCATTCTGATCCTTTCCTACGGAAGTGGAATGTTCCTTGCAACTATCGGTGTATTTTTCAGAGATATTGAGTACCTCTGGTCTGTTGCCCTGATGCTGATCATGTATACATGTGCCATCTTCTATTATCCAAGCAAGCTGCTGAAGAGTGGCTGGGCATGGATCCTGAAGTTCAATCCGCTGTACTGTACCATTCAGATTTTCCGATCTGCAATATTCGGAGAGCCTATGTATGCGCCATATGTAATTTATGCAGCTGCATTCAGCGTAGTGATTACCATCATCGGACTTGTATGCTTCAAGAAAAAACAGGATAATTTTATTCTGTACATCTAGAACCTGTTTGAAAAATCATTCCCTGCAGAAAGTATTTTTCAAACACGCTCTAAACTACCATTTACAGGAACATGTTAAGGAGAAAATATGAGCAAGACAGCCATTGAAGTCGATAACGTAAGTATGAAGTTCAACCTGAGCCGTGAGAAGGTTGACAGCTTAAAAGATTATATATTTAAAACCATTAAGAGAGAAATCCAGTACAATGAATTCTGGGCTTTGAAGAATGTAAGCTTCAGCGTGGAAAAGGGAGACCGTGTAGGTATCCTTGGTCTTAACGGAGCTGGAAAAAGTACTCTTCTGAAGGTGATTTCCGGTGTATTCAAGCCTACAGAGGGTCATGTGGACAAACATGGGAAAATGGTTCCCCTTCTGGAACTTGGCGCTGGTTTTGACCCGCAGTATACAGGAAAAGAGAATATTTACCTGTATGGTGCCATGCTTGGATATACCAAGAAATTTATTGATAGCAAATATGATGAGATTGTAGAATTTTCTGAACTTCAGAAATTCATGGATGTTCCGGTGAAGAATTATTCCTCCGGTATGAAATCCAGACTTGGCTTTTCCATTGCCACAGTAGTAGAACCGAAGATCCTGATCCTGGACGAGGTACTTTCCGTAGGGGATGCCAAGTTCCGTAAAAAAAGTGAAAAGAAGATCATGAGCATGTTTGACTCAGGTGTTACCGTCCTTTTTGTATCCCATTCTCTGGAACAGGTACAGCGCCTTTGCAATAAGGCCATGATTCTGGAAAAAGGTAAGCTGATCGCATACGGCGACATTGCTCCGATCTCTGAGCAATACAGTAAAATGATAGGTGGCTGATTATGAAAAAGGAATTAACCCGGGAAGTTTCCAGATATGACAAGCTGATAAAGCGTTTAGAAGGTGAAAAATGAAAATCCTGCAGGTAGGGCTGGGAAATAATCCTGGCGGTATGGAAGCATTTGTAATGAATTATTTCAGGGAACTCGCCAGGCAGGGAGTATCCTTTGATTTTGTATCCATGTATGGAACGATTGCTTATGAGAAAGAAATCCTGGAGCTTGGTGGAAGGGTTTTTTATGTTCCCAATATAAAAAAAGATTACTTTGGCTATATAAAGGCCTTTCGGAAGCTTCTTTCCCAGGAAAAGTACGATGTCGTGCATGTGAATATGCTTTCAGCAGCCAATATCGTACCACTTCGCCTGGCGAAACAGGCTGGAGTGAGAAAGGTGATCGCACATTCCCATAACGCTTCAGCACCGGGAATTGTGCGTAAGCTGATGGATGGCGTGAATCGTCCAAGAATGAAGCATTATGTGAATGAGAAGTTTGCCTGTTCCGAAAAAGCAGGCAGATGGTTGTTCGGAGATAGGGCTTTTGAACGGGGCGAAGTAACTTTGGTTGCAAACGCAATTGAGACAGATAAATATGGCTTTTCAGAGTCAAACAGGCGGAAAATCAGAGAAAAGCTGGGGATTTCTGGGGATGCCCTGGTAGTAGGGCATGTAGGCAGGTTTCAGGTTCAGAAGAATCATGAGGCCATTCTTCGTATTTTCCATGAAATCCAACGAAAAGAGCCGGCTGCAAGGCTTTGCCTTATTGGTGACGGCGAATTAAAGGAACAGATCCAGGAGCAGGCTAAAAAGGCGGGTGTCCTGGATAAAATCATATTTACGGGAGTATGTCAGGACGTGGAGCGGTACTTAAGCGCCATGGATGTTTTCCTGTTTCCTTCTTTATTTGAAGGACTTCCATTCACTCTTCTGGAAGCTCAGGCCAATGGCCTGCCCTGTGTGATTTCAGACCAGATCACAGGAGAAGCAGTACTCTCCCGGGAAAATGTGACAATGATTTCCCTGGCAGAAAGCCCGGAGAAATGGGCCAAAGCTGTATTTAAGATGAAGGAAGCCGGGAGAATCGAAAGAGAAGAAGCGGCCAGAAGGCTGGCAGAAGCAGGATTTGACATCCATAAGGAAGGGCAGAAGCTGATGCTTCTGTATGGCAGATAAGCTGACTGAGAAAGCTTTAGAGCGTGTTTGAAAAAGGCTTTCTGCAAGATGTGCGTCACAATTTCTAGACCGCAACCATTTAAAGAGCAGGAGAATAGGAATGGAAAAAATAGATTTTGTGCTCACCTGGGTGGACGGCAGTGACCCTGACTGGCTTGCACAGCGCAGGAAATATCAGCCTGGCAGGGGAACTGACGCCGGGGAGAGCAGATACCGCGACTGGGACAATCTTCAGTACTGGTTCCGCGGTGTGGAGAAATTTGCTCCCTGGGTAAATAAAATATATTTTGTTACATGGGGACATGTTCCAAAGTGGCTGAATACAGCTCATGAGAAGATTCAGATTGTAAAGCATGAGGATTTTATGGCGCCTGCTTATCTTCCTACCTTTAATATTAATTCCATAGAACTGAATCTTCACCGAATAAAAGGATTGTCAGAGCATTTTGTCTTTTTTAATGATGATATGTTTCTCATTGATTCCGTGAGACCGGAAGATTTTTTCAAAAACGGATTTCCCTGTGACTGCTGTATTGAGACCGCCCTTGTGCAGGACAATATCCGCAATCCTTTTGCCAATATTCTTATGAATGATGCAGCTCTTGCCAATATGCATTATAATAAAAAAGAAGTGATCAAAAAACAGGCAAAAAAATGGTTTAGCCCGGCTTATGGAGCAATGCTCTTCCGCAATGTGCTGATGCTGCCTTATCGTGAATTTTCCAGTTTTAAATATTCACATCTTCCAAGTCCTTTTTTGAAAGCAACCTATTGGAAAGTATGGGACGAAGAAGGCGCTGTTCTGGATGAGGTTTGTAAAAATCGTTTCCGCACAGTATTCGATGTAAATCAGTACGTGATGAAATACTGGCAGTACATGGAAGGAAAATTCACGCCCCAGTCATCGAAGCTTGGAAGATTTTATACCATAGGAAAACATGATCAGCAGATTCACCATACCATTCGCAGACAGGCGTGTAAGATGATCTGCCTTAATGATGATGTGAATGTGGGTGATTTTGAGAAGCAGAAGAAAGAAATTCAGAGAAGCTTTGAAGTGATTTTTCCGGAGAAATCGTCTTTTGAGATGTAATTGCAGAAAGCCTTTTTCAAACAGGCTCTGGTGTATCGTAATTTTATCAGGCAAATTATAGAAACGAGGGTAAGAGATGACAAAGGATTCCCTTAAAAGGAAAATAAAAGAAGAGGGTCTGGCTGGAAGTGTTCTTTATTATCTGGGCCGCTTTTGTTCAAAGGCGGAGCTTGCCCTGGTGGGAAAATGGTTCGGGAATCACGGGAAGCTCCGTCAGAACTGTATTGTGTTGAAAAACCGTACCATGCAGGACATGACAGACAATCCCAGGGCTTTTTATGAATATTTGATTCAGAATAAAATAAATGAGAACCATCAGATTATCTGGATGGTTTCCGATAAGAAAAAATGTGAGAAACTGAAATACAAGAATGTTAAATTTGTAACAGCAGAGAATAAATATGGCTGGTCCAGCCCCCTTGCTTATTATTATGGCGCTGTTGCAGGATTTTTTTTCTATACAAACAATACAGCTTACCTGAATTTTTACCATTGTAAAGGGCAGATCACAGTGAACATGTGGCATGGCTGCGGCTATAAGGATGCAGCCAAAGACAACAAGCCGCCTGCAGGAAAAAGCATGATGCATTTTGACCATGCCATGGTGCCGGGACCTGTGTTTGTGGAAACAAAATCCCGTTACTGGAACTGTGAGAAAGAGAAGATTCTTGCCCTTGGCTATCCAAGGTATGACTGGATGCTCCATCCATCTGTCAGCCGTGGGGAGGCGCTGGAGAAGCTTTTTTCCCATAAGGATATGAAAACTGTGATCTGGATGCCTACTTTCCGAAAAAGTGAGGTGCTGATCAGCGCAGAGAATGAAATTGAACTTCCCTTTCAGCTTCCTGCATTAGAGAGCGAGGCGGAGCTGAAAGCACTGGATATTCATTTAAGGGAATGCGGAATATTTCTAATTATCAAAAAACATCCCCTTCAGTCTGGCTGGTCCCTGGATGAAGGTGCGTATACCAATATCCGTTATGTGACAGAAGAAATGCTTCAGAAATCGGGTATTCAGCTGTATGAACTGGTGGGACTTATGGATGGACTGATTTCGGATTATTCCTCCATTGCAGTAGACTATATGCTTCTTGACCGGCCTTTGGGCTATGTGCTCACAGATCTGGAAAGCTATCGAAATACAAGAGGATTTGTATTTGAAAATCCGGAAGCATATATGCCAGGTGAGAAGATTTACAATTTAGAGGATCTGAAGGACTATTTTTCCCATATCGCAGTTGGAGAGGATCCTTTTAAGGAAGAGAGAAGAAGATTATTGCCTGCAATGCACACTATGCCAAAGAAGTCAGGTTACTGCGAGGCACTTGCAGAGTATTTGAATATAAAGTAAAATAAAAGCAGAAGTTACCCATCCAAAAAGGTTCTAGTACATCATTTCGTAAATAATTATATCAATCGGATTCACAGACAAGTGAGTGGTATAGTTATTTAGAAAACAATGTGCTATGATTATTTTTTCGAAAAAAACAGATACAGGAGAGGGATAAATGGGAAAGGTAATCGGATACACACAGGGAACTTACGATATGTTTCATATCGGTCATCTGAACCTGATCAAAAATGCCAAGAGAAGATGTGATTATCTGATCGTAGGCGTAAATACAGATGAGCTTGTGGAAAGCTATAAGAATAAAAGACCTATCGTGCCATTGGAAGAGCGGGCAGAGATCGTCCGGTCTATTAAATATGTGGACGAGGTGATCATCACAAATACCCTTGATAAAAAAGAAATCTGGGATAAGATCCGTTTCGATGAAATTTATATCGGAGATGACTGGAAGGGAAATGAGCGCTGGGAGCGCACCGGGAAAGAGATGGAAGCCCTGGGAGCCAGGCTGGTTTATCTTCCCTACACCAAAGATACTTCTTCTACAATGCTTCGTGAGAAACTGAAAGAGTATTAATGCGGACTGATTTAGAGCCTTTTTTAAACAGGCTCTGGATTGTAATATATTAAGAAAGGTAAAATCCATGGAAAGAGCACAGAGAATTCTAAAGAAATTTTCAAAAATCTTGAAAGAGCAGGGCGCAGGACCTTTGTTCACCACTTTCAAAGGCTATGTGACTTACGCTTTATATGACCGCTGGAAAGTGAGAAGACTTCGTAAATTCCCCCCGCGTATGGTGAAAAACAGAATCCTGTTTGAGACAAATGATGATTTTACAGACAATTGCCGGGCTCTTTTTGATTATATGGTTGCAAATGGATATAATAAAAAATATGAGCTTGTCTGGCTGGTTCATGAGCCGGAGAAGTATAAGAAATACCAGGCGGAGAATGTGAAGTTTGTTCGCAATTTCAAGAAGAACACGACGATCCGCAGGGCAGCAGCTTACCGCTATGCATTGACCTCAGCCTTTATTTTTTACACCCAGGCGTTTAACTGGATCGGAATGGCAAGAAAGGGTCAGACTTTTGTAAATCTCTGGCATGGCTGCGGCTACAAGGCGAACAAGAACAACCGCAAGGTATTTTTCGACTACTGTCTGGTGCCAGGAGATGTGTTTATTGAGACGAAGAAAGAGTTCTTTGGCTGCAGTTCCAGGAAGCTTCTTGCACTTGGCTATCCGCGTTACGATCAGATGATGAAGGGAAGCGACGCCGCAAGAGCATATAAGGAAAAGCTTCTGAAAGCAGCTGACAGTGACAGGCTGATCCTGTGGATGCCTACCTACCGTCATGCAAGCAGCGAGAGACTGAATGAGGAAACGCTGAACAATGAATTTAATATCCCGATCCTGGACGATAAGGAGCGGCTTCTTGATTTTAATAATTTCTGTCGTGATAATCATGTACTTGTGGTAATTAAGAAGCATTATCTCCAGATTCCATATGACTTTGGAGAAAATGTGCTGACAAACATTGTTTACCTGGAAAATCAGGATCTGGAAGACAATGGCTTGCAGCTTTATGAGTTTATCAACTGTTCGGATGCCCTGATTTCTGACTATTCTTCTGTGGCAATTGATTATCTGCTTCTCAACAGACCTATTGGATTTACTCTGGATGACTATGATGCCTATACGGAGTCCAGAGGATGGGTATTTGAAAATCCACTGGAATACATGCCAGGAGAACATATTTACAATGTACAGCAGTTTGAACAGTTTGTTCTGGATGTCAAAAATGGAAAAGATGACTATGAGAATCAGCGTAAGGCAATTCTTGCAAAGACTCATAATGTAACAGATAATTACTGCAAACGTGTTCTGGATTATTTCAAAATTACGGTATAACAGAGAAAATACGAAAGCCTTTTTTACATGCTTCAGGATTTATCCCGCAAAAGGAGGAAGCCCCTGCAGGGGTGGTATATAACATGAAAATATGTATCTGGATAACAAAAATCTTTGATCTTGGCGGAACCAAGAGAGTGGTTTCCCTGTTGGCCAACGAGCTGGTGAAAGAGCATGAAGTGACGATCATGACTTATGAAGACCGCTTTCGTGAAGACCGCACCATGTATCATTTAAGTGAAGATATCAATGTGGATTTCATTGACAACAGCCAGTTCGTGAATAAGCATCATACCCCGGCTTTCTGCGCCCGCTATCTGGTGAAGAAGCTCAATGACAGATCTGGTCTGTTTAATAAAAAAAGCTTGAATCCCATTCTTGCAGAAGCAATTTTTCCTAAAAAAACAAGAGAGAAATGGGTGGAATATTTCAATTCCCAGGATTATGACGTGATCCTTACCACTGCATCCTTAAGCCTGAGACTTGCCATGATCGCGCCCCGGCTAAAAGCCGCAACCATCGGCTGGCAGCATAACTGCTATGACGGATATCTTCATGTGAAGCCTGTCGTTTTCTGGCAGCAGGAGAACCTTCTTCAGCAGTATCTGCCAAATCTGGACCGCTACATTGTGTTGAGTGATTATGATAAGCGGGACTATATGGAGAAGCTTGGAATAGATTGTGAAGTAAAAATCAATCCCAGAAGCTTTGTCAGTGAAAAGAAGTGCGATGTGAAATCCAAACGTTTTCTCATGGCGACCCGTTTCGTATATGCCAAAGGACTGGATCTGATGATGGAATCCTTTGAAGAGTTCTGTAAAGAGGATTCGGAGTGGGAGCTTGATATCATCGGAGACGGAGATCTTTTTGACCAGATCAGGGCAGACGCGAAGAAGCGTCATCTGGAGAAGCGTGTCCATTTTGTAGGATATACCAATGAGCCTGAGAAGTATTATCTGAATTCTTCTGTTTTCCTTCTTCCATCCAGATGGGAAGGCTGGCCTATGGTGATTATGGAAGCCTTTGAGTTCGGTCTTCCGGTAATCGCTTATCATATGGGCGCCATGGATCTGATCATTGATGATGGAAAGACCGGTTTCCTTCCTGAAGCGTTTGATCCTCATAAATTTGCCCAGGCCATGCTGAAACTGGCACATGATGAAGAGCTTCGTGCCCGGATGTCTGCGAATGCCATTGCCAAGTCTGATGATTTCTCTATTGACAAGGCTGTGAAAGAATGGGACGGACTTTTTGAACGTGTAGTTGCGAAGAAGAGGGGGAAGTGACATGAAGATCACCGTGAACAACCTGAAGAAGCTGGTGAAAAAGCTGGTCCGCCCGGATGAAAATTCCGGTAAAGAAAAGGACACTTTTGAGGCTGCCTTAAAGAGAGCCAGGGATGAGGCAAAATACAATCTTACGGAGGAGCTTCGGGAGAAGTACGCGGATTTTCTTGACAGTCCCATAAAAGAAAAATGTATACTATACGAGGCATTTGGGGGCAGAGGCATGACCTGCAGCCCTCATGCCATTTTCAAGTATTTGCTGACCCAGACAGAATTTCAGGAGTATCTCCATGTCTGGGTCATTGACGATTTTTCGGATAATGAACCATGGATGGGACTTTACAGGGATGATCCAAATGTGAAATTTATTAAATTCCAGTCTGTAGAATACAGGGAATATCTGGCTACAGCCAAATATCTGATCAATAATGTAAGCTTTCCCGGATATTTTACCAAACGTAAGGAGCAGATCTTTGTGGATACCTGGCACGGAATCCCGTTAAAAACCATTGGATTTGACATTCCGGCAGGCAAGGTGAGTGCAGGAAATACAGTAAGGAATTTCCTTGCAGCAGACTATCTGATCGCGCCCAATCATTTTATGACAGAGATTTATGAGAATGCGTTCAAAATGAAAAATCTTTATCCCGGAAAAATCCTGGAAATCGGGCAGCCCCGTAATGACAGCTATTTTCACACAGACCGGGAGGCCATATTTAAGAAGCTGCAGATGGCAGGCGTGGAGGCAGATCTAAAGAAGAAGCTGATCCTTTATGCGCCTACCTGGAAGGGCAGCAGGTATTCCAGCCCTGATACCAGCCTGGATGCCTATGAGAAGATGATCCGCACTATCGAGGAGAATGTGGATACCAGGGAGTACCAGGTGCTGGTGAAGCCTCATCAGATTGTATATTACCACATTAAAGACACAGTAGGGATAACCGGCCAGTATATTCCTGCAACCGTAGATACCAATGAGCTTCTTCGTGCTACAGATGTTCTGATTTCCGATTATTCCAGTATTTATTTTGACTATCTGGTATCGAAAAAGCCCATTTTGTTCTTTATCCCGGATCTTGCAGAATATAAAAATTACAGAGGCTTATACTTCGGAATTGATAAGCTGCCGGGTCCTGTTGCAGAAACTTATGAGCAGCTTGGAGATTATGTGAAGGATGCCGAAAGAGCCATGGAGCCATACCGGAAGGTTTACGAAAGGGAAGCAGCCTGGGCGTGTCCGCAAGATGACGGAGAGGTCTGCCGCCGCCTTGCAGACATTGTGTTCCACGGAAAAGAAGATTCCCGGTGTATAGCCTGTCAGGATGAGGCGCAGTCACCAAAGAAAAAGCTTCTGATGTATGCCGGTGATTTTTCGGAGGGAGATGACACCGAAGCATTTCTTGGACTTGCAGAGAACCTGGATTTTCAGAAATACGATGTTACCTTGCTTGTGTGCGGTGGTGGAGACGATTTTGCAGAAGAACAGATCATAGGTCTTCCTACCGGGCTTCGGATCCTTTACCGTGGTCAGCCTTTTAACGGAAAAGCGGAGGAAATCGCGAAGAATGAGCTGTTTTTGAAGGGAAAAATAAAAGATATTCCACATGCTTTTTACAAGAGAGAGGCAAGGCGCCTGTTTGGAGAGGCGAAATTCGACTGTGCAATTGACCTTACCGGGAAAAAGAGCCTGTTTTCAGTGGTGGCAAAGGAGATGGAGGGCGTTCGGTTTTTCCAATACAATGCACGTTTTGTCAGGGAAAAACAGATTGCAAAGGAGCTGGCAGGCCAGCAGGTAATCGTATCTGCCACAGAAAGCTACTTTATTGCCAGATACCAGGGAAACAATCCAGCTGTTATTACTGTGGAAGCCATTCCGGCACCGGATACAGAGAAAGTCAATTATATCTGTATGTACCAGCAGAAAGCCCAGAACGTTCTGAAAGCCTTTTGCCGTCTGGAGAAAAATACCTGTCTTTACATTACCGGAAAAGGGAAAGGGTATCAGAAGCTGAAAGCTATGGTTTCAGATCTTCACCTGGAGGGAAGGGTGATCCTTACCGGATGGCTTGAGAAACCCTTTGCATTTATGAATCTGTGCGATTATTTTATCTGTCCGGAAGGGGAAGAAGAAAGCCTGGGTACCCTTGCTGCAAAAACCATGAATATGAAGCTGCTGGCAGAAGACTGCACAACAGAGATGCCTTACAGCTTTCAGGCCAGGTCCTGGAATCAGGAACAGAGTGAGAAGCTGGATGAGCTGATAGAAGGTAAGAGGACTTCAGATGAATGAGATAGAGAAGATTTTGAAAGATAATATGGAGGATTATGAGAGCGTGAAGCGTCAGGCTCTGAAATTCATTCATGAGAATAAGAAAGAACTTTCCAAAAACTATGCCTACGCAGAGATATGCGGGAATCCGGTGGATGCTTCCCATTTTTTCTTCCTTATAGATGAAAAAAAGCCTGGCAGTGACCTGCTTCTGGAAATGCTGGACTATGCGCTGAAGAATTATGTTTCCTCTGAGAAGGCGAGTGTTACGGCCTGCATAAAAGGCGGTTTTCATCTGGTGAAAAAAACAGGTGTGGACTATGTAAAAGAGGAAAGTCGTGAATATCTGGAGGCGCTTTCCCAGGCTGGTTACATTATCGGTAATATGGTTTTGCCAGGCTCTTTTGTGAAAAAAGAAACACAGGTTTATTTTAATCCCATGCTGGAAATTTATGATAGGAAGTCTGTGGAGACAGCAGAGTTTCTCTCAGTTACGGCAAGGGAGCTTCTGAAAACAGATTATATCTACGCTCCGTCTAAGAGCAAAGCGAAGGAAGCATGGCTGGAAAAATGCACCCTGGGAAAAGTCTATGATGGAAATGTGATCATAGAGAAAAAGGAAGGATTAAAAGAAGGCAGAGGCAGTCTTCTGGAGTGTATCCGAAGGCAGAATGCAGTGCCTGGAATGGAGTTTTTCTCCCTTCGAAATCAGGAGGAAAGGAAGAAAGTCCTGATTCTTAGCAGCTGGAAAGCCGAGCGGGAGGCTAAGCTTGTTGTCCGAAAGCTTGCAGACAGTATGGACAGGGAAAAATATGATACGGTTATTTATAGTGGCTGGCTTGGAAGCAGGGGAGATGTGAAAGAATTTCTCGCCTTTGAAAAAGAGCTTCCAAAAGTGATGGGCGCAGGAAGGATGACTTTGAGTGAGGAAGATTTCCTGAATTACCGTATGATTGAGAAAAATCCGGCTCTTTATCTGGAAAATCCGGAAATACGAAGATATATGCGAATGCTTGCCAGAAGAGAGTGGGGCAGGCTGTTCGGCAGCAGTTCCTGGGATGTGGTGATTATGGCTGGAAGTACCGGGTATCTGCCATATTATCTGGCAGCAGAGGCACCGGCAAAAATGAAAGTTCTGGTGGATCTTGATTTTCTGCCTTACATCCATGAAAAATATCCGGCAAGATGGCGAAAAGCCCTTACTGTATTTGACCGGATATATGCTCCGGCAGATTGCCAGCAGCTGGGAGACTACGGAAAGGAAAACCGCCTTCGGATAATGCGCCTTCCGGTACTTGCTGCAGCCAGACCAGAAGAAAACCAGGTGGAAACGGTTTCCTACAATGGTGAGACTTACCTTGTGTGTGGGAAATGGAACCTGCAGGGAGAGCGTATTTCCATGAAGCTGGTACAAAAGCCGGTTCCGGGAAGTATTCTGGTAAATGGTGAGCTTGCACCAACTGCAGAGCAGAAAAAAGCTTTGGAGCAGCTGTCGAAGGAGCACAGGATTTATGTGCTGGGGGCACAGAGCGCCGCCTATAAAAGTCTTTTGCCAGAAGCAGTGATCCTGGATGGATATGTGAAAAAAGAACTGTATCTGCAGCCTGCGGCCTGGGAATTTTTTGGAGCCTTTGAGAGTTATGTAGGAAACAAGGCCTTGGAATATGATGCATTGGAAAGAATATGTAAAACTTTTGGAGTGAAGGAGGACATTCCTTGATTCGTTCAGGGAGTGTCCTTTTTCTATAAAATGGGGGGAAAGTATGAATACGAAGAATAAAACCGGGAAATTCCGGATCATTTTCCGTTTCCTGAAAGGAAATATCCGGTTTTTTGTGGGAACGCTATTATTTTCGGTGTTGTTTACAGCATGTAATGCGTTGATCCCACAGATCGTGAAATACACAGCAGACCATATTCTGGTGCTGGATGGAATTCCGGATGGTCTGAATGTGCGGCAGACACTGCTTCTGGCAGCACTTCTGGTAGCTGCTTCGGCAGTTCTTTCGGGAGTTTTTAATTACTTAAGTAAAATGTGCCTGGCAAAAGGCTCAGAGAATTTCCTGAAATCCATCCGTGACACCTTGTATCACCACACCCAGTATCTGCCTTTTTCCTGGCATGTAAAGCACCAGACCGGGGAGATCATTCAGAGATGTACCTCTGACGTGGAAGTGATCCGTAACTTTGTGTGCAGGCAGCTGCCGGAGGTGTTTCGAATCTGTTTCCTGATCGTACTGTATCTGGGAATCATGTTTTCCATGAATGTGCAGATCACACTGGCTGCGGCAGCTTTTTTCCCGGTGATCATCGGTTATTCCTGCTATTTCTATTCCAGGATCGGGAAACGTTTTCAGGATGCTGATGAGGCGGAGGGGGCACTTTCCAGTACCGTGCAGGAGAATCTGACTGGAGTTCGTGTAGTGCGTGCTTTTGGTAGAGAAAAGTATGAAATCGACCGGTTTGATGAGAAAAATAATGCCTACTCCAATTTATGGGTATATCTTGGAAAACTGATGAGCGTTTACTGGGCATCGGGAGATTTGATCACCAACCTGCAGGTGCTGGTGGTCATGGTGACTGGTGTTGTTTTTGCCGTGAATGGACGGATCACATTGGGCGAGTTTATGGCATTTATTTCCTACAATGCGTCTCTGACCTGGCCGGTGCGAAGCCTGGGAAGGATTATTTCAGATATGAGTAAGGCTGGGGTTTCCAAGGAGCGTGTGGCTTATATTCTGGAGGCTGAGGAAGAGGATGCTGCTGTAAAGTGTGAAGCTAAGTCTACAGACAGAAATGAAAATGCAGAGAATATTGTGAAAAAGAAGAAGGCAGGACAGAGTGAGGCAACTCTGGATTATAAGATTCCTGCGCGGACAGCAGAGCGAACGAGTGAGGATTCCGAAAATAAAGGCTGTGGAGAAAAGCAGACTTTGGGACATATCATTGGAATGAAACCTGCCATGGATGGCGATATCTGCTTCCGCGATGTATCTTTCAGTTATTCCCCAGACCACCCGGTCCTGAAAAATATCAATTTTACAATCCCATCCGGAAGCACCTTTGCAATCCTTGGCACAACCGGAAGTGGAAAATCAACTCTGGTTCATTTACTGAACCGTTTATATGATCTGCCGGAAGACTGCGGCAGTATTACCATTGGTGGTACAGACATTCGTGACATTGACCGTCAGTACCTGCGCCAGAACATCGGAATGGTACTCCAGGAACCGTTCCTTTTCTCCAGAACCATCCGTGAGAATATTGGCATCACAAAGGAGAAGCTTCTGGATGAAGAAATCCGCCATGCAGCGGAGATTGCCTGTGTAGATGAGTCAATTCTTCATTTTGCAGACGGATATGACACCATCGTAGGTGAGCGTGGCGTCACTTTGTCCGGTGGACAGAAGCAGCGTGTTGCAATTGCCAGAATGCTGATGAAAGAAGCTCCGATCCTGGTATTTGACGATTCCCTATCCGCAGTAGATACGGAGACAGACAACAAGATCCGCAAAGAACTGAAAAAAGAGATGGAGAAAGCAACGGTTATTATGATTTCCCATCGGATCACATCTCTTATGCAGGCTGACTGTATTATTGTGATGGACAAGGGAGTAATCCAGCAGATGGGTACCCATGAGGAACTGATCCACCAGGAGGGACCATACAAAGACATTTATGAGATCCAGATGAACAGTGATATCCGTCTCATGGAAGGAGGTGCAATGTGCGGATAGAAGAAAAAGAATATACAAAATCCATTGATATTTCCATCTGGAAAAAGGTTTTCCCTTTCCTTGCACCCCGGAAAAATGTGCTGATTATGGTAATTGTGATGAATATTCTCTGCTCCGTAGTGGATATTATCATGCCGTTATTTCAGCGACAGGCCATTGATTCCTTTATCGAGAAAAATACTCTGGCAGGACTTGGAGGATTTATTGCGCTGTATATTGCAGTGATCGTCTTTCAGATGTGGTCCGTCATCTGTTTCACCAGAGGCTGCATGACACTTGATGTGGAAACAGGCTGTGATATGAAAAGGGCATTGTTTGTTCATCTTCAGAAGCTGTCTTTTTCCTACTACAATGCAACTCCGGTTGGATATATCCTGTCCAGGGTAATGAACGACGTAGCCAGGATCACAGAGTTGATCGCCTGGGATGTGATCGATATGCTGTGGGCTATCTTTTATGTAGTGGGTGTGTTTGTTGCAATGCTGTTTCTGAACTGGAAACTGGCTTTGGTGATCATGCTGATCGTTCCAGCTATTGCAGTCCTTACCTGGTATTTCCAGAATAAGATCCTCACATGGAACCGTCAGGTGAGAAAAATCAATTCCAAGATCACAAGTGGCTACAACGAAGGAATTATGGGCGCGAAAACTGTGAAATCCCTGGTTGTGGAGGAGAAAAACTTCCGGGAGTTTGCCTCTGTCACTGAGGAGATGAGAAGTGCGTCTATCAAGGCTGCCAGATTAAATGCAATTTATATTCCGCTGGTAGTTTTCTTTGGAGCTCTGGCAACTGCCCTTGTACTGGAGCGTGGCGGCATTATGGTTCTGAATGGAAGTATGGACATAGGAACACTTGCTGCATTTACTGCATATGCAGTTGGAATTTTTGAACCAATTCAGAGGCTTGCAGGAATTTTGTCCCAGTGCATTTCTGCTCAGGCCAACGTTGAGCGGGTGACCTCCCTTCTGGAAGAGAAGCCCCAGGTGGTAGACTCCCCAGAGGTTCTGGAAAAGTATGGAGATTTCTTTGATCCCCACAAGGAGAACTGGGAACCCATTAAAGGCGACATTGAGTTTGAAAACGTTTCATTCCAGTATCCCGATGGAAAAGAAGAGGTGCTCAGCAACTTCAACCTGAAAATTCCGGCTGGTACCAATGTGGCAATCGTCGGAGAGACCGGTGCAGGGAAAAGTACGCTGGTGAACCTGGCCTGCCGTTTCTTTGAGCCCACTAAGGGAAGAATCCTCATCGACGGCAGAGATTACCGTGAGCGAAGTCAGCTTTGGCTGCACAGTAACATCGGTTATGTGCTTCAGAATCCACATCTGTTCTCCGGGACTGTGATGGAGAATATCCGTTATGGAAGACTGGATGCCACTGATGAAGAAGTAAAGGCTGCTGCGAAGGCAGTTCATGCCGATGAGGTAGCCGAAAAGCTTGACAAAGGTTATGACAGTGACGTAGGTGAAGGCGGCGACCGTCTCTCCACTGGAGAAAAGCAGCTTATTTCCTTTGCCCGCGCAGTACTGGCAGATCCCGCCATTTTCGTTCTGGACGAAGCAACCTCCTCTATCGACACCAAAACAGAGCAGCTGATCCAGCAGGCCACAGACAAACTATTGAAAGGCCGCACTTCCTTCCTGATCGCCCACCGCCTGTCCACTATCCGAAACGCCGACCTGATTTTGGTAGTCCGTGACGGCAAGATTGTAGAGCAGGGAAAACACAAGGAACTGTTGGCGAAGAAAGGATACTATTACCAGTTGGTACGGCAGCAATTTGCGGATGAGGAGTCCAGGAAGGTACTTAGCTAAGTTGCCATTTAGTGTGTTGAAAAGTTCCAGCCGACACACAGCATTTGGGCAATGTGTATTACTCCAGCGAGCCATT
>NZ_JAJCIA010000026.1 GCF_020554845.1 Blautia faecis | reverse complement strand
TGTACGCCGCCGCCCGCCATCGAGCAGAGTTTTACACCTAATTGGGGATAAAACAGTTGATGGCGGGCGGCGGCGTTGCCCTTATCGGCCTTACCCTTGTCCCGCTGCTCTCCGGCCTGTTTGGATAATGCCACAAACTAACACTACCCGCCGCGCTCTCCCGCTTCACGCGGGAGGGCGCGGGAAAGGAGGGATTAGCTTTTGATATGGCAGATGATTGAAGATTGGTTTCGCGGCATTTTGACAGACGGAATACTCTCTAATCTCTCCGGGCTGTTCGACAGCGTAAATACAGAGGTTGGAGAAATCGCAACGCAAGTCGGCACAACCCCCGCCGGGTGGAACGCGGGCATATTCAATATGATACGCAGCCTATCGGAAAACGTCATTGTGCCGATTGCGGGCGTTATCATTACCTTTGTCATGTGCTACGAACTAATCCAGCTTGTAATTGAGAAAAACAATCTGCACGATCTCGACACTTGGATTTTCTTCAAGTGGATTTTCAAAACCTTTGTTGCGGTGCTGCTGGTAACAAATACTTGGAACATCGTCATGGGCGTATTTGACATTACACAGAGCGTCGTCAACGACAGCGCGGGCGTTATCATATCCGACACAAGCATAGATATTGCAACCGTTATCACCGATATAGAAGCAAAGCTGGACGCTATGAGCGTCGGCGGGCTTTTGGGGCTATGGTTTCAATCACTCTTTGTGGGGCTTACCATGAAAGCGTTGTCTATCTGTATCATGCTGGTGGTGTACGGGCGCATGATTGAAATATACCTTGTAACGAGTATCGCCCCTATCCCCGTTGCGACAATGGTAAATCGTGAATGGGGCGGCATGGGACAGAACTACTTAAAATCCTTGCTTGCCCTCGGTTTTCAGGCTTTTCTAATTCTTGTGTGCGTCGGTATTTATGCGGTTTTGATACAGACAATCGCAGCAACCGATGACATATCCGGCGCGATCTGGTCTTGCATGGGCTATACCGTCCTCTTGTGTTTTACGCTTTTCAAAACGGGAAGCCTTGCAAAATCCGTATTCAGCGCGCATTAAGGGGGTGCAGATGAAGAAATACAAAATCATTTACGCCGATCCCCCTTGGAGATACGCGAGAAGCAAGGTACAGGGCGCAGCGGAAAAGCACTATCCCACTATGAGTATTGAGGAACTTTGCGCTTTACCCGTCAAAGAAATTGCGGATAAGGACTGTATTTTATTCCTATGGGCGACGTTCCCGCAGCTTAAAGAAGCGTTGCAGTTAATCAAGGCTTGGGGATTTACCTATAAATCCGTTGCCTTTGTATGGTTAAAGCAAAATCGGAAATCGCCCACTTGGTTTTATGGCTTGGGCTTTTGGACGCGAGGAAATGCGGAAATCTGCTTGCTTGCTACCAAAGGACACCCGAAGCGACAATCAAACAAGGTACATCAATTTATTATTTCCCCTGTTGAGCAGCACAGCAAAAAGCCGGATATAACGCGGGAAAAGATACTTGCCCTTATGGGCGACCTACCGCGTATTGAACTGTTTGCAAGGCAGCATACCCCTGGTTGGGACGTATGGGGAAATGAAATCAAAAGCGACATACGGTTTGCCGGAAAGGAGGTTTGAAATGGCGTATGTAACCGTCCCAAAGGATTTAACCAAAATCAAGAGCAAGGTAATGTTCAACCTTACCAAAAGACAATTACTCTGTTTCGGCGCGGCGGTGGCTATCGGGCTACCGCTATTCTTTTTGACAAAGGACAGCGCGGGAACGACAACGGCGGCTTTGTGCATGGTGCTTGCCATGCTGCCCATGTTCCTACTCGCTATGTACGAGAAGAACGGGCAACCGCTGGAAGTGATTATACGGCAATTTGTGGAAGTGAAGTTTCTTCGCCCCAAAGAGCGACCTTATCAGACCAACAATTTTTATACCGCCCTTGCGCGGCAGGAGCGATTAGATAAGGAGGTACGGGCGATTGTCAAAGGAAAAGGGAAAGACCCAAAACAAAAAGCGTAAACTTACGCGGCAGGAAAAGAAACAGATCGACGCGCTTATCCGGCAGTCAAAGGGCGACGGGAAGCCCCATACGGCGCAGGACAGCATACCGTTTGAACGAATGTATAAGGACGGGATTTGCCGCCTTGCAAACGGGCGGTATTCCAAGTGCATTGAGTTTGAAGATATTAACTATCAGCTTGCGCAGCCGGACGACAAGACCGCCATTTTTGAAGCCCTTTGCGATATGTATAACTCTTTTGACGCTTCTATCAGTGTGCAGCTTTCCTTAATCAGCCGCCATGCGAACAAGGAGGATTTCAAGAGCAGTATCACGATTGCCCCACAGAATGACGACTTTGACAGTATCAGAGCCGAATACACCGAAATGCTGCAAACACAGCTTGAACGCGGCAACAACGGGCTTATCAAGACAAAGTTTCTCACCTTTACCATTGAAGCAAAAGATATTAAATCGGCGCGGGCGCGGCTTGCCCGTATCGAAACGGACACCCTCAACCATTTTAAGGTGATCGGCGCGGCGGCGCGGGTATTGGACGGGAAGCAGCGGCTTGAAGTGCTGCATGGGCTTTTCCACCCGGACGGGGAACGCTTCAACTTTGCGTGGGAATGGCTACCCGTAAGCGGCCTTTCCGTCAAAGACTTTATTGCCCCGTCCTCTTTCCGTTTTGGCGACGGGCGAATGTTTCAAATGGGCGGGAAGTTTGGCGCGGTTTCCTTTTTGCAGATTGCCGCGCCGGAACTTTCAGACCGTATGCTTGCCGACTTCATGGAAGCGGAAAACGGGATTGTCGTCAATCTGCACATTCAGAGTATCGACCACAACGAAGCGATCAAGACGATCAAGCGGAAAATCACCGACCTTGACCGTATGAAAATCGAGGAACAGAAAAAGGCAATCCGCAGCGGCTACGATATGGATATAATTCCGTCCGACCTTGCCACCTACGGCGGCGAAGCGAAAAACCTTTTGCGGGATTTGCAGAGCCGGAACGAGCGAATGTTTTTGCTTACGCTGTTAGTTTTGAATGTGGCAGACACAAAGCAGAAATTGGACAACGACGTATTTCAGGCCGCAAGTATCGCACAGAAATACAACTGTATGCTCACCCGCCTTGACTACCGGCAGGAACAGGGGCTTATGTCCTCTATCCCATTGGGCGAAAACCTAATCCAAATCCAGCGGGGCTTGACGACTTCCAGCACCGCCATTTTCGTCCCCTTTACGGTACAAGAGCTGTTCCAAAGCGGCGAAGCGTTGTATTACGGCTTAAACGCATTATCGAATAACATGATTTTGTGCGACAGGAAAAGGCTGAAGAACCCTAACGGCTTGATACTCGGCACACCCGGCAGCGGCAAGAGTTTTTCGGCAAAGCGCGAGATCACCAACGCTTTTCTCATTACCGCAGACGATATTATCATTTGCGACCCGGAAGCGGAATATTACCCCCTTGTGGAACGGCTGAAAGGGCAGGTTATCAAGGTTTCGCAGAACAGCACGCAGTACATTAACCCGATGGATATAAACCTCAATTACAGCGAGGGCGACACGCCCATAGCCTTAAAGAGCGATTTTATCCTTTCCTTTTGCGAGTTGATTATGGGCGGCAAAAACGGGCTGGAAGCGGTTGAAAAGACTTTGATTGACCGCGCCGTTATCAGCGTGTACCGCAGCTACCTTGCAGACCCGAAGCCGGAGAATATGCCGATTTTGGGCGACCTCTACAATGAAATCAAGAAGCAGCCGGAAAAGGAAGCGCAGCGTATCGCGTCGGCATTGGAACTCTATGTAAATGGCAGTTTGAACGTGTTTAACCACCAAACAAACGTTGACATTCACAACCGCCTTGTCTGCTTTGATATTAAAGAACTCGGCACCCAGCTACGAAAACTCGGTATGCTCATTGTCCAAGATCAAGTTTGGAACAGAGTTACCATAAACCGCAGCGAAGGCAAGGCGACGCGGTACTATATCGACGAGTTTCATTTGCTGCTCAAAGAGGAACAGACCGCAGCGTACAGCGTTGAGATTTGGAAGCGTTTTAGAAAATGGGGCGGTATTCCGACAGGTATCACCCAAAACGTGAAAGATTTGTTATCGTCCCGCGAGGTGGAGAACATTTTTGAAAACAGCGATTTTGTGTATATGCTCAACCAAGCCCAGGGCGACAGGGAAATCCTTGCAAAGCAGCTTAACATTTCGCAGCAGCAAATGACCTATGTAACCCATTCCGACGCGGGCGAGGGGCTTATCTTCTATGGCAACGTGATTTTGCCCTTTATTGACCGTTTCCCGCAAGATACGGAACTCTATCGTGTAATGACGACCAAACCCGGCGAGGTGTCGGCATGAGGATAGAAATGGACAAAATCTATTGCGGCGACAGCTTGCAGGTGCTTCAAACCTTGCCGGAAAATGCAGTTGATTGTTGCGTAACGTCCCCACCCTACTATGCCTTGCGGGACTACGGCGCAGACGGGCAGATCGGACGGGAAGCAACGCCGGAGGAATATGTTTCCCGTATTACGGCGGTATTCCATGAGGTAAAGCGGGTGCTTACGCCGGAGGGTACTTGTTGGCTGAATATCGCGGACACTTATTGCGGCACAGGCAGCAAAGCCGACCACCAAGACCCCAAATACCCCAAAGGCAGGAACGGGCAGCAAGTGGCGTTTAACCACCGCGCCCCCGGCTGCAAGCCCAAAGATTTAATTGGTATTCCGTGGCTTGTAGCCCTCGCCTTGCGGGGCGACGGTTGGTATTTGCGCAGTTCTATCATTTGGCACAAAACAAACCCCATGCCGGAAAGCACGCGGGACAGGCCGACCCGCTGCTATGAATATGTGTTTCTGCTTACCAAGTCAAAGAAGTATTATTACGATTGGCAAGCAGTAGCCGAGCCGATAGCCCCCACAACGGCGGGGCGGCTGAAAAGCGGAGTTAGCAAAGGAAATAAGTATAACGTTACTGTTCCGGGGCAAAACCAACCGCAGAAAATCAACCGCCCCCGCGAAAAGGGCGCATACGCCGACGAGTTGATTTCTCCCGTCCGCAGCCGCCGCAACGTTTGGCAGATTAACAATGTCGGCTATCATGGCGGGCATTTCGCAGCGTTCCCGCCGAAACTTGCGGAAACGTGCATTTTGGCGGGCTGTCCCATCGGCGGGATTGTCCTTGACCCCTTTTTCGGCAGCGGCACGACGGGCATGGTAGCAAAACGGCTTAACCGCCGCTATATCGGCATTGAGTTAAACCCCGACTATTGCGAACTTGCAAAACAGCGGATTGGAGGTGATGAAGATTGAGCAAGGAACTG
This sequence comes from Blautia faecis, assembly GCF_020554845.1. Lineage (GTDB taxonomy): Bacteria > Bacillota > Clostridia > Lachnospirales > Lachnospiraceae > Blautia_A > Blautia_A faecis. Next base: position 50,957 of record NZ_JAJCIA010000026.1, on the reverse strand, counting down.
AAAGCCCCCGACAAGGTAACGCAAAAAATGACCCGCGACGGTGCGGTTGCGGAAAACCTCACGACGGGCGAAACGTCCAGTATCAGCGAAAGGCCGCAGGAAGAAAACTATTCAGCCCCCGCAGGGGTGGCAGCGGAAAAGGTTGTGCAGCATATCGGCGCAGAGATTGAGCGACACGCAGCAAAAGGCGCGGAGAAAAAAGCCCTTGACGCGACGCAGCCTAAAACCCATTCTTCCCGCTTGCAGTTTTCCGAAGCGGAACGGGCAACGCCGGAACTTCAAAAAGCGATCAAGAAATCGGATAAGGCGGCAGACTGTTTAGACGCAGCGCGGGCGGCTATCCCCAAGCAGACCAAAATCAAGAAAGAGCGCGTTTTTGACGAAGCGAAAGGCAAGGCAAAGACGCGCCTTTCCTTTGAAAAGACGGATAAGCCCCCAAACGGCAAGTTGCGGCATAACCCCTTATCCCGTCCGGCACAGGAGTTAAACAGTACCGTACATGGGAAAATCTACGAGGTAGAGAAAGAAAACGTCGGTGTGGAAAGCGGGCACCGGGTAGAACTTGCCGGAGAGAAAGCGGGCGGCATGGCGGCGCGGGCAGTTAAGGGCGGCATACGCCGCCATAAGCTGAAACCCTACCGGGCAGCGGCGGCAGCGGAAAAACAAGCGGTAAAGGCAAACGCAGATTTTCTCTATCAAAAGGCGTTGCACGATAACCCCGCGCTTGCGCACTCCAACCCCATTTCCCGTTTTTGGCAGAAGCAGCGCATTAAAAAGCAGTATGCAAAAACGCTGAAAGCGGGCGGCAAAGCGAAAAAAACCGCTGAAGCCACCGCAAAGGCGGCGAAGAAAACCGCGCAGGAAACCAAACGGGCGACGTTCTTTGTTGTCCGGCATTGGAAAGGCTGCTTGATTGTGGGCGGGATTGCCTTTATCGTGCTGCTGCTTTTCGGCGGGCTGTCCTCTTGCTCCCTCTTTGGCGGCAACAGCGGCAGCGGCTTGATTGCGTCGTCCTATCTCTCCGAGGACGCGGATATAACGGGCGCGGAAAGCGCGTATGCCGCTATGGAAGCCGAGTTACAAGATATGCTGGACAATATCGAAAGCGAATACCCCGGCTATGACGAATACCGGGTAAACGCGGACGAGATCGAGCATGACCCCTATGTGCTAATTTCTATCCTTTCCGCGTGGCATGAGGGCGTGTTTACACTCGATGAAGTGCAAAGCACCCTTGAAATGCTCTTTGAGAAACAGTATATCTTGACGGTCGAGGAAGAAGTACAGGTACGCTACCGCACCGAAACAAGGACGGACAGCGAGGGCAACCCCTATACGGTTGAAGTCCCCTATAACTATTACATTCTTCATGTGGATTTGGAAAACTTCAACCTCTCCCATGTCCCCGTTTACATCATGGGCGAAGAACAGCTATCCATGTACGCTATGTATATGTCGTCGCTGGGAAACAGACCCGACCTTTTCCCGCAATCCGGCTATGTGTCTAAATACTATGAAAACCCGCCCGCCGATTATGAAGTACCCGCCGCGCTGCTGGGTTCCGATGAAAAGTTTGCGCGGCTCATGGAGGAAGCAGATAAATACGTCGGTTTTCCCTATGTGTGGGGCGGCAGCACCCCGGAAACCTCTTTTGATTGCAGCGGCTTTGTGAGTTATGTGTTGACGAACAGCGGCCTATACAATACGGGCAGACTTGGGGCGCAAGGGCTTTACAACATCTCAACCCCTGTTTCTAACCCGCAGCCGGGGGATTTGGTGTTCTTTACGGGTACATACGACACCCCCGGCGTTTCCCATGTGGGGATTTATGTGGGCGAGGACGGGGACGGAAGCCCCGTCATGCTGCATTGTGGCGACCCTATCCAGTATTCAAAGCTGGACACCAGCTATTGGCAATCCCACTTTTACGCCTACGGGCGGTTAAATTACAATTAAAAGGAGTTGAAAAATGAATATTGTATCTTTTGGCGGCGGCACGAATAGTGCCGCCTTACTTATTGGCCTATACAAGCACAAAATCCCGATTGACCTTATCACCTTTGCCGATACGGGCGCGGAACACCCGCATACCTATCAATTTATCGAGATAATCAATCAATGGCTTGCGGAACACGGTATGCCGCAGATTACCGTTGTGCAGTATGTTGACCGCTACGGCAACCGCCTATCTCTTGAAACCGAGTGCTTGCGCTCTCATACGCTCCCGTCGATTGCCTACGGGCATAAGCGTTGTTCGCAGAAACACAAAATCGCACCGCAGGAAAAGTTTTGCAACCACTATGCGCCTTGCCGCGAAGTATGGCAGCGCGGCGAGAAAGTCAACCGCTATATCGGCTATGACGCGGGAGAAGTGAAACGGTATGAACATTCCCGCAAGTACAACGAAGCCGACAAAAAATATCATAACCGCTACCCCCTCATTGAAGAATGGGGCTGGAACAGGGACGATTGTATCCGGGAAATCAAAGCGGCAGGATTGCCGCAGCCGGGTAAATCGTCCTGTTTCTTTTGTCCGAGCATGAAGAAACAAGAGATTTTATATCTCAAAGAACACTATCCCGATCTATTTAACCGGGCGGCGACTTTGGAAGAAAACGCTATGCCCTATCTTAAAACCGTTAAGGGATTGGGGCGCAGCTATTCATGGAAAGAACAGTTTGGAAAGGAGTAAATGACTATGGCGAACACGAAACTTGACCGTATCGAAAGGGATATTGAGAAAACGAGGGCAAAAATCCTTGAACAGCAAAAGAAGCTGAAAGACCTTGAAGCGCAGAAAGTCGAGGAAGAAAACGCGCAGATCGTGCAAATGGTAAAGGCGGTACACCTTGACGGGACGCAGCTTGCCGCGTTCCTCTCCGCTTACGCCAGCGGCGAAATCACCTTGCCGCAGCCGGAAGCCACTTACCCCGCCGAACAGGAGGACAACGACAATGAAGAATAAAAAGATAATCCGAAAGTTTACCGTATTGCTTGCCGCACTGGTTATCATGTGCGGCTTTTCTGTTACCGCTTATGCGGGCGGTGGCGATGAAAGCGACGACACGCCTACCCCCGTAACCGAGGAAACCCCCGCGCCGGAAACCGAGCCGGAAGAAACGACGGGCGGCTATGAGCCGCAGCCCCTTACCCCGGACGGGAATATGTCCCTTGTGGACGATATAACGGGTGAAGCGTCCGGCGACAAGCAGTTTATCACCGTCGTTACCAAAAGTGGCAACTATTTTTACATCATCATTGACCGCGCCGAGGACGGGGAAAATACCGTCCATTTCCTTAACCAAGTGGACGAAGCGGATTTAACCGCCCTTATGGAGGACGGGCAGACCGAAGCCCCCGTTTGTAGCTGCACCGATAAATGCGTTGCCGGAAGCGTCAACACCGCTTGCCCGGTTTGCAGCGTCAACATGAGCGAGTGCGCGGGTGTGGAAGCCGAGCCGGAGCCGGAAGAAACCGAGCAGCCGCCGGAAGAAGAAAAAGGCGGCGGCATGGGTATTCTGCTTGTCGTGCTGCTTGTTGCCGCAGCGGGCGGCGGCGCGTTCTACTACTTTAAGATTTTGAAGCCCAAAAAGGACGCGGCGAAAGGCAGCAGCAGCCTTGACGACCTTGATTTTGACGAGGACGACGAGGAAACGGAAGTAGTCGAAACCGAACAGACCGAGCAGGAGGACGATAATCTATGAAACTTGTAATTGCAGAAAAACCGAGCGTCGGGGCGGCGATTGCCGCCGTTATGGGCGCGAATGAAAAGCGCAGCGGATATTTTGAGGGCGGCGGCTACCTTGTGTCGTGGTGTATCGGGCATTTGATTAGCCTTGCAGACGCGGCGACCTACAATGAACAATTCCGTAAATGGAAGTACGACGATCTTCCCATTGTCCCGCAGGAGTGGCAGTTTATTGTTGCCAGCGGCAAGGAGCAGCAGTTTTCCATTCTCAAAGACCTTATGCACCGCAGCGACGTTACCGAGATTATCAATGCTTGCGACAGCGGGCGCGAGGGGGAACTCATTTTCCGCTTTGTCTATGAACAGGCGAATTGCAAAAAGCCCTTTTCCCGCCTTTGGATTAGCAGCATGGAAGCAAGTGCAATCCGCGAGGGCTTTTCAAATCTCAAAGACGGGCGCGGCTATGACAACCTCTATCAATCCGCGCTTTGCAGAGCAAAGGCCGATTGGCTCATTGGCATTAACGCGACCCGCCTTTTCTCTATCCTCTACCATAAAACATTGAATGTCGGCAGAGTGCAAACGCCCACCCTTGCTATGCTGGTAAACCGCGACTATGCAATCAGCAGCTTTAAGAAAGAGAAATATCATGTCGTCCGGCTGGACGTTGGCGGCGTTGCCGCCCTTTCCGAAAGGCAGGACGACGAAGCGGCGGCGCGGCAGATGAAAGCGGCTTGCGAGAAATCGCAGGCCGTTTGTACTTCCCTTAAAAAAGAGAAAAAGACCGCAGCCCCGCCGAAACTGTTTGACCTCACCGCCTTGCAGCGGGAAGCAAACCGTTTGTATGGGTTTACGGCGAAACAGACCCTTGACTATGCGCAAGCCCTTTATGAAAAACGGCTTTTGACCTATCCCCGCACCGACAGCAAATATATCACTTCCGATATGGAGGGCAGCACAAAGGAACTTATCACCGGCCTTTGCGCTGCTCTCCCCTTTATGCAGGGCGTGAAGCTGCAAGCCGACCTTGCGAGGATTTGCGACAACAGCAAAGTAACCGACCATCACGCCATTTTGCCGACAGCGGAGTTTGTGAAAACGGGCTTTTCTTCCCTTGCCGAAAGTGAGAAAAAGCTAATGACCCTTGTGTGCGCAAAACTGCTTTGCGCCGTTGCCGCGCCCTATGAGTATGAAGCGGTTACGGCGGTTTTCACTTGCGGCGGCTATACCTTTACCGCAAAGGGCAGGACGACGCTTTGCGAGGGTTGGCGCGAGATTGAAAGACTATCCCGCGCCGCGTCCGGGGAACAGGACGAGGACGCAGAGCCGGAAGCGGTTTTACCCCCGCTTGCCGAGGGGCAGACCTTTGACAATCCGGCAGCGGAGATCTCCGAACGTTACACGCAGCCCCCAAAGGCATTTACCGAAGATACGTTACTTTCGGCTATGGAGAGTGCGGGAAAGGAGGACACGCCGGAGGACGCGGAGCGCAAAGGGTTAGGCACCACCGCGACGCGGGCGGGTATCATTGAAAAACTCATTAGCGCGGGCTTTGCCGAGCGCAAGGGCAAAAAGCTAATCCCCACAAAGGACGGGTATAACCTTGTCGCTATTCTGCCCGACAGCCTTACGTCCCCGCAGCTTACGGCAGAATGGGAAACGCGCCTTACCGGGATTGCAAAGGGCAGCGACAGCCCCGCCGACTTCATGCGCGGGATTGAGGAAATGACAGCGGGGCTTGTCAAGACCTATTCCGCGATTTCCGAGGATAAAGCGAAGCTGTTTACCCCGCAGCGGGAAGCAATCGGCACTTGCCCCCGTTGCGGCGCGGCGGTTTACGAGGGCAAGAAAAACTTTTACTGCTCCGACAGGGCTTGCAGCTTTGTGATGTGGAAGAATGACCGCTTTTTTGAGCAGCGCAAAAAGGCTTTCACAAAGGCGATTGCCGCCGCCCTTTTGAAAGACGGAAAGGTAAAAATCAAAGGTATGTACTCGACCAAGACGGGAAAGACCTTTGACGGAGTTGTGCTGCTTGCCGACACAGGCGGCAAGTATGTAAACTTCCGCGTCGAGCAGAACCGAAAATGATAAGGCTTGATGAAAAGCAATACCGCGCCGTAAAGAAAATGACCCGCGCCGCTTGTGCAAACAACGATTGCGGGAATTGTCTGCTGCTGGACGACGGGGAAACTTGCGTTTGTGTGCAGAGTATCAGCTATTCGCTGCTATGCCGCTATTTCCGCGAAGCGGTATTACCCGCCGACAGGCAGCTTTGCGAACAGATCACCCGCAGCGGGGAAACCGATTTGAAGCGTTGCGCGGTATGCGGCAGCACGTTTGCGGCGGGCAGCAACCGGGCGAAATACTGCCCCGATTGCGCGGCAAAGATACGCCGCAGACAGAAAGCCCAAAGCGAGAGAAACAGGCGTTTACGGATAAAAACAACTACATAGCAAGCACAGCAAACGAGTACCCGTTTGCGAGAAATGCCCGCGCTTCCCATAGAGAGCGCGGGCATTTTGCTTGTTGGGATAGTCCCAAACCCTTATATGACCGAGAAAGGACGTGATGAAAGAATATGCCGTATTCCTCATACGACCATGACAAATTAGAAGCCGCCGAAACCATGCGGATAGAACGCCGGATATATTTTGAAGCAAAGGACAGGGAGATTGCCCCTTATGCTTCCTTGCCGATTGCGCAGCTACTTTCCATGCGCAGCGAAAGCGCGGCGGCAGAACAGGCGATTTTTGACGACCTTAAAGAACGCGCCGCCGCATGGGAAGAACAGGCGGGAAGAACGCTTTTGCTGGATAAAACACTTGAATATGTGAGAACGCCGCACGTCCAGCACACCGCTAACGAGTGGCAGACCACCGAGCATAACCGCCATATTCGCAGCAACCGGGTATATCAGATGAATTACTACATTTACGAGAATACCCGCTACGACAAAGAAGCGCAGAAATCTATCCCGTATTCATGGACGCTTACATGGAGCGTGCGCACCAACAGCCCAAGCAGAACCCAAGCGAAGATTGCCGGACAAGATAGAAAGGTTTTCACCGACAAGGCAGCTATGGAAAAGTATCTGAATGGGCGTATCAAAGCGTATGACCGCTTGTTTACGGAAATCTCCCCGCCTATCCCGCAGGAGTACGCCGACTATTTCAAAGTAAACGGTATGCTCATGCCGGACTACACCATAGAGGGCGAAGAACCCCCGCAGCAGCAACAGGCGGCAGCTATCCCCGAAAATACCGGGCAGGAAAAGGAGCGTGAACACATGAGCGAACAGTTTTCTATTATGATAGGCAACCGCAGCCGCTTTGACGCGGGCGACCCCGGCGGCTATTGGTTGGATATGCCCGCCACAAAGGAGCAGTTGCACGAAGCTATGCGGAACGTCGGCATTACCGCCGACAACCCGCAGGATTTTTCCATTCGCGGCTATTCCGACGACCCGGAGAAACATATTGCCTTGCCTTATGAAATGGTATGCGCCGCCGACGTGGACGAACTCAATTTTCTTGCGGCGCGGCTCGAACAGCTTGACCCCGCCGAGGTTGGCAAGCTGAACGCAGCTTTGCAGCAGAAAAACGGGCTTGCAAATATTGGACAGGTAATTGACTTCACCTACAACGTGGATTTTTACGTCCATATCCCCGAAGTACATAACTACCACGATTTGGGCGACTATTACTTAAATCAATCCGGCATGGTACAAATGCCCGAAGAATGGAAAGGCGGCATTGACCTTTCTACTTTTGGCAGGAACGCTGCCGCGCAGGAAAAAGGCGCGTTTACCGAGTACGGCTATATCGTGGAAAGCGGCGACGAGTGGGAACGGCAGTTTGAGGGGCGCGAAGTGCCGGAAGAATACCGCATTATGAGTTACCCGCAGCCGGAGCGCGGCGAACAGGACAAAGCCTATATGGACGCAGCCGAAACGCAGCAAGCAGACGCACAGGCCGCAGAGCCGCAGCAGCCCCGCCCCGTCGTCCCCATTATCCTTACTTCCGAAAAGCCCGCCGAAAAGGTAAAGGAGATCACCGCGCGTTTGGAACAGGGCGTACAGGCGATTTTTGACAGCGACCGCTACAAAGAGTTTCTAACCGCTATGTCAAAGTTCCATGATTATAGTTTGAATAACACTATCCTAATTGCTATGCAGGGCGGCAATTTGGTAATGGGCTTCCGTCAATGGGAAAAGGAGTTTGACCGCCATGTAAAGAAAGGCGAGAAAGGCATTAAAATCTTTGCCCCCGCGCCCTACAAGGTGAAAAAGCTGGTTGATAAAATCGACCCCGAAACGAGAAAGCCCATGCTTGACCGCGAGGGAAAAGTGGTAAAGGAAGAAAAGGAAATCACCGTCCCCGCCTTTAAGGTTATAACCGTCTTTGATATTTCGCAGACCGAGGGCAAGGAGTTTCCCGACCTTTCCGTTAAACCGCTGCTTGCCGATGTGGAGCAGTACGAGGATTTTTTCGCCGCCCTTGAAAAAGCGTCCCCCGTCCCGATTGCATTTGAGCAGATCACAAACGGCGCAAATGGGTATTTCAGTTTGACCGACAAGCGTATTGCAATCAAAGAGGGCGTGAGTGAATTACAGGCGGTAAAGACCGCCATTCACGAAATCGCCCATGCGAAGCTGCACGACGTAGACTTAAACGCCCCGCCGGAGCAGCAAAACCGCGTTGACCGCCATACCTGCGAGGTAGAAGCGGAAAGCGTCGCTTATACGGTTTGCCAGCATTTCGGCCTTGATACTTCCGATTACTCTTTCGGCTATGTGGCTGGTTGGAGCAGCGGCAAGGAAATGACCGAGTTAAAAGCGTCCCTTGAAACAATACAGACCACCGCAAAGGAACTCATTACCGAGATTGAGGGGCATTTTACCGAGTTGCAGCAGCAGCGGCAAGCCGAGCAGGAGCAGGGCGATACCTTTTCCATTTATCAGTTAAAGCGCGGGGACGAAACAAGGGACTTGCGCTTTGAGCCTTATGACCGTCTGCAAGCGGCTGGACTTACCATTGACCGGGTAAATTATGAACTCGTCTATACTGCACCGCTTACAAAGGATATGACGCTGGGCGACATTTGGGAAAGGTTTAATATCGACCACCCCGCCGACTTTAAGGGGCATAGCCTTTCCGTTTCCGACATTGTTGTGCTTCATCAGAACGACGAGGACACCGCCCACTATGTAGACAGTATCGGTTTTCAGCAAGTGCCGGAGTTTTTGCAGGAGCAGCAGACCCCCGTATTTGACAAGCTGCCGCCCGAACAGCAGCAAGCCTTGTCCGACACCGTACAAGACACTTTGCAAATGCTGGTTGACGCAGACAAGCGGATTTATGGCGACGTTACGGGCAAGACCCTTGAAGCAATCGCGGCGCAAGGATATTCCTACAAGGACGGGCAGCTTGAAAAGCAGCAGCCGGAAGCGACCCCCGACAGCCTTTTGACGGGTGAAACCGTTAGAACGCCGAGGGGCAATTTTCATATTACCGATATGAGCCGTGAACAGATCGAAGCGGCGGGATTTGGTTTTCACCATGCGTCGGAGGACGGGAAGTATCTCATTATGGGGAATGGCACACAGGCTTATGCCATAGCCGCCGAGCAGCCGCAGCGGGATAATCCCTTAAAGCACGTCGAGGACACCATAGAGCAGAACGACAACAATTTTGACGGGCTTATCAACAATACGCCGCAAACGCCCACCGTTGCAGATTTTGAGCAGCGGGCAAAGGCGGGGGAAGCGATTTCCGTTACCGACCTTGCAAAAGCGGTAAAAGCCGAGAAACGGGAACAGCCGCAGAAAAAACCGTCCATTTTGAAGAAGCTGGACGAATACAAGAAACAGGCGGCGCAGCAGCCGAAAGATAAACAGAAAGAGCATAAAAAGGATTTGGAGGTTTGATAGCATGAATACCCGCTTTACCATTGAGGAAGAAAACATTGTTGCGATCTACGCCGAGGACAGCCGGGAAACAACGCTTGAAAATATCCTTGCCGCCATGCCCTACATGGACGAGGATATGCGCCAGCTTGCCGCCGCAGCGGTGAACAAGCTGCAAGCCATGACGGACAGCGAGTTTTCCGAAAGGGAGTTTATCTTGACCGACGAGGAATAGCCCATAGAGAACAGGGGCGCGGTTGCCGATTTCCGGCACCGCGCCCCTGTTCTTTTTTTGTCCTTGCGTGGACAATTAGAAAGCCGTTTTTGCGGGTTTGAATATACTTTATCGTCTATGTCGTTTTCATGCGCTGGAAGCCGCAGAAACACAGGCGTTTTCAGCCCTTAACATTCCACTTGCCACCCCATGTTTTGCGCCTTATCGCTCCTGCTCCCGCGCCCTGCTTTGGGACGGGTAAAGAATACTATCGACGTTCTTTTTGACAACGCCGTATTCCTGCATTTGCTTCTTGGCTTGCCGATAATCTTCATACAATTTGGTTTTCCTGTCGTTTAAGCTTCTATACTCCTTGCGCAGCGCGGCGAGATCGGGCAGCTTCTTTATCTGCATTTCCTTTAATGCCCTTGCCGCAGCTTCAAACAGGATAATTTCGCTTTCATGCCCCCGCAGATACTTTTCCTTGTCCGGCGATTTTCGGTATTCATCGTAAATCGGTTTTAACTGTCGGTATGTGGTGGTGTGCTTGATAAGCAGCGACAAATCAGACATACGCTGTTCCACTTCCTTAACCGCCTTTGCCGCCGCGTCATGAGCGGTCATAATATCGGCTATCTTGCTTTCAAGTTCGCTATAATACTCAATCTTGTTTTCGGTTAGGAAGTTCATGCTTTTAGCAGCCTGTTTCAGATTATGGATTTTTGCCCACCGTTCATAGCCCGCCGACTGTTGGGCTTTGATACTGTTTTCAAGATCGACGACAAGCCGGATTTTCTTATCTTCCCGCAGCGTTTTTGTTTTGGCAACATACACGCCCTTGATACGCTCCTTTATCGCTTCTTCCGTATAGGCCGCGCCGAGCGTCTTTGTGCGGGTAAACCGTTCCTGTCCGGCAGCGCGAAAGGAAATGTATTTGCCCTGTTTGATTTCATACCCCATTTCCTGCAAGCGGCGCAGCAGTTCGTCAAAATCTTTCACTTGGGGAATGAGAGTATCTATCGCCGTTTTCAGCTTTGCTTTGTAGCTTGTCCCTTGCTTTTCGGCGGTGTATTCTGCATAGCTTTTTCCCTTGTCCTGTCCCGGTACGACGACGGATAGCCCATGCTCTTTACATATCCTGTCGCTGGTGCGCCGGATAAAGTGATAGCTTTGCTTGTTGGAATGGTACTTTTTGTAGTCAACGAAGCTAACCGCGTTGAAAATCAAGTGATTATGCAGATGGTCTTTATCGACGTGAGTTGTCAAAACAAACTCATACTTGCCGCCTAATACCGCCCCGGCAAGTTCCATGCCGATTTTGTGCGCTTCTTCCGGTGTGGTTTCTCCCACCGCAAAGGATTGTATCAAGTGCCGCCCTAAATGTGTGCCGCGATCTCCGGCAGCTTCCCGCGTCCATGCAAACTCAATATCGGCGGTTTCCAGCCCGCAGCCGAAAGAGGACGCAAGCAGCTTCCCGTCTGTCTTTTCGGGATTTAAGATATAGTCTATCGCAGCCTTTAAGGTTGATTTAATAGGGTGCGTCTTTGTAACCGCCATATCTCGTCCACCGCCTTTTTAATGTCCTCTATATCCTGCCTGTAAACCGTCCCCGTCGCATTGGCGCGTTTTGCAATTTGGTTGATGTTCCGGCTCACCGCTTGCAGTTCCCGGATATATGCTTTTGTGTCGCTTCGGTCAACGACAAGAATATACCCGTCTATCGCCATTTTACGGAAGTATGCCCCATACTGCTTTATGGGAAGCTGCTTCATCTTCTCGTCGATCAGCCGCTTTTCTTCTTCCGTAACGTAAAACTTCATCTGTATATTTCTCTTTCGGTTTTCCATTTCCGCACCGCCTTTCGGTATAAGGGTTTGGGATTATCCCAACAAGCATTTTCCGCAAACGGGTACTCGTTTGCTGTGCTTGCTATCTACTCCATACCCCCACCGAAAGGCGGTATTTGTTGCGCGTTCCTTTGATTTTGGACGCAAAAAAAGATTGCAGCCGCCATGCGCTGCAATCTCCCGATTTCTCATATTGTGAGGTTAATCCTCTGCTTTTTCGACTTCCGTTATCTCCCTTGCTGTTGCGGTTACAATCCGTATGCCTTTATCGCTCATACCGTCCAGCAGCGCGTCAAGCTGCCGCCGCCCGGTGGATTTCTCCGCATTGCTGTTCGGGAAGAAAAATTGATCTACCGAAATATGATACCGGGTTACAAGGTCATAGAATACCTGTAAACTCGGCTGTTGTCCCTTGTTCTCGATATTCGCAAGGTAGCGCGGGGAAATATATAACTCGTCGCTTACCTTTTTGCGGCTCTCGCCGTATTCATTTCTCGCGGCTTTTATAGCTGCCCCGAAAGCCTTAAAGTCGTACAATGGTACGGGTCTTTTTGCCATTTTCATTCACCCTGTTACATTTTACAGTTCACCTTTCTTTTTGGATATGTCCACACAATTCATATCATTAGGTTAAATACTTCCTGTTGTGTATTGACAGTAGACTGATTTTCTGATAAAATAAAATTTATGTAAAAGGAGGCGGCGTTTATGTTGCATAGCATGCGTATTAGATAAGCATTGAAAAAAAGGATTTTCCCATTTTCAACATGGGCTTTTTTGTCATGCTTATTTTGCGGATGCTATACAAAAAACTAACGACGTATAGATATAGTATAGACATAGTGCAAGCTATGCCTTAGTTTTGTTGTACTGCTCTGTGCATTATAAATGCAGGTCAATGCTCATGTTGAGGATTGACCTGCATTTTTTTGTGTAAAAAGGACGAGTGAAATATAATGCTTAAAAAATATTGGATAAAATGTCCGATTTGTAACGGAAAGACGAGAGTTCAAGTATTTCATAATACTGTATTAAAAGATTTTCCTCTTTTCTGCCCTAAATGCAAATTGACGCATATCATTGATGTAGAAAAATTAGAGATTGTAATCAAAAATACAGAAAAACAAACTTTTATTATTTAGAAGAAAGGATATAAAAATGAAACGTTTACCTAAATATACGCCTGCGGAAGTACGGAATGATCCATACGGATTTACTTACAAAGAAATGTCGGAAGTTATTGGCGAGAATGAAGCAAAAGCCTTATATGAAGAATTATATAAGCAATTACCACGCAAAAAAAATCTATCAATGTTGGTAAAAAATATTTGCAAAAGCAGTGATACTGAAAAGTATGTTTACGAACTGAAAGACAACAAATACATTGAAACGGTTTTTATCAAGCGGCGAGATGGTGGAACTGTTTGCGTGAGCACACAAGTCGGTTGTCCTGTTGGTTGTATTTTTTGTGAGTCCGGGCGAAATGGCTTTGTTCGTAATCTAACATCGTCAGAAATCGTACAACAGATTATATTGTTGCGTCGAAAAGTAAACCGTATCGTTTTTATGGGTATGGGAGAGCCTTTATTCAATTATGACAACTTGATAAAAGCAATCCATATTCTCCGAGATAGATATGGGCTCAACTTTCCAACCGACGGCATTACCATATCAACAGTTGGTCCGGTCGATCAATTAAAAAAATTGCGCGAGGAACATCTTAAAATTCAGTTGACAATATCTTTACACGCAGCAACACAATCTGCAAGAAATCGTATTATTCCTCACATGCGCATATATGCTATTGAAGATGTTGTTAAGCAAGCCTTATCCTATTCTGAAAGGCATAATCGCAAAATTGTCTTTGCGTATTTGCTTTTACCGGGTATAAATGACCGGCCCTCAGATGTAAGACAACTTGCAAAATGGTTTCGGGGCAAAAAAGTTATGATTAACGTGTTACAATACAACCCAACAAGCAATTCAAGAATTAAAGCACCACAGAAACGGGAAATAGTTGCATTCAAACATCAATTAGAGCAAGCAGGACTTGAAGTTACTATGAGAGTTTCTCATGGCAGAGAGATTAACGCGGCTTGTGGACAGTTAGCTAACACATATAATAAATTCAAAAAAAAATGATTAAAAGTGCCAGACGCATAGACGCAGAGCCGATAACGCATTAGGTCAAAAAACCTATGTGTTATCGGCTTTTTTATTTAATATTGCGCAAAAGCCGCTGTTCCCTATTATAGAATGGATTGCGGGTAGTGTATTAAAGTCGCCCTTTTTTAAGGATACGGCGGTATCGGGGAGGTATCGCCGTGTCCATTTTTATTTACTGTAACCCGCCTAATGCTTTGCGGTCAAAAAAAGCTATGCTCCGCAAGCGGGATATTCCGGCTATGAATGTGAACTGTCAATACATTTAGCTACTGCTTACATTTCCTTTGCGCCCGTCCGCGTCTTGCGGACGGGCGCATTTTGCTTTTTTCAACTTTTTTCTGAAAAGCGCACTCAAGAGCCATCTCCCGAATGGGTACGGAGCGAAAGGGGCAGAGAGGACAAGCCCTTAACTCCCGTCCTCTACTCCACGCGGGAAGGAGGTGAACTCTATGGAGCTATCTTCTTCCGACAAGGAAAGAATACAACATCAGTACGACGCATTAGCAAAGAAAACTTTGGTCGGCGAAGCGAAAAGCCACCGCCGCACTCTTGCGAAACGCGCAGCACGCGAAGTTACTTTTTCGGATTTGAGCGAAAGCGAACTCGCGCAGCTTTTCACAACGGACGAATACGAAAGCGATTATTTCCGTTTTCAAGTGTCCGGCTTTGATGTACTCGTCAAAAATGAACTGCTTGCCGAAGCCCTTAACGCTTTGCCCGAAAGGAAACGCGACATTATCCTTTTGTCCTACTTCTTGGATATGAGCGACGCGGAAATTGGCGAACTGCTGAATGTTGTACGCACGACGGTTTTCCGGCACAGGAAATCCGCGCTTGCGAAAATCAAACAGTATTTGGAGGGAAAAGCAGATGATGAATACCGTTAGGAAGTCTGAAAATCTGTTGCCGTTCCCTGTCATTTCCGCAGCGGCAAACGGCGACACAACCGCCATGTGCGCGATCTTGAAGCACTACGAGGGTTACATAGCGAAACTTTGTACCCGCACGCTGAAAGACGACGCGGGCAATACCTATTCCTATGTGGACGAGGAAATGCGTAACAGGCTGCAAGTGCGCCTTATTACCCGCACCCTTGCTTTTCATGTAGGATAATCTTTTAGCCCATGCGGGGAGCGTGTCCCCTTTCCACGCTTCCCGTTATGGGCTATTTGTCGTTCCGCAAAAGCATATCCGCTGTTGATGTGCTTTTGCAGGCCGACAAAGCCTATTGTTCTTTGACAAAGAAAGCGGCCTTTGGTGCGCAGCATAACAGGCAAACGGGTACATTCCGTCTGTACCGAGCCAGTCGGCGGGTACGCCATGACAGCTTTTCCCCATAGGGGAAAAGCCGAGCGAGAACTACCGCGCCGTAAAACAGGTTTAGCAGCTTGTGGGCGACGACATACAAGGCGGCACAATGATACTCCCGCGTTGAACACCCTCAAAGTATTGCGCGGCGCACCCATAAGCATGGGCCGGGGTGAAACTCCCGTGAGGTTGCAGCTAACAACCGCCCGTTTTTGCCTTTTGACGAATATAGTTTATCCATACAGGAAAAGGAGGTTTTTCTAATGGATAAAAAACAGACAATTACAACCGAACGCAAAATAGGGAAAATCACCTATCTTGTTCAAGCGTTGCCGAGTGAAAAGGCAACCGATACAATCCATAAAAAGATTGAGAAACTCATTGTAAAGGATTTGCAGAAAAAGCCCGGAAATCCGGGATTTTTAGCGTCCGAGTAGTGCATTAGGCGGCGGGATATGGTATAATGATAGCAACACATTATACCTGTTTATTCGGCTGTCGGAAAGGAGGACTAATGTTACAGTCGAATAAAATCACCGCCCTTTACTGCCGTTTAAGTCAAGAGGATATGCAAGCCGGAGAAAGCGGAAGCATACAGCACCAAAAAATGATACTTCAACGCTATGCGGACGAACACCATTTTTTGAACACAAAGTTTTTTGTGGACGACGGATTTTCCGGCGTGAGTTTTGAGCGCGAGGGGCTGCAAGCGATGTTGCAGGAAGTGGAAGCCGGACGAGTGGCGACGGTCATTACCAAAGACCTTTCCCGTCTTGGCAGAAACTATCTGAAAACGGGCGAACTCATAGAGATTGTATTTCCCGAAAACGGAGTACGCTATATCGCGATCAACGACGGAGTTGACACAGCGCGGGAGGATAACGAGTTTACCCCCTTGCGGAACTGGTTTAACGAGTTTTACGCCCGCGACACAAGCAAGAAAATCCGCGCAGTTAAACAGGCACAGGCGCAAAAAGGCGAGCGCGTCAACGGGGAATATCCATACGGCTATATCCCAGACCCGAACAACCGCCACCACCTTATACCCGACCCGGAAACCGCGCCGATTGTCAAACAGGTTTTCGCTATGTTTGTTAGCGGCGTGCGTATGTGCGAAATCCAAAAATGGCTTGCGGAAAACAAAGTCTTGACGATTGGAGCGTTGCGCTATCAGCGTACAGGACAGGCGCGGTATCAGCGGGCAATGATCGCCCCCTATACTTGGCCGGACAAAACGCTCTATGACATATTAGCAAGGCAGGAATATTTAGGGCATACCATAACCGCGAAAACTCACAAGGTATCCTACAAGTCGAAAAAGACCCGGAAGAACGAAGAAGAACAACGCTATTTCTTCCCAAACACCCATGAGCCGCTTGTTGACGAGGAAACCTTTGAACTTGCGCAAAAGCGGATTGCTACCCGCCACCGCCCGACAAAAGCAGCGGAGATTGATATTTTTTCCGGCTTGCTGTTTTGCGCTGGTTGCAGACATAAGATGTATTACCAACAGGGCGTAAATATCGAGCCGCGCAAGTTTTCCTATTCTTGCGGCGCATGGCGCAACAGGGCAAGGACAGGCAGCGAGTGTACCTCTCATTATATCCGCAAAAACGTACTTCTTGATTTAGTGCTGGAAGATATGCGGCGGGTTTTGCGGTATGTTAAGGAACACGAACAGGACTTTATCTGTAAAGCTACCGAGTACGGCGACATGGAAGCGAGAAAGGCATTAGCGCAGCAGCAAAAGGAACTTTTCAAAGCACAGGCGCGTATGACCGAACTTGACACGCTTTTCCGCAAGCTGTATGAGGACAACGCATTAGGCAGACTGACAGATGAACGGTTTGTGTTTCTAACTTCCGGCTATGAGGACGAAAAGAAATCCCTTGCCGCAAGGATAGACGAGTTACAACAGCAGATCGCAACCGTTACCGAGCGAAAAAGGGATATATCAAGGTTTATTCAGATTGTCGGGAAATACAGCGACATACAGGAATTGACCTATGAAAACGTCCATGAGTTTATCGACCGTATTTTGATACATGAATTAGACCGGGAAACCAACACCCGGAAAATCGAAATCCATTATAGCTTTGTCGGACAGGTTGATACCGAGCAGGAGCCGACGCAAGTTGTCAACCATGACCGCCGCAACATGGTAGATGTAAAAAGTATCGCTATCTAACCCCAGCAAAGTTTGTACCACTGTACCCATCATCTACATATTCAACTACTGAACAGTTAATAAATTCGTCCTGTTTTTTGATGAATTCGTTTATCAGCATTCTCTGTGCACTGACACTGTTGCTTTCGGCTTTTATACTGCCATCTACATCATTAAGCACGCAGAAAGTCATTCAGAAACACTGTGATTCTTACCGGCTCTGCCGTAAAGTGATAGAAGATTGCAAATCTGCAAAAAATCCAAAAGAATACCGTTCCAAGCATCTGGCAGAATACCAACTCCACGATTCACTAAAAAAAGAGCTTCAGGATCTCGGTGTTACCAAAATCCCTAGCTCTGAAAAAATCCAGAAGCGGATTGAAAATCTTGAATCTGAACAAGCTGCTACCATCCGGGAAAAACAGAAATTACAGAAAAAGCAGAAAACACTGGATATCATTCAGCAAAATTTCTCTGTGCTGCTCGATGCTCCTGAAATCAATTCAGACTTACTTCCGGCAAAACGGGAACCTGTTTCTGTCACAAGAGATAAATAAGATTGCACTGACAACTCAATTATTCTCTTCCAAATCTTCCCAAGGTTTCAGACCCATTTCCTCCCAGGTGACACCATACGGTGCACCTCCGGAGGTATAACCGGCAATAACGAAAAATCTGTCATCTTGCAAGATTTCTTCTTTAGCCAGATTATCTCTTGTTTCTTGTTTCCGTCTTGCTCGCCTCTGCTGCTTCTTTTGTTTCGCAACAGCTGCTTTTTCTTCCGGCGTTTTCTTATGTTTTTTTGCCATAAGTGTTTCTATTATAATTCCATTCTGAATGTCTCTCAGGATACGTTCTTCATAACTCTTTTCACGCTTTTCAACAATTTTATAAAATTCTTCATATTCCGTTTTAGGAGCAAGCGATTGAACTGCCGTAAACAAACTTTTGCATATATCATTCATTTCAGTAGCATCCGGCATTCGCTGATTCTCAAGATAAAACTTCAAGTGCATTTTGTATGTTTTATCTGCTATTGCACTCTTCTGTTTTTGTTTTAAGTCTTTATAGCTTCTGTCGTTCCTCTGCATCTACAATTCCTCATCTGCCTTCTTTCTCCCGTGCCATCAAAAGCATTTTTTCAAAAGACTGAGCGAATCTTTCATCATCTTCCTCCGTCCGCTTCTTCGGTCCCTTGACATGACATTTACGGGAACTTCTTCTGGCTTTTTTACTCAGGTGACGTTCCATTAGCATCTGATCAATATTATCATCCGTGTACCATTTACCTGATTGATGAATAGCATAAGCACCTTTTCCCAATGCCATTGCAGCCACACCATAGTCCTGTGATACGACAATATCTCCTTTATGGCAGATACTAATCAGTTTATAATCTACTGCATCTGCTCCTGCACCGACAACAACAACTTTACTATAAGTCGATGACAGAACATGGTTTGTATCACACAACAACATTACCGGAACACTATTATCTTTTGCAATCTTTTCAATGATCGCAACCACTGGGCAGGCATCTGCATCAACAAATATTTGCATCTTTCTATTTCTCCTCTGAACCATTATAAGAATAAGCTCTGCTGTTCGTATTCTGCCTCTCGTTTTAGCTGAACCGGTACCTGATGCAGAATTTGCTCCATTTTCCTGTCATCGAACCAATCTTTCAGCTGTCCTTTTTCCAATATCAGCGGCATACGATCATGTACTTTTATCATAGATTCATTGGCTGCTGTAGTCATAATCACAAATCGTCGTTCATTCTCAAACCAATCACAGAAGCCAGCCATATACAATACTGGTGCATCATATCTGGAAAATGTATTTTTCTCTTTTAACCGATTCCATTCATAGAACCCACTTGCCGGTATCAAAATGCGGTGATAGAGGATTCCATTTCGAAAAGAAGGTTTATCCATAACAGATTCTGCTCTTGCATTTATAACCAGATTCTTTCCTTGTGACAATGGATATCCCCACTTGCAAACATCCAGTTTCAATCCATGTTCTGATTTTTCAATGATCGGTGCTACATTGGTTGGAAAGATATCTCCTGCAAAATGTTCCTGCCGGATCCGTTGGTCTATATCATGCACTACTTTTTCGATTTCATCTGCCATATCAGAATCAATATAATATCTACCACACATAATACTTCCTTCACTTATAGATTCTATTTCATCAAATATACATCATTTATTTCTAGGCACTTTAAACTCAGTTAATTTATAATTTTGAATCCACCCCATACATTCTTCACCATCTTCATTCTCCCAAATTATCTGTCGCCACTTTTTATATTTATCTATAATTCTAACAACTTTCCCTTCCTCAAGCTTTTCAATTACAATCGAATGGCAGTCATGCTTCAGTCGTACAATAGATTCTCTATTAACGATTCTATATTTAGTCGTATTTAGCTCCTTCGCATCATATCCCATTCCAACGATGTAATAATTATTGACTTGTTGTGTATAATTGTAATTATTTATCGTTGTTGCTGAAGAATTCGTAACTCCCAAAACAACTGATATAATCGTAATAATAAAGTTCAGCCATTCTCGTATTTCTTTAACATCTATCGTTCGTTTTTCTTCTATTGGCAAATTCTGCTTCTCTTTATTTATCGAAAGATTCGTTGCTCTTTCATATTCCGATGCAATAGTTTCTGACACCGTATCAATATCCCATTCTTCGGATTCTGAGAAAACTTGATCGGTAACTCTTCCCAATAAATTTATATGAGGCTTCTGGCATAATGGTGGAAGCCTAACACCATAAATTAACAACACCATATTGAAAAAACACTTGTGTCCTTTAATGTATTAACTGCGAAGAAAAACACAAAAGGAGTATTCACAAGTGGCTTCAGTTAATACATTATGCAAAAGTGTCCTTAATGTCAAGAACACAGTTATAAAAAATTGTAATCTTTACTCTGATAAGAATGGAGTTAAACATATTCGTATCCAAGCAAGACCTAATAAATGGCACGAGAACGACTGCCCATTCTGCCATAAATCATGCCCTGTTTATGATAAACATTCCAGTAGTATAATGCCGAGATATTACGAAGATAACTCGTAGAAAATGCAAAGTCCAGTCGCAAGTTTAGACACGATATTGCTCTTAACAGTCGTATAAAATCAACATTTGCAGGGATTTATCAAATTCCGACATACCGTCTTAGAAAATGAATAATCCCTCGCAATTCATTATGAACTACGAGGGACTGCTTACTGACTGTTAAAGCGGTAGCCGATCTCACGAACACTATCTATGGAAAAGTGAGAGTTTGTATCACAAAGTTTTTTACGAAGATTCCGAATGTGAAAGCCTACGGTATCCTTTTCATTGCCTGCTGATATTTCGCCCCACACCTTATCATAAATCTGCTCGTATGTAAGAACACGACCTTTATTGGCTGCGAGCAAGCAGAGTATATCGTACTCTTTGACGGTCAGTTCAATTTCCTGACCGTTATTGATAACTCTGCGCCGGCTCAAATTGATTTCTAAGCCGGAAAGGGATAATGTCGGCTCATATGAAATCTCTAATTTTTCAAAATCAGGGTGCTGTTTTACAAAAGCCAGCATATCGTCAAAGGCTGTTGAGTCTTGTGCTTTGAACTCCATTATTACGATTCGTCCGATATTATCACCCCCCTTGGTTAGTTTTTTTGTCTTGGACAACATAAGATTTATTGCGTGAGATAATACGATTCATCAATCGTTTTCAGAATAAAATTCACATCGTCATAACGAGAGGAATCGGACTGAGAGCCTAAACTGCATATCAAAAACTCTTTTCCGTGCTGCTGATAAAGCACAATCAAGTTATAGTCGTCAGACAGAGAGCCAGTCTTAATTCCGCATACATTTTCGTTGTAATATTCGGATGTCGGATCAAGGAAGGCGTTTGTATTCTGCCATATTTGTGTACTGCCATCAGGCAGTGTTGCCGTATAAGTGTTTTGAGATACAATTTCTCTAAACCACGAGTATTCCAACAACCGATATACTACTTCTTTCAAATCTAAAGTGGTGGTAAGTGCCTCCATATCAAAACCACTCGGATCATATAAAACTGTGTCTAAGTACCCCTGCTGTTGCAAATGCAGGTTTAAGTTCTCCATGAAAATCCTCACACGCTCTTGACAGCTTTCTGCTTGCGGCGAAAGTAATCCTCCACAATAATCAGCAACCACATAAGCTGCGTCATTCCCTGACGGTACTAACATTGCCGCAAATAGATTGTGTAAAAAGTATTCTTTTTCCTTGATTTGAGCAACAGACGAGCCAGGTTTCGTGAGTGAAATAGCACCATAGTCTGCAACAACGATACTATCAAGGTCTGCTAAAGTTGACGCATACTCAATAACAAACAGCTTGGCTAAACTTGCAGGAATTTGTGGCTCGTTCTCGTTTTTTGAAACAAATATTTCATCATCAGAACAATCCACCAAAATCAGCGATTTTGCATTATAAGAGTCAGGAAAATCTTCTTTGTAGAGAAAACCATTTATTTTATTCTTTACCTCTCTGAAATTTTCCGGCTGCATTGCCCACGGCACAAACATTATACCTATGCCGATACAAACTACAAGCAAAAACAAAAATACTCCAAATCGTTTTTTCTTACGGCGTTTTCTCTGCATATATGTGCTCACCTCCCAACACCAAAACTCCTATGTGCCATTTTTAATCGGCATAATTTGCCTGAATACACTCTGTAAATCCAGACGGATCTCCCAACTTAGCTTTATCAATATTATCACGAAGATATTTGCGTGTGGCGTCATCACAGCGATCTGTTCCCATATAAGGCATATCAAAGGCTTTTTCGAGTTCAGCTAAGGCTTTTGCCGCCCTTTCCGAATCCGTATTGTAAGTATCAAGCCATTCCTGCATCCAAGAATATTCCCAAAGGTTAGATGCTCTTGTATCGCCATATCCTATCTGAAAAGACGCTCCCGTATCTTCGCCTTCCAAAGCATCAGGCGGCGTAAAGCCCTCCGGCCAATTCAAACTCTCAATGGTCGTTAGGTATTCTTCTTCAATGGTAGCAAAGTCCGTGAAACCTCTTGTGTTTGTGTCGGAGTCCGAAGAAGTGGAGCAGCCTGCCAGCATAATCACCAGCAAAGAAATCATAACACACAATAACAGTCTGTACGGTCTTTCGGATTTTGAGATTGTTCGTTTCATTTTGTTTCCTCCTTGAATTGAGTTTTATTATCTAAGAGCCAATGCAGGCTCTAATTTTGCTGCTTTCAATGCTGGTAATAATCCGCCCAATAATGCTGTAAGCACAGACACAGCAACTGCAACAACAGCAACGCTGATTGGATAACTCGGTGTTCCCACCGGGGAATCCACAGGGAGCAACGCTCCAATACAATGCACCAAAATCAGCGAAATCAAAATAGCTGCAAGGCAAACGAATATTGATAAAATCAACTGTGAGCCTAAAACCAATGCCACAATATTTGTTCGTGAAGCACCTATCGCTCTGCGGATCAGCAACTCATGTGTGCGCTGTTCCAATGAAGATAGTCCGATATTGATCTGCCCTAATACGGAAACAAACAGCAACAAAAGCGAAGTAACCAAAAGCCCTAATTGCAGTATGGACAATACCGAATCATAGGTATCTCCAATATCACTCCGCCCAGCACTTTCCCAGTAACCGCCAATGGTATCAGTCAAAATGTCGCCAAGGGCAGAATGTATCTGTTCGATTGTCAGTCCTGTTGTGGGATGCCAATACACATTTGCATTTTGTACTTGCCACATTGCTGGTGCGAAATTGAGGATCGCCGCAGAATCCGCATAGATAGTCGGAAAATCCCTGCCATCGTTTACTACTCCGACAATATTGAATGGGGTTAACGAAAGTGTGCTTTTTACATTTCCTGCAGCATAGGGCGAATCATTAAAATAGTTTTTAGCTTCTTTGTTTATGACCACTTCAAGCGAGCCGCCCTCACTCGAAGGCTCTAACCATCTACCGGATGTCATTGGAAGATTATAGACTTGACTATATGCCTCCGTGGTGCAAACTAAATCAAAAGCCATCAGGTTTTGGTAAACATCATTCGGCGGTATTGGCGTTAAATCTTTCATTGGTGCAAATCGAATATCTTCTCCCATAGAAAAAGTAACAGCGGCTACATCATCAATGGCTTCAAATCTCTGGAATAATTGTTCCATTTTATTTCTATCGTGAAAATCGGATTCCGTTATCACGAATGAGTAAGTAGGTGACCAGCCATATACCTGTGCGTTTACGGAAATCAAATACTCCCGTCCAAGCGTACCAACTAATACCGATCCAAGCATTGCGATAATGCCTACAAGCATTGAAACACTTGTCAGAATACTTCTAAGTGGAGACAGACGAAGGTCTTTAAGTATCATTTTTAGCACAAGTTATCCTCCCTCCATCCATTTCAAAAATCGTATCACAGGTATCTGCAATATCAGGATCGTGCGTAACCAACAGCAGCATAATTCCATTTTCTTTTACGACGCTGTGCAACAGTTCCATAATCTGCGTTCCCGTCTTTTTATCCAACGCTCCCGTAGGCTCATCACATAAAATGGCTTCCGGAGATACTGCAAGCGCCCTTGCGATTGCAACTCTTTGTTGTTCACCGCCGGACAAATTGATTGGGTAATCATTTTCCTTGCTTTCTAAGCCGACACTTTTTAGCAAGCCTGTAATTATCTCGTGACGCTGTTTGGCGGTAAACGACTTTTTGGCATAGAGTAGGGGTAATTCGATATTTTCCCATACCCGCAAGTGCTTAATCAGAGAGTAGTTCTGAAATACAAATCCGATATTATTGGCTCGCAGTATAGACAGATCACGGTCTTTCAAAGCAGAAATAGATATACCATCATAAAGGTACTCGCCCTCATATTCCCGATTTAACAAGCCAATAATGGATATAAGGCTTGTTTTGCCTGAGCCGGACTTTCCGACAATGGCATAACTGCGCCCTCGTTGCAATTCCATATTAGCGTTGGTTACTGTTGTCAGCATATCGCCATTATTCAATTTGACGCTTGCTTTCAAATCCTTTATTTTGATTAAAGTCTTTTCGGAAATTCCTTTCATTTTATCAAATCCCCCTCGGATCAAGGTTTGGCGGAGTAGCAGAAACTACATCGCCCTCCTCTAAGCCGGACAGTATTTCTATATTGGCTCCGTCTGTCACACCCAATGTCACTTTTGTTTCCACTCTTTCTCCATTCGGAGTAATTACAGTAACCAATCCCGTCCCTTGTCTACCCGCTATTACCGACAGCGGCAATATAAGGACATCATTTCTCGTTGTCGCCGTTATGACTACCGTTGCACTTTGCCCCGATTTCACATCGACTGTTTGACTGATCAAGCATTGCAGAATGCCCTCTTGCGGCACGATTCCCGTAAACGCATTTTCATCTGCGGCAGGCGACACCACGGCAATCATATCGGTTGGTCCTACACCATCATATACTTGAAATTTTGCTTTCAACTCTGCATACTCCGGTAAGGTACTCAAAAAATTATCTGCCTCTACATTGAGGGCAAATCCTGTATAATGCACTATCGCTACGGGATAATTACTCGGTACGCTTTCATTGGATGGGGCAATAGAGGTAATTGTACCATCCACCGGAGATTTCAATTCTTTGCCGTTCACAGTTCCAATAATTTGCCCGGCAGTGATTTTTTCTTCTAATTCTACCGCTGTATTAAATATGCCATTTTCGGGTGAGAAAATAATAAACGGTACTGCCGGAACAATAGTCGTTTGCGTTGAAACGGTTGGAGTAATTGTCCCTCGTACAACTGATACCGTTTTTTCTGCGGATGTTGCGCTATCTGTAAGATTGTTTTCGTCTGTCTGCCCAATTGCAGAGCAGGCAGATAGCGTAAATACAAGAAACAAAATAGAACATAGCAGCATTTGTTTTCTTAGCAACTTCATCATTCCTCCTTATGCTGTATCACAAAAAATACGAGCCTCTATCTTGATACTTTTATTGTACCAAAACAGAAGCCCGTATTTTCTTGATTGCTCGTAAGATATTCCTCTTTTTTTCTATGCAAATTCTTACAATTTTCCTACGCCAACGGCAAAGTAATTGAAAACTTGTTTTGATCCTCTTGGCTCTCTGCAACGATTGTACCATTGTGTAGTTCAACAATCTGCTTTGCAATCGCCAAACCTAATCCAGCTCCTCCACTGCTTGTACTTCTCGCTGCGTCAAGCCGATAAAACTGCTCGAAAATCCTGTTTAACTTTTCTTCCGGCAGAGTATCGCCGTGGTTACAAAAAATAATGCTGACCGTATCTTCCTGACATTGTGCGCTGATCGTGATATCCGTATTTTCAAAACTGTAGATAACCGCATTTCTCAAAAGGTTATCAAAAACACGCTGAATTTTGTCTGCGTCACATCGAAGCATTATATCATCATCAACACAAAGATTACATTGCAAATTCTTTGATTTGAGCATAGGCTTAAATTCATATACAAGTTGCTCCAGCAGGCGAGTTAAATTGATTTTCGTGTATTGTAATGTAATATCGTATATATTGAATCGTGTTATCTCGAAAAACTCGTTAATCAGATCCTCTAACCGTTCTGCCTTACCAAGAGTGATTGAAAGGTACTTTTCTCGAAGTTCCTTTGAGATTTGCGACTCATCACGCAGTAAAGTAAGATACCCGATTACAGAAGAAAGCGGTGTTTTCAAATCGTGTGCAAGATACATAATCAGGTCATTTTTTCGCTGCTCATTTTCTTTTGCAAGCCTTGCATTACTTTCAGCCTCTTGTTTTAACTGATTGATGTTAGCGGCGATTTCACTCAACTCCGGGGACATTTCAATGTAACTGACATTCTGATCGAACATTTTTCCTGTCGCAGCCTGTACCTCGTACACATAGGCGACTACTTTTTTCAAAAGTAGGTATGTCATGTATATAATACAGCCACCCCACACGATTACAGCCACTATATAAAGATATACTGTTCTGTAATACAAGTAATAATACAAAACATACTTGCGGAGAATTTCCTCTGCCATAATTCCTAAAAGAAAAGTACCGCCAAAAATAAGCACAGAGCAAATCGCACATTGAATTACATACCCTTTGAACAAGGTAGAGAGCAGATAGTTTTTTTCTTTTTTATTCAATTTCATACCCTACCCCCCAAACAGTTTTAATGAACTTCGGATTTTTTGAAGGTTCATTCAATTTTTCCCGAAGCCGCCCAATGTGCGCCATTACCGTATTGTTACTGTTGCGAAGATACTTTTCTTTCCACACGGCTTCAAATAATTCCTCCGAGGCGACAACTTTACCCTGATGTTCGCACAGATACCACAGAATAGAAAACTCCAACGGAGTCAAGGCTATTTCTTTGCCATACAAGTAGCACTTGTGGCTGACTCTGTTTATCAGTAGACCTCTGATGTCATACTCGTCTTTTTCTTCGGATTGGCTCAAATTAGGACTGTTATAGCTCTGATAACGCCTTAATTGCGTCTTTACTCTTGCCACAACCTCTAAAGGATTAAACGGTTTCGTTATATAATCATCCGCACCAATCGTAAGCCCCATAATCTTGTCGCTATCCTCAATTTTGGCGGTAAGCATAATAATAGGGAAGTAAAACTTTTCCCGAATTTTTTGGCAAAGTCGAAAACCATCAATATCCGGCAGCATAATATCAAGTATCGCTAAATCAATCTGCGACTGTTTGATACATTTCATCGCCTCTAACCCATTATAACATTTATATACTGAATAACCATCGTTACTCAAATACACTTCAAGCAGATCAACGATTTCTTTTTCGTCATCCACAATTAAAATCTTCTTGTTCATTGATCCTACACCTCATTTTCGGGTACGGCTTCCATTATGTCGCCAAAATCACACTCTAAGTATTCGCATATATTCAACAGCACGGGAAGGGTAACATTTTCATTTTTTCCGAGTTTCGCAAATGTACTTTTGCTTGCCCCGACCGCTTCTCGTAATTGACTCTTTTTCATTCCCTTGTCAATCAGAAGTTTCCAAAGTTTGTTGTACCGTACTTTCATTTCCGCACCTCCACCCAAATATAGTTTGTATTATAGCACTTTGAGAGTGAAATCGCAATTATTAAGTCTGTATTTTGAGACTTTTAGTTTTCAAACCGGCACAATATCTTTCTGATATGTAATCCAACCGCCTGCAAAATGCAGGCGGCTTGTGTATTTTAATAGGCAGGTGCGCCGTAGCCAAGAATCTCGTAATAACCGATAGAATACTCATTGACTCGGCAACTGTCGCCGGAGTTGCCCTCGACCGTATAAACCTTGCCGTTTTCGACCTTTTGAACAATACCCGTATGGTCGGATAATCCATCCTGACCACTTTCGTCTGCCCAATCGAAGAAAATAATCATTCCGGGGGCAGGCTCGGCGCTGCCATCCAGCCATTGTCCACGATCCTTAAACCATTGTACTCCGTTGACACAGCCTGCATATTTTGGGATAACTCCAGCGTCGATATAGCCGCACTCGTTGGCACACCAAGATACAAAGCAAGCACACCATTCTACACGGGAGTTAAAACCGTACCACGACCAATACGGCTGACCGCCCACATTGCCAACCAGAGAGAGTGCAACGGTCACGATCTGTCCGTCGCCGCCTGTAATGCCGTAAAGCACCTGTGACCAAAGGTAATTGTTTTCATCTGCAAGCAGTTCAGCGAGGTAGCCTTTCTGTTCTTCGTTAAAACCATATTGCGCCGCCATTTCCTCGGCAGTCTTGTGGCTGACGGTAATATACAGATAGGTTTGTGTGACCGTGCTTTCAGTTTCCACGATATTACCGTGTCCGTCATCGGTTTCGGTAATAACTGTTTCGGTCTTGCTCTCTGTTCGGGAAGATATTTGATTCATCTCCCAAAAGATGTCTTTTAAGAGTTGCTTTTTGCCATCGTCCATTGTGGCAACCTCTTGGGGGTTATCTTGATCCGTATTCGTTTTTACAGAGTAAACGGCAAGCACCTCTTTCCAAACGGCTCTGCTGCCACTCATTTCAAGAACATCATAGGATACCGAGTTCTTTTCCTCTTGCAGCTTGGTATCGTATTCGGTATTGATTTCCTGCACAACGGTCTGCATAC
Source organism: Blautia faecis (assembly GCF_020554845.1). Taxonomy (GTDB): domain Bacteria; phylum Bacillota; class Clostridia; order Lachnospirales; family Lachnospiraceae; genus Blautia_A; species Blautia_A faecis. Next base: position 22,462 of record NZ_JAJCIA010000026.1, on the reverse strand, counting down.
TCATTCCAGTGCCGGAATCTTCGTCTGAGAAGAAAATGCCAAATACTGAGCCGAGGATCATACCAATCAGGCAAATCACGATAATAACCAAAACCGCCACCCAGCCGCCTGCGGCGATAGCGGCAATCAAGGCTTTCGTTCCGGCAATAATCGCTTTAATGGCAAGTGCGGTCGCTTTGGCAATCGCCTTTACCGTAACCACGGCGGCTTTTGCCGCAGCCCTTGCCGCTTGTGCTGCTCTCTGTGCAGTTTTAACCGTAATGATTGAATCCACCTAAAACTCCTGGATTGCTATGCCCCCGCTTATGCCCCTTGTCATCATAATGGTTTAAACCGCCAAAGAATCCTGGTCGACTCTCACCTACTTTATGCCCGTTATTGTCATAATGATTCATACCACCAAAAAAGGAAGGCGAACTATGTCCGATTTTCTTTCCATTTGCATCATAGTCGTTCATACCACCAAAGAATCCTGGTCTGCTCTCGCCTACTTTTTTCCGTTTGCATCATAATGGTTTATGGATCCAAAGAATCCTGGTCTGCTATATCCTTTTTTACTCATAATGTCATCCTCCTGACTCTATTAGCCTCTTGTTTGATCTCAGAATAACACACTTTTCTCATTTGGAAGTCGCATAACAGGCGACATTCTTTTATCGCATTTACATTCATTATACCATTTATAATTCTTCCGACAATACGCAATAAAGCCGGAAGCCACGTTATCATCCATGACCTCCGACTCGTTCTGCTTATTCTACACTGTCCTTACACCCAAATCAACTCCTCTCTCCGTTTTATCTTTTCCCTGCTTTTCTTGAATAATCCTCTTATTGATCTCAAGCCGTTCATGAATGGATAATTTCTTATCTTTTCCATCTACCGCCTGCTTCTGCTGTGCCGGTTTTCTATCTGTTTTTCCTACATCCTTAACAACTTCATTCGCTTCGGTACTTGTTACCCTCTCATCTGCTCTTCCTTCATATCTTTCTGCTATCTGCTGTTCTCGTCTCTCCTTCACACCTTTTTCCTCCAGATTGCAAAAACTCTGCAGATACGGAAGCACATGATTCTGCATGTCTGTCAGATCTTCCATATACTTTTGGAACTCTTCACTTCCTTTGCCTTTCTGGTAATTGATCCAATACTCATCTGTAAGCTTCATTTCATTATCATACTTCAACTGACTCACAATACCGCCATGTCCATTTCCAATATCCATTGACTTCTTAAAATGATGCAGCATCTGTTCACCTTTTTCCGCATAATATACAGTCACATATATCTTTGCAATTTTTGTAGGTTCCTCTGTCTTCGGATCACGTTTTGCATACCATTCTTTATCCATTTCTGCTGTTTTTGCATCCAGCTCAGACAGCTTCTGACATCTTGGATTCATGAGATCACTTTCTTCACAATAGTTTACATACACCATTGGTTCCATATCCTTTGGAAGTTCAGGTTCATAGGCTTTCAGTCTTTCAATCAATACTCCTGCACGAACAGACAGATCGCATTCTTCGTCTACAATATCCTTCAGATATGAAATATAGGAATGAATATTTCCACTTCTCAAATCCAGCATTACTTCCTGCACCGTATTTTCTCCCCTCTCCACATTATCTCGATACTCATACGGATCAAAAGCTTCTGCAATCTCATCCAGTGCCTCTGCCAGCTGTTCTGTGGTCATTTTCTCAGGATACATTGCTTCTCGAACATCCCTCATCGGTACATACTTGTAGTCCGGCAATGCTTCATGAATTTTCTCGATCCCTTCCCGTACCAGTGCAAGTTCTCCATAAAATCGAACATCATCCATCAGATTTCCGAATACGGTATTCCCTTTAACGATCGCAAATTCGGCTTCATCATAGTAACTGTCTTCCGGATCACGATAAATAATTCCCATTGAGCATCCCAGATACGCAGTTTTAGGATTCTCCCTATATTTTTCATAGACCGCAGCAATCTGATTAACATCGGTACTTTTTTCATAAGCTCCCATATCATGGAACTCATCACATTCTGTGGCGAAATATTCCAGATAAGGCTCTTTCTTCGGTGGCATATTATTAAGGACGTTATCAATCATGTTATAATTCGCCTCTTCCAGTTCCTCCACCTTTGCCAAAGGCTTATATTCGCCCTGGCTTTTCTGAATCTCTGCCATTACAACTTCATCCATTTCTTCTACTTTTTCCATCAACTGATCATAATCTCCACGGATGCGTTCTCCAGTCCAGCCTTCGTCTTCCAGAAGTTCCTCTGCCGCTTCTTCAATAGAAATTTGATCATTTTCATAGACGCCACCATCCATCAGACGAAAATCTTCATCGTAAAACGAATAATCATATCCTTCTTCTGTTCTCTGAATAGCAAAGTAACGTTCTCCTACCTCATATGCCAGTTCACTAAGAACCTGTTCTTCCAGATTCAGGAAAGAATCCAGCTGTTCAAAACTGATACTGTCTACAAAATGAGCGGTTACTTTTTCCCCGTCATTCAGAACTATGATATCACTGACAGACAGGGAATGCCCACGGAAATCTTCCGGTCTATCAATGTTGAACCTTTCAAAAATATCATCCAGTGACATATTTCCCGATAATTCCCCAACATAGACCAGCTTATAATCTTCTTTTTTTATCTGCATACCATGACTTTCAATAAAGCGCATATTCATAAATGCATAGTTTTCGCCCGGTGAATCGTCCTTGATCTGATAAATACCAAAGGTTCGCCTTGTTCCTAACAACAGGTTTGCCTCTTTCAAAGACTGAATCTGCGGATATTTCTGCATTTCCCATTCCAGGTTACGGAAACGCTCCAGTTCTGTCATAGACATCTGATAATGCTCCGGTCCTCGTTCAATTTCCATGCGTTCCGTGACATACATTGGTGATGAAAAATTAGTGATCAGATAGATATCTGCTCCGGCATCGTATAATTTCAGTGCTTCTTCCTGCTCAATGACACTCATAGGCTCCTGAAATGCTCCAAAATCTTCATCGGCATAATCCAGGTCATTCTCCTCTATCCGTTCCCACATCTGCGATTCCATGCCAAACAGACCTTCATGCGCCTGTATCATTTCTTTACTTGCATACTCTCCCTTGCTGCCATCGCTGCCCAGGCAATAAATCTTAGAACCCATTCTGTGATAATCCAAAGCTGCTTCTTTTCTAAGCGGCACCATGTCTTCTGCTGTATATCCATAATCACGTAATTCCAGCTTACCTATGGTTGGATCTGGTAGATCCTGAATATCCATTCTTGCATCATCCAGTAGATCCTCTACCCCTTCTTCATCTGCCTGGATCACTGCATCTGCTAGATTTCTTACCAGAGTCCTAACTTTCTCTTCCTCACCGATCAGATTCGCATATTCAAAAAGCTGTTCTTTTACATCTGTTGGAAATTCTATGCCTCTACGCTCTGCCTGACTGATCTGTCCCTGCGTGTATTCCTGCATTTTCTGTGTTTCTCTACCCGTTATCCTGTTTCTTGCCATATAAATTCCTCCTGTGTTCTAAAAAATGGCATAACCGACAGAACCTTCTTCTACCAAATTATGCCATCTTTCCTCTTTATTCCAGACCGAAGTCCCGTTTTCTGGTTTCCTTGCCAGTTTCACTTTCCCGCTGACTCTTTTCCTTATAAATCTGCAGTTTCTCATGGATAGAACCTCGTGCCGGTCTTTCTTCTTTCTCTTTTGATTCCGACTGCTCTGTTTCTGTATCTTCCCGTTCATCCATATTGAGAAGTGCATTTAACTCTGACAGTCGCTCCAGTTTTTGGTTCAGTTCCTCTTCTTTTGGAAATGGCTTCCCGACTTCCTCTTTGGCGTTTGTCATCTGCTCCTGTACCGTTTCCAGCCGTTGTTCTGCTTCTGCCAGTTTCTCCGGATAACTTTCTAAAAGATTATTGATACGAGTGATATTTCCTAGAGCATCGGCTCCCAATCGAACTTTAGCTACCGATTCATGCTTTACAGACAGGATAAACTCTTTGCTCCAACTGTCGAATTGGATTCTCATGTTAAATCCCTGATAGCTTCCAATATCCATAGCTGCATCCACAGACTTAATTTCTTTGCAGACCGCCAGAAGAGCCGCTCCTGCCTCTTTCTTTTCTGTGAACACTTTGCCACTGATTTCCATAGAAAACTGCTCTGGATCTGTGATTTTGTACTCAGAAAAATGAGCGATGTCTGCCTTGTAGCTGTCAATGATCTCTGTCAGTTTTGCAATCTGTTGTGGAAAATTCCTTGCAATATCATCTTCCAGTCGATACTGGTTATTCATGTGGTTGGCTTTTAAAAGTTTTAATTTTGCCACATCAACATCCAATGCCATCTTCTCTTTTACTGCCGGATTTCCGGTTGCAAGAGCTTTGACCTCTGCATAGGAAAGTGCCGCTTCGTCTACATCTTCACAGCTTCGCACAGGTGCTTTGCTGGTCATAATCTGAGAAATGAATTTCTGCTTGTTCTCAATCAACTGCCACATGTAGCTGTCAAATGTGGATTCAGTTACATACCGGAAGATATGAACCTTTTTATTATGGTTTCCCTGACGGATAATACGTCCTTCCCTCTGTTCCAAGTCAGATGGTTTCCAGCCAATATCCAGATGATGCAACGCAATCAGACGATCCTGCACATTGGTTCCTGCACCCATCTTTGCTGTAGAACCAATCAAAAAACGAACCTGTCCGGATTTCACTTTTCCAAACAGCTCCGTCTTCTTTGCTTCTGTATTTGCATCATGAATAAAAGCAATCTCTTTTTCCGGCACTCCTTTTTCCATCAGTTTCCGTTTCAGGTCGTCGTAGACATTAAAACTGCCATCGCCTTTCGGTGTACTCAAATCACAGAAAATCAATTGTGCTGATTTCTGTGCTGCTGTGTCTTTCCAGATTTCATAGCTTTTCTCTGCACAGACTGATATCTTGCTTTCCGGATTGTCTGGCAATAATTCGTTCACTAAACGCTGATCCAATGCTAACTTTCTTCCATCATTGGTGATTTTCAGCATATTATCAACCGCGGCATCTACTCCGCCATTTCTGACAACTTCCGCACGTTCTCCAAGGCTTTCTACGATTTCTTTCTGCTGTTCCGTTGGTTTCAGCACCACTGTTTCATATTCTGCTTCCGGCACAGGAAGCTTTAACTGATCGGAAGTCTTGATATCTGCAATCTCCTTGAACATATTCATCAGTTCCGGGATATTATAAAACCGTGCAAATCTGGACTTTGCACGATATCCTGTTCCTTCGGGGTCGAGTTTGTCAAGATACTTTTTGTGGATTTTCTAAATTAAACGATTTGTCCGTAAAAAAGCCGCCCAAAACCTCGTGCTTGCAGATGTCCTGAAACACCGTATTCAAAGGCTTTTTGGCACTTTCGGACTGCTTTACATTTACGATGAATGTTGTCTTTCCAATTCGCTGTGAATAAGAATATTTCTGTTCTTTCATATAGTCAGTTCCTCTCTTTCATAAAATTTGATTGCTGGGCATTCACATTAGAGCACCCAGTAACCGCAGATTTTCAATATATCAAGAAGTCATTAAGTCGTGAGTATAATGGAAATGGTTATCTTTCCATACCACGCTTGTTTCTTCGAGCCTTGATACGCTCCTGTCGTTCTTTTTCCCTTGCTTCTTTTTCGGCTCGTTCCTGTGCTTCCTTAAAAGAAAAAAGTTGCTTCACTTTTTCGGTAAAAAGTTTAGCAACTTCGGGGAAATGCTCCAACGCTTGAAGAAAAGGTCTGCACTTTTCTTTCAGTTCGTTGTATTTAGTTTTCATTCTTTCGAGTGCGTTTGCACAGTCAAAATATTTCTGTCGGTAATAGTTGGCACTCTGTTCTAATTCGCTAATTTCCGCACGACTTGTAATGCCCTCTTTGGCAAGGGCAGTAAGCTCAGAATAATCCTCTTTGGAGATTGCCATTTTACCTGTGATTGTTTTCTGCCCCATACGGTCAATCTCGTTATAGGTTTTAGAAACATTACGGGCAGGCTCATATTTTATCTGCTCACGCTGAATGCGCTTCTGCAACTTCTCCAAGCGTTCCTTGTCCTGCTTGATTTGATATTGCAGGGAAGTCAGGTGTTCTGCTGTACTTCCGTATTCGCCACGCTGAAAGCCTTTGAAGCCTTGCTCCGTCATATGGTTAAACAATTCATCTTGCAGAATACTGTATGAAGCTCGGAACATCGGTTTTCCGTTCTTTCTGAGAAGCGGATTGCCTTTTTCGTCGGTCAGCGGAATATCCGATTTCCATTTCTTTGAATGGCTGACTTGATGAACAACTTCCTTAACCGTTCCTCGCAGTTTTTCATCTTTGCAACGCTTGCTCCATAGGATTTCTTTCTCCACCACAGGCAAAACCATAGCGTGAAGATGATAGTGGTAAACCTCTTTTCCAAGTTCCTCGGTTGCCGCTACATTGATTTCATCAGCGTGCATAACAGCCGATATGACATTATCAGCACCGAATTTTTCCTCGATAAAATGGAACGCTTCTTCGTAAAACTGCTTTGCATATTCGTAGCCGCCGTTACGCTCGAAGTACATCGTGTTCACATCAATCACAATCTCATTGAACAGCGTTGCGTCTTTTCTTAACCCACGAAGCGACACCAAACCGTCAGTTTCCATCTGCTTTAATTGCTCCATATAGGTTGGGGCAAAAGGCTTTTTGAAATGCACATTATAGGGTATGCGTTCCTCAATCACATTCATATTTTCATAAGTTTCATTCTTGCGTTCATTGTGCCTTTCCGCCTTGCTTACATCAGAAGCGGTGTACTTTTTTACCCTTGCACAACTCATATCCGCCTTGTTGTTTTTCGCCATTTTCGTTCTCCTTTCTCAGTAGGGCGAAGCCATTACACAACATTCTTTGAATGTGTGTAACCCACTATGACACTTTCAGACTTCGTCTGCAAAGATGTCGTGGGCAAGGGTGTTCCCCCTTGACCTCCTTTGATACCTCAATCATAAAAACAGACTGTCACATCAGCGGACAGCCTGTTTTTATTCTTTCGGTATGTCGCCCATCGGCAAAGACCAGTACCACAGAAAACCTTTCTTTCGGGAGATAACTCCTGCGTTCTTCTTTGCCTTTTTGATGGTCGATTTCTTGAACCCTGCGGCTTCAAGTTTTTCTTCACAATCCGAAGAAAGCATTTCTCCGTCTTTCAGCATTTCCATCAGAAATGCTTTCGCCTTGACTTCCTTATCGTTTGGTCTGCCGATTTTCGGTACAAGGGACTGGAACGCTTCTTCCGCCGTCATTTCCATTTCGAAAATGAAGTCCACACCTTTCTCTGACACCTCAAACAGAATGGCAGAGCCAGTCGGGGCAAGGTTGGATTTTACCTGCACCAAATACCTTTCCGCAGGTGCTTCTTTGTTCGGTGTGCGTGTGATTGCAAGAATACTTCTTGCAGCACCCGCAATGTCAATCGAACCGTTGGTGCGGTAAAGGGGATTGGTATCCCTCATCTTGTTCATATGAGCGATAATCACAATCGCACAGCCTGTATCTTTCGCAACCGCTATCAGATGATTAAACTCGGCTCGTGTTTCGTTGGCATTGTTCATTGAACAACTTTCTCCGATATAGGAACTCATCGGGTCAAGAATTAAAAGCTTTGCGTGGTACATCTCAATCGCTTCACGAATACGGTTATCCCCAAAGGATAAAGATTTTTCATTTTCCTTGATGAAGATAAGGTTTTCCCCGTTCCCACCAGCAGAGTTAAAGCGAGGGACTACCGTATCATCGGCGTCATCTTCCGTTGTCTGATAGATGATAGTCACAGGCTCGTTTTCTTCCGTTTCGGTAAAGGGCAGAGGTTCGCCCTTTGAGAGCAGGGCGGCAACAGAAAGCATTAGCTTGCTTTTTCCATCGCCGGGATCGCCCTGCAACAGCGTAACCTTGCCGAACGGAATATACGGATACCACAACCATTTCACTTCTTTGGGTTCAATTTCACTTGCCTTGACAACTTCAAGAGGTACGCTGACAGTCATTTCATTTTCAATCATTTTTCTTTGTTCTCCTTTTTGATAAATATTTTGGACAAAGCACCACGATACAGCGGAAACTCTGCTTACAGTCATTCCTGCATTTTCTGCAAAACTCGTTGTAGGTAATGCGGTTTCGGTCATTCAGAAACAATGCCCATTCTTGTTTCCGTTTCTTGCTCATTCTTGACATATCAATCCACCTTTCTGTCTGAAAATAAAAAAACCACAGGAAAGATACTTGAAACCTTTTTGTGTATCTTTTCGGGGCGGAAATCGGGGGAAGTTCCCGTTCTAAGCCTCTCAAAAAATCACGCAAGGTGTTTGTACTAACCTGTGGTTATGTATTGAATTGTAGGTTTTGGGTAACAAAAAACACCGTATTGCTACGATGTTTCTTGTCCTTCAAATGTCTATTTCAAATTAAAAAGAAATTGCTCATAGTCCTTTACATAGTATCGGATAGTTTTACGACCTTTTTGCAGAATGGTATGTCCCTCTGCTTCTAATTTCTCTTTTTGTGCCTCGATACCATTTGGATATTTTTCATTGAGTTCACCGTTGGCTTTTAATGTTCTCCAATAAGGTGTTTCATCGTCTGTACGCTGATAACTTGCCCACGCTGCAATAGAAACAAAAATCCCCGCTGTAATAGGTTCTGTAAAATCAGCACCATTTAACTTGGCAAAGTATTCTCGTATCTTCCCAATGGTAATTACTTTGCCATACGGAATTTTTTTCATTACATTGTCATAGTCGATTGGCGGAGCAAAAAACATTCTGCTTCCACCATATTTTTCAATACTCTTTTGGTCTGTAATAATCTGAAACTTTGGCATATCCTTACTATCGTGCAACATAGCATTAAAATCTTTTCTATTTTCATTTGCCATTTTTGCCACCTCCTTCTTTAAGGATAGTCTATCTATAACACTTATGCAATGAGACTGTTTGAATTATTTTAAGAAGTTCCAACTTTCTCGCCTTGCAAACTTGAATTGAGATTTCATGTATTCCAAGGAATTTAATAATTGTTATATTTTATTATCAAATATCTCTCAAGCCCTTGAAAACACTAAGTTTATCGCAGGTGAGCTTTCCCTTATTGTTTCCCTTGTATTATATTGTCCCACCAGTGTTTACGAACTCTGATAAGGGCAAATACAAGGGCAAGAAAATCCTATAAAACAGTATAACACAAAATTAAAACGACATGGTGAACTGATTGAAATGCTTCTATTTTTTTAACAAATGATTGATTGAACGATAAGGAGATTTGATACGATGAGAACGATATTTGCAGAATACAATCCACACAGAAACAGCATTGATGTATATACCAGTGCTGGCTATATGCTCCGCATTGACTGCTGGGAAGCAGAAAAGAATTTAAAAACAACACCTGGATCAGATTGTGCGTTAAATGCACTTGCTATTGATGAACCACTTGAATATGCAAGATTGTATCTTGATGGAACGATGCAAATGTGGGTAGATGCGGAAGATTCCTTAGAAATTTAATTCAAAGATAAATAAGGGACAAATAACCCTTTTAGATTTATTTGTCCCTATTATTCTATATTTTTTCACTTCTGACAATGCAGATGAAACTTTTAAATTTGGTATTTTCCAGTATCATTGTTCAGTTTTTATTGCACCAGACAGGGCATTGTATCCATTTTGTTTGTATGTATTTTCCCCTGTTACTCAATCATAATTTCCTTGATAGAAATCTTCTTAATTTTTTCAGAATATATATACATCATAATTTCATAAATCGTGATAAAACAAGCAAGAGAAATAAGCATAGTAGGAAAGTCAAATTTATACGTAGGTACACCCTCGACATCCTTAAATACAATATCCACCATAAGCCGAAGCAATCCATACTGATATACTGTTCCGATTATAAAACCAATATAGGACAGCGGTCTGTATCCTCCTAAAATTGCCCTGCAACATTCTTTCTGTGAATAGCCGAATACTCTCATCATAGCAATAGTTTTTGTATTTCCGTTTATTACTGTAGTTATAGCAAGAAACAGAGTTGTAAACGCTAATACAAGTCCGATGACCAACATCATCACACCCATCATTTCACTTGATAAATCTTTCATACTAAACGACATTTGTGTCATAGCTGAAAAGCAAAACGAAGCAAAAATAATGAAGAATACAAGTGCCTTTTTAGATTTCAAGGTATTCCTTTTCAAATACTCTACAAACGACAATTCACTGCTTTTTTCGATTCTATGATTTGGTGTTTTAGAAGCAGTTTGCATATTATCTTTCAAAAGCAGCAACACAGGTTTTTTGAATTTGTACCAGGCATAATAAACTGAAAGTGCCGAAAAACACACAGTCGGCAATACCACAAAATAAAATAAAATGCTTGGATGAAAATTGATAGTTATCTCAGGAAGCATTTTATCTTCATTTTGTAGAGCGTAAAACCACGGCATTATAAGAAATGCTCCTGCATATCCGGTTACAGTTCCAATAAATATACTAATTCCGAATACCCAAAAGCTTTTTGCAATTTTGATATTTGAATATCCCAACGCCTTTAATATCCCAAGTTCCTTCTTATGCGTGTCAATATAATGCTTAATATAAAACAACAACATAACAATCGCAGTTAAAAGCAAGCATCCGCCACTTACAAGGCAAACGACTTTTGCGGTAGAAACCTGAGCATTATAAAAAAACATTGATAATTCAGATGTAATTTCACTCTCAATTAATCGAATATCAAAATAAAAGTTCAGAAACATTGTACAAACAAGAACAGCACAACAGGCTATAATGGAAATACCGATGAGTTTTGAAACATTTTTTATTCCAACGAGCATACCATCACCACCCTATCTCATAAGCAGTCTTTTGTGCTTCATTTGTGTAAATTTCAGATATTTTTCCGCTATTCATTTTTATAACTGTGTTTGCCATTTCCGCAATATTCAAATTGTGCGTTACCATTACAATCGTAAAACCATATTCCTTTTGAAGTTTACATATATAATCAAGAACCTGTCGTCCTGTTTGTTCGTCTAATGCTCCTGTCGGTTCGTCAAGAAATAATACTCTCGGTCTTTTTGCCAAAGCTCTTGCAATAGATACTCTTTGCTGTTCGCCACCCGAAAGTTCGCTGGGATATTTATGTAGTTTTTCTCCGAGTCCAACCGCTCTAATGACGTTTTTATAATCTTTATTATTTGCTAAATCAGCACCCATTTTTACATTTTTATCAACGCTCATATTGGGTAGCAAATAATACTGCTGAAAAATAAATCCGACATTTTCCTTACGAAATGAAGTTAATTCATTATCAGAAAGTGCTGTAATATCCTTTCCGTCATAAAACACTTTACCGCTGTCAGGGCGTTCAAGACCTGAAATTACATTCAAAAAGGTTGACTTGCCAGAACCAGATGCGCCGAGAATAACCACAAAATCATTATCCTCAATATCAAGACTGATGTCCTTTAATACTTGGAATCGGCTTTCTCCGTTTTGGTAGGATTTTATTATATTTCTCGCTTTAATCATTATTTTCTCCTTCCTTCAGCTTTTTCAAAATACTCATACATACCTCAGTAATCATTGTACTGATTTCTTCGTCTGTAAATCGGCACATTTTTGTGGCACAAAGCGTTGCAATTCCGTGTGTATATATCCAAAGATGATGATACAGTTTTTTCCCAGCTGCCTTGCAAATTTTGTAATCATCTTGAATTGACAATAGAATTTGCTCATAACTTTCATCTATCAGCGGAAGTACACCAGATAAGTCAGGAATTTGTTTTTGCTCCGTCATAAAGAGGAGTTGAAAAAGCTTAGGCTCATTAACAGCGAAGAGAATATATTGTGTACCCACCCCTTTAAACGGGGGCTCTGTTGTTAGTCCTTTATTGACATATTCTTTATACAGAGCTTTAGCAGATTTAATCATATCCTGCTGAACCTCCTCCATATTTTTAAATACAGTAAAAATGGGTCTTGCCGAACTACCGAGATATGTTCCTAACGCTCTTGAAGTCAAAGCCTCATATCCGTCTGCCCTGACAATATTTAATGCGGCTTCAATAATTTCTGCTTTTGTAAATTTGGCTTTTGGTGGCATACTTTATCTCTCCTTTTACTAAATCGCTTGTTTTAAATCAGCTGATTTAATTATAATTGAAGCCCACCTGAAAGTCAATAAGGCGGCAGAGATTAATTCCTTCAGCCTTATTGACTGCTTATGAAAAGATGATTTCTTCGTTCATAATATCCCAATTGCTACACTTTGTTGTATTGCGTTATGCGTTTTTCCAGCCCTTGCTTTTACCATTATGAACAGTCAGGGCAAGGGGAACATAGTGTGAAATCATATAAAGGGATAAAGCGAACACATTACAATGAATCCTTTGTTTTCAAAGCTTTTGTAGGATTTTATTAAAATACAAAGAGGTGTGATTAAGCACATATATAAAATTGTGTGTTTACAATCGGATTTTTAATAATATCCCCTTGTTTCCCGCCAGCCTTTTACATACCACCTGATTCCAACATATACCAGTTGCACGAATAATAAGAAAAATAGCAGATTGATCGGCAATACTGTCTTTATCCAATCTCCAAAATAGATTGCTATTGCCATGCTTATAAGTGTTACCAGTATTGTAATCATATCCCAGCAGTATTTCTTATATAGCCCGGCAATCTTTATCCCGGTGAATGCTAAAAGTATTTCTGCACCCACCAGACAGCCACCGCAAATCAATAATCTTATCAGCCAGTATATAATTCCGGTAATGACAGGATTGGATATTCCATTACTAATCTGTGCCACATTCTTTCCTGTCAGTATAATCCACCCTGCAATGCTCTGTATAAAAGTTGCGATTGTATCAAAGAATACCACGCAATCAGAAATAAAGATTTTTGACAGTATTATCTGAAAAAGAGTAGTCGATACGGAATACCATATCAGCAAAAACATCAATGCTTCATACATGGCTGTTTTTGCTTTATATCTGCCTGCCAGTTTTTCTCTCTGCGTATCATACCTTTCCTTCGCTCTCAGATAAGCTGTCTGGTTACAATTCCCACACTTTTGATAGAGTACCGGCTTTTCAACCGGTATCTCTACTTTTTTCTGATGGGAGAGTGCATAGTCCCGTTCCTGTTCTGCCTGTCTTAGCTTATCGCGACATTCCTCTATCATGTCCTTTGCGGTGAGCGTTTTCTCTTTCTCGCTCTGCAATAATTCTTTTGTTTTCCTCAAGTCGTTCTTTAAGGCTTGAATGTTCCCTGCTCTGTTCTCGCTGTTTAACCTCTCGTTCAAGGTCAGCGATTCGTCGAGCTGCACTTTCAGTTTCCTGATAGTCCGGTCTTTCTGGTCGAGTTCTTCCTGCATCTGCTCCGTCAGCATTAGCAGTTCTTCCAGTTGATCGTCGTTCTTTGAGTTTCTTAATTCGTTCATCAATCAACCTTCCTTTCTCTAATTGCTGTTCAAGTTCAGTAATTCGCTGTTCTGTTTCTGCAATAGCCGGTTCTCGCTGTTCAATTTCTGTGCCAATTCCTGCCATTGCTGATTTTCGTCTGTGAGTTTCTGTATCTGGTCTGTCTTTTCTTCCAGAAGCATCAACAGTTCTTCTGTATCCGGTAAGATTTGTAGCAGCTCTGACAATTCTTTCTCTAATTGCTGCAATCGTTCTTCCTGCTCCTGAAAGCACATCAGCTTCTCGTCCTTTTCCTGTATCTCCTGAAGCATCTCTGCCATGATATTCTGCTGTTCCTCTATCTGTGTAATCATTGCTTCCATCATGGGAATTACTTCTTTGCTTTCTTCTAATGTCATTCAACCACTCCTTCCATATTGACAATGCACCGGATACCTTACCAAAGGTTGTGATTACCTTTTGCAGTAGTGCATTTTGTTTTTTAATCATCTGGTTTTCCTCTACCTTCCATGAACCATTCCATATCTGTCCGGTGAGATATTTTTCCTCAATCTTTCTTGCATCCGCACCCTCATGAATCGTAGGGATTTTTAATTTGCCCTGTCTTTCATAAGAGCGGTGGTCAATCTGATTGTCTATGGATAAATGCCGGTTACACATCCCAGCCCATTCGCTTCGCCATAACTCACAATTCTTTGGATTATTCCAGCCGGTAGCATCGGTCAGAACCCGTTTCCATTGTTTTCGGTTTCTTGCCCCGACTTTCTGTACTCCGTTTTCATCAAGTACCGGAATGCGGATTCCATGCCGATCAGGATTTTTCTTATCCTGCCACCAGTCCGGGTGGGATTCATCAACCACGATATTTCCGTCAGTATCTCTGACAAAATCCCAGTCCTTGACTTCTTTGCTGCCCCATGAATGATCCAGATTGAATGGTCGCATGGTTACAAGTAAATGCACATGTGGGTTTCCATCGCCCTTATCGTGTATGCTCCAGTCGACACACATTCCCTTATCCACGAAAGTCTTTTGAATATATTCGGTTGTATAATCAATCTGTTCCTGTCTGCTCCATTCTTTCGGCAGGGAAAATTCAAATGAGCGTCCAAGCTGTGCATCTGCATTTTTTTCTATCTTCAATACCTCATTCCATAGACGCTGTTTCTGAAATGTGATTTTAAACTTTTCCAGTGCGGCATCTTTATCATCCGCTCTTTTATAACGGATAGACTGTTGAAACCTTTTTATATTTTCTTCCGGTACATGCAGCCATTCAGGAGGTGCATTTTCGCACATCATCAGACTGGTGTAGACGACTTCCTTTTTGGAAGTATAGTAACTGATTCTGCCTGTTTCCTCATTCTTCATCACATCTCCATTAAGATATGCCGATGCGGATATGACAGATTTTCCTTTACTGCGCCCGACAATCTTTACTGTAAAGTGAAATATCGCCATGATATAATTCCCCCTTTCTGCCGTATCCGGCATTGATTTCCGACAGCATCTTCTTCTGGTTTGGCAGAAGTGAAGCTGTCGGAACGCCCTCTGCGCAAGAGTGCCCCCTGCGGCATGAGCAGGTCTGGCTGAAAGCCCCGCCGACGGAACGAGCCCGGCAAGCGTAAGCGCAGACCGGTTGCCACTTGTGGCAAACTTATAAGGACGACCTCTGGTTGTCCATAAGTGCGCCCTTCATTCAAAGGCAATGAAGGGAATGGAAAAACCACTCCCTCCGCCATTACACTTCCTCCATATCTGTAAGTGGCTCTTTCTGCATCGCCTTTGAGAAAAACTTTCCGTTTGTTTCCTGCCTTTTTAAGAAGCCTATCAACTTTGGTAAATCTTCCTCCTCAATCGGACAGCCAAGAACCGATTCCACTGCGCCACCAATCTGACAGAGCCTGTGGGTTCGTTTTTTACTTTCCTCTGCTTTCTTTCGCTTTTCCAGTTCCTTCCGCTGTGCAATGAGCTTTTTTGTAGCTTCAATGCTTTCCTGTTCCTTTTTCTCTAATGCACGTATTCTTTCTTCATAAGTCTTTGTTGATTTCGCCATATCGTCTTCATCCTTTCTTTTTCCGATAAACAACAGTTCCCGGTTGCATATCAGGAGAAGCACATGGTATAATCCTCTTGCGTGTAGGTATATCATGGCTTCGGTCTGATAGAACCTTTGGCGGTTTCTTAGGAAGCCGCCTTTTTAAGTTGCCACATTTCTTGTGACAGCTTTTACATTTCCTTTATCCCTCAGATCACGCCCCTCGTTGGCTTCCATGAACTTTTCCAGAATGTCAGTTTTAATAAGGACTTTTCTTCCGACCTTTAATACCGGAAGCTTCTTCCATTCAACCAGCTTTCTCAAAGTGTTTCTGCCAATTCCTGTATAGTCGGCTGCTTCCTCGATGGATAATGCAATCTTTCTTTCCGTCATCTTGTCACCTCCTTATAAATTGCATTATGCAATTTTTGTTGTGCTGTTAGTATAGCGGTTTTATATTGTGTTGTCAAGCGTTATGAAATTTTAAAAATAATTATTATATTGCATATTGCAATTATGTGAGGTACATGCTATAATTCATACATACCGAAAAAGGAGGCAATCAGCATGAAAGATAAAGAACTACGCAAGCTGATAGGCAGCAGGGCAAAACAGCGTCGTCTGGAATTAAATCTGACACAGCCTTATGTTGCAGAGAAGATGGGAGTTACAGCTTCCACAATCCTGCGTTATGAGAATGGTTCGATTGACAATACCAAAAAGATGGTGCTGGAAGGTCTTTCGGAAGCACTTCATGTATCTATTGAATGGCTCAGAGGGGAAACCGATGAATACGAAACCGATATTACGGATAAGAAAGAATTACAGATTCGTGATGCAATGGGCGATATTCTCAAACAGTTACCTCTCGACCTTAGTAAAAAGGAAGATGCTTTTTCCAAAGATTTACTGCTGTTGATGTTAAAGCAATATAACCTGTTTCTGGAATCATTCCAGTTTGCCTGCAAGAATTACAAGGGCAACACGAATGAAGCTGATATTGCAAAAGTAATGGGGTTTGAATCGAATGATGAATATAACGAGATTATGTTTCTCCGGGAGATCACCCACACTGTTAATGCCTTTAACGACATGGCAGATATCGTAAGGCTTTATTCCAAGAAACCGGAAATGGCAGAACAAAGGCTTGAAAATCTTTTATCAGAAGTTTTGTATGAGGATTCCGATTCGGTATAGAACGACAACCGGAGTTATGATATACTTACACGCAAGAAGCATTTCATCAGTTCCGATTGTCTGATATCGAAAGGAGACACACGATTATGGCAAAAGGATCTGTAAGAAAAAAAGGAAAGAAATGGTACTACCGCTTCTATGTAGAAGATGCAAGCGGCAATCTGGTTCAGAAAGAATACGCTGGAACAGAAAGTAAAAGTGAAACGGAAAAACTGCTCCGTCAGGCAATGGACGATTACGAAAGCAAGAAATTCATTGCAAAGTCGGAAAATATTACAATTGGAGAATTACTTGATATATGGGCAGAGGAAGAATTAAAGACCGGTACGCTCAGTAATGGGACAGTCCAGAATTACCTCGGTGCCATTACCAACATCAAGAAGCATCCAATTTCAGAGAGAAAGTTGAAAAATGTAACATCTGAGCATTTACAAGCCTTCTTCAATCTGCTTTCCTTTGGTGGCACTTATCCAGATGGTTCAGAAAGAAAAGGTTATAGCAAAGATTACATTCGTTCTTTCTCGGCAGTATTACAGCAGTCATTCCGATTTGCAGTATCACCAAAGCAATATATCACTTTCAATCCGATGCAGTATATTAAGCTGAAATACCAGACGGATGAGGTTGACCTGTTTTCCGATGATGACATGGATGGCGATATACAGCCAATTCCACGAGAGGATTATGAAAGACTGATTGAATTTCTACAGAATTACAATCCACCGGCAATACTTCCAATCCAGATAGCTTATTATGCAGGACTTCGTATCGGTGAAGCCTGTGGTCTGGCATGGCAGGACGTGAATCTTGAAGAACAGTGCCTTACAATCAGACGCAGTATCCGATATGATGGTTCAAGGCACAAGAATATCATCGGACCAACCAAACGAAAAAAGGTAAGGATTGTTGATTTTGGAGATACACTGGCAGAGATTCTTCGCAATGCCCGAAAGGAACAACTTAAAAACCGAATGCAGTACGGAGAACTTTACCATAAAAACTACTACAGAGAAGTAAAAGACAAAAACAGAGTTTACTATGAGTTCTATCATCTGGACGGAACAGAGAATGTTCCAGAAGATTATAAGGAAATATCCTTTGTCTGCTTAAGACCGGATGGAAGTTTGGAACTGCCAAGCACGTTAGGAATTGTTTGCAGGAAGATTGCTCAGAAACTGGATGGATTTGAAGGATTTCATTTTCACCAGTTGCGACACACCTACACAAGCAACCTTCTGGCAAATGGAGCAGCACCAAAGGATGTGCAGGAACTGTTAGGGCACTCAGATGTCAGTACCACCATGAATGTCTATGCACACTCTACAAGAAAAGCCAAGCGGGAATCTGCAAGGTTACTTGATAAAGTGGCAGGCAATGACTAAATAAAACTTTCCCTTATTTCCCTTACGATTATCTCATAAGGGCAAAAATAAGGGAAAATACATATCGTTTCGCTAATGCACAGGCTGGAAAGCCTGTAAAATAGGGAAAGTTAGAAATATATTTCGGCAAACTGGAATTTGTAATTACATTCCATACATATTGGCATTCTTTACAATCACTCTATCTCCTTTTTCTAATTGTTCCTTAGAAACTCCTCTTAACCCAAGTCCAACATGTTCTGTTTTATATCCACAACCATTTGATTTTCGTTCTTTTGTATGTATATCGATGGTAGTAATTATAGTCTCTAATACACCTCCATTTGTTTTATAAACACACGCATTTTCTCCTTCTCTACACATTCCTGTTGATATGTTTCCTGTGGCAACTGTTCCAACCCCCATAATTGTAAATACATCATCAATAATCAATTCAAAGTCTTCTTTTAAACATAATGGAACATCTAATCTGTTCATATACTCTTTTTCTCGCTCTTTTTTGCTTTTACCAAATAATCCCATAGTGTTTCTCCTTTATAACTTCCGATTTATTGTTTTTAATCAAAAGTATTATACCATATCTTTATAGATTTTTCTACCACTTCGACTATACTCACGACTTAATGACTTCTTGAATACTTGCCGAAAAAGAAAAATTGCCATCACTTGACAGCAGTTCTTCTTCGGCTGGTATTAAATTACGAGTACACAATATCATTCAATACAATTTCATCAACGCAGGCTCGAATGTTATTCATCAATCCTATCCATCTCATCATATCCGTTGCTTTCAGTTCCTCCGTTGCTCCCTGCTTTCGTGCCATTTCCTTTATCAGATATTCAGCCATATTACAAGCCGAAGTATCAA
This sequence comes from Blautia faecis, assembly GCF_020554845.1. GTDB lineage: Bacteria > Bacillota > Clostridia > Lachnospirales > Lachnospiraceae > Blautia_A > Blautia_A faecis. The sequence continues at coordinate 3,486 of NZ_JAJCIA010000026.1, read as the reverse complement.
TTTCAGCAAGGTGTTCATATAACTTTCCGCTTGTCAGCAGATTAAAATATAACACACGATTATGTTCCCTCAAATATCGTTGCCGCAACCGCCCATATTTTGAAAGGGGAGGACTTTCCTCTACTGTCAGGCAGGGATAATAGTAATCTCCGATGAGTTCGTATCGGATACCTGTTCTTTCGTCTGTAATAAATCTTTGCATAATGTTTTCTCCTTTTGCTTCTTGTGGTAAAACTCCAAGGTTTTCTTATTGTGATTTATCTTTTTACATTCCTCGGAGCAGAATTTCTGCTGGCTGTGTGTAGGCCAGTAGGTACTGCCACACACAGCACATACACGCTGACGATAATAATGATTTCCTTTTTCCTCTTCTCTGTCGGCTTTTGTTTTATCCTGCCTTGCCTGATAGCAGCAATCCTTTGAACAGAATACCTGTCGATTGCTTGTAGGGGTAAACTCTTTCTGACAATGGGGACATACCTTTGTTTTGACAATTTCGCCACCGTTTTCAGCAAGTTTTTTCGCCTTTCGCTTCTCTCGGTAGGCTTTTTCACGCTGACGCTGTTTCTCCAATCGCTTCTTTTCTTCCTGTTCTTCTTGCTCTTTTATCTCGGCAAGTTCTTCCTCGGTGTAGGCAATATCGACCTGCCCGACATAATTGAAGTAAATATCAACCTTTTGCGTTCTTGCTTTCCCTACACCCTCAGCTTCATACACCACAATTTTATCAATGAGTTCGGTAAACATCAAATCGGAAACTTCCGTAGGATTTTTGTACTTGCGTATCAGCGAAATAAAATGCCTAATATCCATAGTGCTGTCTTTTTCTTCGGAAAGTTCCTTTTTCATCGTTTCCATTTTCGCTTCCAATTCAGCCTGTTCATCGTCATACTGTTTCATCAGTTGCTTGTACTGTCTTTCGGGTAGCAATCCCGATATAAGATTTTCATACAAGCCACGAATGAGCGCAGAAAGTTCGTCATAGCGTTTCTGACAGCGTTTCAACTCCAACTGATTGTGCTTCGGCTTTTCTCCTTGCTTGTCTTTCCAAAGGGATTGCAGTTCCAAAGCAAAGGCTTTTTCGTCATTCAGAACGAATTTTGAAAAGCGTTTGACCGCCGATAATATCAAGGCTTCAACATTATCAGCACTAATCGTATGGGAAGTACAGGAATTAACCCTGCTTGCATACCCGCCGCAACGGTAAGAATACTGAACAGAACCGTCTTTCTTGCTGTAATGCGTTTGCAAAGTCATTCTCCTGCCACAGTCGGCACAATACAGATAACCGCTTAATCGGTTGGTATGTGTACCTCTTGCCGCAGCTCTGTTCACTCGTTTCTTTCGCTTCTGAACGCTGTCCCAAAGTTCCTGTGATATGATAGGCTCGTGGGTATTATAAAACACATACTGCTCATCTTCATCGGTAGTCTTTCTCTTATGCAGTTTGAAATTGGTGCTGACCGACTTTCTCAAAACAGTATGCCCAAGATATTCCTGTCTGCTTAAAATCGTTCTGATGGCAGATATACCCCAAATATAAGGGTCTGCAAACTTAATCCCGTTGTACTGTTCGGGGTGATATTCCTTTGCATATGCGGCAGGAATTAAAACCTTTTCTTCGGTTAGTATTTCCGCTATGGCTCGTGGACTTTTGCCCTCATTGGCAAGCAGAAAGATACGCTTTACCACATCAGAAGCCACAGGGTCAACAACAAGCGTCTGCTTATCGCTCGGCAATCGGTTATACCCATAAGGGATTGAACCGCTACAACGCTTTCCGTCTTTCATTCGTGCATCAAATACAGCCTTGATTTTATTGCTCGTGTCTTTGGCATAAAATTCGTTCATAATATTCAAAAACGGGGCAAAATCATTATCCGAAGCATTGTTGCTGTCAATGCTGTTATTGATTGCAAGAAAACGGACATCTTTCTGCGGAAACAGAATTTCCGTATAAAATCCGACTTGCAGATAGTTTCTCCCCAATCGGCTCATATCCTTAACAATCAATGTTCCGACATTGCCTGCTTCAACTTCTTTTATCAAAGACTGAAAACCGGGACGATTGAAATTCACACCCGAAAAACCATCGTCAGTAAAATGACGGATATTCTCAAAGCCATTCCTACGGGCATAATCTTCGAGGTATTTTTTCTGATTGGTAATGGAGTTACTCTCGCCATTCAAGTCATCATCTCTTGATAATCTCTCGTAGAGTGCCGTAATCTTTGAAGTCCTTGACATTCTCTTAACCTCCTTCCTTATGTATTTTCAATTTAGGACAGTTAATTTTATCGTCCTATTAAAGTATAGCCCTCGGGAGCAAGTTCGATGCTCGTGACAACTTCTCCAAAAGTGGAAGCCCAGGAATCAAACAGTCCAAGTCCCATATTTTGTAATTTACTGTTCTGCAGATATCGCTGCATAACATATAATTCCGTCATACTATTGCTGATTGGTGTGCCCGTGGCAAAAGTAATGCCTTTTCCTCCAGTAATCTCATCCAGATACTGACATTTATTGAACATATCTGCCGACTTCTGTGCTTCGTTCTGTGCAATCCCGGCTACATTCCTCATTTTTGTATAGAGAAACGCATTTTTATAGCTGTGTGCTTCATCTACATACAAGTGATCTACTCCCAGTTCTTCAAACGTAACTACCTGATCTTTTTTTTCTTTCTGATTCAGCTTTTCCAGCCTTGTCTGCAGTGTCTTTCTGGTTTTTTCAATCTGTTTGACGGTATAACGTCCGCCATCCTGTTCATAAAAAGCCATATGAACATATTGGAAATGATCACAGTAAGTGTATTGATATCGTAATAGTAGTAAAACAATTGCTTACAGGCTTTGATTCGCAGTATGTAAATATATTATATCTGGATCGGGAACTGAAAGATGATGCACTGATTCAGGCAATATCGCGAACAAATAGAGTTTTGGATAATAATGAAAAACCATGGGGAATGGTTAAGTTTTTCAGGAAACCTTATAGCATGAAACGGAATCTGCAAGAAGCACTAAAACTCTATTGTGAGGGGGATTATGCAGATGTCGAGGTAAATGATTTAGAGAAAAATATCGATAAGCTGAATCATATCTTTGATAATATTACGTATGTTTTTTCTCAGGATAAAATAGATAATTTTGAATGCCTTCCGAAAAAGGATGAAAACAGACAGAAATTCCGGAGAGAATTTTATGACATGAAAACCACTATGCGGGCAGCTATGCTCCAGGGATTAAAATGGACAAATTCATATGGAAAAAAACTGGATTTTGATGAAAAGACATACAAGATTTTGACTATGCGATACAACGATCTTCCTTCCAATCAAGGTGGTGATGGAAAACGGACCCCAAAACCAGGCTTTAATTTGAATACTAATATCTCAACAATGGAAATGGAAAAAATTGATGCAGAATACTTGGAGGCACAATTTAGGATCATAACAATGGAAGACGTGGAAGATTCCGATGACTA